>WHTH01000073.1 GCA_009377865.1 Pseudonocardiaceae bacterium | reverse complement strand
CGACCAGCTCGGCAGCGACATCGAGCGGCCGATCAGCATCAAACGAGGTACTGCCGATCTCGTCGAGGTCATCGGAGGTGAGCAGCTGTGTCGACGGCATGGAGCACTGTATCCATGCGCACATGCGGGGCATCTCGGGTGTGCGCGATCGGACCGATGGCCCGATCGATGCTGACGTGAGAGCTCGTCGACCAGCTGAAAGCGGCGGACGCGGAAACGGCTGTGCTTGCCGTGCCTGGCTGCTCACACGACGGCGAGCGGGAGTGCAGGATCGAGCGCCTGCAGCTCATCGACCCGTCGAGGGCAAGACCGCTCTCCCGCGCGGGTGCGACGGGGTTGTCAACGACCCCCGGCTGCCTCGAAGCACGGTTCGCACAGCTCCTGACCGTTGAGCCGCCGCACCCGGGTCTCCATGATCCTCTCGCCGCACGCGGAGCACGTCACCGAGGCATGGATCCGCGCCTTGGCCGGCGGTTCCCCGTCGACCGGCTTCACCTCGAAGAGCTCGTCCGGCGGCTGCTCGAGCACCTGCCGCGATTGTGCCTCGTGCAGCTCCCGGAATCGCGCCTGCTCCTGCTCCGAGGCCTCACCGGACCGCACCCGGGCGAACAGCGCCTCGTGCTGGGGATCGCGCTGCCAGCCGTCCGGCCTGCTCGCGATGCGGATCGCCTTGCCGTCGGAGCGACGGTAGAACGAGTATGCGTTCTTGCCGACGTCGCGGTGGATGAGGTTGCCCTTGCCGTAGGTGCATCCGGTGAGGAACTGGATGGCGTCCACCGCGCACATGTCGGTTTCGGTGACCGCCACGACCTCCTCGTCTTGCGCGTGCGGGCCGATCTCGTCCAGCGCGATCTCGGCCACCTTGACACCCATGGCCAGACCGGGGCAGAGGTGGCCGTGGAAGTGCACCACCTGCTGCAGCGTCGCCTCGTCGATCGTCATCGCCTGCCTCCGTTCCGGCATCAGAACCCGGCCTGCTGGCCGGTGACGAACATGTGCTTGTTCCGGGTCCCGCCGCACGGGCTGCAGCCGGGGGTGAAGTACCAGGAACCGAATACCTGCTGGTTGTAGAACATCGTGTCGTCGGGCACGTAGAGCGACAGCAGCGGCAGGTCGGCCGCGACCATCCGCTGCATCTCGACGATCATGCTCCGCCGCTGTTGCGGGTCGGTGGTCGCCAGCTGGGCGTCGGCGAGCCGCTCGAACTCGGGATTGGCGTACCCCGTGGCCTGTGAGAATGAGCCGCCGGAGCCCTGCGACGAGTAGCGAGTGCGCAGCGAGTCCGGATCGCCCATGAGCCCGCCGTAGCCGGCCAGCGTCATGGTGAACGCACCCGTGCCGGCGACCTCGTCGGCGGCGGCCTGGTCGAGAATCCTGACCGTGGTGTCGATGCCCACGTCGCGAAGGTACTCGCGGATCAGCTCGGGGGTGCGCGCCGAGAAGCGGTTGCTGGCCAGCAGCTCCGGGCGGAAGGCGCTGCCGTCGGGAAGGTCGCGGAACCCGTCGCCGTCGGCATCGACCATGCCCAGCTCGTCGAGCAGCCGTCGCGCCCGCTCGGCATCGTGGTCGTAGGTGGGGAGGCCGTCGGCGAGGTAAGGGTGCGTGGGAGCGAGCCCACCGGCGCTGCCCGGCGTACCGCGGCCGAACATCACGCGCTCGATCAGGTCCTCGCGGTCGATCGCGTAGGCGACCGCGTGGCGGAAGCGGCCGTCGTCGTAGGGGAAGCCTGCGTCGAGGTTGAAGTGCAGCGCCCGGTTCCAACTCCCCGGGGCGTCGAGCCGCTGCACCTGCAGGTCGGCCTCGAACGCGTCGAGTTGCTGCTGCGGCACCGGGTCCTCCAGCCCGACCTCCGCGGCGTCGAGCTCGCCGCGCTGCAGCGCGGCGAGCTCGTCGTCGGCAGGCAGGAACTCCAGCCGCTCGACCTGCGGCTCGCCCAGGTAGAAGTCCTCGTTGGCGACGTAGAGCATGCTTCCGGTGGCGTCGTCGAGCGACTCCAGGCGGTACGGGCCCGACCCCATGGTCGCCTCGGGTCCGCGCAGCTTGCCGGGATCGGTGACGTCGGCCCAGATGTGCTCCGGGATGATGTAGACGCGGGCGGCGACGTCGTCGACGAATGCGGCGCTGGGCTGCTTCAGCCGGAACACCACCCGGCGGTCACCCTCGGCCGCCACGTCCCGGACCACCTTGAGCCCTCGTGCGGCGAAGCCCCCCTCGCCCTTCCCGGGACCCTCGGTCATGTACTTGACGGTGAACGCCACGTCCTGGGCGGTGACGGGCCGGCCGTCCTGCCAGCGGGCGTTGTCGCGCAGCGTGAAGCTCCACTGCAGCCCGTCGGGGGATTCCTCCCAGTCGGACGCGAGCCACGGGATCGGGTCGCCGGTGGAGTCCTCCCACAGCAGGGTGTCGAACGACATCCCGGTTATGAGCCACCCCGGTCCGCGGACCCACGCGAAGGGACTCGGGTAGCCGAAGTTGGGCAGGCCGGCGAGCCGCACGCGCTCGGCGGACTGCGGTCCCTGCTGGGCGCCGGGGGAGCTGTCCTCGGAGGTGCCCGCGGAGCACCCGGTGGCCAGCAGGGCGACGGCGGCCGTCAGGGCCGCCAGGCCGCGGATGAGCCTGTTTCTTCGCATCGCAGTTCCTCCTCGTACTCGGACGTGTGTGGTGGCCCGTCATGAGCGGCGGGCCCCCCGTTCGTGGACAGCGCCGGGTCGCGCCCGGCAGCGGCGAGCAGCGCTCGGGTGACGGGATGCTGGGGCGCCAGGAGCAGTCGGGTGCCGGTGTCCTGCTCCACGATCCGGCCACCCTCGAGTACCACGACCCGGTCGGCGACCCGCAGCATCACCGCCAGGTCGTGGGAGATGAGGACCATCGCCATGCCGCGCTCGACCTGCAGGGTCTTGAGCAGCTGCAACACCGTGGCCCGCTCCGAGGGGTCGAGCCCTTCCAGCGGCTCGTCGGCCACCAGGAGTTTGGGCTCGAGCACCAGCGCCCGGGCGAGGGCGACGCGCTGGAGTTGGCCGCCGGACAGTTCGTGCGCGTGACGCTGCAGGAACCCGTCATCGGACGGGAGGCGCGCGTCGGCCAGCGCGCGGCGTACCGCCTCGGCGCGCTCGGGCGGTGTCCCGATCCGTTGCACGTCCAGCGGCTCCCGAACGGTCTCGGCGACGCTCATGCGGGGCGACAGGGCCTCGGCGGGGTCCTGAAACAGCATCTGGGCGCGGCGCCGGGCGGCCGTCAACGCCGGACCGTCGGCGGCGAGCAGGTCGCGGCCTTCGAGTTCGACGCTTCCGGCGTCGGGTTCCAGCAGCCGCAGCAGCATCAGTCCCACGGTGGACTTGCCGGCGCCGTTCGGGCCGACCAGGCCGACGACCTCGCCCTCCCGGACGTCGACGCTGACGTCGGCCACCGCGTCGACCCGGTGGCGCCGGAGCCCACGGCTACGCACCGGGTAGCTCTTGCGGAGGTTTCGGGCCCGCACGACCTGCACCAGGCCGCCGCGGACGCACGCGACGACCCGCCCGCCGTCGGCTTCCCCATCGGGGGCCACCTCGGCCGGCCGCCCGTCGGCGCAGCGGTCGATCGACTGGGTGCACCGCGGCAGGAACGGGCAGCCCACCGCGACCGCCGTGGGATCGGGCGGGTCGCCGCGGATGCCACGCAGGTCCTTGATGGTGGCCAGCGTGGGTCGGGCGTTGAGCAGCCCAACCGTATACGGGTGCCGGGGATCGTCGATCACCCGGGCGACCGGGCCGCGCTCGGCCACCCACCCCCGATAGAGCACCATCGCGCGGTCTGCCAGCTGGGTCAGTGCGTCGATGTCATGGGTGAGCAGCAGCAGCGAACGGCCCTGCGCCCGCAGCTGCGCGAGCAGCGTCAGCACGCGACCACGGGTGATCGGGTCGAGTCCCGCGGTGGGCTCGTCGAGGACGAGCACGTCGGGGTCGCACGCCAGCGCCACCGCCAGCAGCGCGAGCCGCCGCTCGCCGCCGGACAGCTCGCGGGGGTATCGGTCGGCCATGTCCGCGGCCAGGCCGACCCACGCCAGGACGGCTTCGGCCCGCGCCTGCGCGGCGCCGCTGCGCACACTCCAGTGCACCTGCACCGCCTCGGCGACCTGTGCGCCCACCCGCAGCACGGGGTTCAACGCCGAGCTCGACTGAAAGACCATCGCGAGGCGTTGCCACCGCACCGCTCGCCACCCGTCCTCGTCGAGGGCGGTGAGGTCGGTCTCGCCGAGATGGATGCTGCCGCTGCAACGGGCATCGCCCAGCAGGCCCAGGGCGGCCCGGGCGAGGCTCGACTTTCCCGACCCGGACTCGCCGAACACGGCGAGGCACTCGCCGTGGCGCAGCTCCAGGTCGACCCCGTCGAGGGCGTGGACCGGCGGCGGGCCCGGATACTCGACCCGCAGCCCGCGCACCGACAGCGCCGCGGTCATGCGGGCACCGCCCGGTGTCGCCGCAGGGCGGGGTTGACGGCTTCCTCCAGCCCCAGACCGGCGAACGTGAAGCCCAGCAGCAGCACCGTGATGGCCAGCACCGGCGGCAGCAACCACCAGCTCCACGCGTCGGTGTAGAGCAGCCCGCCGAAGTCGATGGCGTCGCGGATCATCGCGCCCCAGCTGGTGCGCGACGGGTCGCCGAGGCCCAGGAACGACAGTCCCGCCTCGATCATCACCGCACGGCCCGCGGCCGACACCAGTCCGGCGATGAGGATGAGCCCCACCTCGGGAACGATGTGGCGGCGCAGCGTGTGCCAGGTGCCCGCGCCGAAGCCGACCGTGGCCCGCAGGTGGGTCCGGCCCCGCAGCGACAGCACCTGCGAACGAACCACCCGGGCGCCCGGCGGCCAGGACGTCACCGCGATGACTGCGGCGACGGCCCACAGCGACGCGCCGACGTAGGCGCCCACCACGATCAGCAACGGCAGCCGCGGGGTCGCCAGCAACAGGTCGACCACTCGCATGAGCACGGCGTCGGTGTGCCCGCCCCGCCAGCCGGCCACCACCCCGACGGCCGCGCCGATGACCAGGCTCCCGCCGCCGGCGATGACCGCGATGAGCAACGACACCTGCGCGCCCGCCAGCAGCTGACTGGCGATGTCCTGACCCACCGCGTTGGTACCCAGTGAATGCTCGCCGCCGGGCGGGGCCAGCGGCGCACCGCTGGGCGCGGTCGGGCGGTACGGCGTCAGCAGCGGGGCGCCGGCCGCGAACGCGACGACGGTTCCGACGATGCCGACCCCGACCCACCCGATCCGGGAGAACGACGCACGCCGCTGTGCCGGCTGCGCGTCGACGGCGGCGGTCATTCGGCACCCACCCGGGGGTCGAGACGGGCGTAGAGCAGTTCGATCAGCAGGTTGATGGTGAGGACGGTGGCGGCCAGGGTGAGAAAGACCGCCTCGAGCACCGGGTAGTCGCGGGCCTCCACTGCGTCGAGCACGAGGGTGCCCATGCCCGGGTAGGCGAAGACCGCTTCGACGAAGATCGAGCCACCGACCGCGAAGGCCGCCTGGATCCCGAGCACGGTGAGGAAGGGCAGCAGCGCGTTGCGACCCGCGTGGCGGTACTTGAGCAGTCGCTCCGGCAGCCCCTTCGCGCGGGCGAGCATCATGTACTCGGTACCGAGAGCGCTGAGCACGGAGTTGCGCACGAGCAGGAACTTGGCCCCGAGCAGCGACAGCGTCAGCGCGGCCAGCGGCAGCACCAGGTGCGCCAGCACGTCGCCCGTTGCGTCGAGCCACGAACCGTACTCGACGAACATGGTGCGAGCACCGTAGAGCGGGAAGATCGGGAAGAGCACGCCGAACAGCAGCAGGAACGCCGCGGCCAGTGCGTACTCGGGCACGGATTGCAGGCCGGTGAGGCTGCTCACCAACACGCGGTCCCGCAGCCCGCCCCGCCACCAGGCGGCCGCCACGCCCGCCACGAAGCTGAACACCGACGCCAGCCCCAGGGCCAACCCCATCAGCAGCAGGGTCCACGGCAGGTGCTGGGCGATCAGCGTCGAGACCGGCTGATTGCGCGAGATCGACCAACCCAGGTCGCCCTGCACCACGCCGGTGACGTAGTCGATGTATTGCACCGGAAGCGGACGGTCGAGGCCGTAGTAGGCCAGCACCTCCTGCCGGGCTTGCTCGTCGGCGAAGAACAGCCCGCTCTCCGGGTCCTGCAGCGCCGAGAGCGGATCTCCCGGCATGACCCGCGGGAGCAGGAAGACCACCGTGACGAGGCACAGCAGGGTGACCAGATACTGCAGCACGGACCAGAGGGCAGTGCGCCACGCGGCCCGGCGCCGCGCCCTGAAAGGAACGGATCCGACCAGCGGATCCCGGTACGCCGGGTTGCCGGCTCCAGACCACTCGTCCAGGGCGTGACGTGATTCGAGCGCCTTCGGAGCGTGCATCGTCCTCGAGACCCCTACCGCCTTCTGGGTGATGCAACCTGACTGGGGGCTTCCTGTGAAGGGTGGTTTCACTCGTTGTCGATCAGGTCGTCACGCTAGCCCCGGCGTCACAGCCAGAGTAGATGACCAGCACATGTAGGTGTCGGCCGCACCTAGTGGTCGCGCCTCGAACTAGCCGCCACCCCTGAGTTCGACGGCAAGACCACGTCGAGCCGCTGCGTGGAAGCCCGCCGCAGCCAGGGCCCCGGCTCCCTCGGGCATCGCGCCGAGCAGCGGGACACCGGTGACTTCGGGCAGGTCGATCAGGTTGCACCGGTCCGCGAGATCCGGCTCGGCGGGCCAACAGCCGATCACGATCCCGGCGCAGCACAGGTCGCGTGATCGCAGTGCCTCGACGGTGAGCGCTGTGTGGTTGAGCGTCCCCAGGCCCGCCGCAGCGACCACCAGGACGGGCGCGCCGAGCAGCGCTGCGACATCGGCGAGGGTGCCGCCGCGGCCATCGAGCCGGACCAGCAACCCGCCTGCCCCCTCCATGAGGACGAGATCGTGCTCGGCAGCCAGCTCGCGTGCGGCGGCGGCAACCTCGGACGGGGTGATGGGGGCCTTGCCGGCTCGGCGCGCGGCGGTGTCCGGAGCGAGTGGCTCCGGGAAGCGAGCCAGCTCGAGCAGCGTCACGCCCCCACCGGCAAGGCGGCGCACCTCGTCCAGGTCTCCCGGGTCCCCCTGCCCGGCCCCGGTCTGCGCCGGCTTGAGCACCGCGACCCGCTGTCCGGCGTCGACCGCCAGCGCGGCGACAGCGGCGGCGACCACCGTCTTGCCCACCCCCGTGCCGGTGCCGGTGATGACCAGGATCGTCATGTCCGCGCCCCGCTGAGCACCTCGTCGAGGACCTCGGTCACCCGCGCCAGCTCCGCGTCGGACAGCGCGGCGTGCGCGGTCAGCCGCAGCCGGCTGGTTCCCTCGGGCACCGAGGGCGGGCGGAAACAGCCCACCCGCAGCCCGTGGCGCAGGCATTCGGCCGCGGCGGCCACGGCGCGGTCCGGATCGCCGAGCACCACCGAGACCACGGCGGAGGTCGGCCCGGCCACACCCGCGGCGCGCGCGATGGTCGCCGCGGCCCGCAGCACCCGGGTGGGCAGCTCAGGCTCGGAACGCAGGACCCGCAGCGCCGCCAGTGCCCCCCCGGTGGCCGCCGGGGCCAGACCGGTGTCGAAGATGAAGCTGCGGGCGGCGTCGACGAGATGCTCGATCACCGCAGTCGCACCCAGCACCGCGCCACCCTGACTGCCCAGCGACTTGGACAGCGTCGCCGTTACCACCAGGTCGGGCTGCCCGGCCAGCCCGCCCTCCGCCACGAGCCCCCGCCCGCCGGGCCCGCGCACCCCGACGCCGTGTGCCTCGTCGGCCAGCAGCACCGCGCCGCGCGCCCGGCAGACGGCATGCAGCTCGCGCAACGGCGCCAGGTCGCCGTCCGTGCTGCCCACCGAGTCGGTCACCACGAGGGCCCGCTGCTCGGTGCGATCGGCCAGCGCGGCATCGACCGCTACGACGTCGTGGGTGGGCACTACCACGACCCGGGCCCGGGACAGCCGGCAGGCGTCGACCAGCGAGGCGTGGCTCGCCGCGGCGGAGACGATGAGGCTGCCCCGCCCGGACAGCGCGGCCACCGCGCCGAGGTTGGCCGTGTAACCGGACGAGAAGACCAGTGCGGCCGGAACCCCGCAAAAGGCCGCAAGCTCGGATTCCAGCTCCGCATGCAGCTCCGTCGATCCGGTGACCAGCCGGGAGCCGGTCGACCCCGCACCCCAGGTGCGCACGGCGTCCACCGCGCCCGCCACCACCCGCGGGTCCCGGGCGAGACCGAGGTAGTCGTTGGACGCCAAGTCGATCAGAGGCTCCGCAGCGGCGCGTGGGCGCAGTGTCCGGCGCAGCCCCTGCGCCCACCGCGCCGCCGCCCGCTCCTGCAGCCATGCCAGCGGATCCGTCACCGCGACGAGCCTACGACCTCGCATTTGGCAAGGGGCACCAGTCGGGTAGCAAGCAGCTGGTGGCGCTACCAAGGTGTTGGGCCTTTTGAGCATGACGGTAGGCTGCGCAGCGGTCGTACTGGCGAGGGTGGAGCACCACCGGGGACCGGCCCAAGAGACGAGGTTGGCGCCGTCCGCCTGGGCGCAGAGTTGTTGCGCCCGAAGGTGTCTGATGGAACTGCGCCACGGCATCAACCCACACCAGCGGCCGGCGACCGTCGTTCCAATCGACGCCACCGCTGTTCCCCCATTAACCAGCGCCTCCTGGCACCGCAGTCCAGCCGTCTGGTACAGGCAAGGCGGCATGACCTCACCGGGATCAGGGCCCGCCACCGGTAGTCCTATGCCATACAGTGAGGATCAACGGCAGAGGAAGGTACGGGTGAGCGTCATGACCGCCCAGGTGCACTCCCGCATCACCATCGAGTCAGACAAGATGGACGGTCAGCCCTGCATTCGGGGACTACGTTTTCCAGTCGTCACCGTGCTTCGCATGATCGCGGGGGGCATGACCACGGAGGAGATCCTCGACGAGCATCCCGATTTAGAGCCGGAGGACATCCCTGCGGCCCTCGCATACGCGGCTGAGGCCCTCGCCGAACATTACTACCCTCTCAGGCCCCCAGCGTGAGGTTCCTCGTCGACGAGAATCTGTCTCACCGCGTGTGCGATCGCTTGAACGCTGCTGGTCACGACGCGGCCCATGTGCGGGACGCCGGGATGCACGGTGCCACGGACCGGCAAGTGCTCACCATGGCTGTCACTGACGAGAGGGTGCTGATCACCGCCGACCGCGGCGACTTTGGCCGTGAGCTTGCGCAGACACGGGCAACCGAGCCGTCGGTCTTCTTGCTACGCCAGCTGCCCGACGTTGTGCGCGCCGACGAGGTTGCTGCTCTCGTACTCGCCAATCTCACCCACCAGATCACCTCGGCGATCACCAAGGGCGCATTCGTCGTTTTGAGTCCGAAGGCCGTACGGGTGCGATACCTGCCACTGCGGTAACTCGGGTCAGCCTGCCGCGGCTGCGGCGCACACCGCAGCACAGATCCGGTCGAGGTCATCGTCGCCGGTGATGTAGGGGGGCATGGTGTAGATCAGCTCCCGGAAGGGGCGCAGCCACACCCCGGTGTCGACGGCTGCCCTACCGGCCAGTGCGACGTCGGCCGGGTGATCGAGCGCCACGACGCCGATCGCGCCGAGCACCCGGACGTCGGTCACCCCGTCCAGCTCGGCGGCGGGGGCGAGGCCTGCGCGCAGTCCCGCTTCGATCCGCGCGACCTGGGCCCGCCAGTCCTGCGCCAGCAACACCTCGATCGAGGCATTGGCCACCGAGGCCGCCAGCGGGTTGGCCATGAACGTCGGACCGTGCGCGAGCACCGGGACCTGTCCGGCGGAGATGCCCTCGGCCACCCGCGGCGTGCACAGTGCGGCTGCCATCGTGAGGTAGCCCCCCGTCAGCGCCTTGCCGACGCACATCACGTCGGGGCAGACACCGGCGTGGTCGGCGGCGAAGAGCTCACCGGTGCGGCCGAACCCGGTGGCGATCTCGTCGAAGACCAGCAGCACGTCGTGTTCGTCGGCGATCTTGCGCAGCGCGGCCAGGTAGCCCGGATCGTGGAAGCGCATCCCACCGGCGCCCTGCACGACCGGTTCCACGATGACGGCGGCGAGCTCGTGGGCGTGACGCTCGACGGTGTCGGCGAGCAGTGACACATAGTCGCTGTCGAGCTCGCGCGGCGGCGGGGGCACGAAGACCTGCTGCGCGAGCACGTCGGACCACAGCGCGTGCATCCCGCCCTCGGGGTCGCACACGCTCATCGCCCCGAAGGTGTCGCCGTGGTAGCCACCCCGCCAGGTGAGCAGCCGGCGCTTGCCGGGACGGCCGAGCGAGCGCCAGTGCTGCAGGCACATCTTGATCGCGACCTCGACGGACACCGATCCGGAGTCGGCGAGGAAGACGTGCGCCAGCGGCTCGGGGGTGATCTCCACCAGCCGCTGGGCCAGCCGCACCGCCGGTTCGTGGGTCAGGCCGCCGAACATCACGTGGCTCATCCGTCCCAGCTGGTCGCGCGCCGCCGCGTCGAGCACCGGGTGGCGGTAGCCGTGGATCGCCGCCCACCAGGACGACATCCCGTCGATCAGCTCGGTGCCGTCGGCCAGCCGTAGCCGCACCCCGGACGCCGATTCGACGACGAGTGGTTCGGTCTGCCCGGGCATCGGACCGTAGGGATGCCACACGTGTGCCCGGTCAGCGGCAAGCAGGTCGTGCTGCGGGTCTGGCGCGGATCCCATGGTCAGCTCAGGCAGCTCGCGCCCAGCAGCGCCTTGAGGTCCCCCATCAGTGCCGACGACGGCGTCACCCGCAGCCCGTCGTCGAGCCGAAGCTGGTAGGAGCGGCTCCCGTTCACCAGGTTCAGGTGCACGTCCTGGGTCCCGGGGTGGCGGGCGAGCACATCCTTGAGTTCGGCGACCAGCGGCGGGGTACAGCGGGCCGCGGGCATGCTCACCCGCACCGGCCCTGCGGTGCCCGCGGCGCTGAGATCGGGCACGACGAGATCGTTTGCGATCAGCGAGAGCCGGTCGTCGCGGTTGGTCACCCGTGCCTTGACCAGCACGATCGCGTCCTCGGCCACGTTCACGCCCACCACCGAGTAGGTCTTGGGGAAGAACAGCACCTCGATCCCACCCGCGAGGTCCTCGAGCTGGGCCGCCGCCCACGGCTCGCCGTTGCGGTTCACCCGCCGGGTCACCGAGGCGAGGATGCCGCCGACGATGACCTGCGCGCCATCGGCGACGGTGCCGTCGAGGATGGAGGCGATCGGGGTGTCGGCCTGGGTGGCCAGCACGTGCTCCACCCCGTGCAGCGGGTGCCCGGACACGTAGAGCCCCAGCATCTCCCGCTCGAGCGCGAGCCGGTGCTTGGTGTCCCATTCCTCGGTGGGCACCGCCACGTCGAAGAGCCCACCGCTGTCGGCCGGGGCATCCCCGAACAGGTCGAACTGGCCCACGGCCTCGGCCCGCTTGGACTCCATCACACCGTCGATCGCCTCGGCGTGCACCAGGTGCAGGCCCTTGCGCGGATGTGCCATCGAGTCGAACGCGCCCGCCTTGACCAGCGACTCGACGACCTTCTTGTTGCAGGCCACCGCATCGACCTTGCGCAGGAAGTCGGAGAAGTCGCGGTAGGCGCCCTTCTCGGCCCGCGACCGGCTGATCGCGTCGACGACGTTGGTACCGACGTTGCGGACCGCACCGAGCCCGAACCGGATGTCGGTGCCGACGGGCGTGAAGCCACGGTCGGATGAGTTGACGTCCGGGGGCAGCACGGTGATGCCCATCTTGCGGCACTCGGCGAGGTACACCGCCGCCTTGTCCTTGTCGTCACCCACGCTCGTCAGCAGCCCCGCCATGTACTCGGCCGGGTAGTTGGCCTTGAGATAGGCCGTCCAGTACGAGACCAGGCCGTAGCCCGCAGTATGACTTTTGTTGAACGCGTAACCTGCAAACGGAAGGAGAATCTCCCATAGCTTGTTGACCGCCGCAACCGAGTATCCACAGTCCTGCATACCACCGGAGAAAGACTCGAACTCCTTGTCGAGGATCTCCTTCTTCTTCTTTCCCATCGCCCGGCGGAGTAAGTCTGCCGAAGCGAGACTGTATCCGGCGACCTTCTGCGCGATCGCCATTACCTGTTCCTGATAGACGATCAGCCCGAATGTCTCACCGAGAATCTCGTCCAGCGGTTCCGCAAGTTCTTCATGAATTGGCACGACTGGCTTGCGGTTATTCTTCCGGTCGGCGTAGTCGTAGTGGGCGTTGGCCGCCATCGGTCCCGGCCGATAAAGCGCAAGGACGGCAGCGATGTCCTCGAACGCCGTCGGTGCCATGGCTTTGAGCAGCGCACGCATCGGCCCGCCGTCGAGCTGGAACACTCCCAGGGTGTCGCCACGCGCCAAGAGCTCGTAGGTCTTCTTGTCGTCGAGCCTCAGCGTGTCGAGATCGATCCTACGGCCATGGTTCGCCTCGACGTTCGAGAGCGCGTCATCGAGCACCGTAAGATTTCGCAGGCCCAAGAGATCCATCTTGAGCAGGCCGACCGACTCGCACGACGGGAAGTCCCATTGCGTGACGACAGCTCCGTCCGCTTCCCGACGCCACACGGGCAGGACATCGACCAGAGGTTCGGAGGACAAGATCACACCAGCGGCGTGCACTCCGGCTTGTCGGATCATACCCTCGAGACCACGAGCCGTCTCGACGATCTCCTTGACCTGCGGGTCGGCTTCATAGAGCGAGCGGACCTCGATCGCCTCGGAATAACGTGGGTGTGCCGGGTCGAACACGCCCGACAAAGGGATGTCCTTGCCCATCACCGCAGGCGGCATCGCCTTGGAAATCCGGTCCGCAGCCGAGTAGCCGGGCTGGCCGTACAGGACTCGGGCGGAGTCCTTGAGCGCCGCCTTCGCCTTGATGGTTCCATACGTGATGATCTGCGCGACTCGGTCCTCGCCCCATCGCTCGGTGACATAACGGATCATGTCGCCACGTCGACGCTCGTCGAAGTCGAGGTCGATGTCCGGCATCGATATGCGCTCCGGGTTCAAGAAGCGCTCGAACAGCAGCCCGTGCTCCAAGGGATCCAACTCGGTGATACCCAGCGCATAAGCGCACAGGCAACCGGTCGCCGAGCCGCGACCAGGGCCAACCCTGATGCCTGCCTGCTTTGCGTACCCGACCAGATCAGCGACGACGAGGAAGTACGCGGGAAAACCCATCTGCAAGATCACGTCGATCTCGTAGCCAGCCCGCGTACGGTGCCGCTCCGGAACTCCACCCGGGAATCGAGCGGCAAGTCCTCGCTCGACCTCTTGCCGTAACCAGCTGGCCTGGTCCTCGCCCTCCGGAACTGGAAATCTCGGCATGCGGTCGATAAAACCGAAGATGTCTTCGTAGGACTGCACGCGTTCGGCGATCAGAAGGGAATTGTCACAAGCTCCCGCAACCTCGTCGTCCCACAGGGATCGCATCTCTTCCGGTGACTTGATGTAAAATCCGTCGCCGTCGAACTTGAACCGCTTAGGGTCGGCGAGCGTCTTCCCGGACTGCACGCACAGCAGTACTTCGTGGGTCTTGGCATCTTCGCGGTGAACGTAATGCGAGTCGTTCGTCGCTAACGGACGGATGCCGAGCTTCTTGCCGATCGTGAGCAATCCCTCGCGGACCTTGCGTTCGATGTCCAGCCCGTGGTCCATCAGTTCGAGGTAGAGATTTTCCGGGCCGAAGATTTCTCGTAGGTCAGCCGCCGCTTGCAGCGCCTCACGTTCTTGGTCGAGGCGGAGTCGCGTCTGAACCTCCCCCGATGGACAGCCGGTTGTCGCGATAATCCCTTCGGAGTGCTCGGCGAGCAACTCACGGTCCATCCGGGGCTTGTAGTAATAACCTTCCAAGGAAGCCTTACTCGAGAGTTGGAAGAGGTTCCGCAGCCCCTTGGCGTTCTCCGCCAACAACGTCAAGTGAGTATATGCCCCATTACCGGAGACGTCGTCTCCGCGATCCCGCTGGTATCGCTCCCCCCAGAAGACGGGCTTCTTCTGGTGTCGGCCGTCGGGTGCGACATAGGCTTCTACGCCAATGATCGGTTTGATACCCGCCGCACTGGCTTGTCGATAAAAGTCGTAGGCACCGTACATGTTTCCGTGGTCGGTCATGCCCAGAGCCGGCATGGCCAATCGGTCGACCTCGGCAAACATGGGACCGAGTTTTGCCGCACCATCGAGCATCGAGTACTCGGTGTGGACATGAAGGTGGACGAACGAGCCATCACCCACGAGCAAAGACCTCCCAGCACAGCGAACGGCATCGGGCGGGGCACACGAGTGACACCGGCTGCTCAAGGCTAGCGGCCCGGTGCCCGCTGCTGTGGCACCCACGCCGGACGCGGTCAGCCTGACAACGTCCGAAGGCTCAGCTCAAGCACGACGGCTTCGTAGAGCCCCGGTGGCGGCGATGAGTCCCCCGCCGATCGAGCCGATCGAGGTCCAGGGAACCTTGATCTGCAAGGATGGACCCGCGCCTCATGGAGCGCATCAGCGGGAGCCCGTTGTGGATCATCGCGTGCTCCATGACGTGCGCGAAGTTCTCCCGACGGCGGGGATAGAGGAACTCTGCGGAGAAGCCTCGTCGCGCCAGCAACGCCCTGAGCAGACGCTTGCCTCTCCGCCACTTCACGGGTAGCCAGTTACAGAACGTCAGCACATCTGGCGAGCAGAGCGGGCTCACCGGCCAGATGCCGGCTCGGAGCATGACCGGACTCCGGCACGCTGCCGCGAGGAGGCAAGGCTCTGGTAGCGCCGAGGCCGGAGCGGACGCGACGTCCAGCGGCTCCAGCTCACCAAGGACCCGTCGGCCTCGACGACCAAGTGATCCGCCACCGCCGTGCCCGCGCCGGACCGCAGGCCAGGGCACCGGCAAAGTTGATCTGCCGGTTACATGAGTAGCGGGAGGACGCGGTTGGGGTGGCGGCTGACGTGGCGGCAGGCGGCGGCGATGTTGGCCGTGCCGGTGAGTCGGTGCAGGCTGACGGCGAGATTGCGCAGGG
>WHTH01000081.1 GCA_009377865.1 Pseudonocardiaceae bacterium | reverse complement strand
GAGCCATCTCCCACCTCAAGAACTGGAAGATCCTGTCCGGCCGCTACCGCGGACCACTCGAAAAATTCCCCAACGTCGTGAAAACCGTCGCCGCACTCGCCTTCTTCAAACTCTACTACTGAACCTTATGAATAAGCCTCCGGCATGATCGCTCCCTGGGGTCGGCGAAGCGTGGTCGTCTCGACGCTATTGGAGCTCCGGGCGGCCGTCAACACTCGTCGGGGCGCCCTCGGCTCATGAACCACCGAACCTGCGCCAGTGGGACAGGTCGCGGCACAGCAACTCTTCCAGCCGCGCGATGTCGTCGCGGTACAGCTCCGTCAGCCATGCGAGGTCCTCCTCCGAAGGCTCGGAGCGTTCGAGACGGCAGGTCCGGAACCGATCGGCCCCGGTGGTGTTGAGGCGAACAACCTCGTCGGTGGCGCCCAGATCGGGGTCGAGTCCCAGGAAGGCGAAGACTGCGTTGAGCAGGGTTTGCCCGCCGTCGGGCTCCCAGTCTTCGTATAGCCAGACCCCGATCTGCTCCTTCGGGAAGAGGTCGAAATAGCGGCGCAGGTGCTGGTGGTAGCGACCACGGTGGTGATAGCGCCAGACGTATGACCAGTTGGCCTCGCGCCGCGCCTCCTCCTTCCCGATCGCGGCTCGCAGGCTGTGTTCGGGCTCGAAGCCGTCCAGGCGCTCCAGGCAGAAGCTGGAGATCGCCCGCTCGACAGGATTGCGCAGGATCGCCAGGATCCGCGCCGCCGGCACGCGACGATGGATCCTCCGGGCGGTCTCCGCGCTGCAGAGATAGGCTGGCGACACTTCGCCGACGGCTCTCTGCCCCCGAGCGGCTGTGAACAGGTCGACGTAGTCGTCCCAACGTGTGACGACCCGGTGACGGAGCAGCTGGTCCCCGGGGCCGGAGAAGTCGAGCGCGCTGTCCTCGAATGCGAAGAAGCGCGGCTCGATCACGGGGGTGACGTAGGCCTGAGGATGTTGCCCCAGGTGGTGGTAGAGGGAGGTCGTCCCGCTCCTGGAGGAACCGATGACCAGGAAGTTAGGGAGCACTTCGGGGGGTCCTCCTCAGGATCGTAGGCTCTGCTCATTCAGCTCCTCGGGACGTCGAGGCCTTGGCACCCATCCAAGGGAGACCGGCACCTCGAACAGCCGGCCCGACCCGAATCGCGGGCCGAAACCGCGGCAACCTGGAACGACGGCCTTCACACAGGCGATGGCGGCGTCGGCACGACTGCGGTCGACCACCAGGACGTCGAGACCGGCGACCGCTGCCGCATGCGCACAAGCCTCAACGTCGGCCGAGTCCTCTGGACGGTACTCCCGTCGCGACGAATCCCGCGTGCGTAGGTCGTGCGCGCGGCCGATGTCCAGGTGGTCCTGTCCACGCCAGTCGAAGCCCTGCCACTTCGACGCTTCCTCGGGCTCGAAAGCGATCGCCTGGCCGAGCTCCAGCACCGCAGCCTCCAGGGCACGGCGAGGATCGAAGTGCGCGCCGAACCCCAGCAGGGGAAAGGGCTGGCCGACGCGGTGGGCCATGGCCGCGAATACCGACACCGGAACGTCCGCGGTGATGTCGAACACGACGAGTTCGCGGCCATTCACCCGTTGCCGTCCCACCATCTGGTCGACCTCGGCAACCTCGAAGGACGCAAGGTCAACGAGCGGGCGGGGAATCCTGTTGTACCACCAGACGGCTGCGGCATCGCGCTCGACGACCTCCAGGAAACCGGCGACGACGGCGTCCTGTGGAGTCAGCGCGGCGGCGCACCCGTTGTTGTCGTGCATGCAGTAGCGGTGATCCGGATGCCCGGGCGGCAGTCGGAGACAACACCCGGCGGGGAGGAGGAACGGTTCACCCGTAATCGAGACGGCTCGACACCAGTCGAGTGTCGCGGTGGCGTCGTAGGGCGACGGGGCCGTGGACGGGTCCCGTGGGTCGCCGCTCACCCCGGTCGAACCGTGACGGAGTTGATCGTCCGCGTAACGCATCAGATCGTTCGGCGCGAGGTGCCGCTCCGCGAGGTCATCCGACCTGGCACGAAGGCAGACCTCGCGGTCGTCGAGGGTGCACGAGTAACGCTCGAGCGCCTCCATGCAGGCCCGTGCCCGCGCATCACCCTCGCTCCACCCGCTCCCGAACGCCTGCCGGGAAAAGCCGGTGCGGGCCGTCACCGCGCCCGATCCCCCGTCGACGCGGAGGCTGCCGAAACGCGGGGGCGAAGGGTCCGCGTGCCGTGTCATGGCGACGTAGACACCTCCTGCCGAGGCGCGTTCGACGACAACGGGACGCTGGATGATGCCGGTGACCCCGTCGACGACGTCACCTACAGTTCGCAGAACACGTGGCCACAGCCCCTCCGCCGGCCCCTTCGGGGGCGTGGCCGCTATTGCGGGTACATCGTCCGGCAACGTTCCACCGGGAGTCGCCCATTCACGTTCCCCTGCGCACCGGACGCAGGACGGGTAGGGCACAACCCGGTGCACCGAGAGCGATGACGAGGCGAGCGACATCGTCACGGCGTGAGCACTCAACACGGCTCTGCGGAAGCGGTCGCCGCCGTCCTCGATCCCGCGCACCAAGCGCGACAGAGCTCCGGCAAGCCCCGGAGGACACCAGGCGTCGCGACATCGCTGCCGGAAGCCGGAACGGACCAGCCCGGCCAGCAGATCGTCGTTGGAGAGCATCCTTCTCGACAGGCAGTCCGCGCACGGGCGGTATCGCGCGTCGAGGACCGGGCTCAGTATCAAGAGGCCGACCGAGAGCCAGCAGGATCCGGGGACCCGTTCCACCATACGGAACGGCTCCGTCCGGCAACACTAGGGAACCTGGATCACCTACGAACTCGACCTTCGCCCGCGCTAGCGGACCGGCACACAGGAGCTTCTCGACATCGGCCAGGGCATCCGCGACGGCCTCGATGGGCGCGTCGGCGCCACTCTCCGCGCCTTCGCGGTCCCAGTCGCCACCGGCAACCGGCCCCGCCCACAGGATCAGCCCCCGCGCGTCGAGGTGATCGACGAGTGCGTGAACCCGATCCGATCCCGCCCGTGCCACTATCGATCCGAGAGTGTTCCGGCCGTCCATGAGCCCGAGGACCACCGTAAGGTCCGCACCGCGCACGCGGACGACCTCCCGGCCCGACCTCGCGACCGTCACGTCGGGCGGATGCTCGAAAACCTCGGCGAATGGGTGCACCATCGGCCGTTCGCTGGGTGGCGGTCGACCGGTCGAACGCCGTGTGTCATTCATTGCGATCCACGGGAAACAGCTCGACGACCAGGTGGAGGCGGTCGTGGTCCGAGTCGTTCTCGACCCCGTGCGGGCGAAGGTTGTTGATCTCGTAGGCGCGACCACGGCATAGATGGCGAGACCGGCCATCGACCGTGAAGACGACGTTCGGATGCGTGCTGATCGGTACGTGCACCTTGTGGGGCACCTGCGACGATGGATTGGTGTCCACGTGAACCGGAACGGCCGATCCTGCAAGCAACGAGGACAGCAGGATCTTCGAGGTCTCGAACGTCTCGTATCCGAGGCTCTCGCCCACAACGACAAGGATGGGCTCGACGAGTTCCCGCCATGTCTCCCAGTGACTCGTGCAGGAGGCCCGGAGATGACTTCCGGGAGAGGAGTCGGGGAACTTCAGGACCGTGCTTCGCAGTCCCGCGTACCGGGCGAGGAAGCGGTCGTCCCCCGACGCCGGGAGTTCACCGTCCCGCTCGATCTTCTTGACGACCTCCGACACCAGGGCGTCCGGGACCTCACCCAGGTCCCGGACGGGCTCTCGACACTTCTCCATCTTCGACCACGTCCTCGGTGCTCACCGATCAACCTTCGCGACACTGGAACCCGCACGATGGGGCCGCCTCGTCACGGTGGAGGACGACGTGCGACCACGTTTCGCACCAGTGCGATGTCACCCGTACGGTTGAACTCCTCCAACGCCCTCTGCGCCCACAGTGCGAAGTCGCTCCTCACCTCGTAATGCCCGTCGGCCGTCGCTAGCCCTTCCTCCGATAGCCCCGCGAACACGCGTACGTCTTCCTCCGCAGCTCCGAGCAGGACCTCGGCCAGGTCGAAGATCGACGGAGGAACCCACCCGCTGGCCGCCGCCCACCCAGCCCACATCGAGTTGGCCGCTCGGTACATGGAGTTGACCTTGAGCGTCAACCGCGTCCCGGTTCGACGGCACAGAGTCGTCAGGTAGCGGCACGTCGCGAGCGCGTCGCGCTTGCCGTCCTCGTCGGAGTGATGAGGGTCGGCCTTCACCAAGACATAGGACGACAGGCCGACACCCCGGGTGCCGAGGAGTGACACCACGGCTTCGAACTCGTCGAGGTCCATCCGCTTGCGGAGGACGTTCTCACGGACGTGGTCATCGACGCTCTCAAGCCCGATCTTCACGCTCAGCCGGGCCGGAAGCACCCATCCGAGGATGGCGTCGATTAGCTCCTCGGTGACGAACTCAGCCCGGGTCTCAAGGACGAACTCCTCGACGCCGGGGAGGGCACCGAAGCGCCGGAGAACGTGCTCGAGTTGCTCCCTGGGGAACGTGCGTGCGTCGAGGATCGACCCCTCGTTGCCGAGAAAGACCTGCCGGGTGCCGGATAGGTCCCCTGCTCGGTCCAGGGCCACGTCCACCTGTTTGTCGATGTCGTCGAGTGGGACGTCGCTCAACGCCGACGTCGACGGAAGGGTGCAGAACGTGCACTGGTACCGGCAGCGTCGAGTGTAGAACACGACGATCAGCTCGGTCACGCCGAACACCTGGCGCTTCACCACGCTCAGCGGCACGTCCCCGTACTTCGGGCGGACCACGAGGCGGCGACCTCGGGGCGTGGGCCGGACCCTCGCCCGATCAACCGGGCGCCGACGGAACCGGACGTTGCGCAGTTCGTGGGGAACCTCGCCCAGTTCATCGAGGATCGCAGCGTGGGCGTCGTTAAAGAGCAGCTCTCGGTAGACCTCGTCGTGCCATGCACGGGTCGTCAGCCGGTGCACGAGTGACTGCCGCGCGTCCTCCGACCCGTCGTCCACAGCCCGCCTCCCATCACGGTCGGCCTCGCCGGGCTGCTGACCCATCCGGGGGGGCGTCGCCGCGGCGATGGGTGCAGCTTCCGGGAAACCACCACGGTTCCGGATAAGCCCCCAGGAATCAACCGGGAACCGCCATCAACGCCAGCCACTAGAGCTCCAGCGTGGTCGCGCAGTGGAGCGCGCACAGCCGCGAGAATCCGGCTAGTCCCGGGGCAGCTCGTAATGCAGTTCGTAGCGGTCAGCCGCGAGGATCATGTCGTCGACCGGGGCCGGGCGGGCGTCGCTGTATGATCGGACCGGAGCTTTCGCGTCGCAGCTCAGGTGCGGCCGCGCTCCCACGCCTCGCGCGGTCAGGCCGTACGGCCCGCTGAGATCGACGCAGGCAACCCCGCCCCCGCCCGTGTCCTTTTCCGAGCGGGGGGTTCGACGTCGCGGGGTCAGTTACTCGAACTTGCCAGCGCGGACGCTGGCGGTGAACGCGCTCCACTCGCCGGGTGTGAAGATCAGCGCTGGGCCGTTCGCGTCTTTCGAGTCGCGCACGGCGCGGTGTCCGTGCGCGAGGTCAGCGACCTCGACGCAGTTGCCCGAATTAGCGCTTCGGGTGCTCTTGCGCCAGTGGGCACGGCTCAGCTCGTCCGGCCCGACTGCGCGGGTTGTACTCATGGTGTCATCTCCTCCGTCAGCCTGGCGATAAACGCGGTGCTGTCGTCAGGCTGAAGCGCGCTTGCCTGTAGCTGCGCGATGACAGCCGTCATGCCCGCGCGACCGATCCGGCAAAGTCCGGAGCGTCAGGAACCGGACTCGCGACCGCCACGCCGGGGCACGGCCCCGGAGGACCTCTACACGTGGGTTCTCTCGGTGACGGACTGGAAGGTGCACGCGCTGGCCGAACCCTCTACCGACCCGATGGGCAACGTGCTGTCGACCCGATGTCAGCGACAGCACCCGATCGGCTGCCCGCAAGATGTCGTCCGTCGTGACGAGCTGTGCGATCGGTGCATGGCCGGGGGTGTGCAGGGGCTGGAGATCCTGCCCGCCAGGACCGCAGCAGAGCAGGCGCGGCCATGGTGAACCAGCTACAGACCGAGACACGCCGCCGCTTCCGGTGGCTCAGGGTGCCCACGCCCACGTGTGACCCGGTGTCCCGTCGCCACTCACGGGCGCGTAGCGCATACTGCCGTGCCGTGGTCGGATCCCAGGTCAGCCCGCACCGGGCGCGGCGAACCGCGGTTGCGGTACCGGGCGGTCGGCTCGCCGCGCTGGAACTGCAACCCGATTCCGCCCCGAGCGCGGTCGCGCTGCTCGTACCCGGCTACACCGGCTCGAAGGAGGACTTCGCGCCGGTGCTCGATCCGCTGGCTGCAGCCGGACTGCAGGTGGTCGCCATCGATCTTCCCGGGCAGCACGAGTCCCGCGGACCCGACAGCGAGCGTGACTACCTGCCCGACGCGCTGGGCGCCACCGTCGCGGCACTGGTGAGCGAGCTGGCGACACAGCACGGCCGGGTGCTGCTGCTCGGCCACTCCTACGGAGGTCTGGTTTCCAGGGCAGCCGTACTGCGCGGCGCGCCGGTGTGCGGGCTGACACTGCTGGACTCGGGACCGGCCGCGCTGCCGGCCGGCGAACGGCGCGCCATGCTGGATTTGGCCGAGCCGGTGCTGCGTACCCACGGCATCGAGGCGGTGCAACAGCTGCGGGAGGCCCGCGACGGTATCGCGGACTCCCCCGCGCTGGCCGACCTGCTGCGCGCCCGCTTCCTCGGCTCAGCGCCGGCCGGCCTGCTCGGCATGGCGACCGCGCTGCGCGATGAGCCCGACCGGGTCGATGATCTCGCCGCGGCACTGCGCAGCAGCGGGACGCCCGCGTTGGTGGTCTGCGGGGCCGGCGACGATGCCTGGCCGGTCACCGTGCAACAGGAGATGGCCCGGCGGCTCGGTGCGGAGTTCGCGCTGGTCCCCGATGCCACGCACACACCGAACCTCGAGAACCCCGACGGCCTGCTCGACGCGCTGCTGCCTGCCTGGCGACGATGGCTGGCCTGCTGAGGGCGAACGGAGGACAGTAGCGGGTGTGAACGCCGATATCGGATATTTCGGTCCGGACAGCATGACCTGGCAGGTGCTCGCCGATCCGGCCGCCGGCGTCGGCGGCGTGCGGGCGCTGTTCCTGCAGGCACTTCACCCGCGTGCCATGGCGGCCGTGCACGGGCACTCCGACTTCCGCGAGTCCTTCTGGCCCCGGCTGCAGCGCACCGCAGAGTACGTCACGACCGTGGCCTTCGGGTCCCGGCAGCAGGTCGACTCGGCAGTGGCACGGGTGCGGGCGATGCACGAGGTGGTGCGGGGTGTCGACCCGGTCACTGGGCAGCCCTACACGGCCGGCGACCCGGAGCTACTGCGCTGGGTCCACGTCACCGAAGTCGCCTCCATCCTCGACGCGGTCCGGCGCGGTGGGATGGGTCTCGACGACGCGCAGGCCGACGCGTATCTCGCCGAGCAGGTCCGCGCCGCCGAGCTCATCGGCGTGTCCGACGTGCCGGCGAGCCACGCCGAGCTCGTCGACTACTTCCGGGACGTGCGCCCCGCGCTGCGGTCGTCCCCGATCGCCCGCAATGCGGCGCTGCGCCTCGCAGTGCCACCGATGCCGGTGTGGGTGCAGCTCGTCACCCCGGCGCGCCCGGTGTGGACGACGATCGCGGCGCTCGCCTTCGCGCTGCAGCCAGGCTGGGCGCGGCGGCTCTACGGGCTGCCGGGCCTGCCCACGATCGATCTGACGGCCACCGTGACGCTGCGGGCGCTTCGGACCGCCGCATTGCGGCTGCCGCAGCACTGGCGGCACGGCCCGATGGTCCGCGAGGCAATGTCGCGAGCAACGCAGGCATGAACGGGGTCCCGTCGACCTACCTGCCAAGAAGACGTCTCAGCTGCGGATAGACGTCGTCGCGGGTGTGAATGACGAGTACCAGCACGATGAGGACGTCCTGTTCGATGGTGTAGCAGAGGCGGTAGTCGCCGACCCGGATCCGCCAGACGCCGGTCAGCCCCTTGAGAGGAGTGCACCCGGGAGGATGTGGCTCCTCGCCGAAGGTGACCATCGCGGCCTCGAGCCGTTCCGCGTCCCGGGGCTGACCACGGCGGATCTTGGAAAGCGCCTCGTCAGCCGTCGCGGTGAGATCAACACTGTAACGGGCTGCCACTTCACCGTGCGGTCTGTGACGGTGGCGCGCTCACCAACCGACGGCGACCCTCGGTGCCTGCGGCGAGCTTGGCCTGCACCTCGGCGACCGCAGTGGTGTCGAGGAGGTCTTCGACCTGCTCGAGCAGTTCAGCAGTCCCAGCCGAGACCACGGCAGCGGCACGGCGACCGTGTCTGGTCAGGTAGACCGTCTCCCCGCCGTACTCCGCGCGGGCGGCGAGATCCCCCAAGGCGGACCGAGCGTCGGTAAGACCAATATCCATTGACATGCTCATAATGTACATTATGAGCATGTGCGCAAGCTAGTGGCACTACAACCACCACCAGATCCACAGCACGGTCCCCACGATCGCGATCACCGCTAGCGCCGCGCCCACGGCCCCGGCGCCCCGGCGGCGGTCGGCGACCCACTGCAAGACCACCACGACAGCCGCTCCCACGTAGTGCCCGACCAGCGCGCCGATGCCCGGGCCAGGAACCGTGTCCGGACCGCTGAGCCACTGCGCGATACCGAGCAGCACCGCCAGCACGACCAGCCCGGCCGCCAGTGCCCCGGACAGCCCCCGTAACAGGCGTATCGCGAGTCCCGGCGGCGCGGGTGCCGCCCCGTCGCGCGCGCGGGACATCCCGTCCAGATCCAGCTGCCCGGGCACGCCGCTCACCCGGTCACCACGCCGATCCCGCCGGCCAGCGCCTCGATGCGCTCGCACACGTCCGCGGTGGTGGTCTCCTGGCCGAGCCGGACGGTCTTGTTCGCGCCGTGGTAGTCGCTCGATCCGGTGACCAGCAGGTTCAGTTCGGTGGCCAGCCCGCGTAGCCGCGTACGGTCGGGCTCGGTGTGGTCGGGGTGGTCGGTCTCCAGCCCGGCCAGCCCCTGCTCGGTGAGCTCGGCGATGAGGTCCTCGGTGACAACCAGCCCACGGCTGCGTGCGTAGGCATGTGCCAGCACCGGTACCCCGCCCGCTTCGCGCACCATCCGCACCGCCGTGTGTACGTCGGTGTCCGCCCGGCCTGCGTAGTAGCGGCCACCGCTGGCCAGGAAGCGCTGGAAGGCCTCGTCGACGCTACCCACCACCCCTGCGGAGACGAGCCACCGGGCCAGATGCGGCCGCCCGGCAGGCGCGTCCGGCGGCAGGTCTGCGAGCAACGTGTCGGGATCCACCGGGTACCCGTCGGCGGCCATCCGCTCGGCCATCACCCGCAGCCGGCGACGACGCTCCTCGCGCAACCGGGTCTGCTCGTCGGCGACCGCCGGAGAGTCCGGGTCGAACAGGTACCCCAGCAGGTGCAGTGACAGAGCACCACCGCGCCCGTCCGGGGCGATGCAGGAGAACTCAGCGCCGCGGACCAGCCGCATCCCCTGGGGCAGCGCCTCGACGGCTGCCGGCCAGCCCGAGGTGGTGTCGTGGTCGGTCAGCGCGACCACGTCGAGCCCAGCCGCGGCCGCCGCCGCGACCAGCTCGGCGGGCGAGTCGGTGCCGTCGGAGGCGGTCGAGTGGGTGTGCAGATCGATTCGCACGCCGAGCAGTCTGGGTGATGCGGCGCGGCGAGGCGGCACCGGGGGCAGGCTGCGACGGACTCAGCGCCGCCGGCGGGGCGGCTGCAGCGCCGGGGAGCGGGCCTGGCCCTTCTCGCCGAAGACGAGCTCGGAGATGGCATCGTAGACCTCTTCGGGACGCGGCATGAAGGTGATCTGGTTCAGCGCCTGGATCTGACCGGCGGACTCCACCACCAGGGTGCCGTAGCCCAGCACCCGCCCGACCATCGGTCTCCGGTAGGTCAGGTCGGTGACCTTCGTGATCGGCATCATGGCCACGTTGGTCACCAGGATGCCGTTGGTGAGCATGAACCGCTTGTCCGTGACGACGATGCGCTCGACCCACCACTCCAGGGCGTAGTAGGCGAACCGCAGCACCACCGCGAACGCCACGTACCAGAGCAGCGACTGCACCAGCCAGAGGCTGTCGCCCCGATCGTCGAGCAGGTTCGACAGGAACAGCGCCACGGCGAGCACCGCCACCGTCTGCAGTAGCAGCGGGAGCAGTGTGGCCCAGTGCCTGCGCACCCGGATGACCCGACGCTCGGTGGTCAGCAGATAGTCGTCGGGGTTGCGGGGGCCGAGCAGCACGTCAGCTCCAACCTCTACTCGCCGTATCAGGCCAGCGACTGCAAGAACGTGATGATGGCCTGCGCGGCCTGCTCCAGCAAGCCGACACCGTTGCGCACCATCTCAGCCGACTCCTCCGGCTGGCTGATCAGGAAGAACACCACGACGATGATAGCGATCCACGACACGGTCTTCTTAGTCTTCGCACTCATCGTGACCAACCTCGACTCGGCGCTGCGGGTGGACGCTGTCGCAACCGTTGTACCGCACTCCATGCCCGGTGGGGAGGGTAGTCCCGCGCATGGGGCAGCGGCGTGTCGCCGCAGCCCGGACCCGCTACGGTGCGTATTCGTGATGATGCCAGACGACCGAAGCATCCGCTGCGTCGGGGCGGTGGTGCACGACGCGGCCGGCCGGTTGCTGCTGGTGCGCAGGGCGAACGAGCCCGGCAGGGGACGCTGGTCGCTGCCGGGCGGGCGGGTCGAACGGGGTGAGTCCGACGAGCAGGCCGTCGCGAGGGAGCTCGCAGAGGAGACCGGGATCACGGTTTCGGTCGGACGCCACGTCGGCTCCGTCACGCGATCGGCGCCCGATGGCGCGATCTTCGACATCCATGACTACGCCTGCCGCTTCGCCGGCGGGGCGCTGCGGGCCGGTGACGACGCCGACGACGCGCGATGGTGTGATGCGGCCACACTCGCCACGCTCCCCCTCGTGGCCGGGCTGATCAACGCACTCACCGCCTGGGACTGCCTCCCCCGCTGAGCGGCGCCGCAGGCTACAGCTTCGGCTCGGGACGGCCGGGCTGCTCGCCACCACGGGCCTCGCCGTAGGAGCGCTTGGGCACCATGACCTTGCGCCGGAAGACGAGCACCACGGTGCCGTCCTGGTTGTAACCGCGGGTCTGGACCGCGACGATGCCGCGGTCGTCCTTCGACCGCGACTCGGACTTGTCCAGCACCTCGGACTCGCCGTAAATGGTGTCGCCGTGAAAGGTCGGCTTCACGTGACGCAGCGACTCGACCTCGAGGTTGGCGATGGCCTTGCCGGAGATGTCGGGCACCGACATCCCCAGTACGAGCGAGTAGACGTAGTTGCCGACGACGACGTTGCGGCCGAAGTCGGTGGTCTCACCCGCGTAGTGCGCGTCGAGGTGCAGCGGGTGGTGGTTCATCGTGAGCAGGCAGAACAGGTGGTCGTCGTACTCGGTCACCGTCTTGCCCGGCCAGTGCTTGTAGACCGCACCGACCTCGAACTCCTCGTAGTAGCGGCCGAATTGCACGCCGATCCTCCTCGTCTGCGCCGTAACTGCATGAGGGGGGCGACCGACAGTCACCACGGGTGTCGAGGCTGCCCCGCCAGCCGAGTATCCTAGGTACCCGGCTGCCGGGATGCCCACTCCGGAGATCCCATTCCAGCAGCGCGGTCCGCACGGGAGGCCATCCCCGACCCGAGGAGGTGAGGACGTGGAGATACGAAGTTCGTGCAGTACCGGCAGCGTCCTCGCCGTCGGGTCCCGCGGCTGACCAGTTCGGCCGGACCCGGTTGCACGGCGTGGGACGCGCCATGCGAGCCGGAAGCACTCCGGCTCGCCGTCATCGATCCGCATGACGCGCCCGGAGGGAAGCATCGTGCCCACTCTCGCCAACCTGCGCCCCCGCACCACCAGGCCCTCCCCGGTCATGCCCCAGCTGCCGGGCCCGCTGTCGCGCCACGTCATCGACTGCGCTGTCTACGTCGACGGTCAGCGGCTCCCGGGGAACTTCGACCACGACGAGGCCCTCGCCGAGGTGCGGCGCCGCCGCGAGGGTTTCGTGTGGATCGGCCTGCACGAGCCCGGCGCCCGGCAGATCCAGGGTCTCGCCGAGACCTTCGAGCTGCCCGCACTGGCCGTCGAGGACGCCGTGCACGGGCGGCAGCGCCCGAAGCTCGACCGCTACGAGGACATGCTGTTCGTCGTGCTCAAGACGGTGAACTACGTCGAGCACGCCGATCCGGCCACCGCCAACGAGATCGTCGAGACCGGTGAGGTGATGGTCTTTCTCGGGCCGGACTTCGTGGTGACGGTGCGTCACGGCAACCACTCCGGTCTCGCCCAGGTGCGTCGCCGGCTGGAGCGCGACCCCGACCAGCTCGCGCTCGGTCCGGCCGCGGTACTGCACGCCATCTCCGACCAGGTGGTGGATCGCTACCTCGCGGTCACCTCCGCCGTGGAGGACGACATCGAGGCGATGGAGTCGCGGGTGTTCGCGCCGAACACCACCGTCACGTCGGAGCAGATCTACCTGATGAAGCGTGAGATCATGGAGCTGCGACGGGCGGTGCGGCCGCTGGCGGGTCCACTGCGACGGCTCGCGGAGACCCCGACACCGATGGTGCCGGCCGACGTCCGGCAGTACTTCCGCGATGTCGACGACCACCTGGCCACCGTCTCCGAGCGGGTGTCGTCCTACGACGAGCTGCTCACCACACTGGTCGACGCCGCGCTGGCAAAGATCACGGTGCAGCAGAACTCGGATATGCGCCGGATCGCCGCCTATGTGGCGATCATCACGCTCCCGATGATGATCGCGGGCATCTACGGCATGAATTTCGAGAATATACCCGAGCTGCAGTGGCGTTACGGCTACTACGCCGTGCTGGCCTTGATCGCGGCAGCGTGCGGGGCG
>WHTH01000051.1 GCA_009377865.1 Pseudonocardiaceae bacterium | reverse complement strand
GCGACATCTCCTCCAGCTCGGCCACCGGAAGATCAAACCGCACACCAGTCGATCACCGCGTGATCGACACGCCCTGTCGCCGACCGCTGGACCAGCACGCCAACCCGATGCGTGTCAGCCCACGGGCTGAATGTTTACGCGAGCTGCTGTGCCTGCTGTACTTACTGCTGTTCCCCGACATCGTCGGCGAGTTCGTGCTGTCCGGGATCTTCGAGGGTGCGGAGCTGGCTACCCCGAGCGCGGCCGAGCAGGAGCTGAGCGAGGACATCGCCAGCTGGGTTGCCGGAAAGGTGCGAAAGCTGATCCCGAACCCCTGCCATGTCGATTTCGGCTCGCCGCCACGCAATCGGTCCGTCAGCAAGGTAGCCAGGAATCTGGTCGACACCGCCGTCGACCGCGCTCTCGGAATCGAGGGCGGGGAGGTTGATCGTGACCCGTTCGTCGACATTTCGGTACCACTACGCCCTCAGCCCGGCGATCCAGCGGTGGAATTCGACCTGGACGAGGATCTCCCGCGAGAACATCCATGAGATCGACCACGCGCCTGCTCGAGCGGCGGAACCCGCGGGCCCCCCCAGCGTGTGGGCCCAGGACCTGCTGAACTTCGCGCAGGCCGTCTACGTGGCGGACCGGGTGAGTCGACGGGCAGCAACCGCGGACCGGTGGACCCGCGAGCTGGAACTCGCTGTCCAGGTGATCGATGCGCACCCGTGGTGTGGTCGCGCGGGCAGGCTCGCGCGCGATCTCGCGGCCGCCCTGACCGGGGACCGGTGGTTGATCGAGTTCCACGGTGGAGCCCAGCCGGCACCTGAAACCATTCCAGGTTTTCCTGGTTTCTCCGACTGCATCGAGCCGGAGATCGCGCTGTTCTCGGGTGGACTCGACTCCACCGGCTACGTCGTGGAGCGCGCCCGGATCGCCGGACCACCGCTGGTGCTCGTCGCCAACGACCACCCCGGTCTGCAACTGCTCCAGCGCAGCATCGTGAACGGCATCCCGGGTCAGCAGCGCGTCGTGCAGCTGCGCCAGTTCTCCCTGCAGCCGACCGGGTTCGAGACGACAGAGTTGTCGAACCGCTCGCGCGGGCTGCTCTACGCCGCCACCGGGATCTACGTCACAGCAGCGCACGCCGCTCGGCGCCTCGCCATCCCGGAGAACGGGTTCATGGCGATCAACCTTCCGCTGACGGCCAGCCGGAGTGGCTCGCTGTCCACCCGCTCGACCCATCCGTGGACGGTCTACCTCCTGAACGGCTTGATCGACGCGGTCGGCGGTGACGTGCAGGTGGTCAACCCGTACCTGGACATGACCAAGGGCGAGGTCGTCGGGAGGGCTCGCGACCACCAGGCGACGCCCCAGTTCCTCGCCCAAACCATCAGCTGCGGGGATCATTCAGCGAATCGCTCCCGTCCGAGTGCCCACTGCGGCTACTGCTTCCCCTGCTTGGTGCGCCGCTCCGCCATGCTCGCCGCCCTCGACAGCGACCCCACCGAGTACACCTGCAGGCTCGACGAGGCCAGCCGTGACCCGAGGCGCGGCCGGCACCTTCGAGCGCTTCGGCACCATCTCGGTAGGGAAATCACGATCGAGGATGTCATCGGCGACATGCCGTTTCCCGACTCTCCCACCGCGCAGTCTGCCCTCCCGTGCTGGAGCGCAGTCGACTAGAGCTCGCCGCGCTCCTGGCAACCACTGCTCCCGGGTGAATCTCGATGTCGCTGCCGTCAACACCGAGCCTTAATAGCAGGCTGGACGCGTCGGTGAGCGAGGCCAAGAGCGTCGTCAGCTGGCTCTGAGGTATTGACTGACGGCGCGGCGGATGGTCTCGGACACGCTGATGCCGTCGTCGGCGGCGCGCAGCAGCAGGGCACGCTTCATCTCAGGGTCCAGCCGGACGGACTCGACCGTGGCCGCCGCTGACCCGATCGCCGGGCGCCCACCGCGGCGCCGGATGACGTCGTCCACCTCGTAGCCGTACTCGGCCTCGTCGACCAGTGCCTCGACCGTCTCGTCGGTAATCGGGGTGCCGTCTTCCTTCGTTCCGTGATTCGGCTTCATCCGCTGCCTCCCTTCGGTAGCAGGCGCTGATACTTCGGTCTCATGCCCATCGCATGGATCACGGCTGGACCTTGTGGCCGGTCCATCACGACCAGCTCCAACAACCTCCCAGCCCGATCCGATCCGAGCACGAGGTACCGGGTCGGGTCTTCGCCGATCTCGTCCACGACGAGCGAGTTACGCAGGGCATGGTGGATGTCTGCGGTGAGACTCCCGTGGCGGAAAGCTGACCGCAGGACCTCCATCACCTGGGTATCGTACTACGAAACCCTGGGCAGTATCGGATCCTCGGTGAACGCGCCGTGCTGCGGCTACTGCTTGCCTGATCCGTTGATTGTTGCCGGAGCGACTCCTGCGGAACGCACGGACACCACCGACCGATACGCGATCCGATCCATCGCGTCCGGCGAGATCGTCGACGTCTACGAGGCGGCGGCCATGCCCAGGCTCGCGCTGGACGACTTGACACTGGCCTTCCTGCGGCGAGCGCAGCAGGCACCTTCGATCAAGCGGCTGCGGGTCAAGCACCGCTACCCACCCGACAAGCAGCCATGCGCGATCAAGCTCGTGCTTGAGCAGATGGAGGCCATGGCCCCCCACTACGCGGCCGAGCGCACATCGTTCCGCAGTTGATCGCGAGACCACTCAGGTCAGGCCCACAGTGTGAGCCTGCCGGACTTCTCGAGGTCGGCGAGTACAGCCGCCGTGCCGCCGGGTTCATGGACGAAATGGATGATGTGCGCGGAGTAGGGCGCACTGCGGGCGAGGTCTGCAGCGGTGTGGATCTGTTGCGCCCATCCACGGTCGGCGAGCAGGAGTGCCGTGCTGTCGCGGAGGGCGTCGAGCACAAACACGGCGTACATCGTCCACTCACCGGTGCGGTTGTCCTGGCGGCGGGGCTGTCCGAGCGCGCCGAGAACGCGAGCGAGGCCGTCCGGGCCGTGCAGACGGTCGAGGTGAGAACGAAGCGCGTGGAGATGCGAGTCGGCCATGGGGAAGACGTCGCAGACGAAGTCGCCGGGAAGGAAGGTTCGGTCCGGTTGGGTTGCGAGTTGCGCGGCGACATTGAGGACTCTCGTCCGTTCGAAGGGCAGGTGCGGGTTCGGTTCGTCGTAGCGAAAGAACCGCAGCAGCGGCAGGCCGTCGCGGTAGAGGTCATGCTCGGCGATCGGGTCCAGGACGAGCGTGTCGGCGCCGATGCATACCACCTGTTCGACGCCGCAGACGAGGTCGGCGTGCAGCTTGACGTACTGCTGGCGGAACCAGCCGGGCAGGTGCATCACCGGCTCAGGGACGACCTCCTGATCGGCGTGGACGACGGGCCGGTGACTGAGGCGGTGCAGTGCAATCCGTTCACGCGCCGCATGCGGTTGCGGGGCGACGATGTGGATGCTGCGTGCCCACGGGCAGTGCCGGTCGACGAGTCGCACAGCGGTCTCGAACAGACCGTGCACGTCGGCGGGTCCGGCGCACATCAGTACGTCGACGACGGGGCCTCCTCGCTGGAGGTGGCGCGCCAGCACGCAAGGGTGCGCTCCATGCAGTCGTCCAGGTCATGGTGAGCCGCGACGTGTGTGGATGCGTCGCGGGCCAGGTCGAACACCGGATCCGGGTCGTTTCGGAACGCGGCGAGAGCGCTCGCCATGGCCGTGGGGTCGTCTCGGGGTACGACTGTCCCGAACGTGCCGCTACCGAGTGCCTCGACCGTGCCGGGGACTTCGGTGGCGATCACCGGGACGCCGGCCGCCATCGCTTCGAGGACGGCGAAGGGCATGCCCTCGTGGCGGCTGGGTAGGACGAGGGTGTCGTGCTCGGCCAGCTCGGTCACGACGTCGTCGCACCAACCGATGAACCGGACCCGGTCGCCGATGCCAAGCTCGTCACGCTCGACGAGCAGCTGGTCGTGGAGCGGGCCGGTGCCGAACACGTCGACGACGATGCCAGGATCCGGGCCGAGCCGCTGCACCGCGCGCAGCAGGATCTCGACGCCTTTCTGCGGAGCGAGCCGGGCCACGCAGGCGACCCGGAGCGTGCTGGTGGCCCGGCGTGCGGCGGCACGCTCGCGGCGCTGGTGCGGAGTGGGACAGCGGGCGGTGATCGTCTTCGCGCGGACGGCGTTCGGGATGACAACGGTTCGGACGGCGGTGTCAGGGACGAGCTTGCTCATCTCGTCCCGGTTGCCGCTGGACACGAAGATCACGTGCGCTGCGGACCGGTAGTTGCGTTCGATCCGCGAGACCGTCTCAGCGGAAAACGCCAGGTCACCGGGGACGTATTGCTCGGTGATCACGACGGGAACGGCGGAGCCGGTCGCCGTCTCGCGCAGCGTGAGGCAGGACCGCGGGCTGCCGCAGACCACGTGCAGGAGGTCGGGCCGACGGCGGCTGATCGTGTCGTGGCAGTCGGACTCGATGTGCGCGGTGTCGTGAGTGCCGTGGTGCAGGCGGCGCGGCTCCACGCGGATACCGTGTCCGGTGAGGGCGGCCGCGAGTCCGGGCTCCGCCGACCGTTCGAGGAGTACCGTCACCGCCGCGCCCGCGGCGCGCCCGGCGAGCGCCAGATCGACGACGTAACGGTCGACTCCGCCCTGGACCGTTGTGTCGGTGGCGATCACCACTCGCGCGGGGACGCTCACGATCCCGGGCCGCCGGGCAGCTCGTTGGGATACGAGCCCACGCGGTCGAGGACAGCATAGAACTCGTTGCGGAACCGCGCGGTGCACGTCGGGCTCCAGGGCTTGCCGTGCCCGTTGAAGTGCACGATGTCGACCTCCTGGAACGGGTACTCCGACCCGAAGTTCCACGACCGGTCCAGGTAGGTGATGGCGCCATGGAGCACGACGTTGAGCGCGTACTGGTCGTACTGGAAGAACCGGCCCTGTGCATGGAGGTGCCGTTCGTTGGCGCGGGTGCACTGCAGCACGCGGTCGCTGATGCCTGCGGCCGCCCACTTCTGACGGTCGACGACCATGACCCCGCTGTTGAAGTAGGGGGCGTCGGCGGCGAGGCCGAGTTCGTGGTGGTTGGCGACGGCCTCGCGCATGGTGCCGAGGTAGTCCTGGCATGCGGCGACGACAGCGCCGTCGAGCTCCACGCCGGCGAGCCGATGCACGTCACTGCGGACGATCAGGTCGCAGTCCAGGTAGACGAACCGGTCGACGTCGACCGGGAGTACCTGCGGGGCGAGCAGGCGGTAGAAGTGGACGGTACGGTCCCGGTACTCCGCCGAGACGTCGACCAGCGCGGTGACGTCATGGAAGCGCGCAGCTCCGCCGCGGTCCTCGATGACCTGGCCTAGCCGCGCTGCGGTCGTCGCAGTAAGGCCTGGGTGGAGCACGTGCACCTCGATGAGATCGGGCCGTGGGCAGTTCTCCAGCATCGACGCGGCGGCGACCGCGGCGAAACCCGCGTAGCGGGTGTCGGTGACCAGCACGACGTCCGTCTTCACTCCTGCTCCGGCCCGGCGCTGGTGACGTGGAAGTTCACGACGACCCGCTCGGTTGCGCCGTAGAAGGGGTGGACCTGGTGCAGGATGTCGTAGGGCCACATCAGCAGCAGGCCCGTCTTCGGGCGCACGTAGTAGTGCTCCTCGCGGACGCTGAAGCTCAGCAGTCCCGAGTACTTCTTGTCCGGGTCGGGGTCGCCGTCGGTGACGTAGTAGGCGCCGACCCACATGTCCGGTACGTACGGGTAGTCGTAGCGCTGATGGTTGTGCAGCACCTTGTGGTCACCGTTGCGGTAGAACTGGATCCAGCTCTCCATGAACGTCGTCCCGGTGTACTTCTGCTCGCCGACGGTGTCGAGTACCTCCTCGTGCTTCACCGAGATCAGCGAGCGGAGCCAGGAGATGCAGGGGGCATCGATGTTCAGGAAGTTGTTAGTCGGGACACGGTGCCAGACGCCGACTGCGGGCCCGTGGATCTCCTTCCACGAGTCGCCTGGGAGCTCCGGTACCGACCCGAGGTCGTCGATGTGCCGGTCGTCTGGCACATCGAGCGCAGCCCGGGACAGGTGCTCGGTGGCCACGCCGATGAGATCCCGGTGCACCTCGTCGACGTCCGCGTTGCGGACGACGCAATAGACGAGCGGCACAGGAGCGAGATGGAACACGTCGCCGCTCACCGGGTGCAGTATTCCCTCGTGCAGGTTGGGTCGTGGTGCCATGGAGAAGGCCGGGGAGAACACGCTGAGCCCGTCGTACGCAGCGCAGGTACAGCGGAACACCACGTCCGCACCGCTGATCATGTCCGTGTAGTCGCTCGGGGCGCAGCAGTCAGCGACACGAAACGTGACACCGTCCGGCACGTTCGTGTTCTCGCCGCCGAGGAGGTTGTCGATGCCGGTCACCCGCCACCCCTCAGCGACTAACAGCGAGGCAAGGTGACTGCCGAGGAAGCCGGCGACACCGATGATGAATACGCGCGGCATCACAAGCCCCCTGATGAACACTGTCCGTGCAGACCTATGATCCACAGTCGTCGAGAGCATCGCGGTGTCAAGGTTCTTCACGCTCACAAACCAGGAGACGCGGGCGGACAGGCGGGCGCGCTCAGAATCCGTGCTCGGTGATCACTCCCTTGGATATCGCCCGGTGCCGCCACAGCGTCAGCCTGCTCGGCAGCTGTGGTGCCGTGCCGTCGGGCGCGGCGGCGATGCTGACGTGCGCGACCCGTCCGGCAAGCCGGAGTCGGGTGGTGAGGCCGACGGCGAAGCCGAGTTCCTGCAGGACGTCAGGGACCTCGAGCGCGGCGTCGGTGACGGTGCAGACACGGCCAGAGCCGCGAAGGACGGTTGCAGCGTCCGACCAAAACCGCCGCAGCGAGGCCCGGAGCTGTCCGTGTGAGCCTACGGCGACATCCCACGGTGGGTTGGTGAGCAGCAGATCCAGCCCGGTTCCCAGCTTGCGGAGATCACCCGCATCGGCCACCGTTGCCACGATGTCCACGCCCGCCCGCGTGGCGTTGGCATGGGTGTTCGTGACACGTTCCGGGTCGATGTCACCGGCCGTGACCTGGCTTGTCGGCCAGCTCAGTGCGGTCTCGATCGCGAGTGTTCCGTCACCGCAGAACGGATCGTGCACGACCAGCCCGCCCGCCCCGGCGATCGCGGCCAGTGCCGCCGCGAGCGGTGGGTGCAGCGTCCCCGGCCCGGTGGCGACCTTGTAGCCGCGGCGGTGCAGCGGGCGCCGGCCGATCCGAAAGGTGGCGATCGCCCTGGTCCCGCGCAGGAAGAGCCGCACGGTCATGTCTGGCTGGTCCGGGAAGGCGGTCGCGGCCGGTGAGCGGGACAGGAAACGCAGCCCGAGCACGCTGCAGAGGGCGTCGCCGACCGCGTCCTCCACCGCATATCGGTTGTAGCTGTGTTTGCCTTCGATGCTGACCACGCAGTCGAACGTCGAGGGCTCCTCGCCACGCACCGCTCCGACAGCCTCGGCGGCAGCATGCCAGTCCAGGTGGGCGACATCCCTGGCGAAACCGGGCAGGTCCGCCTTCGTCGAACCGACGGGAGGAAGCTCGCCCACCAGCAGGAACGCATCATCGGCGCACCGCAGAGCGAGCGTCCGGGGCTCCAGCTCGGGCAGGGTGAACGTGATCTCCCGCCGGGCCATCGCGATGCCGGAGGCATCCGGGAATGCGGCCTCGACCTCGGCGGCGGCGACCCACTCCATTCCATGCACACACCGGACGACAAGCTGGGCGACCACCGGGCGACCGTACCTGAACGGCGTGGTTCGATCGCCCGCGTGCAGCAGGATGGCAGCGCGACAGTGCCACGCCGACCTCGCGTCGTGACGATCACCGTGAACTTCAACTCACGGCCATGGCTCGCCGAGTGCTTCGCGACGGTTACTGCCAGCCGCACCCGGCACGCGGACCTCGAATTCGTGCTGGTCGACAACGCCTGCACTGACGGCAGCGCCGAGCTGGTCACGCAACGCCACCCCTCCGTAACGGTGCTGACCACCACCCGAAACGAGGGCTTCGCGGGGGCGAACAACCTCGGTCTGCGCTATGCCCTCGCTCGCGGAGCGGACTTCGTGTTCCTGCTCAACCCCGACACCCGTACCCCACCGGATCTGCTCGACAGGCTGGTTGAGTTCCTCGACGCCTGGCCCGAGTACGGCATCGTCGGGCCGATGCAGTACCGCTACACCAGCGACGGTGCCGGGAACGGGAAGCTCAACGACTGGTCGCTCACCGCGCTCCGGGCAGGCGAGAGCAACATCTTCGATCTCGACACGCCGGGGCTCCCCTCACCCGCCGGGCCGGTCAGCGGACGAGCGCCCGGCACGCTCGAACACGCCTATGTGCAAGGCGCGGCCCTGATGTGCCGCGCGGAGGCGCTGCGTGGTGTCGGGCTGTTCGACGAGACCTACCACAGTTACTACGAGGAGTGCGACCTGTGCCGCAGGACGCGCTGGGGCGGCTGGCGCGTCGCGCTGTGCACAAACCTCGGCATCCAGCACTTCGGCGGCCGCGGCAACTCGCAGTACCGGCGCCGCATGATGCTGCGCAACAAGTACTATTTCCTCGTCACCGATCCCGAGTACCGAGCACGGGACATCACACGTCTCACGTTCCGGTGGCTGGCACGCGACCTGATGCGCCAGGGCGCCGCCCCCGCGGAACGCCTCGACGGCGATCGGCGACACACTCATCGGCGCGCTGTGGCTGCTGCGGCAGGGCCTGCGGATAGCCGCCAGACGGCGCACACACCGGCGGCTGCTGCACCACGGCGCAGGCGGGCCGCTCGCCACCGATCGAGGCGGCGAGGGACGGCCGGCGTGAAGATCGCAATCGTCAACCCACCTCATCGATTGCCGTCCGACGCCAGCCGGTGGATCACCGTGCCGCCACAGGGCTACGGCACCGTCCAGTGGGTCTGCGCGCACCTCATCCGAGGACTGCGCGCGCTCGGCCACCAGGTGACGCTCCTCGGCGCACCCGGAAGCCGCACCGACCCTGGCGTCACTGTCGTCGATGCAACGAGCGCCAACGACTTCGACGAGTGGGCCGCGACCACCGACGTGGACATCGTGCACGATCACACCAATGGACTGATCAACCCGCGGGTCGTACGGCGACGAGCACAGTTCATCTCCACGCACCACCTCACCGGCCCGCCCCGGCATCCGCAGAGTTGCGTATACGTTTCCTCCGCCCAGCGAGCCGACGCAGAAGGTCCGGTCGTGCCAGTACCGGTCGATCCGCCCTTGCTCCGATTCGCCGCCACCAAGGACGACTACCTCTTGTTCCTCGGGCGAATCTCGCCACACAAGGGTGTGTACGAGGCAGCGGCGTTCGCCAAGGCAGCCCGTTGCCAACTGGTCGTGGCCGGACCGTCATGGGAGCCCGACTACCTGCGGCGCATCCAGACATCCGACGACGGCAGCACGCTGCATCTGGAGGGCGAAGTAGGCGGCGCCCGACGTGTCGACCTGCTCTCCCGCGCCCGCGCGATCCTGGTCCTCTCCCAGCAGGTGCCGGGACCGTGGGGCCATCTGTGGTCAGAACCGGGCGCCACCGTCGTCTCCGAAGCCGCAGCATCCGGCACCCCCACCATCGCGACCCGCAACGGCTGCCTCCCGGAACTGACCGTCGGCGTCGGCCGGCACGTCCCGTACGGTGCCGAGTTCGATCCAGCGCAAGCTGCCCGCCTGCTCGCCGAACTTCCCCGGCCCGAGCAAGTCCGTAAGATCGCAACCGAACGGTGGCACTTCCTGACCATCAGCCGCCGCTACGAGGAGCTCTACCAGCACGTCCTCGCCGGCAGGCGATGGGGGAACGCGGCGCACTCCAGTGCTTCATCGCAGGCCGCAACGTGAACGACGACCAGATGGTGGTCGCCGTGTGCTGTGGCAGGTTGCAGGACCTGCGACAGCGCTGGGAGCACAACATCGCCCAGCTCTACGGCGAGGCGTTCTTCGTCTTGCTCGACTGCGCACACTCTGCCGAGGCCGACGCCCTCGCCGACACCATCCGGTCAGCGGGCGGGCTCGTGCGGTTCCACGGCGAGCGGCGCGGGCTGTCAGCGGCGCGCAACTCGGTACTCGCCGCATGGCCCGTGAGCAACATCGTGTTCGTCGATGACGACACCGAGCTGAATCGCGAGGCGATCACGGCGGCGCGGGCGGCCTTCAGCGACGGAGCGCACGTCGTCGGTGCACGTCTGGTGCCTCCGGAACTGCCGGTTCGCTGGTCGTGGCATTTCACGCCCGGGCAGATGCACCTGGTTGGCTGGCATCCACCCGGCGAGGCGCCGCGGACGTGGGGTGCGTTCATGGGGATCGACGCCCGCTTCGCACACCGCAACGGGCTGCGGTTCGACGCCCGCCTGGGGCGCACCGGCCGCCGTCTCGAGTCCGGCGACGACACCTCGTTCGTCGCCGCCATGAAGGCTGCCGGCGCCCGAGAAACGATTCTTGCGACAGCAGTGGTGCACAACGTCGACCCGGAACGATTCCGCGTGCGCTACCTGGCCCGACGCGCCTACTGGCAGGGGCGCAGCGAGATACGCCGCGCTCAGCCCGTCGCCGGGCTCCGCAAGGAGTGGGCTCGCCAGACCGTGCCGGGAGCAGGACTACTCGCCGCCCGCCTTTACACCACCGCGTTCATAACAGGAGTCATCCACGAGATCGCCGACCGCAACGGCTGCGACAAGCGTCGGGTCCCCATGCGTTCGACCTCGTGAGGAAGTTGGACGCTGAGAGTTCGTGATCTCCGAGCCTAGTGCCACCAGGTGCTGCGGGCTGGGGGAAGCGGCCGTTCCTGCGGGCGGCGCACCACACGGTCAACTACCTGCGCGACCCGGCCACCCCCGGCAACCAGGTGCCCGACGGGCAGGAGACCCTCGCGGCCCGGTACCGCACGCTGTCCGGTCAGCTGGCCAGGGCGTGGGCGATCTCGGGAGGCGACGAGCAGCTCGCGGCGCGGCGTCGGGATGCGCAGTTCTACGAAGAGGTCCGCGTCTGGATGGCCAAGTACGACGCCGCGCAGCGCCAGGCCACCGGCCAGCCGCTGCCCGACGACATCCGGCGCCTACTCAACCAGCTCGTCGCCGAGTCGACCGCCTCCGGTGATGTCGTCGACATCTACGACGCCGCGGGGATGCCCCGACCGACGCTCGATGACCTCACCCCGAGCTTCCTCGCGGCCACGCAGCAGGCGCGCAACCCGCACCTGGCGATCGAGGCGCTGCGCGCGATGCTGGCCGAGGAATCCACCCGGGCCACCGGCGGCAACGTGGTGCGCCAGCGAGCCTTCTCCGACCGCATCACCGAACTCATGCGGCCCGCGATCCCCGAACCGACCGTGCTCGCCGTCGTCTCCCGATACCTGTCCGAGTCCGCTCGGTCCTGGCTAGCTGAGAACGGCATCTCATACCTGGACGCCACGGGAAACCTTCGCCTGGTCAGCAGCGAGCCAGCCGTGTACCTCCAGGATAAGGGGGCGGAGAGTGACCCGTGGCGAGGGCCCGGACGGCCGCGAGGAACCCGTCTGGGGCTGCCCGCAGCCCGGGTGGTGCGAGCTCTCGCAGACTTTCGGGCTCCGCTGTCGGTGCGGAGCTTGGTCGAGCGGTCTGGAGCCTCGACCGGGGGTACGTATCGTGTGCTCGAGTTCCTCGAGGAGGAGGCCCTGCTGTGCTGCGGAGAACGGGGCGTCGTGGAGTCGGTTCGCTGGCGACCGTTGCTGGAGCGATGGAGCAAGGACTACGGCTTCCAACGGAGCAACGCGGTCTCGGGGTACCTCCATCCGCGGGGCCTGCCTGCGCTGCTCGCGGATCTCCGGTCGACGCCGGAGATGGCTTACGTGGTGACCGGCTCCCTTGCCGCTCAGCAGTGGGCTTCCTGTGCCTCGCCACGCCTAGCGATGCTTTATGCCGACAACGTTCCCGCCTGCGTCCGGCCGACAGCGGTGCGAACGTTCTGCTGGCGGCACCTGCGTACGACGTTGTGTTCGACCGCCCCTCGGAGATCGACGGAGTGATGTACGCCGCTCCGAGCCAGGTGGTCGTCGATCTGCTCACCGGACATGGACGAAGCCACGCCGAAGGGCAGGCGCTGCTGGACTGGATGGAGATGAATGAGGACACCTGGCGCATCTGACCTGCTGATCGAGACTCGCAAAGCGTTGCTCGATGCGCTGGACGCACTCCAGGGAGCATCGCCAGGCAGTGGTTCTGATCGGGGCTCAGGCGATCTACCTGCACACCGGCCGAGTCCACGTTGCTCTCGCGGAGGCGACTAAGGACAGCGACCGCGCCCTGGACACCCGCCTCCTGGCGGACGAGCCCCTCGTCGAGCAGGCGATGCGCGCGGCCGGCTTCAGTCAGGACCTGCTCGACCGCCGCCCGGTGCGTGGCTGAACCCCGCCGGCATCCCGGTCGACTTGATGGTCCCGGGGGCCCTGGCCGGCGGGTCTGGGCGGAGATCGGTGACGATTCCGCCGCACGACAAGCGAGCCGCTCGCCGCGCCGTGGGGCTGGAGGCGGCCGTCGTCGACCACGCACCGATGGAGGTCCCAGCCCTGGCCCTCGACGACGACCGCCGCTACACCGTGAACGTCGCCCAGCCGGCCTCCTCGTCGCCAAGTGCGGCCGGGCTGGCTCCTCGGCCACGAGCCGACGGGCATCATCTCGATCATCGGCGTGTACGGCGGGCAGGCCAACCCGCTCGGCGTCGAGAGCTTCGCCACCCACCGGCTGCCGCTGGCCCAGGCGCCGCATGGGTACGACTTCTTCCAGCGCAAGGACGACAACGCCCGCCAAGGTCGTGCTGCGTCCCTGAATCCCCTGAGTTCCGCGCCGGGGGTCGGGTCATTTCTGCCGAGCTCGATCCCGGCGTGAACCGGGCGTTTACGACAACAGTACGTCGGGTAACACCCAACCGACCGACGCACGTTCGAGGCGATGCTGGAGGGTGGATTGGCACGCGATGGTGACCACCCTCGGGCGGAGAGGGGCGGTTTCCGGCACGCCATGGTCGCCTACGGGTCGGACCACGAGCTGGCCCGCCTTGTCGGGCCGTTCATGGAGTTCGGCGCCGCGCAGGAAGAGCCGGTCGTGTGCGTGGCGAGCGCAGCGAGCGCGGCGGTGCTGGCCCGGGCGGCCGGCGACGCCGAATCGGCGATCCGCTTCGTGGAGCAGGCAGATTGGTACCGCTCGCCGAACCATGCGCTGGACGACATGTGTGACCTCGTCGACGACCGTCAGCGTGTCCGGGTTATCGCTGAGCCGCCGGCACGGGCTGGCTGGTGGCTGGAAGCTCAGGAATGGCAGCGTCTGGATTCACTGTCCAACGCGGTCGCCGCTGATCTTCCCATCACCACGGTGTGCCTGTACGACGCGCGCCAGGTCGGGATGGCAACGCTCCAGCAGGCCCTGCGCACGCACCCACAGGTCCTCACCTCGAACGGACCACAGCGTAGCGAGGACTACATCGACCCGGCTGACTTCGCTGCCGAATGCGACCGCCACGAGCTAGTCGCCCCCGCCTCGTCGTTGCAGCACACCATCGCCACGCCGGGCGAGCTGGGTACCAGCCGTGCGGAGGTGCGGGAGGTGGCGAGGCGCTACGGCGTCGCTGCGCACCGTGCCGGCGACCTTGCCATGGCTGTGAGTGAAATCGTCAGCAACGCCCTGGAACATGGCGGGGGCGTTGCGAAACAGCGGGCGTGGGACGAGGGGCACGGGCTGATCTGCGAGGTCTTCGACCCGGGGCCCGGGTTCGACGACCCGTTCGCCGGCTACCGGGAGCCGCCGGCTCTCAACTCACGGGGCCGGGGCCTGCGCATGGCTCGCCAGCTCTGCGACCTGATGCGGATCAGGTCGACGCCGGCCGGTACCACGGTGTGGCTGTACCTGCACTACTGATCGCCACAGCGGCTTAGCTCCGCGGCGATCAGCCGGACCAGTGGGCCCACCCGAGACCGCTCCGGCTGCACGGTCGGGACGTCACGAGCGACCAGCGGGCCCGCGGTGACGGGGCCGACGCAGGCCGCCAGGACATCGCTGCGCAGCCGTTGCAGCAGCGCGTCGGCGGCCGCGATCTGATCAGCCCGGCGCAACAGGCCCGCGGCCGCCGGCGCGCTGGTGAAGCTGATCGCGTCCACCCGGCCGTCGAGAGTGTCCTCGATCAGCCGGTCGACCGGCGCGAGATCCTGTGGCGGCTCCCAGCGGTAGACGGGTACCGCGACGACCTCCGCACCGCCGCGGCGTAGCGCGTCGATGAACTCCGGCAGCGGCTCGCCGTGCAGCTGCACGGCGATGCGCAGCCCGCCCACGCCGGCCCCGAGCAGGTGTTCGAGCACCTCGTCGGAGGATTCCGATGCCGGGGACCAGGCCTCGGTCAGGCCGGCCGCCTTGATCGCGCCGCGAGATTTCGGGCCGCGGGCGAGGATCCGGGCACGGCCCAACGCCTCGACAAGACCGGCGTGCAGCTCCCACCCGCCGGCAGCTTCCAACCAGCCGCGGAAACCGACCCCCGTGGTCACGACGGCGACGTCGGGCGCAGCGTCGACCAGCCGCCGGGTCACCCTGCGCAGCTCGGTGTCGTCGGCCAGCACCACCGTCCGCATCGTCGGCGCATAGCACACCGCCGCCCCCTTGCGCTCCAGCAGCCCGCCGAGCTCCTCGGCGCGGCGCGCTGCCGTCACGCCGACGGTGAAGCCGGCCAGCGGCTGCGTCTGGGCCGGGGTCACAGCAGCTCGCGCACCAGGCTGACGGCGCGCCGCAACCCGGCGAGCGACTGCTCCCCCGCCCACGGGTGCAGGGCATGTACGGCGATGCGGAACAGCAATGCGCGCAGCAGCACCTGCGGCCACTCCGGTAACGACGACCATCGATGCATCAACCCCGCGTCAGCACCGCCCCAGGCCAGCGCGTCGACGACCACGACGGCGGCCGCCCATTCCGGCGGCCGCCAGCAGGGGATCAAGTCAACGACGCCCGGGGGCGCGGCGCCGGCGAAGAGCACGTTGCCGAACAGATCCCCGTGCACCACCTGCGGCCGCAGGTCGACGGGACGGCGTGCCGCGGCCAGCTGCCCGAAGGCGTCGCCACCCTGCCGGTCGGGCAGCTCGGGATCGATCTCACCCCAGGCGGCCGCCTCGGCGGTGGCGTAGATGTCGAACCGGTCATCGAGGAAGGCCGGGCGGCTCAGATCCGCGCTCGCAGCATGCAGCCGCTGCGCCACTGCGACGACCTCGTCGTGCCGCGGCTCGGCCCGGCCCTCGAGGTAACGGCTCGCTGTCCAGCCTGAGACGACCCACCGTCCGTCGCTCGAGCGAAGTGGCCGGGCCAACCGGAGGCTGTCGACATCCAGCGCGTCGAGGGTCCGCGCGACCCACACCGCCCGGGTGTTGTTCGCGACCGGTTTGATCACCGCATCGCCGCAGCGCCAGACCGGTCCGCGGTCGAGCAGCGTCGCCTCGGCGTCGCGCACCCCGAACGCGCTGCGGACATGGTCGGGGGGCGGTGCGGTGGGTCGCTCGGCAACCGGCGCGGTGGTCACGGCGAAACGCTACCGCCGCACCACCCTGATCGGCCGTCCCCACACGCCCAATCCGTCCATGAAGTCGACGTCATGGGGCTCGAATTCGCTGCTGACCCCCACGGCGTCGAGTTCAGGAACAGCAAGGGGGTCAGTACGTCGGCAGCGAGGGATCCACCTGCTTGGCCCATGCCAGCACGCCGCCGCCGACGTGGACCGCGTCACGGAACCCAGCCTTGTGCAGCGCCGCCAGCGCCTCCGCCGAGCGAGCGCCCGACTTGCAGTGCAGCACCAGCGGCTTGTCCTGCGGCAGCTCCGCGAGGGCCTCGCCGGACAGGATCCGGTCCTTGGGGATCAGCTGTGCCCCGGGGATCTTCACGATCTCGTACTCGTGCGGCTCCCGGACGTCGATGAGCGCGAAGTCGTCGCCACGGTCGATCCGCTCCTTGAGCTCGATCGCCGAGATCGTTGAGTCCGCTGCTGCCTGCTGCGCATCGTCGGAGACGCTGCCGCAGAAGGCCTCGTAGTCGATCAGCTCTGTCGGGGGCTTGGCCTCCGGGTCCTTGCGGATCTTGATGGTGCGGTAGCTCATCTCCAGCGCGTCGTAGACCATCAGCCTGCCCAGCAGCGGCTCGCCGATGCCGGTGATGAGCTTGATCGCCTCGTTGACCTGGATCGAGCCGATGGACGCGCAGAGCACACCGAGCACACCGCCCTCGGCGCAGGAGGGCACCATCCCGGGCGGCGGCGGCTCGGGGTACAGGTCGCGGTACTGCACACCCTCGTGGTCACCGCCGGTCGGCTCGGCCCAGAACACCGACGCCTGGCCCTCGAACCGGAAGATCGAACCCCAGACGTAGGGGATGCCGAGGATCACGCAGGCGTCGTTGACCAGGTAGCGGGTGGCGAAGTTGTCGGTGCCGTCGACCACGAGGTCGTAGTCGCGGAACACGTCGAGCGCGTTGGACGAGTCGAGCCGCAGGTTGTGCAGTCGCACCTCGACGAACGGGTTGACCTCGCGGATCGAGTCACGTGCGGACTCGCCCTTGGGGCGCCCGACGTCCGACGTGCCGTGGATGATCTGGCGCTGCAGGTTGGACTCGTCGACCTCGTCGAACTCGACGATCCCGAGCGTGCCCACACCAGCCGCGGCCAGGTAGAGCAACGCGGGGCTGCCGAGCCCACCGGCGCCGATCACCAGCACTCTGGCGTTCTTGAGCCGCTTCTGGCCCACCATCCCGACGTCCGGGATGATCAAGTGGCGGCTGTATCGCTCGACCTCCTCCTTGGTCAGCTCCGCGGCGGGCTCGACCAGTGGTGGCAGGCTCATCGCTGCACTCCTTCACGGCTCGGTGCATCTCGCTCGTACCAGCGTGCAACGCCCCGCGTGCCACGGATTCTTCCCCGGTGACCGCTCAGTTCACAACGGGGAAGGGCCAGGCGTTGGGCTCGCACACCTTCCCGTCGCCGGTGACACCGTCGCTGCCCAGCTCGGCGATGTAGTCGTTGGCGACCCCCCAGGTCTGCTGCATCATGATCGGCGCCAGTGCTCCGTTGCGCTCGCAGCCGACGTGCGAGAAGCCCAGCGCGTGCCCGACCTCGTGATTGACCACGTACTGCTGGTACTGCACGACGTTGCCCTGGAACGCGACCGCCCCTCGCGTCCAGCGGGCGGTGTTGAGGACCACCCGCTCCATGTCACCCCGCCAGCACGACCCGTCGTAGGGGATGACGAACCCGCAGATCTTGCGGGTGCTCCGCTGCGATGTCAGGCTGATCCGGACATCGGCGGCGGCTGGGTCGTCCACCCGGCGAAACGCGTACTCCTTGCTGCCGATCCAGCTCTTCGGGTTGTTCAAGGTGGCGTCGGTGGTGGTGGCGAAGCCCTCGCCTCCGCCGGGTAGCTCGACGCCGTCCTCCACCTCGACGGTGTAGGTGAACAACCGGCCGGTACCAAACTGCGGGGAAGTACCGGGCACCACGCTCCAAGTGCCTGCACCGCGCGTGCTGAACGGGCCCCCTCCCGGTAGCTCGGCAGCGGCCTTGCCGGCCGCGAAGCCCTGACCGGTACTGGGGTTGTCGATCAGCGGTGCGGCCGGCGCCTCCTCGGACAATGCGGAGCCGGCCGGCGGCGAGGTCGGCGGGGTCGGCGGGGAGGGCGAGCGGGCGGAGTCCACGACGGCAAGTGCGGTGAGCACCACCAGCACCGGCAGCGCGTAGACGCGCCAGCCGTAGGTGCTCACCAGCCGGGCGAGCCGTCGCGGCCTGCGACGGCGACGGCGCGGCGCGGTACCGGGTATCGCTCCGAACTCGGACGATGCGCCGCCGTGGTCCTGCGGGACAGGATCCCAGGACGCGGTGAGTGGCTCGGCCTCGTCGAGGCGCGTCGCGCCGCGCGGCGACTGTGCTGTAGGAGACGCCGCCGAGCGATCTCCCTGCGTCGGCCGGGTCACGGCGACAGGGTGCCACAGCCGATCGCTACCTGTGCAGTCACCACTGTCCGTCGGCATGCACCTCGGCCAGCTGAGGAGGCGTGGGCAGTGAGGTCACGACGCGCTGCGCGCGGCGCGTGCGGCCGTCACCGAGGCCTGCAATGCGCTGACCAGGTCGACGACCTCGGTCCGTTCCTCCTCGCGAGCGGCCGGGACGATCACGTCGCCCGCGACCTTCGCGTCGATCATCGAACGCACGGCCTCGCGGTAGGCGTCGGTGTAACGCTCCGGCTCGTAGTCGGCGGCCATGGCGTCGATCAGCGTGGTGGCGACTCCGACCTCCGCGTCGCTGACGGTGACGTCGCCGTCGAGCCCGTCGGCGGCACCGGGGCGCACCTCGTCGGGCCAGACCATCGTCTGCAGCACCAGGCCCTGCCCGCGCGGCCGCAGCACGGCCAGCGCCTCCTTGCTGCGGATGGCCACCTTCACGAGGCCGACCCGCCCGGACTCCTGCAGCGCACGGCGCAGCAGCAGGTAGGGCTTTCGCCCGCTCGACTCGGGTTCGAGGTGGTATCCGCGAGCGTAGCCGAGCGGGTCGAGCTGCTCGGCGGGCACGAATGCGAGCAGCTCGACGGTCTTCGTGGTGGGCAGCGGGAGGGCTGCCAGATCCTCCTCGGTCAGGACGATCATCTCGCCGGTGGCCAACTCGTAGCCCTTGGCCAGGTCGGCGTACGGGACCTCCTCACCGCAGGTGCTGCACACCCGGCGGTAGCGCACTCGGCCGCCGTCGGCAGCGTGTACCTGATGAAACGACACATCACGGTCCTCGGTCGCGGCGTGCAGCCGCACCGGGATGCTGACCAGGCCGAAGGAAACGGCCCCCTTCCAGATCGCACGCATGCGATCAGCGTGCGCCACCGGCCAGCCCGCCGTCCACCACTGCGGCCGGGCGGACCCTGGCCCGGAGCGTACCGGCGGGTAAGGTCGTGACCCGACCCTGACGAGCAGGTCTCGCCGACGGAAAATATGCGGAGGTTGGCATGACGGAGACCGCGGCGCACCGGGTTGACCCTGCCCGTCCGGGAGCGACGGCGCGAGGGGTGCGGCTACCTCGCGATGAGCGGCGTGCCCAGTTGCTGGCCGCGGCGACCGACGTCTTCGTCAGCAACGGCTACCACGCGACGGTGATGGACGACATCGCCGAACGGGCAGGCGTCAGCAAGCCCGTGCTCTACCAGCACTTTCCCGGCAAGCTCGAGCTCTACCTCGCGCTGCTGGAGACCCATGCAGCCGAGCTGGCCCGGCGGGTGCGGACCGCCATCGAGGAGACCCCAGACAACCGGGAGCGAGTACGCAAAGCGGTGGGCGCCTACTTCGACTTCGTCGACGGCGACGGTGAGGCCTTCCGGCTGGTGTTCGAGTCCGACCTGCGCAACGAGACGGCGGTGCAGGATCTGGTGCAGCGGGCCCATGACGAGTGCGTGGCCGCCGTCTCGCAGGCCGTCGTCGCCGACGCCGGTCTCGACACCGAGCGCGCCCGGCTCGTGGCGGTCGGCGTGGTCGGTATCAGCGAGCACAGCGCTCGCAACTGGCTGGCCACGCAGCGGGCGGTGCCCAAGTCGGAGGCGGTCGCGCTGATCGCCTCGCTGGCGTGGAAGGGCCTATCCGGCTTCCCGCTGCAACACGGCTGAGAACGACTCCCGCACGTCGCATTCCCGCGCGAGCTCGCTGATCCGCCCGGCCACCTGCTCGGCGCGCTCCAGCGGCACCATGTGCCCGGCGCTGCGGTAGGTCACCGTCCGCGCGTGGGGCAGCTCCATGGCGATCGCCTGGGTGTGCCGGAGCGCGGTGAGCCGGTCGCGGACCCCGCAGAGCACCAGCGCGGGGGTGTCCGCGAAGGTGGCCAGCGCCGCGCGGCAGTCGTGCTCGTCGAGGGTCGGCACGAAGTTCACGATGTTCTCCGACCGGGACTGCGCCACGCACCGGGCGGTGAGCTCGATGTCCTCACGTCGCGGATCGTCGCCGAACAGCAGCCAGCGCACGCCGGGAGTGATCATCCGGGCCCGATGGGCGACCGCGGCACGCTTGCGCATCCACCTGGCCAGCATCTCGCTGCGCATCAGCCGCACCTCGATCGCAGCGACCAGCCGAGCAACCGCGGGCTTCAGGCCCAGGTCGCACGGCATCAGGTCGCAGCAGGAGGTGGCGATGAACGCCACGCCGGCGACCCGGTCCGCGATCAGCTCGGGGTGTCGTTCGGCCATCGACATGATCGCCATGCCGCCCAGCGAGTGCCCGGCGAGGATGACCGGCCCGTCGATCCTGTCGGTGAGCAGTTCCGCGAGATCGTCGCCCAGCTGGGTGATGGTCGAGGTTTCTACCGTCGCGGGATCGGAGCGGCCATGGCCCCGGTGCTCGTAGGTGACCAGCCGCAGCCCGTCGTCCCCGCTCAGCGCGCGCACCACCGGCGCCCAGGTACGCTCATCGAGCGTCCAGCCGTGGGCCAGCACCACGGTCAGCGGGGCATCGCGCTTGCCGTGCTCGGTGACATGCAGCCAGGTGCCGTCGGCGGTGACGAAATCGCCGCCCGCTGACCGGCGGTGCTCGACAAGCATGGATACCTCCAGAGCACCACCGGCAGCTGTTACCGTTGGTAACGTGACGTATGACACTGCGGGTGTCAACCCGCAGCATAGTGGTGGACGGCAACAGGCACAGCGCGAGGCGCGTCGCGCCGAGCTGATCGACGCTGCCATCGCCGCGATCCGCCGCAACGGCCCCGACGTTGCGATGGAGGACATCGCCGCCGAGGCCGGCGTCACCAAGCCGATCCTCTACCGGCACTTCCAGAACAAGGCCGGTCTTTACATGGCGGTCAGCGAGCGGACCACCCAGCTGATGAGGTCGGCGCTGCTACCCGGTCTGTCCGGCCAGGTCGGGCCCAAGGAGCTGCTGCGCACCGCGATCGACACCTACCTGACCTTCATCGAGGCCGAGCCGGAGCTCTACCGGTTCGTGGTGCGGCGCTGCTTCGCCGATCGCCCGGTCCCACAGGACCCCGTCACCACCAACAACCAGCTCATCGCCAACGCGCTCACCGGCATCTTCGGCGACCGGTTGCGCAGCCTCGGAATGGACCCGGGTGGCGCCGGGACGTGGGCACACGCCGGCGTCGGCATGGTGCAGGCGGCCGGCGACTGGTGGCTGGAACGCCGCACGCTGGAACGGGAGGCGCTGCGCGACTACCTGCTGATGCTCGCCTGGGGGGCGGCAGAGTCGATCTTGGCTGCCGATGGCTCCCCCGAACGGATGCTCACCGCGGCAGCGTCGCTGGGCTCGCGGCCGTAGCCGCGACCGGCTCAGCCGCCGACGGCGAACCCGACGCGCCGGCTGTCCTCCGGGCCGATCTCGACGTAGGCGACCTTTGCGGCGGGGATCACGAACCGCCTGCCCTTGTCGTCGACCAGCGACAACAGGCCCGTGGCATTGTTCAGCGCCTCGGTGACCTGCGTCTGCACCTGATCCGGCGACTCGGAGCTGGACACCACCAGTTCTCGCGCGCTGTCCGCGACGCCGATCTTGACCTCCACGCAGAACCTCCACTAGTTGGGCGACGCTGCGGCACAAGGCTAGTCGAGGCCGGTTGCGCTCTCCGCTGCGGCCGCTCAGGCCAGGCCCAGTGCCTGCATCCGGTGCCCGTGACGGGTCTGCAGCCGCCGGATCAACGCCGCGATGCCGGACAGGTCACCCGAGCCGCGCACGATCAGCTCGGCCAGGCCGTCCCGCTCGGCCACGACGTGCTGGGCGTGGGTCACCGCCTCGCCCAGCAACCGCCTGCCCCACAGCGTCAGCCGGTCATGCGCCGCGCGGTCGCTCTCGCAGGCGGCACGCACCTCCCGCTCGGCGAACGCGGAGTGCCCGGTGTCGGCGAGCACCTCCCGGACCAGTGAGGCGGTCGGCTCCTCGACCCAGCCGGCGACCTCGCCATAGAAGTCCGCCGCCAGGCCGTCCCCGAGGTAGGCCTTGACCAGCGACTCGAGCCAGGACCGCGGCGCGATGGAGGCATGGAACTCGTCGAAGCGGGCGACGAACGGCGCCATCGCGTCGTCGACCTCGACTCCCAGTTCAGCGAGGTGTCGCTGCAGTCGCTGGAAATGCCCGATCTCGGCTGCGGCCATCCCGGCCATCGCCGCACGACCGGCCATGGTGGGCGCGGAGCGAGAGTCCTCGGCCAGCCGATCGAAGGCGGAGAGCTCGCCGTAGGCCACCGCACCGAGCAGGTCGATGAGGCCCTCACGCTCCGCGTCCACGACGTCGAGCCTAGTGCTGGCGACGCCGGCACGACCGAGACGGTATGATGTAGGAGCAGGGCGTGGCGCAGCACGCGAGATATCGGCCCGGACGGGTCGCACGCCCCGCTCGGGCGCGACGCTCCCGAGCGCGCATACGCAGCGCGCACCTCTCACCGGTGCTCCCGCGTCCCAGCCCCGTCGGCTCCTTGTCGGACCGGGTGAGCCAGGGAGCGGTCGAGCGCCGGGCTAGGGCGCGCCGGCACGAGAGAGGCGATCACGCTGACCGTCAGTTACACCGACCCCCGCACGCTCGAACATTCCGAGAGCGGGCTTGACGATTCCGACCCCGCCCATCCACTGCAGGCCGGCGCACCGGTCCGGCCCGACTCCCCCACCTTCGCCGAGCTCGGCGTCCGCGACGAGATCGTCGCGCCGCTGCTGCGCGCCGGTATCGAGCGCACCTTCGCGATCCAGGAGCTGACGCTGCCGCTCGCGCTCGCGGGTGACGACGTGATCGGGCAGGCGCGGACCGGCACCGGCAAGACGCTCGGCTTCGGCGTCCCGCTGATCCAGCGCATCAGTGCCGGCGACATCGCGCTCGACGGCACGCCGCGCGCCTTGGTCGTGGTACCCACCCGCGAGCTGTGCCTGCAGGTGACCCAGGACCTCACCGACGCCGGCCGCGACCTGAAGCTGCGGGTCCTCCCGATCTACGGCGGACGCCCCTACGAACTGCAGATCAAGGCATTGACCGACGGCGTCGATATCGTCGTCGGGACCCCCGGGCGGCTGCTGGACCTCGCCGAGCAGCGCCACCTGGTGCTGGGCAAGGTGAAGGTGCTGGTGCTCGACGAGGCCGACGAGATGCTCGACCTCGGCTTTCTGCCCGACATCGAGCGGATCCTGCGGATGGTCCCCGAGCAGCGCCAGACCATGCTGTTCTCCGCCACCATGCCCGGACCGATCATCACGCTGGCCCGTACGTTCCTCACCCAGCCCACCCACATCCGGGGCGAAGAGGTCGATGCCACGGCGATCCACGAGCGCACCCGGCAGTTCGTCTACCGGGCACACGCGCTGGACAAGGTGGAGCTGCTGTCCCGGGTGCTGCAGGTCCGCGACCGGGGCCTGACACTGGTTTTCACCAGGACCAAGCGCACCGCGCAGAAGGTCGCCGACGATCTCACCGAGCGCGGCTTCGCCGCGGGCGCCGTCCACGGCGACCTCGGCCAGGGTGCTCGCGAGCAGGCGCTGCGAGCGTTCCGCTCGGAGAAGGTCGACGTGCTGGTGGCCACGGACGTGGCTGCTCGGGGCATCGACGTGACCGGGATCACCCACGTCGTCAACTACCAGTGCCCGGAGGACGAGAAGGCCTACCTGCACCGCATCGGGCGCACCGGCCGGGCAGGCCGCGAAGGCGTCGCGATCACCCTGGTCGACTGGGACGAGGAGCTTCGCTGGAAGATGATCAGCGACGCGCACGACCTCGGGATGCCCGAGCCGGTCGAGACGTACTCCACCTCCGAGCACCTGTTCACCGACCTGGACATCCCGTCCGACGCCACCGGTCGGCTGCCACTGGCCAGGAGGACCCGGGCGGGGCTGTCGGCCGAACACAACGACGAAGCCAAGCAGCGCCGGTCGGCGCGCGGCGGTCGCAGCGGCTCGGGTAGGCAGGAACGCTCCCGCGGTCAGGAACAGCGCCGCGGTCAGGAACAGCACGGTTCCACCGAGCCGCCGGGAACTCCGCGCCGTCGACGGCGCCGTACCCGGGCCGGCGAATCGGGCGAGAGCACCGGCCCCGATGCCGCCGGGACCGAGCAGGAGCGAAGCGAGGGTTCGGGCCGGCCACGCCGCCGCCGTCGCGGTGGCCGGACGGCCGGGAACCAGCCGGACAGTGGCCGCCCGGGTAGCGACGATCAGGCAGGCGCGAGTCACTCCGGCGGCGGGGATCAGGCCGCCGGGCAGTGACCCCAACACCGCTGACCGGACACTCACTACATGCCCGCCCCAGAACGCCGCAGCCGTGGCGACGTTGCCGCCGCGGCACTGATCGCGGCGATCGTTCTGATGGCGGGCACGGCCCTGTGGTGGGGCAGCGATGCGCGCAGCACCTCGTCGCGCACCGCCGCCGCGCCGGGCCCGGAGACCTCGCTGCCTGAACCCACGTCACCCCCGGCGTCGCTGCGGCAGGTGTGGCGGGCACCCAGCGCGGCCACTCCGGTGCCCGTCGTGGCAGACGGAACGGTCGTCACCGGTGACGGCGGCGAAGTCGCGGGCCGTGACCCCTGGACCGGGGCGGTGCGCTGGAGTTACCGGCGCGACGTGCCGCTGTGCACGGTCGGCGCTGGCACCGGCGACGTGCTTGCCGTGCATCGTGACGGTGGTTACTGCGCCGACGTCACCGGACTCGATGCGGCCGACGGCGCGCGCGGCGCGCAACGCACCGGCCCGCTGCGCCCCCCGACGCGGCTGTTGTCCGAGGGCAATCTGGTCGCGGCCACCGGGCAGCGCTACCTCGAGGTGTGGCGCAACGACCTGGTGCGCACGTTGCAATACGGGGCACTGCCCACTCCGGTCAAGCCCGGTGCGCAGCCCCGCACCGGATGCAGCTTCGGATCGGTCGTCGTCGCCCCGGGCCTGCTCGGCGTGATCGAGCGCTGCCCGGGGCAGCGCTCCGACCGGCTCACGGTGCAGCAGGCCGACCCGTCCGATGAGGACCGGCCGGAGGTGGATTTCAGCACGCTGCTGCCCGGGCGGGGCGCCACTCTGGTGGCGCAGTCACGCGATCGCAGTGCCGTCGCGATGCCCGACCCGGCGCGGCTGGTGGTACTCGACGGCTCCGGCCGGGTCGTCGCCGAGCACCCGCTCGACGTCCCTGCCGAGGACGTGCGCGGCGAACCTACCGAACACCTGCTTGCAGGATCGAGCATCAGCACAGGCGGCGTCGTCCCGACCACCAGCGGCGCCGGCGTCATCTACTGGTTCACCGGGTCGTCGACCGTGGCGCTCGGTGGGCCCGAGCTGCGCCCGCTGTGGTCGATACCGCAGACACTCGGGCCGGGTACGCTGCGGGCCGGACGGCTGCTCGTCCCGGTCCCGGACGGGTTGGCCGTCGTCGACACCGCCACCGGGCAGCAGGAGCGCCTGCTGCCGGTCGACCGGGGTGGCTACACCGGGCCGGTCGCAACGGCGTCCGCCGGTGCCATCCTGCTGGAGCAGCGGGGCGCCACCCTCGTCGCGCTCCGCTGACGCGCCCCTTAAAATGAGCTTCTGTCGAGCGTCCGTCCGAGCCAGGCGTCCACGAAACGTTCGCCTGCCCTACCGGACTGTCTCGGCTCGCTGACGACCGGGCGCCGAGGTCGTCGTGCATCCAGGGTCGACAGACACCCGACCCGAGGAGCGATCCAGGAAGGTCTTGATGTGAACAAGCTCCATGCCCTCAACGAGGAGCGCCTTCGCGAGGCCGAGGCGCACCTCGACGCTACGAGGAGGAAGCATGCGGCGGCGCGCCCTCCGGCGTTGACGGGCTACCCGCTCCCCCACCTCAAGGAACGCATCACGACTGCGCTGTCCGACTCATGGGGCCAGGGGCGTCTGCAGGTCCAGTTCGACATCATCGAGCGGCAAGGGTTCGGCGGCGACATCGCCCTCAAGTTCCCGCAGCTCCTTGGAAACGGCGGCCCGAGGGCGTTCGCCAGCGATCACCTGCCCTGGATCGCCTCCCGTCTCTCAGAGTCGGATTTCGAGGACGTGATCGAGCGTGTCGACAAAGCGGGCATGTACGTCAACCTGACCCTCGCCGACACCTGGTTCCGCACGGGGGCGCGCGCGCTCGTTGGCCACGGGGACGACTTCGGGCGCAACGACAGTCTGAGTGGGGCGACCATCGTCGTCGACTACTCCTCGCCCAACGTCGCGAAGAGCCTTCATGCCGGCCACATTAGATCCACGATCGTCGGCCACGTTCTTTCGAACCTGTACGAGGCTGCCGGAGCCCTCGTCTACCGCGTCAATCACGTGAACGATTTCGGGGGATTCGGATTTGTCCTCGAAGGCTGGCGCCGATTCGGGACATCCTTCCCCACTGAGTTCAGTGACAACGACAAGCTGCTGGAGGTCTACCGCGTCCGGCGTACGGCCGAGCGCGTCCTCGCCTCCGAGTGCACCTGGGACGACGTCTCCGCGCAGGACCGAGAACTCCTGTCGCGCTACTTCCCAGACGTCAACGGCCTCGACACGTTCAGAGCGAGCTTCAACGACTTCACGAGCCATGCGAACGAAAGGTTCGCTCGGCTCGAGGCCGGCGACGAAGACGAAGTCGACCTGTGGGCCCAGCTCGTCATGGTCAGTCTCCGTGACTTCGACTCATTCTACGACGCGCTGAACATCCGCTTCGACTTCGTCCTCGGTGAGAGCTTTTACTACGAAGCGGGAGACACCGTCGTCGAGGCTTGCCTAGCCAGCGGACAGGCAAAAGTCTTCACCGAGGCCGATGTCGCCGCCGAGGTCGAACGACTGGACGGAGAGCTAGCGGCCGGAAAGATCACCACAGGCGAATACCGTACATTTATCGCCTCGGCTGAGAAGGACACGGGCGCGGTCGTCGTCCCGCTCGACGACGGCGTGCGGTTCATCGTTCGGCGCTCCGACGGTCGCAGCATTTACGCGACACGCGATCTGGGGGCCGTACAGCTGCGTCGCGAAGTATTCGGCGCCACCGACATGATCTACGTGGTCGGCCAGGAGGCTTATTCATAAGGTTCAGTAGTAGAGTTTGAAGAAGGCGAGTGCGGCGACGGTTTTCACGACGTTGGGGAATTTTTCGAGTGGTCCGCGGTAGCGGCCGGACAGGATCTTCCAGTTCTTGAGGTGGGAGATGGCTC
>WHTH01000079.1 GCA_009377865.1 Pseudonocardiaceae bacterium | reverse complement strand
GTCGGTGACCTCCGGCGCGGCTTCCTCGATCGACTTCTCGATCGCGAGTTTGACGGTGACCGCGGACGACGGGCAGCCGTCACAGCTACCCGCCAGCCGTAGCTTGACCACGTTGTCAGAGTCCAGCCCGAGATACTCGACATCGCCGGCGTGCGAGCCGAGGTAGGGCCGGACCGTTTCCAGGGCTTCGAGTACCCGCTCCTCGGTGCTGCGCGGGTGCAGGTCGTGCAGCACCAGCAGGCTCGCCAGGAAGTTGTCTTCGAGCAGCGGTGTCAGAGCGTGCTCGTCGAGGAGTTCTACGATGCGGGCGAGGCCCGCACCGTAGAACTCGACGAGCAGCCCGACGAGCTCCTCAGCTTGTCCGGCGACCGCCGGGTCGCTGACCGAGGTGAGCTGCGCGAGCATCTCCTCGATCTGCGACCCGACAGCCTGGACGTCGGGTGCGTCACTTCCCGGCACGGCTCAATCGCCTGCCTGATTGAACGCGTGCGGAGTGTGCAGCCGCTGCATTTCCTTGCCCTTCCCGAGGTACATGTGAACACCGCAGGGCAGGCACGGGTCGAAGCTGCGCACGGCCCGCATGATGTCGATGCCCTTGAAGTTCTCCGGCGGGTTCTCCTCGAAGATCGGGGTGTTCTGCACGGAGTCCTCGTAGGGGCCCGGAGTGCCGTAGACATCACGGACACTGCCGTTCCACGGGGTCGGCGGGTACGGGTGGTAGTTGGCGATCTTCCCGTCCTGGATCACCATGTGGTGGGAGAGCACCCCCCGCACCGCCTCGGTGAACCCGCAGCTGACGGCTTCCTTGGGGACCTTGAACGGCTCCCAGGTCTTGGTGTGCCCAGCGCGCACCTCCGCCAGCGCCTTCTCCACGAAGTGCAGTGCGACGCCCGCGGAGTAGGCCTGGAAGTAGGTCCGGGCGCGGTTGCGCTCGATGGCGTTGGACAGCGGCCGGCCTTCCTTGTCGTGGGGGATCTTCCACTCGAAGGTCGCCTCCGGCTTGGTCATCGTCTTCGGCAGGTTGATGACCACGCTGCGACCGGTGGCCTTGACGAAGCCACAGTCGACCAGCCCGGACAGTGCCGTGGACCACAGCCGTGCGATCGGCCCGCCACCGGTGTCCAGCGCCAGGTGATCGGTGCCGTCGAACCAGCGCGGCGACATCGTCCAGCTGTAGTTGTTGTCGAAGTCGCGCTTCTGCGGCCTGGGGATGGTGTGCTGGTTCCAGGGGTGGCGCCGGTCGACCGGGTTACCCAGCGGGTCGCGGTCGACGAACATCTCCTGGTCGGCCCAGTCGTCGTAGTACGACGACCCGAGCAGGATCCGGATCCCGAGGTTGATCTTCACGAGATCGTTGGTGACCAGCTTGCCATCCACGATCACGCCTGGGGTGACGAACATCTTCCGTCCCCAGTCGGTCATGGTGCGGTAGTCGAAGTCGCAGTGGTCCGGGTCGTTGAGGCTGCCCCAGCAGTTCAGCAGCACCCTGCGCCGGCCGACCTCTTCGTACCCGGGCAGTGCCTCGTAGAAGAAGTCGAACAGGTCGTCGTGCAGCGGCACGATGCGCTTCATGAACTCCACGTAGCGCATGAGCCGGACGTAGTAGTCGGTGAACAGTTGGTGGGTGGCGACCGTGCCGACCCCGCCCGGGTAGAGCGTGGAGGGGTGCACGTGGCGACCCTCCATGAGGCAGAACATCTCCCGGGTGTAGCGGCTGACCTGCAGCGCCTCCCGGTAGAACTCGCCCTCGAGCGGGTTGAGCGACCGCATGATGTCGCCGATGGTCTTGTACCCGTGCTCGGCGGCGTGCGGCGCCTCGGTGCGGTTGGCCAGGTCCAGGACGCCGGGGTTGGTCTCGGCGACCATCTTCTCGCAGTAGTCGACCCCGACCAGGTTCTCCTGGAAGATGTTGTGGTCGAACATGTACTCGGCGGCTTCACCCAGGTTGATGATCCATTCGGCGAGGTGCGGCGGGCGCACCCCGTAGGCCATGTTCTGGTTGTAGACCGAGCACGTCGCGTGGTTGTCCCCACAGATCCCGCAGATCCGGCTGGTGATGAAGTGCGCGTCCCGCGGGTCCTTGCCCTTCATGAAGATCGAGTAGCCACGGAAGACCGACGAGGTGCTGTGGCATTCCGCCACGGTTCCCTTCGCGAAGTCGATCTTTGTGTAGATCCCCAGGCTCCCGACGATCCGGGTGATCGGGTCCCACGCCATCTCGGTGAGCTGCCCGGACGACCCACCGGTGTCAGCGCCGTGCTTCGGAGCTGTCGTTGTCATCGTTTCGACACCTTTCCTGCCGGTCCGGTCACCAGGACGGCTTGTAGCCGGTGGTCAGCTGACGGCCCCGCTTGCGCCACTTGGGCTCGTCGTCCAGCTTCTTCATGGTGATGTTGCGCAACGGCCGGATCACATTGCCGTAGGCTTTGCTCGCTGCACCGGAGACCTTCGAACCGGGCGGCGCATCCATGAACGGCATGAACTTGTCCGGGAAGCCCGGCATCGTGCAGCCGATACAGATACCCCCGACATTCGGACAACCGCCGATGCCGTTGATCCAACCCCGTTTCGGGACGTTGCACTTGACCACCGGCCCCCAGCAGCCGATCTTCACCAGGCACTTGGGAGAACCGTATTCCTTGGCGAACTCGCCCTGCTCGTAGTAGCCCGCCCGGTCACAGCCCTCGTGCACGGTGGCACCGAAGAGCCACGTCGGCCGCAGCTGCTCGTCGAGCGGGATCATCGGGGCCTGGCCGGCGGCCTGGTAGAGCAGGTAGAGGATCGTCTCCGACAGGTTGTCACCCTGGATCGGGCAACCGGGGACACAGACGATCGGGATACCGGCCTTGGACTTCCAGTCCCAGCCGAGGTAGTCGGGAACACCCATCGCCCCGGTCGGGTTGCCCGCCATCGCGTGGATCCCGCCATAGGTGGCGCAGGTGCCGACCGCGAGCACGATGGTGGCCTTGGGCGCCAGCCGGTCGAGCCACTCGCTGGTCGTGATCGGCTGGCCGGTCTCGGGGTTGTTCCCGAACCCGCACCAGTAGCCTTCCTTCTTGATCGCCTCGTTCGGGATCGAACCCTCGATCACCAGCACGAACGGCTCCAGTTCGCCGCGGTCGGCCTTGTGGAACCACTCGATGAAGGTGTCAGCACCCTGCTCCGGACCGCATTCGAAGTCGATCAGCGGCCAGTGCACGGCGATCTTCGGCAGGCCGGGCAGCGCACCGAGCGCGATCTCCTCGATGCTCGGCTGGGTGGCGGCGGTCAATGCCACCGAGTCCCCGTCGCAGCTCAGTCCCGCCTGAATCCAGAGAATATGGATCGGTGCTTCTTCTTGTTCGGTGGTGGAAGCTTGGTCAGTCGGTGTCGTCATTGTTCACTCCAGGAGCGATGTTCGGTCGCTCTGTTGTCCCGGATGTGCTCGGTATGCGCTGAGAGCGTCGAGCGTGAGTTCCCACAGCGCGTGGTACACCGTCGTCTGTGCCTCCTGGATCCGGTGAACGGACGCGGACGGCACCACGAACAGGTGGTCGATACTGTCCAGCTCGGCCATCTTCCCACCGTCGTAGCCGGCGATTCCGACAGTGAGCAGGCCGCGCCTGCCCGCCTCGTCGAAAGCCCGTACGAGGTTTTCCGAATTGCCGCTGGTGGACAGCCCGACGGCGACGTCGCCACGTCGCCCGAATGCCGCGATCTGCCGCGCGTAGACAACGTCGAACGACACGTCGTTCGACAGCGCGGTGAGCACGGCGACATCAGCGGTGAGCGTGACCGCGGGAAGTGCGCGGTGCTCGCCTCCGGGGTTCAGGAAAAGGTTGGCCAGTTCGGCGGCATCGGTGCTGCTGCCACCGTTGCCGAAGGCGAACAGTTTGCCGCCGACGTCGAAGCAATCTGCCATGGCGGCAGCACAGTCCAGCAGCCGCTGCGCATCGCGCTCGGCCACGGAGCGACGCAGTGCGACGATCTCGTGCACCTTGTCCACCGTGGACTGCCGAACCTCGGCCAGCACGCCGTCGAGATCACTGCTCCCGGAGTACAGGAACGGATACAGCGCTGCCATCGCGCCGTTGTCGCCGTTGCCGCTACCGGTCATGGATCAGACCCCAGGACGGCAATCGCCTCCTTTGCGTGGACGAGGATCTGCTCGCCTACCTTCGTCGAGACCAGCGCTACACTCACCTCCTCCTCTCCGAAACCGGTGTCGACGACCGCGAGGCCGTCGTCGAGCAGCCGAACCACGCGCACCGGCACTGCTTCGTCGGAGCACGTGATGCACACGTCGCCGTAGCACTGCGGTGCCTGCTCACCCCAGGAGACGGTCATGCGACCACCTCCGGTGTGAGGAGTCCCGGCTGTTCGAAAATCACGTGCACCAGCTCCCACAGGATGTGGTACGTGGTGACGTGCACCTCCTTGATCACTCGCGGGTCCTCGGCCCGCGCGACCAGAATGTGGTCGGCAGCGGATCGCGCCGCTATCGTCCCGCCGTCGCCGCCGACGAGCGCGACCGTGAGCATTCCGAGCTCCTTGGCCGCTTCGAGGCCGCGGACCACGTTGCCACAGCAGCCGTCGGCCGACAGACCCAGCGCGATGTCGTGCGGGGAGCCCAACTGGCGCAGCTGGTGGGCGAACACCTCGTCGAGACCGATGGTGTAGGCGATCCCGGTCATCGTCGCCACGTCCGCCGTCAACGAGACCGCAGGCAACGCCCGCTTCCCCACGATCACCGGGTGCACGAACTCCACGGACACGTGCTGGGCATCGGTGCTGGCGGCTCCGTTGCCGAAGCAACGCAGCGTGCCGCCGCGGTGGAACCGCAGCGCCATGGCGTGACAGGTGTCAGCGATCGCCGCGGCGTCGTCGGCCACCCCGTGTAGGGGAGTCGTGCGTCGCTCGAAAAGATCTTCGACGGCTGTGGAACGCCCCGGCGATCCGGACAAACCCGTCCACCTCCCGGTCTGCGGTTCGTGACTGGGATCACGACACTAGTAGCGCGCAGTGCACAACTCAAGGCCTCGCAATACCGGGGTGTGTTCAGGACGACTGGCCACCAGTCGGGGGGTGTCTGCAGTGCACCCGAAGTAGAACCCGCAGGTCACAGCGCCGCAGGTGACCTAGATGCGACCGGCCTCTTAGCAGACGAAATCATATAGCTCAATCGTGCGGCGAGGGACGCGACAACGCTAACGCTCAAGCGGAGAAGTGATCGGAATGGCCACCACCCGCCGGACGCGAGAACTGGCCGGGGCAGGATGACCCGGGGGCCGGATCCATCAGCTACTGCGGTCGTTGGTGAGGTGCGACGGTTCGGCGGTGGGGTCGTCGGCGATCAGGTCGGGGGCGGCGTCGAGCAGTCGCCGTCCGGTGATGCTCTGGGGATTGGTGGCGACCCGGTGCGAGGGGCCGGCCTCGACGACCTGGCCGGCCTCGAGCACCACGATGCGGTCGGTGACCTTGCGCACGGCCGCGAGGTCGTGGCTGACCAACACCAGCCCGAGGCCACGCTGGATCTGCGCGTCCCGGAGCACGACCAGCAGCCGGGCCTGCTCGGAGGCGTCGAGCATGCTGGTCGGCTCGTCGGCCACCAGCACCTTGGGCTGTGCGACCAGAGCGCGGGCGAGCGCGACGCGCTGCAGCTGCCCGCCGGACAGCTCGTGGGAGCGGGCGTCGAGGAACGGTCCCGAGCCGGGCAGCCCGACGTCCTCGAGCGCGGTGGTGACGGCGGTGTCGCGCTGCTCGCGGCCGTCACTGCCACCGATGTCCAGCGGCTCACCGACGAGGTCCCGGACCGTCAACCGGGGAGAGAGGGCGTCCCACGGGTCCTGCATCACGAGCTGGATGCGCCGGCGCATCGCGCGCTGCCCGCGCCCCCACGACGTCGGCAGCGGCTCGCCCTGCAGCCGGATCTCACCGGCATCGGGTGCCAGGTGGCCGGCGAGGATCCGGGCCAGCGTCGACTTGCCGCTGCCGGACGGTCCGACGACTCCCACCGACTCGCCCTCACGCAGGCTCAAACCGACACTGCGCACCGCGCACACCTGCTCGCCCCGCGCTCGGAAGGTCTTGCTGATCTCGCTGGCCGACAGCAGCGTCTGCAACCCGCCGAAGTGGCAGGCGACGTCGCGGCCCGCCGATGGCGCCGGGGTCACCTCCCGCTCCGTGCAGACGGTGTCCGCCTGGGTGCAGCGTGGGTGGAACGGGCAGCCGGGCGGTAGGTCGCGTGCGTCGGGTGGCCGGCCACGGATCGGGCGCAGGTCCTTGGTGGTCGACATCAGCGGGTAGGCGTTGACCAGCGCCCAGGTGTAGGGGTGCACGGGATCGCCCAGCACGACCGCGGACCGTCCTGCCTCCATGACCTGCCCCCCGTACAGCACCACCGCGCGCTCGGCGAGCTTCGCGGCGTCAGGCAGCGTGTGCGTGCACACCAGCAGGGCGAAACCGCGCTCGGCGGCGAGCCTGCGGATCGCCTCGACCAGTCCGGCCGTGGTTGCCGGGTCCAGCCCGGAGGTGGGCTCGTCGAGCACCACGAGCTCCGGATCGAGGGTGAGCACCATCGCCAGCGCCGCCCGCCGCCGCTGGCCGACCGAGAGCTGATGCGGGTACCGGTCCAGCAGCGCGGGTTCGAGCAGCACCTCGGTGGCCAGCTCCTCGGCCCGCGCCCGGGCCGGCCGACGGTCCATACCCCGGTGCTCGCGCAGTGGCTCGGCCACCTGTTCGCCCACCCGGACCACCGGGTTGAACGGGCTGCCCTGCAACGCGAGCGCCACGCTGTTCCAGCGCAGCGTGCGCAGCGTCTCGCCAGGCGCGCCGAGCAGCTCCTGGCCGGCGAGCCGCACGCTGCCCCGCGCGTCCGGCGGCTGCACGAGCCCGGCCAGGGCTTGGGCGAGGGTGGACTTGCCCGAACCGCTCTCGCCGACCACCGCGACCGACTCGCCAGCCTCGAGCGTCAGGTTGACCCCGCGCAGCGCGGTGACCTCGCCGCTGTAGCAGACGGTGAGGTCGCTGACCTGGAGGAGTGGCATCAGCCCGGCCTCCGCCATCTTGGTTCCCGCTGTCCGGTCAGCCATCGGCGGGCCAGCTGCACACCGTGGCCTCGTGCTCGTTGCGCCCCTCGAAGAACGCCCGTAGCACGGGATGGTCCGGGTCGACCATCGACAGGATCAGCATCCACATGCCGCTGCCCTCCGCCAGCCGGGTGTCGAGCTCGGTGCACGTGTCCCTGACGGCGTCGTGGCTCCATGGCACCCGGTGCATGTGGTAACTGCCGAAGATCATGGCGCCGGCGGAGTCGCAGGCCTGTTCGGCGCCGCCGACCTCGTCCGGGTGGGCCACCCACCCCCGTCGCTCCATCGGGGTCTCGGACGGTACGGCAAACTCGGTCATCAACCCGTCGATCGCCGGCCTGAACTGCGGTTCGGAGCGCTGGTTGCCGCGGAGCGGGAAGACATGAGTGACCTGGAGGCAGTCCTGCTGCCAGCGACCCCCGAGCAGGCCGTAGGCCTTGCGCTCGGCTTCCTCGCCGGGCAGGTACTCACCGCTGAGCTTGCGCCGGGCATGCTCGAGCAGCTCGCCGTACTCAGCGGGCCCGAAGGCGATGGTGCGCACACTCCCGATCTCGATCACTCCTCACGCTCCGTAGGGCGTCTGGCGGGAACAGGGCTCGCGGCACAGCGCCAGCGCGGCGGCTCGCGGACCGACGCCCGCGGCAGCGGCCCGGCCCAGCACGCGGTGCACCAGCGCCCGCATGCTCGCGCCGAGCCGGTCGAGGAACTCGTCGGGAGTCGGGCAGCCGGGGGGACCGAACAGGGCCGACATGGACGCCGATCCACCGCAGCCACCCACGAAGTCCGGTACCACCGCGATACCCCTGCCGGCCAGCAGGTCCTCCACTTCCGGCGCCAGCCCGAGGTTGGCGCCCACCACGACGGCCCGGACGTCGTGGGGTAGCGCCGCGGCCCGCTCCGCACTCATCGCGTCCTGGCATGCCGCCAGCACGAGCAGGGCGACATCCGCATCGAAGACGGCGCCGCGATCGGCGCGGCGCTGCGGCGACGCCGCCGCCACCGGAGCCCGCGGCGACAGGGTGAGCAGCCGCGCAACATCGAGGCCACCCGCGTCGACCAGTGCACCGTGCTCATCGGCCACCACGACGATCCGCGCGCCGGCCTCGGCGAGCGACTGCACGGTCGCCCTGCCCAGGGTGCCGAACCCTTGCACACCGACCCGCAGGCCGGCACCGTCGCGAGCTCCGGTCGCGGCGAGCGCCGCGTGCGCCAGGCCGTGGCCTGCCCGGCGCTGCCCCAGGGTTGCGCCTCCGACGTCGCGGTCGAGCAGCCGCAGCCGATGCACGACCTCCTCCCGTGGCAGACCCTGTGCCCCGGCTACGGCGATTTTCACCGACGGGATGCCCTCGGCCCGGGCCAGGCATTCGATCTCGTTCCATTCAGTGCCCATGTCGGGGCCCATCGAGAACCGCGTGAGCAGGTGAGGTCGCAGAAAACGGATAAACCGGCGCATAGCCGCTGATTTGCCGGGGTCGCGTGGGTCGAAATCGATTCCGCACTTGGCGCCGTCGACGCCCAGCCCGAGCAGGCGCTGCTTGAGGGTCATCGCCCGTGCGAGCCGTGCCACCGTCTGCGCTCGGAGTCCCGGTTGGACCCGGAAGCCCCCAGCGGCCAGCGAGTTGTGCCGGCCGTCGATCGCCAGGTAACCGGCGAAACCGGCGACCGGGTCCCGGTAATCGAACACGACAGGATCCGCCGGCGAGCCATCGTCGCCTCCCGGCGCCGCTCCGCTCACGCACTGCTCCACCATCACCTCAATTGACCTTGTCCTGGTGCCACCCATGGGTGGCCTTCACCACCCTCCGCCGACGACACCGGCTACTAGTTGGGCACGGTAGCGGTAGATGACAACCACCACGTAGATGTCGGTGACATCTAGCACGCGCCGTCCAGGGGTGGGGCGCGCCGCCACTCGACGGCGCACCGGGATCTGCGTGGCGTCGCGGTCACATCGTGGCGAGCAGCTCACCCGCGGGCCCGCAATAGATGCGATCTGCATATACCACTCTGTCTGCCGGACCTGCCTTCCCTCTCGACGGGGAAGCGGTGGTGTTGACACGCTGCGTCCGAGGCGTGAGACTCACTCGACTATCAGATCGCGCTGGGTGTGTCCTGGTGCAGGCACAGTTGAGAAAGTGGCGTCAGCAAATGGAGACAGAATCGGTTCTCGGCCGCAACAATAGATTGCGGAGAAGGTCATTTCTCATCGGCGGTGCGGGCGTGGCCGGCGCGTGGGCGCTGGGCGCGTGCACCTCGGAGCAGACCGGCGGTCCCGCCGGCGGCGGGGACCCGGGAGGAGGCGCTGCCACTCAGGTCGACGTCCTGCGACTCCCCGGTGGCGATGTGGGGTTCCCTTCGCCGTTCACCTACAGCCGCGGGCCAGGGTACGTCCAAGCGACAATGATCTACGACACGTTGGTGTGGAAGGACTCCACCGGGGAGTTGCTGCCCTGGCTGGCCGAGAGCTGGACGGAGTCCGACGACGCCCTGACCTACACCTTCACGCTCCGGCCGAATCTCCGCTGGCACGATGGCCGGCCGCTGACAGCCCGTGACGTGGCTTTCACCTTCGACTACTTCAACAACCAGACCATCTCACCGCAGGTCATCATCCAGCCGCTGAGCCAGATCAGGGAGGTCGTGGCCGTCGACGACCGCACCGTCGAGTTCCGGCTGGCGAGCACCCTGGCACCGTTCTTCCAGTTCGGCGGAGTGGGTTCGGTCCTGATCGTCCCGCAACACATCTGGTCGTCGGTGCCGGACGCCGGCAAGGCCTCCGACCCCGCGCTCCTGGTCGGCTCGGGCCCGTACCGGCTGGAGTCGTACTCCGAGGGTGAAGGCTCCTACGTCTATACCGCCAACGAGGACTACTTCCTGGGTGCGCCTGTCGTGAAGCGCCTGGAGTACGTCGACGTGAATGACGAGTTGACGGCGCTGAGCGCCGGCGAGCTGGATGTCGGCTCTGAATCAGGCCCATTGCCGACCGTGCTCGAACCGTTCCGGAGCAACCCCGACCTCACGGTGATCGACGCACCCACCGGCAACTCGGGCAGTGGGCTGTTCTGGAACCTCGCCCGGGGTGGCGCCCTGGCCGACCCGGTCTTCCGCCGGGCGTGTGCCCGCGCGATCGACCGCAACGATCTGGTGCAGCGGCTCCACGGCGGCAACGCCGACCCCGGCAACCCCGGCTGGATCCCCCGTGCCAACCCCTTCCACGCCGACGTGGAGCAGTACCCCTTCGACCTCGACGCCGCGAACCAGCAGCTCGATCAGGCCGGCTACCGGCGCGGCCCGGACGGGGTCCGGCAGGCGCCGGATGGCACCCCGCTGCGCTTCTCGCTGCTGGTGACGGGCGGGGATTCCCAGCTCGTCGAACTGGTGGTCGCCGCCCTGCAACCCATCGGCGTGGAACTCACGCCACAGTCGCTCGACAAATCGGCGTTCAACGAGCGCGTGATCGGGGGCGAGTCGGAGATGTCGATCATCAGTTTCGGTGGGATGAACACCGACCACGGTCCCGACTACCTGCTGCAGGTGTACTCGTCCAAGACTAAGACCACCCAGCATGCGCAGGGTTACGTGAACCCCGAGGTCGACCGGCTCACCGCGCTGCAGAACACCCAGATCGATCGTGAGCAGCGCATGCAGACCACGGCGCAGCTCCAGCGGCTCATCGCCGATGATCTTCCGCTGCTTCCCCTGGTGTACCCGAGAACCTTCGGGATCTACCGGACAGCGGCGTTCGACAAGTGGTACTACACCGATGGCGGGGTCGGGAGCACGGTCCCCACGACTGACAACAAGCACGTGTTCATCACCGGCAAGCAGACCGGGCTATGAGTCCGGCCGTCCGGGTAGCGAGGAGTACCCGGGCTCGCGAACTCTGAACCCGCGGGAGGCGTCGTTCGCGTGCTTGATCAGACCGCGGGCGGTGATGGCGCACAGAGCGCCACCACCGCCCGCAAGCTCGGCTCCGTCGGCTCCCTGACCTTCACCTATGCGGTGACGGTGTTCATCCTCATCACCCTCAACTTCTTCCTGCCTCGTGCGCTGCCGGGCGACCCCATCACCTCGTTGCTCGAGTCGGGAACGCCGAGCTACGTGCAGAATGACGAGCTGCGGGCGGAACTCGAGGAGTACTACGGCCTCGACCGGTCGGTTCTGGAGCAGTACGCCGACTATCTCGGCAACCTGGCGCAGGGCGACCTCGGGGTGTCGATCCGCTACAACGTCCCCATCGCGGAGCTGGTGGGCGAGCGGCTTCCCTGGACCCTGCTGCTGATCTCCAGCGCGATGGCCCTGGCGATTGTCGTCGGTTGGATCAGCGGCATCCACTCGGGATGGCGGCGGGGCCGCCCAGTGGACCGTGGGCTGCTGAGCGTGTTCTTGGCACTGCGCAGTTTCCCGGTGTTCTTCCTGGGCTCGATCGCCCTGTTCGTCTTCGCCGTGACGTTCGATCTGGTCCCGTTGGCCGGAGCCCGGAGCCTGTCTGCTGCCGACATGGGGCCGCTGGAGCGTGTCGGCGACATCGGCTATCACCTGCTGCTCCCGGCGGTGGTGCTGGCCAGCCAGTTCGCCGGCGGCCACTACCTGCTGATGCGGGCCGGCATGGTGGGGGAGCTGGGCTCCGACCACCTGCGCGGCGGCCGTGCCAAGGGCCTGCGGGAACGACGGCTGAAGTACCGCTACGCCGCCCGCAACGCCCTGCTGCCCGTGGTGACCGTCACCACGCTGCAGCTCGGATCCGCCGTAACCGGATCCATCCTCGTCGAGACCGTTTTCGCCTATCCGGGGATGGGCCGCCTGGTCTTCGACTCCATCGAGTTCCGTGACTATCCGGCGCTGCAGGCGTGTTTCCTGATCCTGAGCCTGTTCGTGGTCACCGCCAACTTTCTGACCGACCTGCTCTATCGTCGCCTCGACCCGAGGACGGTCCGATGAAGGTGCTGCGCGCGCCGCTGGTGATACTCGGTGGCTGCCTGGTCGGTGGCTTCACCATCCTCGCCCTGCTGGCGCCGCTGCTCGCTCCCTACGACCCGCGAGCCCTGGCCGGGTCCGGCCTCGAACCGCCTTCGGCCGATCACCTGCTGGGCACCAACCTCATCGGCCAGGACATCCTCTCGCGGATCATCTGGGGCTCTCGTTCCGCTCTCGAGGTCGGCGTCGGCGCCGCGACGCTCGCCGTCGTCATGGGCGTACTCGTCGGTGTGAGCGCCGGTCTCCTCGGGGGCGTCGTCGACACGCTGGCCATGCGGACCGTCGACGTGTTGCTGGCCCTGCCCAACCTTCCCCTCGTCGTCCTGTTCGCCGCTCTCACGGGGGGTAACAGGGCCGGTCTCATCCTGCTCATGGGGATTCTCTTCTTCCCCCCGATCTCGCGGATCGTGCGCAGCCAGGCCCTCAGCCTGCGGCAGCGCGGTTTCATGGCAGCAGCACAAGGGTTCGGCGGGGGTGTGCTGTACCTGATTCGCCGCCACTTCGTGCCCGCGCTCGGCCCGATCATCGTCGCGGAGTTCGTGGCCTTCGTCGGCAACGCCATCTCACTCGAGGCAGGGCTCGCCTTCCTCGGGCTGGGCGATCCGACCGGCGTGAGCTGGGGCATGATGATGAGAGAGGCCCTGGCGACATCTGGGATCTACTTCACCCCGGCATGGATGTGGTGGGTGCTCCCACCTGGTTTCGCCGTCACCCTGGCCATCCTCGGGTTCGCCTTCCTCGGCGTCGGACTCGAGCCCCTCATGAACCCGAGGTCGGAAAGCAGATCGATGCGAGCCATTCAATCGTGACCGGGAAGCGCATGACAGCAACTGCTGAGGCGACGTCCGTGCCCGTGCGCCGCATCACGGCCGTCCTGGCCCATCCCGACGATGAGTCGCGCATCATGGGCGGCACGCTCGCCCTGGCGGCCCGGCGGGGCTGGCGCGTGACGCTGTACTGCGCCACGGCGGGGGAGGCCGGGGATCCGAGCATGGCGGCGCCCGCGGTCGCGCAGCTGCGAGAGCGCGAGCTGGGGGCGGCCTGCCGGGCTCTCGGCATCGAGCAGTTCCGGCTGGGGCGCTTGCCCGACGGAGGCCTGGCCGATGCTGACGTCGACGCCGTCGTGGAGGACGTCGTCCGCCACCTCCGGGCGGTGCGTCCCGAGGTCGTCGTGACATTCGGGCCCGACGGCCGCTCCGGCCATCCCGATCACATCGCCATCGGCCGGTTCACCGAGATCGCGTTCCGGGTCGCGGGAGACCCGGAACGGCATCCCGAGCATCACCGGCTGGGTCTGGCGCCCTGGCAACCGAAGCGGCTCTACCACACCGCGGTGGCCCGAAGCGTCGCCGAGACGCTCGGCTGGCCCCACCCGTCACTTCCGGACGAGGACCTCGTGCGGGTCGACGTGGGGGAGACGTTCGATGTGAAATGCCGGGCGGTGATGGAGGCTCACGCCAGCCAGTGGCGGCTTTCCCCCTGGAACGTCACAGCGGGCTGGGAACCACGGGCAGTCGAGCATTTCCGCCTCGCCTGCTTCGAGCCGGGGCAGGGTCGTGCCGACGACCTGCTCTGAGTCGCAACCACCATACAGTAGTCGTGTCGTGGTTGGATCGACAATTTCCGCGGCATGGTAGCGAACGGCGAGGGGAAACTGAAGTCACCGTCCGGACGTCAAGACGAGGCCCTTCGTCAGAAAAGGCGCGAGGCTCTTTCGTCTCCCATCCGAACAACCGCCAGGAGGTGAGCTTCCAGGGGTGCGATGGCCTACGCTCGTTCACATGGCAGGTCGGGACTTCGGGTCATGATCCGGTACGAGGAGCTGGAGGGTACGGCTGGGCAGTGGCGGGACCGCTTCGCCAACGCCGAGCCGTTTCCGCACGTGGTGATCGACGAGCTGTTCGACCCCGCCGCCATCGCCGAGGCGGCCCGTGACTTTCCGGCGCCGAGCGAGATGGCCGAGAAGCCCGGCAGAGCCGGGGTCCTGGAAATGTCGGACCGCAGCTTGGTTCCGCCCCGCCTGGTCCAAGTCTCCGACGAGCTGCTCAGCGCGCGCTTCACCGCCTGGCTGTCGCAGGTCAGCGGCCTCGACGAGCTGGCGACCGACCCGCAGGGCAATTGGGGCGTGCTGCGTCAGTCGGGCGACGGCGTCGAGGGCAAGATCCACGTTCCGCCGCAGCGGC
>WHTH01000103.1 GCA_009377865.1 Pseudonocardiaceae bacterium | reverse complement strand
GTAGCGAGCGGCCCACGAGCCGAACAGCGCCACCTCTTTGATCACCCCACCCAACTGCGCTCGCGCTCCGGCGAACTCCTCACCGACGATCTGCACCGGCCCGAAGGCCCGCAGCACCACCTCGGCCAACGCGGCGACCAGCGGCCCCTCCCCGGCCCGGACAAGCCGGGCCTTCCCGAGGGTGCGACTGGCCAGGATCTCGGCCTGCGTCAGCCGGCGAACCTCATCGATGACGCTCGTCAACGATGCGCCCACCCGACGCGCCAGATCGGTCTGGCTCAGCTCCAGTCCCGGGTTGAGCAACAGCGTCGCGAGCACTCCGGCCTGGGTCCGCGACCGCAGGATCGGCAGCAACGGCGGCGCTCCACTACGCATGCGCCGATGATATACCCGGTGCATCCGTAGTGAAACGCGATCTGAGAGAACCGCGACGCCAGGCACCGCCGGGAGATACGAGCTTGTTGTTGAAGTTCTCGTCGGCGGCCAGCAGAAGCATCCCTCGTCGCCGTCAGCCGTTGCACCGAGCGAGCAGCCGCTCCCTGATTCCGACGGGGTCGAAACGAGCCTCATTGTCGGCGCGGACCTCCGCCGCCATACGCTCACGAGCACGGAGGTACTCCTCGACCTCGCTGCGATGACGCAGGTAGTAGGTGATCACCGCATAGATCTCGACGAGGTCGACCGAGGGGTACTGCTGCGCGATCTCCTCAGCTGTGGCGCCGGTGCGGAAGGCAGCCACCACCGTGTCCAGCGTGACCCGAGATCGACCGACCCGGACGACACCGTCCGCGTCCGTCAGCAGGGGCACGGGCTCGGGCGCCACTTCGAGGAGCATCAAGACCACCTCCGCTGACAGGGTACCGCGCGGCGCTCGATCTTCCGCTGATCGACGTCGACGAGCTTGCTCGGCTTGACCTGCCAGTCCAGTCGCGCGGCGAGCGCGCGGCGCGCCTCGGGAGTCGCCGTACGGGGTCGATGAGGTCCACAGGCGATCGCCACGCTCTCCTGCGGTATGCGAGCTGCGCTACGCATGCAGCAGGACGGGCCGCTGTAGCTCGCCCGCGACGATCTGGGCGAGCAGCGACGGCAGGTTGGGTGGCAGCAGCCGGTCGTGGCACACGGCGAGGTCGCTGTGCGTCCACCAGCGGTGCTCGATGAGCCCGACCTTCTCGTTGGCGCTGTGCTCGGGACGCAGCGCGGGCGCGGTGTCGGTGATGCGTGCGAGGTAGACGGTCTCGCGGCGGTGATGCTCCCGGCCTCGGTAACGAAAACGGGTCTCGCGGTCCCACAGCTGCGGTCCGATGTGGTCGAGCTGGATGCCGATCTCCTCGCCGAGTTCGCGGCGGGCGGTGTCCTCCAGCGTCTCGCCGGATTCGTTGCCGCCACCGGGTAGTTCCCACCAGTGCTGGTCTGGCTCGTCGGGGTCCTTGGCATGGATGAGCAAGACGCGGTCCTCGCCGTCGAGCAGCAGCACGCGAGCACCGATCCGGAGTGCGGGGGCTCCAGCAGGCGTTGCGGACATCCGGACGGCGCTCCTCGTGACGTCGGCAGCTGATAGTGGCCGCCGACGGCGCGGACCGAAGGCACTGCGCGGTCAGAACAGCGTCGGTGGTGCACCTGCCGTGGCCGGATCGGACGCTATCAACGGTTCACCCGGGTCGATGGCAAGACACACCGACAACGCTGAATGGTCACTGAGCCGGTCGACGCGGGGCTGGTGGACGTACTCGCAAGCCAGCAGCTTGCCGGCCAGATCCGCCGTGCAGTGGACGTGATCGTAGCGGTAGCCGTCGCCGGTGCGGCCGACCCAGCTGTGTTCAACAGCCTCAGGATGCAGCTGCCGGAACGCGTCGACGAGGCCACAGTCGTCAGTGAGTTGCAGGTAGAAGTCGTATTCGAACGGGGCGAAGAAGCGGTACCGCGGCTGATGGTCTGGTTCGAGGCCCCGGTCAGGCTGTGAATGCGGCGACGTCGGCGCGTAGCGATTCGGCGCGGGCACCGCTGAGCCCGGCCAGGAGGTCACCGACACGGCCGACCCGCTTCCGTAGCCAGGAGATGCGCCGCTCGGTGGGCAGGGCGAACACCGGGGCGAGGAACGCGGCGGCCTGGTCGAGGTCGGCGAGGTGTACGGCGGCGGTGGCCGCGTAGACGTGCGCGAGCGCGTGATCGTCGGCCGGGATGGCGGCGGGGTCACCGGCCTCCCACAGTGCGATGGCTTCGGTGGCGCCGGCCAGGCCGCGGCGCGCGTCGTCGATCTCGGGTAGCCAGATCAGCGCCGATCCCCCGTAGTAGGACAGCTTCGCTGGGGAGAACTCGAACAGCCCCCCGAGCTCGTCGGGCCCGGCTCGTTCCCGTGCCGTCTCGGCGGCGGTCAGTGCCCGGTGGGTTCCGGCCCGGTCGCCGAGGTTGGCGAGGGACTGAGCCTGTCCGGCGAGTAGCCGCGGGCCGGCGGTGCCCCCGTCGGAGTGGGCGAGCCCGTCACGTGCGAGGTCACGGGCGGTGGCGTAGTCCTGCTCGAACCGGGCGATGAGGGACTGCGTGCCGCAGGTCCACGCGAGTAGCGCGCCGTCGCCGGTGGCGGTGCCCGCGCGATAGGCGGTGGCGGCGTGCGCGGCCGCGGCGCCGGGGTTGCCGAGGTCGAGGGCGGCGTAGGCGAGGACACCGGACAGGTAACCGGCGGCGCGTGTCAGCTCCCGGCGGGGTGCGGCGCGGTGCAGCCCGGCCAGGCGCGTCACAGTCGCGTCGCGGGCGGCCAGCGCGGCACGCAGTGCGGGGCCTGGTGGGGTGGTGAGATAGGCGCGGCCGAGGGCGTCAGCGCGGGCGAGGGCGTCGTCTGCTGCCTGCCCGGCCGGTGGGTCGAGTAGCGCGTCGAGCTGCTCGGAGGATCGCAGCGACACGGCAAGCAGGTGCCGGTGCTCGGCTTCCTCTCGGTGCTCGGCGTCGCCGCGTGCCCACGCGGCGAGCAGCGTCCTTCGGGCGTCGAGGGCAGCGTCGAGTTGGGCGGCGACGGGTCGAGACGGCCAGCGTTGCCCGGTCTCCAGCCGGTGCAGGTATGCGCGGTGGCAGTGGGCGGCGGCGGCGAGGTCAGCGAAGGACAACCCGGCGGCGGCTCGGAGCCGTGCGAGTTCGGCGGCGAACTCCTCCCGTGCATCAGCCAACGCTTGCGCTCCCGCGTGTTGCCCGTGTCGTCGACCGCCCGGTAGGCGACACGTTCAGTGTTCCGCGAGTGCGCGCCGGTCGCCACGGTAGGCCCGTGATCGTTGACGTGATGTTGTTACTGCTTGTCGTATTCGGCCCGGCGGTGTGCCCGCTGCTGGTCCCGAAACCGCGCCTCCGTGACTTGCCCCCGCCCCGGCAGGCGCGGCGTGGTGGCAGGCACCGAGCGTTCGCGCTGACCGCTGTGAGCGTCCTGTGAACGCCCCGGCGGCGCGGTGGGCGCTGTCGCCGCTCGACCACCGCGCGCACGCCGTGAGCGGCCTGTCGGGCGACTCGACAATGGCGGCCCGGTGCGGGCACCTGATGCCGGTCGAGGCCGGGCTCGACGACTCCCCACGTGCGCAGATGTGCCCACGCTGCGTGCTGGCGGTCGCCCCGACGTTCGAGGCTCGCGGCGAGCTGGTCAACGCCGTCCGCGACGCTGACGGCTGCGGCGAATGGTTCCCCGAATGAGCATCGTGGCGGGAGTGCGGAGCAGGTCAGCAGCCCACGCGGTGTTGCTCGGCACTCTGATCCGGGAACTGCGGGAATCGTTGGGCTGGTCACAGTCTCGGCTGGCCACCGCACTGTGCAAGGTCGCGAGCCGCGACACTGTGACCCGAGAAGCGATCTCCCGCTGGGAGGGCGGTAAGCGGACCCCAGGGTCATGGTGGCTGAAACACCTGGCCACGGTCTTGCAAGTCCCCATCGAGATTCTGGAGCAAGCGGGCGTGGATCGTCGCCACTTCCTCACCGATGTCGTCGGCACGGGCATCGCGCATCTGGTTGCCTCCGATCTCATCGAGCGCGGCTTCGCCTCCGCGCTGCACGGCGGCTACCCCAGCGCTGACGACTGGGGCGAAATGGTGGACACCTACGGCCGCGACTACATGACCTCAGGTGCAGGCGAGATCCAGAAACGCCTCGCCGCCGACCTCGTCGTCCTTCAGCAGCAGCTGGACACCCCGCGGCTGTGGGCGGTCGGCGCGAAGCTGGCGACCCTGTACGGCAAGACGTTTCCCGGCAGCGACGGCACCAAGGCGGTGACGTGGCAACGTTCGCCGATCGATCAGGAGACGAGGACACCCGCGTATGGGTGCGCGGTAGGGCAGCCATCGCGCTGGGGTACGAGGGCGCCTCCCTTCAGGACGCAGACGTCCTCGCCGAGCAGGCGCTTGCCCTCGATGAGCGACCGTCTCTCGGCCGGGTCAACGCCGTGATGGGCAAAGCCCATGTCGCTGCACTCCGGGGGGACTCCCGCACGGCGTTGGAACTGCTGGACGAGGGGCGGAGGGTGTTCGATGCTGCAGGATCGGATGACGCCCAATCCGACTACGCCGTGCCGTGGTGGCGCTTCAACGTGTTCATCTCATTGATGGCTGCGCGATTGGGTGAGGAACACCTCGCCCTGCAGGCCCAGGACGAGGTGTCACGGAATCTGCCGGAGTCACTGCCACGGTTCCGGACTCATCTGGAGATGCACCGTGGCCTGATGCTCGTGCGCGCCGGGGACCGTGAGGGCGGCGTCGCCTATGCCCGGGCGGCCCTCCACGCCCTGCCCGCAGAGAAGCACTCCCTGACACTTCGGATGCTGATGACGGAGATCGAAGGGGCCTGACCGGGTGGCCACTAGTTTGGCCACTCCCCGCGTCGCATGTCTTCGCTCACAGTGAGAGACATGCACAGGAACAACTCGGCGACAGCGTTGCCGTCGCGTCAATGCTGGGCGGTGGCGCGGTGAGCCCGGTGATCGAATGGATGGCGCTGCGGCGCGTACATGAGGGCGGCGTGACGGCGCTGCGAAGCCGATTCCTCCATCGTGAGCGACCGGTCGCCGACTACCTCGCGGAGGCCCTCGACGCGCTGATCCGCACGGAGCATCTGGCGCTGGGCCGACCAGACCCGATCGGGGCGCTGCAGGTGCGCGCCACCTACGCCGGGCAGATCAAGTACACGACGCTGAACCGCCGAACGGCAGCAGCACAATCTGTCAATGAGGAGAAGCCGACAGCCATGGGTTCGATCCTGAACGATCCGCTGGCGTCCGTCGGCGTGCGCGGCGTGCCGCGAGCTGGGCCGAGCGGCGACGGCAACAGGTCGACGACGACGCCACTGGCGTTGCGCACTGTCAGCCCGGCACCGGAGCAGCATGTGTCGCAGTACGTGTACGACCCGCAGCGCCAGATCACCACCGACTTCGCTGGTCTCCCGCTCGGGCCGTCGCTGAAGAAGGAGTGGACGACCGTGCCCGGAACCCACACGGACGGAGACGGCGGCGACAATGAGAACTGGGACTGGGAGGAGGTGTAGCCCCGGTGACCGTGCTCATCCTCGCCCGGGAGTTCGATCCCACGGCTGATGCTGTGGTGGAGGCCGTGGCGCAGCGTCAGGTCCCGGTGTTCCGCACCGACCTGCGCGACTTCCCGAGGTGGCTGGGACTGGACGCAGAGCTGCGGGACGGTCGGTGGTCGGGTCGATTGTGGACGGCGTATCGCGAGGTGGAGCTGGGCGACGTGCGGTCGATCTGGAACCGCAACCCGTCCAGCTATGTCTTCCTGCCGACCATGACCACCGCCGAGCAGGATTTCGCCTATCGGGAGGCTCGGCTCGGTTTTGGTGGCGTGCTGGCTTCGCTGGACGTGTTGTGGGCCAACCACCCGAACCGGTGCGCGGACGCGATCTTCAAGCCTTACCAATGGACGGTGGCCGCTGAGTGCGGTCTGCTCGTCGCCGACACAGTGATCACCAACGATCCGGCCTCGGCGCTACGGTTTCATCGATCGGCAAGATGCCACGATCACCAAGGCGTTGGGTCCGTCCGGGATCACCGAGAACGGCCGGCAGAAGGTCGCCTACACCAGGCGGCTGACGGACGACGATGTGGCCGAGATCGGGTGCGTGTCGGTCACGGCGACGACTCTGCAGGAGTTCGTGCCCAAATCTTACGAGGTGCGGCTGACCGTGATCGGTGACCGGTGGTTTCCGATCGCGATCCATGCCGGCACCGAGGGCGCGCACACGGACTGGCGATCGGATCCCGCAGCGCTGGCCTACGAGTTCGTGCCGGTGCCCGAGACCGTGGTCGACGGCGTGTCGCGGTATCTCAAACGTATGAATCTCGTCTACGCGGGGCTGGACTTCGTGGTCACGCCGGATGATCGGTGGGTGATGCTGGAAGCCAACTCAGGGCCACAATTCGGCTGGTTGGAGGCAGCGACCGGCGCCCCGATGGTGGCGGCCATGGCGGAGCTGCTGATGAGAGAAAACACGTGATCGTCGACAACGGCTGGACGAACCGTGCCGCAGCACTGCGGGACGAGTTGGTTGCCGCCGGCAAGCTGACCTCACCCGAGTGGCAAGCGGCGGTCTCGGCGGTACCGCGTCACGAGTTCGTACCGGAGTTCTACGAACGGGTCAGTAACTCTGGGACGGTGAGCTGGGAGCTGCTGTCGGCGTCGTCGCCCGAGACCCGCGAACGCTGGTGGAACGGGGTGTGGGCGAACACCTCCCTGGTGACGCAGCTGGGTGACCTGAGTCGCTGGGAACCGGGTGCCAACACCGGCCCGTCGTCGTCCTCGTCGGCACCGTCGTTGATGACCCGGATGCTCGAAGCGCTCGACATCCGCGATGGGCACCGGGTCCTGGAGATCGGCACCGGCACGGGATACAACGCGGCACTGCTGAATCATCGCCTCGGTGACCACAACGTGTTCTCCGTCGACGTGGACGCCGGGCTGGTGGACAGCGCCCGAGACCGGCTCGCGGCGCTGGGCTACCGGCCGACGCTGGCCACCGTCGACGGCGTGGCCGGACTCCCCGAGCACGCCCCCTACGACCGGATCATCGCCACCTGCGCCGTCTCGCGGGTGCCCTGGTGCTGGGCCGAGCAGACCAGGCAAGGTGGACGCATTCTGGTCGACCTCAAGGTCAGCGCCTCGGCCGGCAACCTGGTGCTGCTGCGCCGCGAGGCCGACCGGCTCGAGGGCCGTTTCGGCTCCGGGTACGCCACCTTCATGCACATGCGCACCCCCGCCTTTGACGTCGAACCCCAGGCCGGACCCGAACGGGACCGCGCCGATGCGCGGCATGCAACGACCACGCTGAGACAGGAACGTCTCTGGGAGCACCCCCCGCTGTGGTTCCTGCTGCACCTGTGGCAGCGCGGACGCATCGGGTTCGGGTATGCGATGGACCAAGACACAGGCGGCCCCGGCCCCGTGTTCTTCTCGACCGAGGACGGTTCGTGGTGCGAGCTGTCGACAGCCGATGCCGACGGAACCCGTGAGGTATGGGAAGGCGGCCCCCGCCGCTTATGGTCCAGCATCGAGACGGCGATGGAGTGCTGGCATCAGCAAGGCGAGCCCGGATGGGACCGCTTCGGCCTGACCGTGACACCACGCCACCACACCATCTGGCTGGACGCACCCGACAGCGGCCACAACTGGCCCATCGGTTAGCGCGAGCTGAGACGGACGCTTGCGCTGGCTACCGCTGTATCCGCGAGGCGCGGTGAGGTTGGCCCCGTACGCCGGACACCTCGGGTGTGGGGTCAGTGGTCGCGGTCTGGGTCCTGGTGGAGGGCCTCGAACGTGACCGGGCTGCGCATTCTGACGCTGGAGTGCCGCCTTTTCGGATTGTACCAGCATTC
>WHTH01000056.1 GCA_009377865.1 Pseudonocardiaceae bacterium | reverse complement strand
GCGACATCTCCTCCAGCTCGGCCACCGGAAGATCAAACCGCACACCAGTCGATCACCGCGTGATCGACACGCCCTGTCGCCGACCGCTGGACCAGCACGCCAACCCGATGCGTGTCAGCCCACGGGCTGAATGTTTACGCGGCGGCGCGCCCTTTCGTCACCCACGCGAACGCCTGGGACGCCGACCTGTATCTACGGATCGCGCCGGAGCTGTTCCTCAAGCGCAGCGTCGTGGGCGGCCTGGAGAAGGTTTTCGAGATCAATCGGAACTTCCGCAACGAAGGCGTTGATTCGACGCACTCTCCGGAGTTCTCGATGCTCGAGGCATACGAGGCCTACGGGACCTACGACACGATGGCTGAGCTGACCCGCCTCCTGGTGCAGGGTGCGGCGATCGCGGTCGGAGGGTCAACGGTGGTCGAGCACACCGACGACACCACTCACGATCTCGGTGGCGCGTGGCGGTCGGTGACCCTGCATGAGGCTGTTGCTGCGCAGGTGAAGGAGCCGGTCACGCTCGATACCCCGATTGACCAGCTGCGGCGGATCGCCGAGCACCATGATGTGGCACTCAAGGCCGAGTGGAGCCCAGGAGAGATCGTTCTGGAGCTGTTCGAGAAGCTGGTCGAGCACACCCTGCAGGAGCCGACGTTCGTGCGGGACTTCCCGGTCGAGGTCCGACCCTTGAGCGCCTCTCATCGTGACGATCCTCGGCTGACCGAGTCGTGGGACCTGATCGTGTTCGGCACCGAGCTGGCCACGGCCTACTCCGAGCTCGTCGACCCGGTGGTGCAACGACAGCGGTTGGAGGAGCAGTCGCGGCGGGCGGCGGGTGATCCCGAGGCCATGCAGCTCGACGAGGATTTTCTCGAGGCACTCGAATACGGCATGCCGCCGTCTGGCGGGATGTGGGGATGGGCATCGACCGGCTGTTGATGGTGCTGACCGGGCTGGGGATTCGTGACACGATCTTGTTCCCCCTCGTGCGCCGGGCCGAGCGCTAGGGCGCCGCGACGGTCTGTTCGTGCCGAGGAGCCTCGGGCCCGGGTCCGACTCGGCTGTGAGCAGTGCGCCCGCGCCAGCGCGTTGATCGTTCACGGCCGTCCTGTTCCCGGGCGCTCACCCCTGCGCCGGTCTTTCCGGTTGGGCCTGAGCCGGTCGGTCGGGTATTGATCCCGGTGCCGGTCGGCCGGAGATGGTCATCGTGTGCAGCACCTGGCTGTCGGTCGCCTCCAGCGCCAGCAACCTGAGAAATGCGCTGTCGGACACCGCGGGCGTGATACCGGTCTGCATGCCCAGCGAGGCGGCCGAGATGAGCAGCTCTTGGAGTATTCGGCCCGCCTCGATCCACAGGTTGCGCATCGCCCGCTCGTGCCGGTAGCGCCACTGGTAGCGCCCGAAATCAGCAACGAGGGCGATCGTCGCGGCGGCGTCGATCGGATCGGGGTGGGCCAGGAGTGCCTCCCTCCCGCCCTCGGCGACGTCGCCGAGCTCCATCGGCGTCAACGCGCGCTGTTGAGGGTCGAGCACATAGACCCCGGACTTGAGGTCTGGCGATCGGTAGACCAGCACGTAGATGTCGATCGCAGATCCGTAGCTGACCAGCAGATCGGTGAGGGCAGTCGGGTTCTCGGCGAGGCGCCTCGAACCGACGAACCGGCGGGTTCCGTCTCGCAGCAGTCGAGCGAGGTCGGACCTGGCGAGGTCCTCGCCACGGGGCTTCAAGACGCTCTTGCGCTTCCGCAACGCGTTTCCGACGTCCAGTTCCCCGACCGGTCCCGCGTCGCTCAGACTCAGGGCGGGCTGCCTACGCGGTAAGTCCGGTGTCGGAACGTCGGCTCGATCGAGCATCCGTTGGAGAGCCTCGGCGCGTTTGGGTTCAGAGTCGTGGCCGTCGTCGAAGAACGCGGTCCGCCGTGACCACAAGTAGTAGCTCAGCGACAAGCCCCACCCCTTGTCCTGCCACTGGGCAAGGTCTCCCGCCTCGACCGGGTCGCGCGAGTCGGCGCCGACGTCGTCCCTGCGCAGTCCCCTTATGTGAAGGGCTTCGGTCAGGGTCGCCGGCACTGGCCGGCCCGCCACGAGCCGTGCGAGTGCGTCGCGGTGGAGTCGGACCCGGGCCGGCGCGCATGGGGAGTCGACCTCCACATGGGCCTCGCGGCCTGGTGTCGCTGTCGTTACGGGCGCCCAGTGCTCACTCATGTCACTCCTCCGGCGAGACCAACGCCCGCCATGGCGCCTTCCCGCAGCCCGGTCAGACCGAGCAGCTGTTCGACGGCTGGGTCGTCCATGCCGTGGTGCGCGAAAGAGGCGATGCCTTGCGCTGCCGCGGCGGTTTCGAGGGTGGCTATGAGATGGCCGGTGTCGAGAAAGATCGTTCGCAATGTTCTGGGCTCTCTGTAGCGGTACATGTTGCGAGCGAATACGGCGGTGAAGACGACCACCGCTTCGGGGGTCCAGGCAGCCCGGAATAACCCGGAGAGGTTCTTCGTCAACCACTCGTCACCCGGCAGCGAAGCGATACGCACCAGGTCGTTGTCTCTGCCCCGAATGTGCCACACACCACGATCGATCCCGGGTACCGACAAATTAACGATGTAACCTTCTACGGGGTGTTGCGCGCCGCCGCTGGGGCTGCTGCGGCGCGGTTTCTTCGCACCTCCCCGCGGCGGCAGCCGGCCGAACGTGCTGGCGAGCAGAATTGTCAGCTTCTCGGCCGACAGGGTCGAGCCAGCCGCCAAGTGGCCAACCGGGGCGGTCAGGGTTTCCAGTGCCTCGTCGGCGGGCGGTAACGAGAAGTCGCCAGCCAGATGTGAGCAGCGGTCGTGCACCCACACACTGACGTCAGCTTCGACGTCGTCGTAGGTAGCCATCAGCGTGCGGTCGCGGGTCCAGCCGTCGACGTCGTAGTCGACGAAGGGATAGTCCCAGGTCGCGAGGTGATAGTCGTGCGCTGCCGTCCAGCCGTGAGCTTCCCATGTCTGCCGACGGTCGGCATAGGGCGCCACGGCACCTTCCTCGGCCTCGAGCAGCCCGGCATCAACCAGCACATCCACCGCAGCGGCCGCTCTCGTCTCGCTCACCTGCAGCAACTCGCACGCCGCCGCGATCAAATCTGCTCTCTCCCGGCCTCCCATGGCGAGAACCACAACCGCAACGAGGTCCGAGCCAAGTTTCCAGCGTTGTCGGCGGGATAATAATCCGCGAACATGATTGAATCGACGCCCCATGCTCCCAGTCGAAGCCGCAAATCGGACGGAACCGTTACTCGCACGCGGCCCTCCCGCGCTGCTCTTCTCTGGGCATACCACGGAGATCCGGCGCGCCGTTCGCGACGGCGCACCGGATCTCCCCTGCGGACTTCTGTGCGGGTCACATGTCGACGGCGTCGCCCTGCTGCTTCAATGCCTCCTCCGGACCCTCGACGTCTTCAAGGGAGAAGTCGACCTCCTCGTCCCGCATCTGTTTCACCTCCTTGCGGAAGGTTCGTGATCGAGGGGTCCGAACCTTGCCGGTCCGGTGATGAGTCACGCCAAACGCCCGAGCTGGCTTTACCCTCGACGTAGCGGCCCGGCCACGGACACTACTGACCAACGGTTCGGGTGTCGATCACCCCAACCCCGTCGGAGCAGCGGGACTACCCGACCGCAGCAGCGCGTGTACCGAACGTGATCGGGCACGACGACTCACCCAGGGCCGGTGCGTCGTGCAGATCAAGTAGACCGGTCGGGGCAGGGGGTGGCTCAAGCTCTGCCTCTCCGTGGTGCTAAGCCGTGTCACTCAGGAGGCTGGCCGTGCTTACGGTTCGCGGCTGCGGACCTCCTGCGCGGCAAGATGGACGCGGCCCAGTACCAGGAGTTCATCTTCGGGATGCTGTTTCTCGAGCGCGCCTCGGACCAGTTCGACGAGGTACGTGAGCGATTCATCGATCGCCAGCTCGCGCTCGGCCGCTCGCGGTCCGAAGCCGAGAAGATCGCCTGAACGGACGTGCACGAGCGCCAGATGAAGGCCTGCCGTGCGCCCGTATCGCTGGGGTGTCAACACTCAGACAGCCCACCGTCGTCATTCGGGGGGCTCGGGGTGAGGAGCTGGCTGAAAACCTATCCCCAGTCGTGCTGTGATCGCCGACAGGCGCTTGTCCCTGGTCCACAACGTGGTGTCGGGGGTGAGCCTGGTCGAGGCGAGAAGCTGGGCGTCGACGTAGCCGATCCCCGCGCCGTACAGCACTTCCTGCTCGATCAGCCGTAAGATCTCATGATCCCGCGCCAATGTCGCCTGTGGGAGACCGTGCAGCAACCCGAGCACCTCGTCACGGCGGCCGAGGTTGCCCAGCGCAATCTCACCGGTGACCCATGGGTGGGCCAACACAGCGCTGTCACCGAGCAGACCGGCCAGGGTCGCGTCTCCAGAGCGGAGGTGGTCGACCCAGATGGAGGTGTCGACCAGGATCATTGCGGTCGAGACCGACGACGGGGTACGTCGGCCAGCGCCGGCTCGGTTCCGCCCAGCCGGGCCAACCGGCGAGCACTCTCCCGTTCGATCAGGGCACCGAGCGCCTCGCGCACGAGCGCAGTCTTCTCGGTCATGCCGGTGAGGCGTTGTGCCTCGATGAGCAGGTCATCGTCCAGAGCAAGAGTCGTACGCACGGCCGCCCTCCGGTCCAGGCATCAGAACAGTCATCTAATGATGACACAGATGATGCCCAGCCGCGAATCGCGATCTTGAACGCTCACATGAAGTTGCGGGTGTGCAACGCGGACAGCTCGGCGGCCTCGTCGGCCGGGAAGCCCAGCCGGGCGAGGCGTTGCCGACGGCCGTCGTCCATCGCGTGGTGCAGGTCCTGCACGGCGCGGTAGCCGCGGGCGATCGCCTCCGGGGTCCATTCACCCGCCGCCAGCACCACCAGCGCGTCGAACACGTCGGCGTTGAGCCCGGCGGTGTCGGCCAGCGCGTCGTGCCTGCGCTCGACCGCGGCTCGCAGCCGGCCGCGCAGCGCGGGGTCCAGCGCCGCCTGGTGCTCCAGGTGGGCCACCCCGAAGGCCACGTGCCGGGCCTCGTCGACCCGGGCCAGCCGGGTGACCTGCCGGGTGACCGGGTCCGGGGCGTGCTGGTCCAGGAAGCCCAGCAGGGCCAGGAAGCTGCCCTCACCCAGCACCGAGAGCAGGAACGAGGCCAGCGAGAAGTCCGGCTCCGTGAGCAGCGTCTCCAGCGACGCCCGGCCCCCGGCCGACGAGGTGCCCATCTCACCGCCGTGCAACAGCGCGCGGCGGGTGAAGACCTCGACGTGTCGCGCCTCGTCGGCGGCCTGCACGGCCAGCAGCTGCTGCACCTCCCGGAAGTGCGGGTGCACCCGCGCCAGCAGCCGGGCCGGGATCACCAGCGCGGCCTGCTCGTTCTCCACCAGGTACGTCATCACCTGGACCACGGCCGCCTCGATGGCGGCCGGCAGACCGCCGCCGGCGTCCCAGTCCACGGCGGCGGCGGGATCCCATTGCGCGGCCGCCGCGTGCGCGTACAACCGAGGCGCCAGATCGGCCCAGACCACGTCGCGGTCGTCGAGGTCGAACGGTGCCGATGCGCGCGGCGCTGACGCTTCCCCTGGCGTGGACGGGCCGTCGGCTTCCACCAGCGCGCCGCGCGCGGCCAGCCCCCACCGCGCGGGCGGCCGGCGCACGATCGTCTCCGGCGACGGCCCGCCGGCCCGCTCCGCACCGGCCCAGCGCTGCTCCTCGGCCCGTCCGCGCACCAGCTCGTACCCACCGGCCGGGTCGGGTGCGAAGCCGTGGCCCGTGGCGCGGCACCACGCCCGCAGGTGGATCCCCAGCGCGGGATCGGCACCGTTGACCGCAAGCCGGCCCCCCGGCGGCAACGCCCGCAATGCTCGGCTCACCAGCAGGTGTGCGCCCTGCTCGAAGCCGAGCTGTCCGAGATCGAGCGTCACGGGACGTACTCCGCTGCGGTCACCCGGCCTTGCGCGTCGTAGAACCCGGCCTCCTCGACCGCGCCGTCCAATAGGCCGTACCCGCTGGTGCGACCTTGCTTCCAGACCTGCAGACCCTCCAGGTCGAGCAGCGGGCGAACCTGCGGATCGGCATAGGACATCGACAGCAGCAGCTCGATGAGCCGGTCGGCCAGCCCGGCGGGCGCGGTGTCGACCACGGTCAGATTGCAGTGGTCGTAGGGCGCGGTCTGCGACAGGATCCGCGTCCCGCCCGCGGGCAGCACGCCCTCCTGGGAGAACAGCAGGTGATTCCCATCGACCATGCACGCGGCCTCGACCTCGCCGGCAACCAGCGCGCGGGCGGCGTCGCGCTCACCACCGACGTGGTCGCCGTGCAGCCCCACGCCGACGTCGAAGCGGCGGACGGTGACGCCCTCGCCGGGGCGCAGACCGGCCGCGCGCAGGTGCGACAGCGGGATGAGGGTCGCCTGCGGCGAATCCACCGCGCCGACCGCGACCGACCCGCCCTTCAGGTCGGCCAGCGCGGAGTAGTCGGAGTCCGTTCGGACCACCACCACCGAGGTCAGATCCTGGTCGGTGTCGCGCATGACCGTCGAGCGCACCGAACGGCCCCGCGCCGCTGCGAGGCGCTGCGAGCGTAGCCAGGCCAGCGGCGAGTTCCAGGCCGCATCGATGCGCCCCTCGACCAGATCCTCGACTTGGCGCTCGTAGTTGGAGTAGAGCACGAAGTCGAACAGCAGTCCCTCGGCCATCAGCCAGCGACGGAAACCCTCCCAGATCGTGACGACCTTCGGGTCGTAGGCGACCGCCCCCATCAGCAGCGTCGTGTCAACCATCAGGCACCGACCTCATCGAACAGCGGCAGGCCCAGGCTGGCGCGGCCGACGAAGTCGCGCAGCGCATCGGTGGTCGGCGCCATCACCCGGGCGGCCAGCGAGTCGCGGAAGCGCCGCTCCACACCGAGCTCCTTGCGGAAGGCCGACCCACCACAGAGCCGCATCACGCCGTCGGCCACCTCGGAGGCCGCTTCGGCCGCGACCGCCTTGACCTGCAGCACCCGCAGCGTGGCGTCGGCTCGACCGGAACCGAGCGCACCGAGGGTGTCGGCCAGGAACGCCCGGGCCTCGTCGGCACGGGTGCGCAGCCGCGCGAACTCGGCCCGGCTGATCGGTTGTTGCGCCATCGTCTGGTCCAGATGCTCCAGCCGGGTCCGGGTCAGGTGCGCCGCCGCCTCGCCCAGCAGCGCCTCCATCAATCCGATCGAGAACGCCGCGTTGCCGACCAGGAACGTCGGCAACGCCGTAGCCAGTGCGATGTCCAGCCCCGCACCGTCGTCGCCGAGCCGGGAGCCCGCGGGCACCACGACGTCGTCCGCGGTCACCGGGTTCGATCCGTTGCCGCGCAGCCCCAGGCCGTCGAACGGGCCTGCCGTCCGCAGCCCTGAGGCGTCCGACGGCACCAGCCACAGCGTCATCGGGCCGTCGGCACTGACCGGACGGCTCGACCAGACGTAGCTGTCGGCCTCGCCGGCCGAGGTGATCCAGGACTTGGCGGCGTCGAGCCGCACACCGTCCCCAGCTGCCGTGGCGGTACCCCTCGGCACCCAGAAGTGGCTACGCGAGCCCGCCTCGGACAGCGCCAGGCTGCTCACGTGCTCGCCACGGGCGACGGCAGTGCGGATCTCCCGCGGGCCGTGCACCTCCAGCACGGCGACGGCCGCGTAGTGCATCAGCACGACCATCGCGGTCGAGCCGCAGGCCGCGGCGATCTGCTCGACGACGTCGGCGGCGTCGGCGAGCGAGCCGCCCGCGCCGTTGACCTCGGTTGAGCTGAGCAGGCTGAGGACGCCCGCGGCACCCAGGGCATCCATCGCCGGGCGGGGGTAGGCCCCGGTGCGGTCCACCTCACCGGCGGCCGGGGCGATCGTGTTCTCGATGACCGACGCCAGCGCGGACCGGTAGTCCGACAGATCTGGCGCGGCGGCATGCGCAGCAGGACTCATCACGCTCTCCTCACGGATCAACGATGATCGCGCGGAGCACGCCGGAGTCAGCTCGAAACGGCGCCGCCCTCGCGACCGGGGAAGTCCGTCCGACCGGACGGATCACGACGGGTGGCTCAACGGCGTGCCGACACGGCGGACCTCCCTTCCCGGTCGCAACAGGTCTGTATCGCTTGAGGACCTTACGAACCCCGTACCCGCCGGTCCACCCTGGTTACCCGAACGGGCGCTACAGCTCGTGAGCCTAACCGTCGGTGCCTGCCCGTAGGCGTTGCCACGGTTACCAGGGGAGGGGATCATGACGCTTATGGGAGTCACCGCGAGCAGCCCCTTCACGGTCCATGACCTGGAGGGGATGCCCGATGACGGCCGCCGGTACGAGATCATCGACGGGGAGCTCCTGGTGAGCCCCGCGCCAGGGCTGCGCCACCAGCACATGGCGCTACGCCTCTACCGGCTGCTGGAGGATGCCTGCCCGGCCGACCTGTTCGTGATCGCCGCGCCGTTCGCGGTTCGCACCGACGCCTACAACGAGGTGCAGCCTGACGTGCTGGTCGCCCGGTTCGACGAGCTGACCTACAAGGATCTGCCGGTCGGGCCGGTGCTCGCTGTCGAGGTGCTCTCACCCAGCGGGCGGCTGGTCGACCTCAACCTGAAGCGAGCTGCCTACGAGCGGATGGGGACGGCCAGCTACTGGGTGCTCGACCCCGAGGTACCCGATCTGCTGGTGCTCGAGCTGGACGCGACCGGGCACTACGCGCAGGTCGCCCGGGTGACCGGCGACGAGGCCTTCGAGGCGCGGCAGCCGTTCCCGGTGCGGGTCGTGCCGGTCGAGCTCCTCGGCCGGCTGCGCTGACAGGTTTCGCGCTGATCACGCCATGCGCAGGGCGTAAAGGGCGATCCCGGCCGCCACGCTGACGTTGAGCGAGTGCTTCTGCCCGAACATGGGGATCTGCAGCAGCACGTCGCAGCTGTCCCGCAGCACCGAATCGATCCCCTGGACCTCGTCGCCGAGCAGCAGCGCCAGCTTGTCGCGCGGCTGGTAGTCGCCGAGGGCGACCGCGTCGGGATCGATCTCCAGGCCGGCCACGGCGTAGCCCGCGCGGCGCAGCGAGCCGAGCAGCGCGTGCACATCCGGGTGGCGCTCGAAGGGCATCGTCAGCTGTGCTCCTGCCGCGGCCTTGGCCATTTGGCGGGTCTGCTGGGCTTGCAACTTGGCGTCGCGCTCATCACCCGGGTACGCCGGGTAGGGGGTGAACCCGGTGACGTAGACCTTGTCGGCGGCGAAGACCTCGCCGGTGCGCAGCAGCGAACCGACGTTGTGCACCGAGCGCAGGTTGTGCGCGATTACCACGATGCTGCGCTGCCGCCGGACGTTCACAACGCTCCCAACCTACAGTCACGGATCGGCGGGCTACTGCAGCCGTGATACGCGCTGGATCGTCGGTGCGATTCACGACATGCACAGCCGCTCGACCGGCTGGGCGGTGACGTCGGCGATGAGATCGAAGTCCTTGTCGACGTGGAGCACGGTCAAGCCGCTGAGTTCGGCAGCAGCAGCGATGAGCAGGTCTGGCACGCCAGGAGCACGATGAAAGCCCCGGTCCGCGAGTAGGACCTGGACCTCGACGGCCCGGTCTTCCATCATGGGCGTGAGGTGCTCGACCGGCATCGCCACCAGCGGTGCCCGCCGATGAACCAGGCGAAGCTCGGAACCTGAGCGTGCCGAGAACCCGATCTCGAGGCGGGTCAGCGTCGTCACGCGTACCAGACCACGGTCGATCCTGGCGAGCCACTCCTGCACGTCAGGACTTTCCCGCAATCGGGTCAGCGCCGACTTGTCGGCGAGCCAGCCGGTCACTCCCATGCGCGGGCCATGACGTCCGGGTCGTCCAAGTCGGCGAACGTGTCGGCGAACCAGTCGAGGTCGTCCATCGTCACGGCCTGCGACTGGCTGGCGGCGTCCTGGATGAGTTGGCGCCTCAGATACTCGGTACGTGACAGACCGAGCCGACGAGCACGGGCGTCGACCGCGGCGACGACCTCGGGAGGAACCTCACGGATCAGGATGTCGGTCATCGGACACCTCCCTGAGCTAAGATATCTAATGATATCAGAGCAGCGCTGAAGTCAGCACACGAAGCGGTCCCGGTAGTGCGACCGGGTGGTCATCGGCAAGTCCGGCAGTTCGACGCCGGTGATCAGCTCGCCATGCTCGAGGACAGTGTCACGCTGCGGCTCGTCTCCGGGCACGGTGGAAGCCGGTCATCGGGATCCGCCGCTGGCCGCCGCGACCCAGCACGTGCACCACGGCGTTCAGCGCGGTGAGCGCCACCGCCATGTCAGACGGGTGCACCGCGACGCACTGTTCGGAGGCGCCGAGGATCGCATGGTAGCGGCGCCGCAGCTGCGGGTCTGCGGCCATCACGCTGTTGCGCACGCCCGCGCCGACGAGTAGCCCGCCGTCGGCCATCGGCTCGATGCGATCCAACGGCAACCGGGAGACGTCCACCAACAGCTCCGGGCTCGCGATGCCGAGCTTGAGATGGTCGACGAGGTTGGTGCCGCCGGCCAGGAACACCGCGTTCGGGTTGCGGCTGACGGTCGCGACGGCGCCGTCGGCGTCCTGGCGGTGGTGATCTCGGCTCCATCGTGCGAGACCGCTAGGGCCAGGCAGGTGGTCGCGCGCCTGCCGTCGAGCAGCACGGTGCACGAACCGCACTGGCCGTGGTCGCAGCCCTTCTTCGGGGCGGTAGCACCGAGCCGTTCGCGCAGCGCGTCCAGCAGCGTGGTGCGGGTATCCACGGTCAGCGACCGCGGTTCACCGTCCACCCGCAGTCTGATGTGGCCCTCCATCAGTGTCGGGTCTCCTCGTCTGTACCGGGCGCGCCAGGGCTTCCCGCCCCGGCGTTGCGCTAATCACCAAGGGTGTCGTTCCGCGGCGCGTCATCGAATCCGCTGGCGGTATGCCACCGTGTCCGCCGACCGGCGTGCCAGCATCGCACGGAACCCGGTACGAAGGTGCCTGTGAATGCAAGATCGGGATCGGGAGGTGGGCATGGCGACGGGCTACGAGTACAAGGTGGTCGAGCTTCGCGAGGGCTTGATCGGCGGCAAGATGTCCGGCGATCAGTTGGAGAAGGTCCTCAACGAGCATGCGGACGAGGGGTGGCAGCTCAGGACCATCACCGCGGTCGAGGTGAAGGGCCGGATCGGACCTGGTGGTGTCGACGGCGTGCTCGTCACCTTTGAACGTGCTCGCAGCTGAGACCGTCGGGCGCACCACGGCATCCGCGCAGCCTTTCGGAGCTGTACGAGGTCCTCAGTGGCCATGCCGCGTCACGAACCAGAGAGAGGGGCTTGACTGATGTCGGCCTGGCGGGAGATCGAGCTGGACGCGCCGGAGTTCGCCACGCAGGTACGGCGACGTTTCGCCATGGGGACGAACAAAACGCTCGCCACACTGCGGGCGGATGGGTCGCCACGCATCAGCGCCTCGGAGCTCGAGTTCGCCGATGGCGAGGTGACGCTGGGAATGATGGGTGGCTCGATGAAGCTTCGCGATGTCCGTCGCGACCCGCGCATCGCGGTACACAGCCCCACCATCGAGCCCCCGAACGAGGAAGGTGACCAGTGGCCCGGCGACGCCAAACTGGCCGGCCGCGTTGTCGATGTCCCCGCGCCAGCAGACAACCCCCACGCTGGGGCAGCCTTCTTCCGGATCGACGTACTCGAGGTCACGCTGACCTACGTCGGGACACCCGCCGATCATCTCGTGATCGAGTCATGGCACCAAGGACGCGGATGGCAGCGCAGGACACGCAGCTGACACACCGCTGTCAAGGCGCTGGCCGCTGAACAAGCGCCCCGCTTCGGGTGTCGATCTGGGGAGTCGGGGCCGGCTGGCGGTTCAGAGTTCGTGGCTTCGGCTGTTGATGGTGGTGGTGGTGGTGGTGATCCGCTCGATGGCATGCGGGGTGGGGAGCGGATCGAGTTGAGTGCCGTCCCGCAGGCGTAGGGAGACCAGTTCGTCGCCGGCTTGGCTAGAGCGCGCTCACATCGGGATGGTCTCCGGCGTGGTCGTGGCTGCGATGCGCTGCATGGACGAAGAGCTAGCACCAGATCAGCTCGCGGTCGCACCCGTATCCGTGATCGTCATGCCGCCCGAGGGGGCGGCTCGTCGGCTGCGGCGGTCGGGCAGATCGGGCCGTCACGGTCATGCTGGTGGTCGTGCAGTGCGAGGTACCGCTCCGGATGCGGCCGCCGGTCGCTGCCCTTGGCGAGCCAGCTGCTCGTCGCCTGGTACCCCCGCCCGATCAGCTCCGCGGCGCGGCTGAAGTCCAGCGGGGCCACCGACAGCGGGCACAGCGGCGGAAGCACGTGCAGGTCGACCCGCCCGACGAGATGGGCGACCTCCAGCTGCGACTGCCGCTGAATGAGGAGTGACAGGGCATGCAGCGCCGCGCTCAACGCGGTGGCGGGTGCGTAGGTCAGGGCGCACGCGTACCCGGCCGGGAGCAGGTAGATCTCGTCGGCGTGCTGGGCCACGGCCTGGGATATCCCGGCGTTGGCGGCTACGGCGCCGTCGCAGAGCGCCACGCCGTCGCGCTCCACGGCGGGGAAGACACCAGGTATGGCGGTACTGGCCAGCACCGCGGAGACGGTGTCCCCGGTGGACAGGCACGCGGGTTCACCGGTGCGCACGTCGGTCGCGACCAGGAGGAGCGGGATGGTGGCGTCCTCCAGCTGCCGGTGCGCCACGTTGTCCGCGATCAGGCGGCGCAGCGCGCCGCTGGAACACAGCGAGGGCAGCCGGCCCGCCACAGCGAGCAGCTGCCGGACGGGGTCGAGGGGGAAGACGTCTTTGCGGCGCACCCGCCGCCACACCGCAGCGAGGTCGTCGAGCACGTCCGCGGTCAGCCCGCCGCCCGCGAGGTGCGCGGCGTTGAGTGCACCCACCGAGGTGCCGACGAGCAGGTCCGGGACGATCCGCCGCTCGTGCAGGGCTCTGAGCATGCCCACCTGGACCGCTCCCAGGTTACCGCCCCCGGACAGGACGAACGCCGTGGTCATCGTGCCCTCCAGACAGGTTCGGCCACCGTCGTGCGGTGACCCGCGTCATCGCCAACTTTCTAACAGCAGTGTATCTTGTTACTAGAGCGAACGCCACCACTGGGTGATTTCCGTCAACAGGAGTTGCTTCTAGAATGTCGGTCATGGACGACGACCGGACGTCGCAGGTGGACGCTGTCGCCGCGCTCGCCGAGCCGACCCGCCGACGCCTCTACGACCACGTGGTGCGCCAGCCCGCATCGGTGAGTCGCGACGAGGCCGCGACATCCCTGGATCTGGCACGCACGACCGTGGCCTTCCACTTGGACCGGCTCGTCGACGACGGCCTGCTCGACGTCGTCTACGAGCGTCGCACCGGCCGTACCGGCCCCGGCGCCGGACGACCGGCGAAGCTGTACCGGCGGTCGGGGTGGCACGTCGCCGTGTCGCTACCCGAGCGCCACTACGACCTGGCCGGGTGGCTGCTGGCCGGAGCGATCGCCGAGGCCGACCGCTCCGGAGACCCGCCACGCACGGTCCTCGACCGACGCGCCTACCAGCTGGGTGATGAACTCGGCGACACGGCACGGGCCGTCGGCGGCCGGGGCGGCCGCGACGCTGCGCTGGAGGTGCTCGAGGAACACGGCTTCGAGCCGCGGGCCGAGGGCAGCGGTGTCGTCCTCGCGAACTGCCCCTTCCACGCCCTGGCCCAGGAGCACACCGAACTCGTCTGTGGAATGAACCTGCGCCTGCTCGACGGGCTGCTCGACAGTCTCGCCCCCACCGGGCTGGCCGCACATCTCAGCCCGAGCCCCGCCCGATGCTGCGTACGTCTCGATCCCGTCGCCACCCCCGAACCGGGCCCCTGACCGACCGGTCCTCGCCGAGGACGGCGACCGTAGTCCTCACCCCACAGGCCCGCCCTCCGTCTAAAAACAAACATGGTTGACAAAATTCTGAGTCAGGTCTCTACTACTTGCCATCACTGGTTTTAGAGGAGGCTCCCATGGCCACAGACCTGACCGCGTCCCGCCCGGCCCTCGCCGCACGGTACGCGGGCGCGCACCGGCACGGGGACGCCGTCGCATGAGTGGGTCCGACACCGCCCGGGCCGCAGACCGGATGCCGCACCACCGGCTGCGGGTGCTGCGCGGCGGCGACGATGCCGGCCCGGATGTCCCGGCGGTGGAGCGGGCGGTGTCGGAGCTGCTCCTCGCGCTGGGGAAGGACCCGGGCTCGGATCACCTCGTCGAGACGCCGCGACGCGTCGCGCAGTCCTATCTCGAGCTGCTGACGCCCCCGCAGTTCGACCTGACCACCTTTCCCAACGACGAGGCCTACGACGAACTAGTCCTGGCCAAGCAGCTTCCGGTGCAGTCGCTGTGCGAGCACCACCTGCTGCCGTTCCACGGGATCGCGCACATCGGCTACCTGCCCGGCAACCGGATTCTCGGGCTGTCCAAGCTGGCGCGGGTGCTCGAGCTGTTCGCCCGCGACCTGCAGGTGCAGGAGCGGCTCACCAAGCAGGTCGCCGACTGGTTGCAGGAACACCTCGCTCCGCGCGGCGTCGGCGTGGTGATCGAGGCGGAGCACCTGTGCATGTCGCTGCGCGGTGTCCGCGCCACCGGCGCCCGCACGGTCACCTCGGCGCTGCACGGGCTGCTGCGGGACGACGCGCGATCGCGGCAGGAGTTCTTCGCACTCACCGGCAGCGGATCCTGACCGGTCACCACACATCACGAGAGGTCGGCGCACCATGAGCTCCGAGAACACGTTCGTCATCGTCGGTGCCGGCCTCGCCGGTGCGAAGGCCGCCGAGATCCTGCGAGCCGAGGGATTCGCCGGACGGGTACACCTCGTGGGCGCCGAGGCCGAGCGGCCCTACGAGCGCCCGCCGCTGTCGAAGGACTACCTCACGGGAGCCGCCGACCGGGAAAGCATCTACGTCCACGAAGCGGGGTGGCACGACACCCACGCGATCGAGCTGTACCCCGGTGTCCGAGCCGAGCGGTTCGATCCCACGGCGCACGAGGTCGAGCTCGACACCGGTGAGCGCGTCGGCTACCAGAAGCTGCTGCTGACCACGGGTTCCTCCGCCCGGCGGCTCCCGGTGCCCGGGGCCGCCCTCGACGGCGTGCACTACCTGCGCACCGCCGCGGACTCCGACCGGCTCCGCACCGCCCTGTCCGGGGGCAGCCGGCAGGTGGTGGTCGTCGGTGCGGGATGGATAGGTCTGGAAGCCGCAGCCGCCGCCCGCCATCATGGCAACGCCGTGACCGTGGTGGAGCCCCAACCCACGCCGCTGCATCAGGTGCTGGGCCCCGAGATGGGTGGGGTGTTCGCCCGGCTCCACCGCGAGCACGGCGTCGACCTGCGGCTGCAGACCACCATCCACGAGATCCGCGGCATGGGCGGTCACGTCGATTCCGTGGTGACCGACCATGGCGACGAGCTACCCGCCGACGTCGTCCTCATCGGCGTGGGCGCCGCGCCGAACACCGAACTCGCCGACACGGCCGGGCTGACGACCGGCAACGGCATCGTGGTCGACGCCGCCCTGCGCACCTCCGCCCGCGACGTGTACGCCGCCGGTGACGTCGCCGCCGCGTTCCACCCGAGGTATGGCAGGCACGTCCGCGTCGAGCACTGGGCCAACGCACTGCACGGCGGCCCGGCCGCTGCGCGATCGATGCTCGGGCAGCAGGTGAACTACGACCGGCTGCCCTACTTCTTCACCGATCAGTACGACCTCGGCATGGAGTACACCGGCCTCGGCAGCGCCGACGCCACGGTCATCTGTCGCGGCAACCCCGCCGACGGAGCCTTCATCGCCTTCTGGCTGACCGACGGCCGGGTCGAAGCCGGCATGAACGTCAACACCTGGGACGTCACCGACGCGATCCAGGCGCTGATCCGGTCCACCAAGCCGGTCGACACCGACCTGCTCACCGACCCTGCCGTGCCTCTGGAGGACCTCCTCTAAGCAGCCCAGGTGATCCTTCGGCCTCGATGAGGCCTGACAGTCGGTCGAGGTGTTCTGGCAATGCACGGAGGTACTGCTGCAGCATGTCGAGCCAACCCTGCGCGCGGGTCCGCAGCGCGGTCGGTAGGGCCGCTTCACTCGCGAAGCCGTCCCAGTCGTCACTAGCCACCCACTGGATGGTCTGCACGATCCGGTGCAGAGCGGTGTTCGGCTCAGCCGAGGGCCCATAGCCCTCGAAGAAGGCGTCCGGCAGTCCTGTCCCGTTGAACAGGTGCGCGTGCTTGTCCAACAGCGCGATCTCCATCGCCGGGTCGCCGACCTCAGGAAGATCCCAGTCGATCAGCACAGCGCGCCCCGTGTCGACCAGGACGTTCCACATGTTGACGTCGCCGTGCAGCAGCGCGGTAGCGGCGGCACGCAACGAGGGCGCACACCGGTCGACGAACCCATGCAATGCGTCGAGGTGGACCAACGCCTCGGGAAGCCGGCGGTGAAGACCTGCCGTGGCGTTCTCCAACAGCTCGTGCAGCCCGGCGACCGGGTCCACCGGCCGCAAGACCAACGCGTCCGGGCCGAGGCGTCCGGCCAACCCGGACGGGAACCCGACGTCGTGGACGCGACGATATGCCGCGCCCACCGCACGCCAGGCGGTCGCGCTGTCTTGAGCGTCTTCTATGAGGTCACCCAGCAGGCGACCGCCGACGAACTCCACCAGCGTCCCCCAGCGACTCGCGGCAAGAAGACGGGGCGCCGGAACAGCGTGATCGGCGAGGAAACAGGCCCGCGAGAACTCAAGCTCACGGGCTTCGGCCCACCGGCGCAGCACAACCGGCTTCGTGCCCGGCAAACCCACAACGCTGACCTCGTCAGTAAAACCGCGCCCCGTCAAGACCTCGACGGTCGCGGGCTCCGGAAGGCCTGCCTGCTCGAGCAGCTCGGCAAGCACCGCGCGCGAATCGGACACCCCTTGACGCTATCGAGCCGGGGCCGACATCGATGAAGACAGTGGGGCCAGTTCTCTTGACGAGACCCACATGCGCGGCTCCCACAACAAAACACACTGCCCGCGTCGTCGCCGAAGGCGGCGGCACCTAGAACCGCTATGCACCCGGCGACCACCGCTCCTGCGGCGCGAACGTCGCGCCTGCCCCGCCGGCAGTTGAGGTGCGGACGGAATCTCGGTTGGAGCTCGCGGCCGCTGCTTCTAAGGTGCGAGGCGGCGATGCCCGGGATGGCCGGGCGGCGTGGTGAGGAGGTGGGTGCGGTGTCGAACACCGTCTCGGCAGCACGTCTCGAGCACCTCGGTCGAGCAGGCGGCCGGTAGATCCGCTCAGCGGCGCGACGAGCGTGCCGCGCTCTGCCCGCAGCCCCTGCGGCCGGGGTGGCCCCGTGCCCCCTGTTTAGGGCTCCCGCGACGGCTACCGCGACATGGTGCGGTTCATCGACACCGTGGCCGTCCCCGATCGCGCCGACCGCCTCACCATCGCAGTTGACGGGCGGGGCGCGTTCCGCCGCTTCAAGGATGTGCTCGCCCGCTGGCCCGGCGAGTTGGAACGGTGGTACGAGTTCTCGAACGAACGCCAGCGGGGCAGGACCCGCGCCTGGCTGGCCGGTGTCGGCTACCGGGTCCGGCACTGATGCCGGACCGGGGCGCGTCATCGAACTCGACACCGACGTGATCTGCCGGTTGGCCGGCTCCGGTTCCTACCAGCGCTGAGTAACGCTTGCGCTAGCTAGGCTAGCTAGATAGCATGGCCAGTATGGCCACTGCCAACGTTCACGAGGCGAAGACGAACCTCTCCAAGCTGCTCGATGCCGCCGAGCGTGGGGAGCAGGTGGTCATCACCAGGCGCGGATCCGGCGTCAATCGTTTCGTGTTGATCCCCATGCCGGTGCCGGACCGGCCGGCGCTGTTCGGTGCGCTGCGCGGGCAGATTCGCTACTCCGACGACTACGACCAGGCCGACGCCGAGATCACCGAGATGTTCGACGAGGCCGCGGGCTGAGCAGGGATGCGGCTACTGCTGGACACCGACGCCCTGCTGTGGCTGCTGGGCGGCGAGGACCGCCTCGGGGCGTCCGCGCGAGAGTCGGTGGAACAGGCGGAGACCCTCGCCGTCTCGGTCGCCAGCCTGTGGGAGATCGCGATCAAGGTCTCGCTCGGCAAGCTCGCGCCGATTCCCCGACTCCCCCAAGTGATCCGGACCCTCGGCTTCGAGCGGCTGGGGATCGACGATGGGCACCTCGCCGCACTGCAAGACCTCCCACACCATCACCGCGACCCCTTCGACCGGTTGCTCATCAGCCAGGCGTCGGTCGAGCGACTCACGATCGTCACCGCCGACTCCGCGTTCACCGGCTACGCCGTCCCGGTGCTCGACGCCCGTGTGTGACCACACCGTCAGCGGCAAGGAACGACCCGCCATGGCGGCCATCACGCTCGCTATGTGCGGAGTAAGAAATGGACCAGCAGGGCGACCACCACGCCGATGGCCAGGAAGATCGGGCCGCTGACGATCGGGCGGCGGAACGGCGGCAGTACGGAGTCAACGGCAAGACGCCCGGCGCCGGTGAGGATCAGCCCGGCCGCGAGGCCGCCGACGACCACGTCGAGTTCGATGCCGCCGACGTTGTCGGGTGGCACGAAGAACCCGTTCTCGAACTTCAACAACACTGTGTTGATCATTACGCCGAGCAGGCCAGCGGCTGCCAACGGGGTGAACGCTCCTAGCAGCACCAGTGCACCGCCCGCCAGCTCGGTCAATCCGGTGACCCAGGCCAGCACGATCGGGGCGCGGAACCCGAAGCCGCCCAGGGCTTGGGCGAACCCGTCGATCCCCGGCCCGCCGAACAGCCCGAAGACCTTCTGCAGACCGTGCCCGACGAAGGTGGCACCCAGGACCAGACGCAGCACAACCAGACCCGCGTCAACGCCGACGCTCCACAGTGGCGCCGCGCCCGCCGGCTCACGGTGCGTCGCGGGAATGGTCATTGGGCTGGCGCTCTCCGTGGGGTCCGTCCCCTGGCGCTGCCAACAGCACGGTCGAACATGGATGCAGCATAGGTCACACAGCCGGAAACTGCGGCGGACGTCATGTCTGGGCGGCCGGCGAACGCCGGCGGGTGCAGCTACGGCGCGCCTGGTGCGGGGCGGCATCGGGCCAGCCGTGCCAGTCGGTCATGCTGCCACGGGCAACGTGCGAGAGGCGATGGAGCAGCTGGCCTCAGTCGCGGAGCGCCTGCCCGACGGCACCGACACCGAGCTGCGGGTCGGGCTTTGCGATGGCGGCGGGCTCGACGTCAGCCGTGAACTCGAGATCGACCACTTCGCGACGGTGCAGCCAGATGGTGCCGTCGCCGAGTGGTTCGTCATGGCGAAAGGCCACCCGCACCTCGACCGGGATTCCGGGCGGTCGACGAGCTGCCCAGCGTTGCCGACGGGATCGACGAGCAGCTGCGCCGCTGGACCGACGAGTCGTGAGATAAGGCCCGGACTCACGTGGGCCGCCGCTGCCGTGAACCCCGCCAGCCAGCGGCTGACGCGAGAGACGCTGGTCCGGCTGTTCGAAGCCGGGGAGATCCCGTTCGACAAGCCCGCCCGGCACCGCCGGATCCTCCCGCGCGACGTACTCGCCTACAGGAGCGCGCCCGGCGGGCGCGCGCGGCGGGCCTCGATGGGATGGTGCGGGTGTCCGAGGACGCCGGGCTCTACGACCATCCCGAGGATGCTGCGGTCGACCGCCTGAACAATCGCCCGGGTTGACGTTCCGCGCTCGTGCGACACGCTGCTGTGCATCGCCGAGGAAGGGCTGTGCCAGCCGTTGTGGTCGGAGGACATCTTCGACGCTACGCCGCAACCTGCTGCGATACGGCGTCGCCAAAGCGGGCGTCAACCATCGGATCGGTCAGATGGTCGAGCACTTCCCGGCCGCGATGACCAACGACCTGAAGGACCGCCACGTCCTCGCGGCAGCGGAACGTTCGCGACTTCCCACCGACCGCGACTGCGCACTACGACCTCGAAGTCACCGACCAGGACGCGTTCCTCCTCGACCAGCGAGACCTCGACCCGGCGGCCGTCCGCCAGGCGCTGACCCGGCAGGTGTCGCGCTACCGCCAGGAACCTCGCACGGTTGACGACCTCCCCATCGCACTGGGGCGACCAGGGAACGGCTGCCCGCACTTCGCCACGGTCTGTCACGCCGACGAAGCAGAGACGACCGAGCAGTGAGCGTACGCCTGGTACCTCCCGAGAGTCAGCCGATACAGGTGCGGACGCAGTTCGACGATGCCCATGCGCTAAGACGCTATGGACGACTGCACCCTCTTCACCAGGACGGTTCGCTCTGGGCGCAGCATGTGCCCCGAGCAATGTCGTACACTGTCATACGTGGCGGAACGGATTGAGTGGGACGACACCGCGGCCGACCACATCCGCACCCGCTCAGGCCGCTACGGAGGCGCCGTCGATATCGACCCGATCTGGACTGTCGAGGTCGTCAACGACCCTGACCGACTGGTTGACGAGCCCGACCCGAGGTCGGCCAACGCCAACAGCGTCCGCATCGTCGGCTACTCGCTGACGGCGCAGATAGTCGTCACCGTCGTGGCGCTCCGCGACGCGCGGCGTGCTGCGAGGCGCGTCCGCTTGGAAGACCAGAGGTGCCCCGCTGCGCCAGTATATGGAGGACAGAAACGATGAATGACATCACCGAACGGGACCTGCGCGACTGCCGCGAAGAGGCCGAAGGCACACAGGATGAGCCATTGTCAGGCAAGGCGACCCGACCTGGCTGGCAACGCGCCAAGGTGCTGTCCGTGCGACTTAGCCCCGAGGAATTCGACGAGCTGAACAGCTACGCCGCGGCGCTGGAGGTTCCTGCCTCGGCGCTGACGCGAGGATGGATTCTCGACCGGCTGCGTGCCGGATCGGAGTCGCCGGTCAGGACCGTGGAGCGGATCTTCCATGAGCTTGAGCAGCTACGCCGACAATTGGTGGCGTAAAGATGACCCGCGAATATGTGCTCGAAGCCCTCGACCTCGTCGCCTCCGACTGGCGGACCTGACGCGCGGGCCCTCGATGCGGAACCTGCTGCCCCGCGCTACCGATCTCGCGCAGCTGTGGTCCAGCATCGTGACCGATGGACCGGCAAGAGTGGATGACGCAGCTGCGCGGCGCGACGTACCGGCGCGACGGCGTGGCCGTGGTGGCGCTCGCTCAGGACTCGGGCAGGCCGGAAGGCATGCTGCAGCTACTCGGAGACGGGCTTGCCGCCGCGCTCGGTCAACGGGTCGACGGTGCGCGACAGGAGGTAGCCGACTGCGTGGCCGCGCTGCGGGAGCGCGGCTGGACCGGTGACACGGACCTGGCCGACCAGCTCGACGCGCTCGCCGGCAGCGCGCCGGTGCCGATGCTGCGGCCGATCCCGGTGGATCTCGAGGAACTGGCCGGGATCATCGAGGGCGACCCGATGGACGTCGGGGGCGTCCTCGACCTGCACACCGGCGAGGTGTGGCACCAGAGCACGATCGAGTACGTGCGCGAGGGCGGCGACGACATCGACGTTCCGGACTTCGACGACCCGGAGCGATGCCTGTGGGTGCACGGCGAGGGCTCCCGCGACGGCTACCGCGACATGGTGCAATTCATCGACACCGTGGCCGACCCCGACCGGGCCGACCGCCTCACCATCGCAGTTGACGGGCGGGGCGCGTTCCGCCGCTTCAAGGACGTGCTCGCCCGCTGGCCCGGCGAGTCGGCACGGTGGTACGAGTTCTCGAACGAACGCCAGCGGGGCAGGACCCGCGCCTGGCTGGCCGATGTCGGCTACCGGATCCGGCACTGATGCCGGACCGGGCCGCGTCATCGAACTCGACACCGACGTGATCTGCCGGTTGGCCGGCTCCGGTTCCTACCAGCCGCCGAGTGACGCTTGGACTAGCTAGGGTAGCTAGATAATGTAGTGAGTATGGCCACCGCGAACGTTCACGAGGCGAAGATGTAGCGCGGGCAGCCCGCACGAATTCGATGCTGTCGGCAACGAACGCGTCACGGTCGTCAGGATCGAGCTCCAAGTGACCGGTCACGATGATCACGCGCAGCTGAGCTTGGCTCAGCTCCTGTTTGGGTAGCGTTGCGTTGCAGATCCGGTGTTGCGTTGCAGCCCACCAAGCGACGCAGTCGAGGTGGCTCTCCCACACCTCGGTCCGCCTGGCACGTGCTGGCGCCGCGTGATAGCCCCCGGGATCTGCCGTCACGCGCCCCGCGATTGGAAGGTTTGAGCCGCCGACCACGCCGGACGCCCCATGCCACACCGCTAGCCGTGGTCTCGTCCCACGAGTGATCCCACGATCAAGTCGAGCTGTCACGCTTCGGATGCCGATGTCATGGTCCGGGCCACGCGCAGTAGATCCGTCGCGATGAGGCGGTTCAAGGTCGTCGCTACGTGAACAACCCGAGGTGTTCGAGCAGCCGCTGGGCCGGAACGAGCAGGCTGCGCGCGGTGCGGATGGCCGTGGCGGCCTCCTCGGCTTCGACGTGCTCGCCGGGATAGCTGGGGTATTCGAGTTCGTTGCGGCGCCGACGCAGGGTTGCGAGGGCGGCGAACGGGCCACCGAACTGGGCCCGAACCGCATCGGTGACCGCGAGGTGCCCGCCAGCCTGGGTGGGTCGCAGCCCCTGGTGAGCGAGCAAGGCCTCCCCGACGAACCGCGCCGCATCGTAGGCGAGCACGAACGCCGACTCCGGGTCATCGGCGACGATGGCCTCCGCCGTCTCCACTCGACGGGTGGCCTTGTCCAGCCACGGGGCGCCATCGGCGCGGGCACCGCTGACCTTCTCGAGATGCCGGCGACCGAGCAGCGCCTCGATCTCGTCGCCCCCGTGGGCCCAGCGGCCCACCTCACGCCTCCTCCTCCGCCGACCCCCGTCGATCAATCGCGGGCAGTGGCATCGGCACCACCGGTCGCGAAGCGATCTCGTCGAGCAGCCGATCCGCCCCCGACCCCCGCTCCGCCCACCGGGTGGTGGTGACGACGGTCGGGTTGACCGGGCGACCCAACCGGAATTGGGAGCGGTCCGCGGCAGCATAGATCGTCTCGCGATCCACTCCGGCGTCGGTGACGACGACGAGCACGTCGATGTCGCCGGGATCGTGGCCCGGTTCGCCCTGGTAGCGAGCGGCCCACGAGCCGAACAGCGCCACCTCTTTGATCACCCCACCCAACTGCGCTCGCGCTCCGGCGAACTCCTCACCGACGATCTGCACCGGCCCGAAGGCCCGCAGCACCACCTCGGCCAACGCGGCGACCAG
>WHTH01000108.1 GCA_009377865.1 Pseudonocardiaceae bacterium | reverse complement strand
TAGAATGCTGGTACAATCCGAAAAGGCGGCACTCCAGCGTCGAAATGCGCAGCCCGGTCACGTTCGAGGCCCTCCACCAGGACCCAGACCGCGACCACTGACCCCACACCCGAAGTGTCCGGCGTACGGGGCCAACCTCAGCGGCCGTGCGGCGCTGGTTCGAGTCGCTCGACGAGGCGGCCTAGCGAATGGGACACGTCCAGGACCGATGGTGGAAGGAAGTCGGCAAGGACGAGCGCGGCCGACCTCTGCGGGTCAAGACGGACCTGTTTGGCAAGGGGTTGCGATACAAGGTCCGCTACCTCGACCCGAACGGCCAGGAGCGCTCCAAGAGCTTTCCCGATCGCCAGAAGGGTGCGGCGGAGGCGTTTCTGCACGAGGTCGAGACCGACAAGAATAAGGGAACGTACCTCGACCCGACCGCTGGGCGGATCATCTTCCAGCGCTTCGCTGAGAAGTGGCTTGATGCGCAGACGTTCGCCGAGTCGACGCGCGAGGGCGTGGAGGGCCGGTTGGCAAAGCACGTGTACCCGCACTTCGGCGATATGGAGCTGCGCGCGATCGGACCGGCGACGATCCAGGCGTGGGGTCGGCGGCTGCAGCAGCACGGCCTAGCCGAGACCTACCGGCGAACGCTGTTCGCCAACGTTTCGGGAATCTTCACCGCCGCGGTCGACGACGAGCGGCTCCGCCGGAACCTCTGCGTGGGCAAGTCGGTGACACGGCCTCGCGGTGAGTACCCGAAAGTTGTGCCGTGGCCTGCGGAGCGGGTGCACGCCGTCCGGGGCGAGCTGGGGGAGCGGTACCGGATCACCGTCGACTTGGGTGCTGGCTGCGGCCTGCGCCAAGGCGAGGTAATCGGGTTGAGCGCCGACCAGGTCGATTTCGGCAACCGCGTGGTGCAGATCATTCGGCAAGTCAAGATCGTGCGTAGCCGGCTGGTGTTCGGTCCGCCGAAGCACGGGAAGTCGCGGGAGGTGCCGTTGCCCGACAGCGTCGCCGGGGCGCTGCGTGATCACATCCACCGCTTCGAGCCATTGGCGGTCACGCTGCCCTGGCAGGAGCCAGATGGGGAGCCGGTCACGGTGCGGTTGCTGGTGTGGACGCGTGAGCGGGGTGCGGTCAACCGCAACTTCTTCAATCACCATGTCTGGAAACCTGCTCTCCGGCGGGCGGGCGTTCCAGTGCCGAGACGGGCCGAAGGGTTCCACGCGCTGCGCCATTTCTACGCCTCGGTACTGCTTGATGGGGGCGAGTCGATCAAGGCACTGTCAGAGTACCTCGGGCACGCCGACCCCGGCTTCACGCTGCGGACCTACACGCACCTGATGCCGTCCAGCTCCGAGCGCACCCGCCGAGCCGTCGACAGTGTGTTCAGAGCCGTCGACCCCGAGCATGCGGAAGGCCCGGAATCTCCACCCAAGGACGAGGATTCCGGGCCTCCGACGGCCTGCTGACGGCCTGATCTTGTCTAGCCGACCCGAAACTGCAGGTCAGGAGAGCCTGACTATCAGACGTCGTAGTAGAGCGCGAACTCGTAAGGGTGCGGCCGCAGCCGCAGCGGATCGATCTCGTTCTCGCGCTTGAGCTCGATCCATGTCTCGATCAGGTCGGGCGTGAACACCCCGCCCTCGAGCAGGTAGTCGTGATCATGCTCGAGCCGGTCGATCACCGCGTCGAGGCTCGCAGGCACTTGCGCGACGTCTTTGGCCTCCTCGGGTGGAAGCTCATAGAGGTCCTTGTCGATCGGAGCAGCCGGCTCGTAGGCGTTCTTGATCCCGTCCAACCCGGCCATCATCATCGCCGAGAACGCCAGGTAGGGATTGCCCGAGGCGTCGGGACACCGGAACTCGAGGCGCTTGGCCTTCGGGTTGTTGCCGGTGATCGGGATCCGGATGCAGGCCGAGCGGTTGCGTTGTGAGTAGACGAGGTTCACCGGCGCCTCGAACCCGGCCACCAGCCGATGGTAGGAGTTCACGGTGGGGTTGGTGAAGGCCAGCAGCGACGGTGCATGGTGCAGGATCCCGCCGATGTAGTGACGGGCCATGTCCGACAGACCGGCGTAGCCGGACTCGTCGTGAAACAGTGGCGCCCCGTCCTTCCACAGTGACTGGTGGGTGTGCATGCCCGACCCGTTGTCATCGAAGAGCGGTTTGGGCATGAAGGTCACGGACCGACCAGCCGCCCAGGCGGTGTTCTTCACGATGTACTTGTAGAGCTGCAGGTCGTCAGCCGCGTGCAGCAGCGTGTTGAACTTGTAGTTGATCTCGGCCTGGCCGGCGGTGCCGACCTCGTGGTGGGCCTTCTCGATGCTGAAACCGGCACCGATCAGGTTGGTGACCATCGCGTTGCGCAGGTCGGCGAAGTGATCGGTGGGCGGGACCGGGAAGTAGCCGCCCTTGTAGCCGACCTTGTAACCCTTGTTGCCGCCCTCCTCGACGGCGCCGGTCTTCCACCAGCCCTCGATGGAGTCGATCTCGTGGAAGGCGGAGTTCGGGGTGGTGTCGAAGCGCACCGAGTCGAACGCGTAGAACTCGGCCTCCGGCCCGAAGAACGCGGTGTCCGCGAACCCGGTGGCGGTGAGGTACTCCTCGGCCTTGCGGGCGACATTGCGGGGGTCACGGCTGTAGGCCTCGCGTGTGAAGGGATCGTGCACGAAGAAGTTGATGTTCAACGTCTTCTGCGCGCGGAACGGGTCGAGCCGCGCCGTGGCCGGGTCGGGCAGCAGCAGCATGTCCGACTCGTGGATGGACTGGAACCCGCGCACCGACGACCCGTCGAACGCCAGGCCTTCCTCGTAGATGTCGGCGTCGAAATACGAGGCCGGCACCGTGAAATGCTGCATGACGCCTGGCAGGTCGCAGAACCGGACGTCGACGAACTCGACGTTCTCGTCGGCGATGAAGCGCAGGACCTCGTCGGGATTGGTGAACACCCTCGTTGGCTCCTTGATCCGGTCGGCTGCTCGGCCGATTGATCCGGCCGAGCCGTGGTGTCGAACCTAAGCGTGCGGTGTTGCCCGACCGTCACCCGCATGTTTCGCCAAGGTTAATCACCCGGGTCTGAGCGGGAGCACGACAGCCGCACGCCTAGGCTATGCCCAGTGGACAGGTGGATGCATGCCTGGTCGTCCGGACCGTCAGCCGGCGGGGATGACAGGGCGCAGCAGGCCTATCGCGGGCAGCGACTCGGCCTGCCGGAGCACGGGCCGGGATCGGTCGCGGGTTTCGGTCCACGGATCGCTGCGATCGTGGCGGACTGGTTGCCGTGCTACGGACTGGCGTTGCTGTTCACCGAGAACCCGGCGACGTCGACGCTGGCGCTCTTCGCGCTGCTCACGGCAGCATCGATCAGTGTCGCAGGCCGCAGCCCCGGGCATGCTCTGGTCGGGCTGCGTGTCGCGATGCTCGGCGGGCAGCGCGCCGGGTTCGCGGCCGGTGTGATCCGTACCGTGCTGATCTGCCTGGTGATCCCGCCGGTGGTGTACAACTCCGACGGACGTGGCCTGCACGACCGAGCAGCGGGCACGATCGTGCTACGGGCTCGATAGGTGAGGTACCGGGACGTGAATCGCCACGCGCCGCAGCGCGTGACCGCCCGGTTCACCGGCGGCGGACCGTACGCTGCATGTTGCGCATCTTCGCACCCTGCGGCATGGGCCCCTTGGGCATCGCCGCGCCCTTGGTGTTCAGGATCGACAGCCGACTCTCGAGGGTCTCGACCTGCTTGGGCATCACGTTGCGAGGAAGCTTGGCCATGTGTCGCTGCAGCTTCGGCAGCGGTACCTGCCCCTCCTCGTTGCCGACCACGATGTCGTAGATCGGGGTCTCGCCCACCAGGCGCGCGACCCGCTTCTTCTCCTGCGCGAGCAGGGGTTTGACCCGGTGCGGGGTGCCCTCGGCCACCAGTACGACGCCGGGCAGCCCGAGCACCCGGTGCACAGAGTCGAGCTGCGTCGTCCCCGCGACGGCGGGCGTGACCTTCCACCGCCGCCCCTTCAGGTTCTGCAGTGCCCAGGCCGCGGCTCCCGGCTGGCCCTCGGCCTTGGCATAGACGTTGCGCTGCACCCGCCTGCCGAAGACGACCACTGCGGCGAGCACGCCGAAGGCGATCCCGGCCGGCAGCATCACCCACTGCAGCCCGAACAGGAAACCGAGCCCGAAGACCACCAGGGTGACGAGCAGTGCGACGCCGATCATCCACGGCAGCAGAGCCTTGTCCTCGCGGCGCTGTACCTTGAAGGCCTCGAAGATCTGCTTGCGGCGCTGCCGGGAATCGGCGCGTTTCGCCTGCTTGGCGGCCTTCGCTGCTGCCCTATCCTTCGACTTCGCGGCCTTGGGTTTCGATGCCGGCTTAGGGGGGGGCTTCGGGGGCATGAGCCCAGTCTAGACGCCTCGGATACAGGCCGGACTCGGAATCAGCGGGCCAGCAGGCTCGAGGCCTCCTGAGCGGCCGGCCCAGCCTTCGCGAGGTGTGCCAGCCGCTCGGGCACCCGCTCGCCGCGCCGCTCGACGGCCTGCGCGAACAGCCGTCCCGCGCGGTAGGAAGAGCGCACCAGCGGCCCGGCCATTACCCCGGCGAAGCCCATCTGCTCGCCGACCCGGGCGTGTTCGACGAACTCCTCGGGCTTGACCCAGCGCTGGACGGGGTGGTGGCGAGCCGACGGGCGCAGGTACTGCGTGATGGTGAGGATCTCGCAGCCGGCCGCGTGCAGGTCTGCCATCGCCGCGGTGACCTCGTCCGGCTCCTCTCCCATGCCGAGGATGAGGTTCGACTTGGTGACCAGCCTGGCGTCGCGGGCGCGGCGTAACACCTCCAGTGAGCGCTCGTAGCGGAAACCGGGACGGATCCGGCGGAAGATGCGCGGCACGGTCTCGATGTTGTGTGCCAGCACCTCGGGCGCCGAGCCGAACACCACGGCGAGCGCCTCGTCATCGGCGTCGAAGTCGGGAATGAGCAGCTCCAGCCCGGTGCCCGGGTTCAGCGCGTGGATCCGGCGCACGGTCTCGGCGTAGAGCCAGGCGCCCCCGTCGTCGAGATCGTCGCGGGCAACCCCGGTCACCGTCGAGTACCGCAGTCCCATCGCCTGCACCGACTCGGCGACCCGGCGCGGCTCGTCACGGTCGAGCGGCGCGGGCTTGCCGGTGTCGATCTGGCAGAAATCGCAGCGCCGCGTGCACTGGTCGCCGCCGATGAGGAAGGTGGCCTCGCGGTCCTCCCAGCACTCGTAGATGTTGGGGCAGCCGGCTTCCTCGCACACCGTGTGCAGCCCCTCGCGGCGCACCAGGCTCTTGAGCTCGGTGTACTCGGGGCCCATCCTCGCTCGGGTCTTGATCCAGGGTGGTTTGCGCTCGATGGGGGTCTGGCTGTTGCGAGCCTCCAGGCGCAGCAGCTTGCGGCCACCTGGCTGGGGTGCTCCGGACTGGGATCCTGCGGATTGCGGTGCGGCACTCACGTTGCCGACCCTACGCCGGATCCGGGACGACGCCGACGAGCTCTGCGGTGTGCTCCCACAGCAGCCGGGCGGTGGCGGGGTCGCGGGCGGCGGCGCTGATCGCGGCGCGCGCCGGGCCGCCCCGCGTCTCGCCAAGCCACATCGGGCCGAAGTATTCGCCACCCCGTACGTCCGGCGCTGTGGCCGCGTACAGCTGTGGCAGCGTGCCCGCCACGACACCCTGTGTGATGAGTTTGTTGGCCGCCGCCACCGCCGGCGCGATCAGCCGGGAGCGCATCCGTGCGGAGTTGGCGGCCAGCTCGGTGTCGGTGAGGCCGGGGTGGGCGGCCACGCTGACCAGGTCGCGGCCGGCGGCCCCGGCGCAGCGGTCGAGCTCGAGGGCGAACAGCAGGTTCGCCAGCTTGGAGGCGCTGTAGGCGGTGACGGGGTTGTAGCGGCGCCGGTCGAAGTGCAGGTCATCGAGGTCGAGACCGCCGCCGCGGTGGGCCAGGCTCGACACCGTGACGACGCGAGCGCCGGGAGGCAACGCCGGGGCCAGCAGCCAGGTCAACGCTGCGTGGCCGAGGTGGTTGGTCCCCAGCTGCAGCTCGAAGCCATCGGCGGTGCGACGAGGTGGGGTGGCCATCACCCCCGCGTTGTTGACCAGTATGTCGATCCGGCCCGCGGTGCGCTCGCGGGCCTCGGCCGCCGCCTTGCGTACCGAGCCGAGGTCGGCCAGGTCGAGCACGATCTCGGTTGCCTGGCGGCCTGCGTTGATGGGTCGGCCCTGGCCCAGCAGGCCTCCCGCGGCCTCGGTCCGGACCCGTTCGGCGGCCTCCCGGCCACGTTCGGGGTCGCGGCAGCCCAGCAGCACGTGCGCGCCGCGCTGCGCCAGGATTGTGGCGGTCTGATAACCCAGCCCGGAGTTCGCCCCTGTGACGAGCGCGGTACGCCCGGTCTGATCGGGAATGTCCTCGATGCTCCAGCTCACCAGCACATCCCTTTCGCGTCGAGGTCCGCGGCGCCACCGCTGCGTGCGCCGGCTACCGTGATTGTTCATCTGCCCGGTGGGTTGACACCGTTCCTGCGGTCACAGCGATGTTGCTGGCCGCGGCCTGGTGCGTCGGCCGGGGGACGCTGTTGGTCGGCCGCGCACGCAGGAGCTCAGTAGCCGGTGGCGACGGCATGTCCCCCTCGGTTCGCCCACCGTACGTCGGGTGCGGCTGCTCTCGTACAGCTGCGGCAGCAGGGATCTCAACTGTGGTGAAGTATTCGAAGCTTTTCGACCCGCTAACTCGAAAATCAAGTCGGGGACGGGCAAGCTCGTGGACCCGGCGACCGTAGCGGGCCGGGTTGTCTTGTCGTGCTAACTCTGGGTGATCAGCCTCCGGTCAGGCGGCTGCCGCGGCGTTGAGGGTGACCTTCTTGCC
>WHTH01000119.1 GCA_009377865.1 Pseudonocardiaceae bacterium | reverse complement strand
GCGAGCGGTCAAGGTGCTCCCCGCGCCGACCTGACCACCACCACGAAGCCCCGACGACCATGAAAGGACCCGCCCGGAGCGTGGAACCCGGCGCCCCGACGCGACAGTCGGACCCCGAAGCCGCCTACGAACCGGCAACCAGGATCAAAATGACAAGCCTGTAATTCAGCGGACACACCCATCACCCCGATGAAAAATCCAGGCTGGCGCCACCAATGGCCGCCCACGCCGTCGCTGGGATCTCCACGCAGCGCGCCGGCTGGATAGTTGGTTCCAGGATGAACGGTACCGATTGGGACGAGCTGTCGCGCATGGCGAACCGCGAACGCAAGGTCACTGTCGTTCGAGATCACAACCGCAGCATCGATCCTCTGCTCGAAGACGTCGATTTGCTAGCTCCGACTTCGACTAGCTAGCATTGTCGTCGGTTGCTCAAGATAGAACCCCAGGACCGGCAGTACCGAGCAGTGCTGGGTCCTTCGCCACCATCTCCGTAGCCTCCGGCACCAGCCGCATCGCCCCTTGCTGTCGATCTCGTGCTGGTCGAGTAGCGCCAAGCAAGACAACGCCAGCCGTATCCCGTTCTCGTCCTCAGCCCGCTCGGCAGCTTCAACCATCCTCGCGAGCCGCTCCCGCAGCACCCGCCGCCGCACCTGATGCACGCTGCTCACCGCTCCAGGCGCTGTATCGTGCTGAGCTTCGAGTCCTGGTCGGCCACGACGTGTCCCTCAACGATGTCTCCTGCGCCTTCCGCTCGCCGGCCCAGCCGCTGCGCAAGCTCGACCAGCCGCCCGGCCATGTCCCGCTGCTCGTCAGGCGTAGCACTACCGTCCATGATCCGCATTGCCAGCGGGGCAACGTCGTTGTTGACGCGGGCCATCTCGGCCAGCAGCTCCCGGTCGGCGCGGATCATGACCACGGCCTGCTGGGAGCGTGTGATGGCACCTCACCGTCCAGCCGCGCACCAGCGTGGCTAAGCATCACCTGAAGCTGCGCGGCGACGCGGGACCACGCTCGCGCCGAGACGGCCCGCTGGGCGGCGACCTCGCCGGGGAACTCCCGTGTCGCCGTATCGGCCCGCCGGTCGGCCACCGCCACCACGAACACCAGCTGGTCAAGCTCGTCACGCTCGGCGCTGGACAGATCGCCGCTGCGGATACGTTCCCGCAGTGCGTCGAGCCGGTCGCGCGGATCTTCCTCGAAAGCGCCGGTCGTCACCAGATCTCCCATGCCCTCGGCCGGGAGCGGTCCGGGGTGGCGACGGTCGCCACCCCGTCACCATCCGCGTCCCGCCCGGTGTCCGCGTCACCCTCGTCGTCCATGTCCTTGCCACCCGCTCCCGTGCTCGTCTCATTGGCTGGCACCCAGCGCCGGGGCGCGACGCCACCGGACGGACGTGCGGGTCCGTGGGGGACACCGGCAGGTGCGGCATCCCGGCGCTGGGGCCTGCAGAGAGCGTCATGGCGTGTAGGCAGCGCAGCTAGTACAGACGGCGGGTGATCGATATGCACCGGGCGCATAGTCAGTAGTCGTCCGGGCAGGTAGCGTGGCGAACCCGGTACAGGAACGGGTTCGTTCGAGAGTGGCGGAAGGACCGGTAGGCGGTGACGCGTCAGCCAGCTCGTTACTGCCAGTGTGGTGCGCGGTTGGCGCGTGATAACCCCAACAAGCTCTGCTGTTCCTGCCGTGAACGAGAGACTGATGTGCTGGCGAACCCGCCGACGGTGCCTGGCGGGTTTTGGCAGACCGACCGGCTACGTGATGCTCTCGAAGCCTGGCATATGGGGCGCGTGATCCAGGCGTACCGCGTGCACTCTTGGCATGGCCGCCCGCTGCCGCAGGAAGTGGTCGGCGGATGGGTCGGTCTGACGCAGACCCAGCTCAGCCGTCTCGAGAACGGTCCGCCGCTGCAAGACCTCAGCAAGCTCATACAGTGGGCGCGTGTCTTGCGTATCCCGCCACGCCTGCTGTGGTTCAAGATGCCGAGCACGGGGCCGTATGTCGCAGCGCCAGCCTCACGACGCGCTGCTGTCGGTTCCGCTGACCATCACGCCGAATCAGCCAACGTCGGCGCAATGTGAGCGGCTGGACGACGTGAAACGTCGTGAACTCCTACGTCTGATGTCCGTGACCGGATCGCTGCTGGCAGGGCCTCCTGCTGAGCGGCAGCTTGACTGGGAGCGGCTGATCTATGCATCCGAACACCCCAAACGTCTCGATACTAGTAACAGTACTCTTGACGAATACGCTGGCCTGAATACAAATCTGTGGCGCGCGCTCTCGGACTCGAAGAACAAAAGCCACGTTTTTCCGATGGTCCGGCAGCAGATTGAGGTGCTCCATAACGCACTCGAACAGACGCACAGCGCGGCAACGCACCAGCGTTTGTGCAGTCTGGCCGGTGACCTCTTCCAGCTGGCCGGTGAGGTCTTCTTTGATAGCAGCCACTACGCCGAAGCCGCGCACTGCTACACTCTCGCAGCCACGGCGAGCAAAGAAGCGAATAGCTTCGATCTTTGGGCGTGTGCGGTCACGCGACACGCGTTCATCGGGGTCTACGAGCGGCAGTTCGCGAAGTCGCCGCCGTTGCTCGATCTCGCTCTACGGCTAAGTAATCGCGGGAACAGTACTCTTTCGACTCGTCACTGGGTCGCCGCCGTACAGGCGCAGACCTTCGCCGGTCTTGGCGAGTTCGACGCCTGTCAACGTGCCCTCGATGCCGCACAGCAAGTGGAGCAACTGCCCGGCCGGGTGCACACGAGTGGCTGGCTACGTTTTGATGCCTCGCGGCTACCCGAAGAACGGGGTGCATGCTATGTGGAACTGCGACGGCCAGACCTTGCCGAACCGGCGCTGACGAAAGCCTTGAGCCTCGATATCTCAACGCGACGTCGCGGCAGCGTGTTGACCGATATGGCGATGGTTGGGGCTCAGCGCCGTGAGGTCGACCATCTGGTGCTGTATGAGGGAGCCGCCTTGGACGTTGCCCGCCAGACTGGTTCCGGAGTTGTGATCCGTAAGCTGCAAACGCTGCAAGGCCAGCTCGTACCCTTCCGTGAAGATAGCCACGTCCGTCACCTCAACGAGCAAATAACCGCGCTTGCCCGGGTTGCCCCGAGCTAAATTTGCAAGGAGTGACACGAGTGTCGATTGCGCACGGCCGTATCTTCCGGGAGGCATGGGTCGAGGGTGTCAAGCAACACTACCCCGGCGAACCGAAATCAGGGTATGTCACGCCGTGGGAGGAAACGCCCGAGTGGGAGCGTGAGAGTGCGGCGGCTGTCTACGAGCAGGTACGCGGCTTCATCGAAGCGACCGGTGGACGAACCGACAAACTGAGCCGCGTACAGAAAGGTCGGTTTGTGGCGCTCTGCTGGATCGGGCAAATCTACAAGCATTTCACTGACCCGAAGCTGGCCTACGTTGCCGACTGGGAAGACATGCCGGGGTGGCAACAAGAGACTGACGCCGATATCTTCGAGCGAATCGAGCAGGAGGTGTAGTAGCGTTGCGATCGCCGAGGATAAGACCGATGTTGGGACCAAATTAGGTGCAACCGAACGTTCGGCTCCCGCGTCCAAGGAGACGATGAGACCGCTGTTGACCCTGCCGTTGCTGATCCTGCTTTCCCTCACGGGGTGCGGGGTAAACATTCAGCCCCTGATCAGCGCATGACGTTGTCGCCGGTCGGCGGTGGGCTTCCGGTAGGTCCCGAGGGTCAGGTGGGTGCGAGTAGTGCTGGCATCCAGGGTTGGCCGGTGATCGCGCCGCGCAGCACGG
>WHTH01000008.1 GCA_009377865.1 Pseudonocardiaceae bacterium | reverse complement strand
GTGCGCTTGCCCTGCTCGGCGGCCAGTGCGGCGCGCTTCGGCCCGAGCGGCTCGTCCATGATCTTGGCGTGCAGCTTGAGGATGCCGTCGAGCAGCATCTCCGGCCTCGGCGGGCAACCCGGCACGTACATGTCCACCGGGACGACGTGGTCGACGCCCTGCACGATCGCGTAGTTGTTGAACATGCCACCGGACGAGGCGCAGACGCCCATGGAGAGCACCCAGCGGGGCTCGGGCATCTGGTCGTAGATCTGCCGCAGCACCGGGGCCATCTTGTTACTCACCCGACCGGCGACGATCATCAGGTCGGCCTGCCGCGGTGAGGCGCGGAACACCTCCATACCGAACCGGCCGAGGTCGTAACGGGGCCCGCCGGTCGTCATCATCTCGATGGCGCAGCAGGCGAGCCCGAACGTCGCGGGCCACAGCGACGACTTGCGGGTCCAGTTGACCAGCTTCTCCACGCTGGTCAGCAGGATCCCGCTGGGGAGCTTCTCTTCCAGACCCATGCTCAGTTCCAATCCAATCCGCCGCGACGCCATTCATAGGCGTACGCGAGGCCGATCGCGACGATGTAGAGCGTGATGGAAACGAAGCCGAACAGCCCGAGCGCGTCCGCTGTCACCGCATAGGGGAAGAGGAAGACGATCTCGATGTCGAACAGGATGAACAGCATCGCGGTCAGGTAGTAGGCCACCGGCATGCGGCCACCCCCCACCATGGGCTGCGGCGACGGCTCGATTCCGCACTCGTACGCATCGAGCTTCGCCCTGTTGTAGCGCCGCGGACCGACGTAGGGCGCGATGACCACGGAGAACACGGCGAAGGCTCCCGCCAGTGCGATCATCAGCACCAGCGGGACGTAGGGCTGCAGCACTCGCGTCCCTTCCTTCCCTGTCCCTCGACGTTCCGGACCCTACGTGCAGGTCACGCTCGACCCGCACCGAGGCGACCCTGAGCTCGACCGTCGTCATACGCTGGGCCGTCATACGCTAGGCCGTCATACGCTGGGCGCCAGCCGCGTCATCGCGGCGATGACGCGGTCGGCCGCGCTCCCATCCCGACTATCATAGAGATTGGCCAGCAGCTTGAGCACGAAGCGCATCAACGTGGGGTGCGGCATACCGTAACGGGTGGCCGTCCGCATGACGGTCGGGTGCCCGATCAACCGGCTGAATGCATTGCCTATCCGGAAGTAGCCGCCCAGCTCCTCGGCGAGCGCACTCGGGTACCGGCGCAGCGCGTGCTCGCGCCCCATCCCCTCGGGCCGCGCCATCGCCTGGACCGCGCACTCGGCGGCGAGGCGGGCAGAGTGCATGGCATACGCGATGCCCTCGCCGTTGAACGGGTTGACCATCCCACCGGCATCGCCCACCAGCAACAGGCCCTCCCGGTAGTGCGGGGTGCGGTTGAAGCCCATCGGCAGCGCCGCTCCCCCGACCTTGCTCGTCGCGTTCTGCTCGCGGAACCCCCACTCCTCTGGCGTCCCGTCGAGCCAGTTGCGCAGCAGCGAGCGGTAGTCGGTGTTGCCGTATGCCTTGGACGTGGACAGGATCCCCAGCCCCACGTTCGACGTGCCGTCGCCCATCCCGAAGATCCACCCGTAGCCGGGCAACAACGTCGGCTCGCTGCCGGACCGGTCCCACAGCTCGAGGTGACTTTCCAGGTAGTCGTCATGGGTTCGCGGGCTGGTGTAGTAGCGGCGGACCGCCACCCCCATCGGCCGGTCGGTGCGCTTGTCCATCCCGAGCGACAGCGCGAGCCTGGCACTGACGCCGTCGCAGGCGAACGTGAGTGGCGCCGTGAAGTCGACCGGCCGCTTGTCCGGGCCCTGCTTACCCGCCACACCCCGCACCCTGCCGGTGCGCTCGTCGGTGAGCGCCTCGGTGATCGTGGTCTGCTCGTGCAGCCGGGCCCCGGACTTCTCGGCATGGCGTACCAGCAGCTCGTCGAAGTCCTCCCGCGTGCGCACCGCGCCGTAGGGCGGGAAGCTCGCCAGATCCGGCCAGTCGAGCTCCAGTGTCACGCCGCCGCCCACCACGCGCAGGCCGCGGTTGTGCAGCCAGCCTGCCTCGGCACGGGTGTCGATGCCGAGGTCGATGAGTTGCTTGACACCCCGCGGGGTGAACCCGTCGCCGCAGACCTTGTCCCGCGGGAATGACGACTTCTCCAGCAGCAGCACGTCGAGGCCGGCACGGGCGAGATAGGCCGCCGCGGTGGAGCCCGCGGGCCCCGCGCCGACGACGATCACATCAGCGGTGCCTGTCACCGATTTCGGCGCTCCACTCATCGGATGGCGTTGTACATATCGCGAAGGACGCCCGTCTCGAGTTCCATCTCCGCCAGCCGGTGTTTGACGACATCACCGATGCTGACCAGGCCGGACAGCTTCCCGTCCTCGACCACGGGAAGGTGACGATTGCGCGACCTGGTCATCTCCAGCATGAGGTAGGCGATGCTGTCGTCCGGGGAGCACACCGGGAAGTTGTGCAACATCACGTCGCCGACCTGCTTGTCCAGTAGCTGCGTGCCGTGCTCGCCCAGCGCGCGCACGATGGTTCGCTCGTCGATGATGCCCGCGACCCGAAGCTCGGCGTCGGCGCAGACGACCAGCGCACCGATCTGCGGCGGACCGACCAACTTGCGCACCGCCGCGGCGACGGTGACCCACGGTTGGACGATCTCGACCGATCGGCCCTTCGACTTCAGGATGCCCTCGACCTTCATTCGTCTCCTTCCCCGTGGCGCCACAGCCATGGTGCCTGGTTCGGCTCGGTAGCCACAACAACCCTCCGGGTTGGCCCGAGGGGTGAGGTCCATGACTGGCCCGGCCCGGGCACTCGGCTACCGGGCTTCGGCCTGGTGTCGCGGGGCCGGCCTGACGGCCCGGTGCAGGGCGACGACGCCGCCGGTGAGGTTACCCCATTCGACCTCGACCCAGCCCGCAGCCGCGATTTGGCAGGCGAGGGCACGCTGGTCGGGCCAGGCGCGGATCGACTCGGCGAGGTAGACATACGCGTCCGGATTGCTACTCACCCGGCGGGCCACCGCGGGCAACGCGCGGATCAGGTACTCGATGTAGACCGTACGCAGCGGACGCCAGACCGGGGTGGAGAACTCGCAGACGACCAGCCGCCCACCAGGCCGGGTGACCCGTGCCATCTCGGCGAGCGCGGCTGCGGGATCGGCCGTGTTGCGCAGTCCGAAGGAGATCGTCACGGCGTCGAAGGAGCCGTCGGCGAACGGCAGGGCCAGCGCGTCCGCCGCGACGAGCGGGACGCTGCGGTGCCGGCCGGCCCGCAGCATGCCGAGCGAGAAGTCGGCGGCGAGACTCCACGCGCCGGTGTGTGCCAGCGCCACGGTGGACACCGCCGTTCCCGCCGCGAGGTCGAGCACCCGCTCACCGGGGCGGGCCCGCACGGCCTCGCACGTCCGTCGCCGCCAACCGTGGTCCTGGCCGCACGACAGCACCGTGTTGGTCAGGTCGTAGCGCCGGGCCACCCCGTCGAACATCGCCGCGACATCGCGGGGGTCCTTGTCGAGTCCGGCTCTGGGCACGAAGTCACCCTACGTCGGCTGGCTGTGCTGCCCGGCGTGGCGGGCTCAACCGGCATGCAGGGCGGCGAGCAGGCCGTCGACGGCGGCCGGCCAGGTGAACTGCTCGGCGCGTGCCCGGGCTGCTGCCCGGCGCGACGGCTCCGGTGCGCCGAGCAGCTTGCTGACCGCACCGGCGAAGGCCGGCGCATGGTCCGAGACCGCCGCCCCGCAGGCAGGCCCGACGATCTCGCGCAGTGCCGAGGAACGCGACACCACCACCGGGGTACCCGATGCCAGCGCCTCCAACGCGGCCAGCCCGAACGTCTCGTGCGGGCCCGGGGCCAGCGAGACGTCCGAGGTTGCGAGCAGCCGCGCCACGTCACGGCGCCCGTCGACGAATCCCAGGAACGTGACCGGCAGCCCGGCAGCCCGCCGCTCGAGCGCTTCCCGCCGCGGCCCGTCACCCGCGACCACGAGCCGCACGTTGTCACCGGCATCGGCCATCGCCGCGACCGTGTCGATCGAGCGCTCGACGTGCTTCTCCACCGACAGCCGGCCGCAGTGCACCAGCAGTGCGTCGGCTCCGCGGGCAAGGTCGGCATGCAGCGCCGAGTCGCGGTGCACCGGCGCGAACGTCGCCAGGTCGACGCCCAGCGGCACTCGCAGCACGTTGGGCGATGCGATCCGGTCGAACTCCTCGCGCGCGAACTCGGTGGTGCACACGACCGTGTCGTAGGACGCCGCCATCCGCGCGTTGGCCCAGTCGGCGACCCGGCGCGCCGCGGCCGCGGGCAGCAGGAGCTGCTCGAGCAGCCGGTCGAAACGCTCGTGCGAGATCACGACACTGGGTACGTCGTGCGCGGCCGCCCACTTGCCCATCCCGCGCAACGTGAGCCGGTCGGACACCTCGATGCGGTCCGGGCGCAGCCACTCCAGCAGCGCCGTCACCCGCCACGGGTCGACGAGGCGGTAACCACCGGTCCACGGGATCTTCGCGGCGGGGACGGTGATGCGCCGGACCCCGTTGGGCAGCATCTCGTCGTCGCGGCGGGGTCCGGGCACCACGAGTACCACCTCGTGCCCGCGCGCCGCGTAGCCCGCCCCCAGGTGGTGCAGCGCGGTGCGCAGGCCGCCGGAGCGGGGACCGTAGAAGTTGGCCAGCTGGACGATGCGAAGAGCTCGGGTCACGCTGCCCACCGGATATCGGTCGGCCGCCCGATCACCTCGGTGTAGTGCCCGAGCAGCTCGTCGCACACCGCGGGCCAGGTACGGCCCAGTACCGAACGTCGTGCACCGGCACCGAAGCGCTCGCGCAGCGCGGGATCCGCGACCAGCGTGGCGACGGCGGCGCGCAGCCCCGCACCGAAGGCCCCGTCGTCGTCAGGGGGCAACAGGAATCCAGTGCGGCCGGGCGCGACCAGGTCGCGCGGGCCGCCTGCATTGGGAGCGAGCACCGGCACGCCCGAGGCCAGCGCCTCCTGCACCGCCTGGCAGAACGTCTCGTGCGAGCCGGTGTGGGTGAACACATCGAGGCTTGCGTAGGCCTGCGCCAGCTCGTCACCCGCGAGAAACCCGAGGAATGCTGCACCGGGTAGCCGGCGCGCGAGCTGGGCGCGGCCCGGACCGTCGCCGACCACCACCAGCCGCACGCCCGGCGTGTCGCACAGCGCGGCGAGCCGCCGCACGTTCTTCTCCGGCGCGAGCCGGCCCACATACCCGACCAGCAGCTCGCCGTTGGGCGCGAGCCGCGACCGCAGCTGCTCGTCGCGGCGCGACGGGCGAAACCGCGCGGTGTCGACCCCGCGGGGCCAGTGGTGCACCCGTGGCACGCCGTGCTCGGCCAGCTTTTGCGCCGCCCAGCTCGACGGGGCCAGCGTGCGGTCGGCAGCGCTGTGCAGCCGCCTCGTCCAGCGCCACGCGGTGCGGGCGGCGAACCCGAGGCCGTAGGAGCTGGCGAAGCCGGCGACGTCGGTCTGGTACACCGCGACGGTCGGCAGCCCGAGTTGCCGCGCCGCCCACAGCCCCCGGGCACCGACGATCACTGGCGAGGCCAGGTGCACGACGTCGGGGCCGAACTCCTGCAGCGCGGTGAGCACCTTTCGGGTCGGGACGCCGATCGGCAGCGAGTCGACCACGGGCAGGTCCAGCGCCGGCACCCGCACCACCGGGGCGCCCTGGTAGGAGTCGGGGCCGTCGCCCGGCGCGACAACCATCGCCTCGTGTCCGGCCTGTCGCAGGTGCTCCAGCACCCGGCAGACTGAATTCGACACTCCGTTGACCACGGGCAGGAAAGCCTCGGTCACGATTGCAACGCGCATGGTGCCGACGGTGTCGGACGTGGTCTGCGGCAAGACGACACGGCCGTGTCGCACCGCCGAACTGCGGGGGAAATCCCCGTGCAACCGCGGCTTGCCCGCCGTCACCTTCTGCCGCATCGCCGTCCTCGACCTGACCTGGTCATCCTTGCCACGACCTCTCAACGAGGGGCGCTGTCGCCCAGGGCACAGCTTACGCAGGCGTGTCGGGCCGTCGCGGACAGCTCTCGCGTCGGGGCGGGTCAGCAGCGCCGGCGCAGCAGCCAGAGCGAGCCGGCCGCCAGCGTCCACGTCACCCCCAGCACGATGCCCGCCGGGAGCAGGCCGACGGTCCAGCTACGGCCCGCAACCCGTACCAGCGCGGGATCGTCGCGGGCGTACTCCACCCGCACCAGCTGCCCGGCCTCGAGGCCCGAGGGGTAGGCGACCCCCTGCTCGGGGGTGTAGACCTCGCCCTCGGCGGTGAGCCGCACCAGCGTGCGGGAACCGGAGACCGAGATCACGTCGGCGGTGGTGCGTGCCGTGTTCGCATCGATCGCGTAATCGTCGCGGGCCGCACCGGCCAGGCTCAGCAGCACCAGGCCGGTGACGATGCCCGCCACCGCGAGCACGACCCGGAACGCGTAATAGCGCGGTCTCGCCAGCACGGCCCGCACGCCCGTGGGGCGCTGCTGGGTCGTGGTCATCGGTGACGACAGTAGAGACGGACGCGACGCTGCCGGCCGGCGGTGCGGCGCGATAGGTGTTTCGCCTGGTCAGAGTGCTGCCCGCCCACCGCTGCACCGTTACCGGCAAGCGATCTCACCTTCGTCACCGCGGCAGCCGGCCACCACACGCATACCCTAGGCGGCGTGACCACCGCACGTCTCACCGATCAGCTGATCGTGCGGACGCGCCAGGTGAGCTCCACGGCGGAGCTGCTCGACCTGCTCCCCTCGCCGCGCGGCGTGCTGTCCTGGGTCCGCGACGGCGAGGGACTCGTCGGGTGGGGCGAGGTCGCCCGGATGCGCACCTCCGGGCCCGAGCGGTTCGTTCGCGCCCAGGACTGGTGGGATTCGTTCGCCTCGCGGCTCGACGTCCGCGACGAGGTCGGGCTGCCGGGCAGCGGGCCGGTCGCCTTCACCAGCTTCGCCTTCGGGGACCGGCCCGGCCGTTCGGTGCTCACGGTGCCCCGGGTCGTGGTGGGACGTCGCGACGGCGTCAGCTGGGTCACCGAGATCCAGGCCGGCGAGTTCGCCGAACCCGCGCTGCCGATCCACCGCCCCCGCGGGGTGCGCTACTCAGAGGGCCAGCTGGCGGTGACCGCGTGGCGGGACGCGGTGCGCCGCGCGGTGTCCCGGATGCGGCGCGGTGAGCTGGACAAGGTGGTCCTCGCGCACGACCTGCTGGCGCTGGCCGACCACCCGCTCGACGCGCGTTTCCTGCTGCGCGGGCTGGCCGCGCGTTACCCGTCGTGCTGGGCCTTCGCGGTCGACGGGCTCGTCGGAGCGACGCCGGAGCTGTTGCTGCGCCGCCGGGGCGACGAGGTGACCTCTCAGGTGCTGGCCGGCACGACGTGGCCGCACCCCGGCGTCGACCCCGAAGCGCTGGCCGCAGGGCTGCTCGGCTCGGCCAAGGACCTCGATGAGCACCGGTACGCTGTGGAGTCGCTGGCCCGGACGCTACAGCCGTTCTGCACCGAGTTGCAGGCGCCGCAGCAGCCCAGCGTGCTCGCGCTGCGCAACGTGCTGCACCTGGCCAGCGAGGTCCGGGGCCGGCTCGACGATCGCCCGACGTCGCTGCTGGCGCTGGCCGCCGCGGTCCACCCGACCGCTGCGGTCGGCGGCACCCCCACCCGTGCCGCGGTGGAGCTGATCGGTGAGCTCGAGGCGATGGGCCGCGGCCGCTACGCGGGGCCCGTCGGCTGGGTGGACTCCTCCGGGGACGGTGAGCTGGGGATCGCGCTGCGTTGCGCGCAGTTGCATGGACGGGCGGCACGGCTGTTCGCGGGCTGCGGCATCGTCGCCGGTTCCGACCCCGACGAGGAAGTGGCCGAAGCGGCCGCGAAGCTCGTCCCGGTCCGCGACGCCCTCGAGGGTGTCGACTGACGCTGTGAATCCCGGCGTTCGGGCGTCCCGGCGTTCGGGGGTCAGCCGATCCGGTCGGGCCTGCCGGAACGGTAGAGCCAGGCGTCCGCGACCTGGTCGAGCTGTCGGCCCGACCGTTGCTCGGCCAGCGCGATGAAGTCCTCGACCGTCCCGCTGCCGCCGCGGCGCTGTTGCGCCCATGCCCGTAGCGTGCCGAGGAACGTCTCGTCACCGACGGCGACGCGGATCGCGTGCAGCGCCATCGCGCCCCGCACGTAGACCGCGCGATCGAGCAGGTCGTCCGCACCGGGGTCGCCCGGCGGGACCTGCCAGAACGAGGAATCGGCGGGGATGGCGTCGAAGTAGCGGTCGGTGATCTGCTGCGCGCTGGCGCCACCGGTGCGCTCGGAGTAGAGCCACTCCGTGTAGGTGGCGAACCCCTCGTTGAGCCAGATGTCGCGCCACCGGCGCACCCCGACGCTGTCGCCGAACCACTGGTGCGCCAGCTCGTGTACGACCACGTCGACGTCGGTGCCGGCTGCAAAGAACGCCGGCGAATACACCGGGCGGGTCTGGTTCTCCAGCGCGAAACCAACGTTCGGAGCGTTCGGGACGACCCCGCCCAGCTGGGCGAACGGGTACTCACCGAACAGCTCGGACAGGAAGCCGACGATCTGCGGAGTCTGCTCGATCGACTCGCGCGCCGCTGCGGCCACCTCCGGCTCCAGACCCTCGGCGTAGCCGGCCAGGTACGGGCCGGCGGGGGTGTCACGCTGCACCAGCTCGTACTGGCCGATGGCAACGAACGCGAGGTAGGGCGACATCGGGGCCTCGGCGCGCCATCGCCAGCGGTGCTGCCCGTCGGCTGCCGGTTCGGGGCCGCCGAGCAATTTCCCGTTCGACAGTGCCTCCACGCCCCGCGGCACGGTGACCGTCACGGCGACGTTCGCCTTGTCGACGGGGTGGTCGTTGGAGGGGAACCACCATGCCGCGACCTCGGGCTCACCCACCGCGACGGCGCCGTCGGCGGTGCGCACCCACGGGCTGTCCGCCCCCGTCTGTGAGGGGGCCCCCGCGTAGTCGACCCGGACCGTCATGGTGTTTCCGGACACCAGCGCCCGGTCCGGTGTCACCACCAGCTCGGTGCCCGTCTGGGTGTGCTCGGCGCGGGCACCGTCGACCTGGACGGCCGAGGCGGGTAGCGCCAGATCCAGGTTGAACCGGGAGAGGTTACGGCTCACGCTCGCCGTGATCGTGGTGCGGCCGGTGAGCCGGTCGGACGACGGATCGTAGTGCAGCTCGATGTCGTAGCGGCGGACGTCGTAGCCGCCGTTGCCCGCTCCAGGGAAGTATTCGTCACCGATGCCGGGGGCGCCCGGCCGGGCCGGCGCCGTCGATGTCGGCTCAGCCGCCGCTGGTGCCGTCGATTCGGGGGGCGCGACGGTGCCCGGCCCGCAGGCCTGCAACGCCACGGCAAGCAGCGGAACCATGGTCAGTCCCACCGCTGCCCGGACTCGCATTCCGCCCACCTCCTGTGCCGACTCTAGGCCCGATACTTGTCAGACCCTTACGGCTGGATGGGAGCAGGGAACAGGGAACAGGGAGGGGACCGCGTCGAGCGGCGGTAGCGCGGTCAGCGCGGGGCTGCCGACCAGCTCCCGGAGACCGCCTCGCGGATCCGGGCGTGCAACGCGCGCAGACCGGAGCGCGCGGTACGGACCTCCAGCACGCGCAGCCCGGGCTGCGGCGCCAGCGCACCGGCGAGCGCTTCGACGGTGACGGAGTCGTGCGGCACCCGGTGCGCCGCGCACAGCGCCGCCAGGTCGGTGCCGTGGGGCGTGCCGAAGACGCGCTCGAAGGCAGCGCCGTGTTCGGGTTCACCCTGTTCGAGCAGCGCGAAGATGCCACCGCCGTCGTCATTGGCGACGACGATGGTCAGGTCCGGCCGGGCCTCGGCGGGCCCGAGCAGCAGCCCGTTGGCATCGTGCAGGAACGTCAGGTCACCGAGCAGCGCGTAGCAGGGTGCGTCATGGGCCAGTGCCGCTCCGAGCGCGGTGGCCACGGTGCCGTCGATGCCCGAGACCCCCCGGTTGGCCAGCACGGTCAGCCCGGGTCGCGGTACGGCGGCCAGTGCGACGTCCCGGATCGGGTTGGAGGACCCGATCATCAGCAACGACCCGTCCGGTATCGCGGCGACGACCTGCCTCGCCACGTCCAGCCCGCTCGTGCCGTCCAGGGTGGACGCGACGGCCTTCGCGGCGGTCGCGTCGGCGGTGGTCCACGCCCGGTGCCAGTCGCGGTCCGGGATTCCGGTGGTGCGCAGCGCGGTTCCGGTCGCCACCGCACTACCCGCGACGTCCGTCCACTGCGGATCCTCCGAGACGACCGTGACCGCGACGTCCGGGCCGGCGAGCAGCCGTCCCACCGACCGGTGCAACGTGGGTCTGCCGAGCACGAGTACCTGCTCCGGGCGCGGCAGCCCCGGCGCCCCGAGCAACCACGGTCCAGCGCCCAGGGCGTCGGGCCAGCATCCCGTGGTGGGCTCGGCCACCAGCGGAATCCCGTCGGGGGCGGCCGGCGCGCCGTGACCCGCGACGGCGACGGTGCGGCGGGACAGATCGAGTTCGACGGCGGCGACCGGCTGGGACGGTGGTGCCGGCAGCGCGGTCCATGCAGCGCCGCCTCGCCGCCCGTCCAGCGGTTCCGGCCAGTCCGGTTCCGGCTCGGGGACCAGCGGCTCGCGCAGCGGCACGTCGAGGTGCACCGGACCCGGCCGCCCACCGAGCGCTCCTCGCGCGGCCGCCATCGCCCTGTCGACCGTGGAGCGCCAGTGAGCTTGCTGGCCACTGCACCGCTGTGGCACGCCCAGTACCGGCGCGGCCCGCACCGCGCCGCCGAAGATGCCGGGCTGTGCCACCGTCTGGTTCGCGCCGGTGCCGACCAGTTCGGGGGGCCGGTCGGCGGTCAGCGCGAGCAGCGGTACCCCCGCGTGATCTGCTTCGAGCACCGCCGGGTGAAGGTTTGCCACCGCGGTGCCCGAGGTGCACACCACCGGCACCGGGGCACCGCCCCGCAGCGCCAGCCCCAGCGCCAGGAAGGCGGCCGAGCGCTCGTCGATCCGCACGTGCAGCGCCACCCGGCCCGCGGCGGCCGCGTCGTGCAGCGCGAACGCCAGCGGCGCGTTGCGCGAGCCGGGGCACAGCACGACATGGCGCACGCCGCAGCGCAGCAGCTCGTCGACCAGCACCTGGGCCAGCGCGGTGGACGGGTTCACGGGACGGCTACCGTGCCGCGCTCAGATAGGCCGGGTGGAGGTGGCCGGACTCGTTGAGGCTGATCACACCACGGCGGCCGTCGCGGCCTGCGGCGATGCGGGTGATGCTCGCGTACCCCGGCGCGAACCACAGGTTCCGCGCGAGACCCAGTAGGTGGCCGGTGTAGGCGTTGATCGTCCCGGCATGGCTGAATGCCGCGACCCGGTCGCTGGGATGGGCGCCGATGAGCTGTTCCACGCCGTCGATCACGCGATGCCGGAACGCTTCGGGATCCGCGCAGCGGCCGGGCATGACGAACCAGGATCAGTTCCACGTGCGACGAGACTACGTGCCGCCGTACAACAGCTCGTCGGTGAGTTCACGGACCCGGGCCCGGGCCTCGGGGTCGTCGGCGTCGCGGTGCGGCGATGTCTCGCGGGTGCCGTCGAAGAACCGGCCACTGACCCCGTCGAGATCGGGTTCGGCGACCAGCCGCAGCGTTGCCTCGAGTCCCTCGTCGACGCTGCTCTGCGGCGTGATACCGCCTTCACGCACCATCCCGGTGTCCATGAAGGTCGCCGGGTGCAGGGCGTTGACGGTGACGGTGGCCGGGTCGCACTCGACCGCGAGGTCGCGGGTCAGCATGACCTGAGCGAGCTTGCTCTGCGCGTAGGCCCGCCAGCCGTCGTAGTCGCGGTCGAGCTGCGGGTCCGCCGGGTCGATCGGTGCCTGCCCGAGCGAGGCCACCTGCACGATGCGCGACGGCGCGGACTCGGCCAGCCGTGGCAGCAACCGGCGGATCAGCTGCGCGCCCGCCAGGTGGTTCACCGCGAAGCGCAGCTCGATGCCGTCGCGGCTGGTCTCGCGCCGGGAGGAGTCGCTGCCGAAGCCGACGCCGGCGTTGTTCACCAGCGCGTGCAGCGCGGGGTGCTCGGCAAGCACCTCGTCGGCCAGCCGGTCAACCTCGTCGAGCGAGGCCAGATCGGCGACGACCGGGTACAGCGTGGCGTCGGGCACCTCGGCGCGGATCCGCTCGCTCGCCGCATCGAGCCGGTCCCGGGAGCGACCGTGCATGATCACCGTCGCGCCCAGCTCCGCGAGTCGCCCGGCCAGCGCGCGTCCCAGCCCGCTCGTCGCCCCCGTCACCAGGATCACCTGCTCGTCGATCGGCCGCATGCCCGTCATGGTGCCCGCGCGGCGGTTCGTATGCTCGCCGCCGTGACCGTCTCAGCGCTGTTCGACGCCTCCGCCTGGCGGGAGGTCGAGGGTCTCGACTTCACCGACATCACCTACCACCGGGCTATCGACTCGGGCACCGTGCGGATCGCCTTCGACCGCCCCGAGGTGCGCAACGCGTTTCGCCCGTCCACTGTGGACGAGCTGCACCGGGCACTGGACCACGCCCGGATGACGTCGGACGTCGGCTGTGTGCTGCTTACCGGCAACGGGCCCTCGCCCCGTGACGGCGGCTGGGCGTTCTGCTCCGGCGGCGATCAGCGGATCCGCGGCCGCTCGGGCTACCAGTACACGCTGTCGGAGGCAGCCACCGGGAAGGCCGGCGAGACGGCCGACACCGTCGATCCCGCCCGTGCCGGGCGACTGCACATCCTCGAATGCCAGCGGCTCATCCGCTTCATGCCCAAGATCGTGATCGCGGTGGTGCCGGGCTGGGCCGCCGGCGGCGGCCACTCGCTGCACGTCGTCTGCGATCTCACGCTGGCCAGCGCCGAACACGCCCGGTTCAAGCAGACCGACGCCGACGTCGGGTCCTTCGACGGTGGTTTCGGGTCGGCATACCTCGCCCGGCAGGTGGGACAGAAGTTCGCGCGCGAGATCTTCTTCCTCGGCCGGGAGTACGGCGCGGCCGACGCGCAGCAGATGGGCATGGTCAACGCGGCAGTGCCGCACGAGTCGCTCGAGGCGACCGCGCTGCAGTGGGCGCGCGAGATCAACGGCAAGTCGCCGACGGCACAGCGGATGCTCAAGTACGCGTTCAACCTCATCGACGACGGGCTGGTCGGCCAGCAACTGTTCGCGGGCGAGACCACCCGGCTGGCCTACATGGGCGACGAGGCGGTGGAGGGCCGCGACTCCTTCCTCGACAAGCGCGAGCCCGACTGGTCGCCCTTCCCCTGGTACTTCTGATGCCCGGTGTTGCTCAACCGTCTGCCGCCGAACCCCGTTTTGGTTCCAGAACGGGGTTGACGGCGCGGATTGACCCCGTTCTGGAACCAAAACGGGGTTCGCGCGCGGCGTTGCGCGGTGTGCGCCCGTGCGCGTGATCCGCTGCGACGGCTCCCCCGGCGCCGTCGACGAACTTCGCGAAGCGCTGGAACTCACGCTCGCCGGTGGCCCCGCGTTCGCACCAATCGGGCCGGGCGACGAGCCGCCCGATGTCGAGACCGGTCCGGGCCAGGTCGTGGTGCCGACGAGCGGATCGACCGGCGAGCCCAGGCACGTGGTGCTACCCGCCCGCGCCCTGCAGGCCTCGGCGCAGGCGTGTCACGCGCGGCTCGGCGGTCCCGGGCACTGGCTACTGGCGCTGCCGGCCGAGCACGTGGCGGGGCTGCAGGTGCTGGTGCGCGCGACGCTGGCGGGTACCGAGCCGGAGGTGCTCGATCTGCGTGGTGGGTTCGACCCGGCCGGCTTCGCCGCTGCGGCACGGCGGCTGATCCGCCGGGCGACTGAGCGCAACGGCGGGCGGTGCTACACCTCCCTGGTCCCGGCGCAGCTGGTGCGGCTGCTCGATGCCGAGCCGGCGGCACTGGCCGGCTTCGACGCGGTACTGCTCGGCGGCGCTGCTGTGCCGACCGAGCTGGCCGAACGGGCTCGCGAGTCGGGCGCCACCGTCGTCGCGACCTACGGGATGTCCGAGACGTGCGGCGGCTGCGTCTACGACGGGTATCCGCTCGACGGGGTGGCGGTGCGGCTGGCGACCGACGGCACGATCGAACTGACCGGGCGGGTGCTCGCCGCGGGCTACCTGGGTCGTCCCGATGATCGGGCCTTCTCCGAAGGCTGGTTTTCCACCTCGGATCTCGGACGCTGGGAGGTCGGCGGCCGGTTACGGGTGCTCGGGCGGGCCGACGACGTCATCGTCACCGGCGGCGTCAATGTCGCTCCGGCGGAGGTCGAGGCGGCGCTGGACGCGCTGCCCGAGGTCTCGGTCGCCTGCGTCGTCGGCCTTCCGGACCCGACGTGGGGACAGCGGGTGGTCGCCGCCGTGGTGCCAGCGGACCCGTCGAGGCCACCGGAGCCCGACGCAGTGCTCGCCGGCGCCCGGCGCCGGCTGCCGGGTAGCCACGCCCCCAAGCAGGTCGTGCTGCTCGACGCGCTGCCATTACGCGGAGTGGGCAAGCCCGACCGGCGTGCGGTGGTCGAGCTGCTCAGCAGGACCACCACATGATCATGGGGCATCCCACCTTCGACAGGGTCGATCACACTCCGCACTAACACGCCACCGCAGTTTCACCCACTCGAGCCTATCGCTCGGCTTGACGCTGCCGATGTCGCGGGTTCTCCTGGTCACACTGAACACAAATGCCCCATCAGAACCAGGGACATCATGTGTACCACATGCCGATCGGCAGCGGTGTTCGGTCCGTCGCAACACGCAGCGGAAGGAGCACGGTGAGGGCGCCGACCCGCAGCTCCTGCTGCACCCGGCGAAGCGCGCTGGCCGCGGCAGCGCTCTGCCTGTCGATGGTGGGCCTGGCGATGATGGGCCTGTCGACGGTGGACTCGGCGGGCGTGGCAGCGATCGCGTCGCCGGGCCATGCTGCCGATGCGCAGCCCCCGCCGGACGCCTCGTGGAGAGCCGATCTGGCTGTTGACGGCGACGACACCAACGTCCGCAACGCGGAGGCCGGCATAGTGCTGAGCCGGACCGCGGGCCCACCGGCGCGCGCCGCGAGCACCGGTTCGCAGCGCGCCCAGGGCATGCTGCTCACCGAGCCGCACGAGCTCGCCGAGCCCGCCGATCGCTTCTCCGTCGACGTTGTAGCAGACCGGCCGGCGGGATCGGACGTGCTCATCGACGTCCGTGGACAGCAGGACGACGGCAGCTGGAGCGAGTGGATCCCGGCCCGGCCGGATGCACCAGGCGTACTCGACGCGGGGGCGCGGACCGTCCAGGGCAGGGTGATGCTGCTTGCCGGTGACGGTGGCACGACCCCGACGCTCCGGTCGTTGGAGTTCACCGCCGATCTCGCACCGGGAGTACGGCTGCGCTTGGAGTCCGGGAAGAGCAGCTACCGGGTCTTCGCCACCCGCGAGGGCCTGGTCGGCGGGACCACCGCCAACGGTCATGTCATCCGGGAGCGCGACCATTTCGCCGCGCTGCCCTCCCGCCGTGGCCTTGCCCCGCGCGGCACTGGCGACTACACCGTGAAGGTCTGCGCGGACAACGACCGCTGCGAGTGGGCACCGGTGTGGGACGTCGGTCCGTGGAACACGACTGACGACCACTGGAATCCCTCGGACCTCCGGGAGTCGTGGCGAGACCTGGCGCAGGGCCTGCCGCAGGCGCAGGCCGCGTTCGAGGACGGCTACAACGGCGGCCGCGACCAGTTCGGTCGCCGGGTGGTCAATCCGGCCGGTATCGATCTGGCCGACGGCATGTTCTGGGACGGTCTGCGGCTGCGCGACAACAGCTGGGTCACGGTGAGCTACCTGTGGACCGGTTCGGGCCCGATCGCCACGGTCCGCTCCTACCTGATCAACGTGCGCAACGGACCGACGTCGCGCAACCAGGCGGTCGGCCTGGCCGCGCAGCACGCCCAGCTGCGGGTGGAGTGCGTCGTGGCCGGCCAGCGGGTCGCAGGCAGCCAGGGGACCACGAACCAGTGGCTGCGCATCGGCCCGAACCGGCTCGTGTCCGCGGCACACGTCGCCACTCCTCCCGGCATCCGGCGCTGCTGACCGTAGGGTTACATGGGTGGCGACCGTGTCGCAGTGGGTCGAGGGCGCCCGGCCGCGCACCCTGCCCAACGCGGTCGCCCCGGTACTGGCCGGTATCGGTGCCGCCGCCGCCGTGACGGACGAGCTGCCGTGGTCGCGAGCCGGGCTGGCACTGCTCGTCGCGCTGGCACTGGTGATCGGCGTGAACTACGCGAACGACTACTCCGACGGCGTGCGGGGCGCCGACGTGGAGCGGGTCGGCCCGATGCGGCTGGTCGGATCCGGCGCGGCGGCTGCCGGTCAGGTGCGCACCGCGGCACTGGGGTGCTTCGGCGTCGCCGCCGCGGCCGGGCTGGCGCTGGTGGCGGCGACCGGGCAGTGGTGGCTGCTCGCGGTCGGGGCGGTCTGCATCGCCGGAGCCTGGTACTACACCGGTGGCGCCCGGCCCTACGGCTACGCGGGCCTCGGCGAGCTCGCCGTGTTCGTGTTCTTCGGACCGGTTGCCGTGCTCGGCACCCAGTATGTGCTCAGCGGGCGGATCAGCGGTGCAGGCGCCGGTGTCGCCGTCGCGATCGGCACGCTGTCGGCCGCGGTGCTGGTAGCCAACAACCTGCGCGACATCCCGAGCGACACCGTCGCGGACAAGCGCACCCTTGCAGTGCTGATCGGCGATAGCCGAACCAGGGCTCTGTACACCACGCTGCTGATCGTTCCCGTCGTGACGACCTGCCTGCTCGCCTTCGCCACCCCCGCTACGCTCGCCGCGCTGCTCTTCGCGCCACTGGCGGTGCCGTCCATGTTGCGGGTGCTGCGCGGCGCCACCGGCCGTGACCTCATCGTGGTGCTACGCGACACCGGCCTCGCAATGTTGTTGTGGGCAGCCGCCACGGCCGCCGCGCTGGCACTGGCGTGATGGGGTCGAACGAGAACGCCGGGTCTCAGCCCCGACCGTCCTCGGGCTGCTGCTCGCCGCGCAGCTGGGCGCGCAGCCGCTCCCGCTCGTATCGCCGCCGCGCCCCGGCAGCGCTCAGCCCGGCGTTCATCCGGGCGCGCAGCCCCGGTAGCAGCACCAGTGACAGCGGCAGCGCGACGACCAGCGCCAACAACAACGCGACCAGCAACGGCACACCGGCGAGTACCAGCAGCGCGGTCAGCAGCCCGATCATCGCCAGCCGGGCCACGGAGTAGAGCGCGACGTCACGGATCAGGGCCGAGCCGGCTGGGGGGTCGGAGTCGGAGTCGAGCTGTGACACCTGACGAGAGTAGCGCCCGCTCGCCCGTGCTGGCCGACACTCTTTCGGCCCGCTCGCGCCCGACGTATCCTCAGCCCCACGGTCTCGGCCAGCCGATTGGAGGGACCTTCCGATGCGGATAGCGAATGTACTGCGCAGCAAGGGCTCGGTGGTCGCGACTGTCACCCCGGACACCTCGGTCGCCAACCTGATCGCCGAGATGGCCGAACGTAGCGTCGGAGCCGTGGTCGTCGTTCACGACGGCGCGGTGGTTGGCATGGTGTGGGAGCGGGACTTCGTCCGCCTCATGCACCAGCACGGACCCTCGCTCGTTGACGCCCCAGTCTCGGAGATCATGAACGGCGATGTGGTCAGCTGCGTGCCCGCCGACGAGGTGGACGCCATCCTACGGACCATGACCGAACGGCGGATCCGGCACCTGCCCGTCGTGGTCGACGGCGACCTCATTGGCATTGTCAGCATGGGCGACCTGGTCAAGACGCGAATTGACGAACTGGAGACCGACCAGGCGCACCTGCAGTCCTACATCGCCAGCGGCTCCTAGCGCCCGCCGGCGCGACCGAGGCGCCTGCGAAGGCTCCCGGGGCCGCACGTGCCCCGAGCGCCTTGGCCTGGCTGTCGTATTGGGGCGCTTCATCCCATTACCGGCGCTTTACCGAATCACAACCGTTCGAGTACCAGTAGGCAGGAGTGTCACGATGCGTCCGAAAGGTCCCATGAGCGGCGCGGGTGCACGACGAGACGGGGCGCCGGCGAGGAGGCATCACCATGGCTGAGGGCAGCCCGACAGCGACGGGCAACGGTTCTGACCACGCAGAGCGCCTGCTGACCCCCGGCGAGGTGGCCGCGCTGTTCCGGGTCGACCCCAAGACGGTCACCCGATGGGCCTCGGCAGGGCGGATCGGCTCGATCCGCACACCCGGCGGGCACCGGCGATTCCGCGAAACCGAAGTTCGGACACTGCTGGCGACGCTCACCACCCCCGCACCACCCGTTGCGCCAACGCGGCGTTGACGCAACGGCATTGCGCGAACACCGCGTTTGCGCAACGGGGGTGCGTCGCGCGCCGCCTCCACCGGGCTCATCGGCCGCGTTCGTGCGATTGCGCTCGCTGGGTTAGGCTGGATTCAGCCAAGGAGGTGATCGCTGTGCTGTACGTGCTGGCAATAATCGGCGCGGTGACCATGGTCCTGCTGCTCTGGAAGGCGTTCGGGCCCGAGCGCGGAGCCGGTCCGGACGAGCGCGCACTCGCACCCGACGACGACCCCGACTTCCTGCGCGAACTCGGTCGGCGGCAACGGCCGGATTCCAACGGCAGCGCCTGATCAGCGAGGCCCTACCCGGCTGACGGCATGCGGAAAGTCATCGGCCACTGTCGCCCCGAGTTCCAGTGCGGCCAGCCGGGCCGGGGCGGCGAGCCGGTCGAGGTCGATCTCCGCGCCCTCCTCGAGGTGCTCATCGAAGGGGATCCGGCAGACGGCCCGGCAGCGGGCGGCGAAGTGCGCGCTGACCCGCTCCAGGTCCACCTTTCCCGCCTTCGGCCGCACTGAATTGATCACAGCGACCGACCTGCCGACCAGTTCACGGTAGCCGTGCGCGTCGAGCCAGTCCAGCGTCGCCGACGCCGAGCGCGCGCCGTCGATCGAGGCCGACGACACGATCACCAGCGAGTCCGCGACGTCGAGCACACCCTTCATGGCGGAGTGCATCAGGCCGGTACCGCAGTCGGTGAGCACGATGTTGTAGAAGTGCTCGAGCAGGTCCACGGTGCGGCGGTAGTCCTCCTCGCTGAATGCCTCGGACACCGCCGGATCCTGTTCGCTGGCGAGAATCTCCAGCCGGCTCGGGCCCTGCGACGTGTAGGACCGGATATCAGAGTACCTGCGGATGTGGTCCGCGTCGCGGAGCAGGTGCCGCACCGTCGCGGTCGTCTCCAGCGGGATCTTCTGCGACAGCGTGCCACGGTCGGGGTTCGCGTCGACGGCGATCACGCGGTCACCCCGTAGCGATGCGAACGTCGACCCCAGGGTCGTCGTGGTGGTCGTCTTGCCCACCCCACCCTTGAGGCTCAGCATCGCGATCTTGTAGCAGCCGTGCAGTGGCTGGTTGACCCGGGCGATCAGCTCACGGCGCTCGACGTCCGCCGGGCTCTCGCCGGGGTTGACCGTGCGGCCACTCGCCACATAGACCGCCCGCCGCCAGCCGGACTGGGGCGGGCGCGCGACCTCGCGCAACAGCTCTGCCAAGGACAGATCATGCCCGGGCGGCTGGGCTTGCTGCTGACCACCCGGCGGCTGCCCCGGCGCGGCGCCCCCGGGCCCCCGCGAGTGGTACCCGGGTGGCGGGCCCTGCCGGTCGACTGACGGGCCACTGTTGATGGCTTGCGGCCCCGACGGACCGCCAGGATCCGGACCGTACGGACCGCCCGGCACCGGTCCCTGGGGCTGCTCGTGGCGTCCGGTCACCGGATGCTTCCCTCCCACATCTGCGCACGTCGATACGACCCCGTCCACAGCGACGGTAGTCGCCGTGTCGCTGTGCGGCGATCCCGGGCGGTGCATAGGTCGTGAGTGGCGAATCGAGTCACGGCTCGATTCGCCAACTCAGCGGCGGCATATACGGGCGACAGAGCCGCTAGAGACCGGCGTAGGAGTGCAGGCCGGCGACCACGATGTTGATGAAGAACAGGTTGAACAACAGCGCCGCGAAACCGAGCACGTTGATCCAGGCCGACCGGGCGCCCCGCCACCCCGCGGTCGCCCTGGCATGCAGGTAGCAGGCGTAGACGACCCAGACCACCAGCGCGACCGTCTCCTTGGGGTCCCAACCCCAGTAGCGCCCCCACGCGGCCTCGGCCCAGACCGCCCCGGTGATCACCATGAAGGTCCAGATCGGGAACGCGACAACGGTGGTGCGGTAGGCGAGCCGGTCGAGCAATGCCGATCCGGGCAACCGGCCGGCGAACCGCGAGCCCCCGGCCTGCCGTGCCTCGAAGCGGATCCGGACCAGATAGAGCGCGCTGGCGACCCCGGCGACCAGCAGCATGCCCGACGCGATGCTCGCGGCAGAGACGTGGATGGCGATCCAGTACGAGTTCAGCGCCGGGACCAGCGGCGCCGCCTCGGCGTAGAGCACCGTGCCTGCCAGCGTGAGCAGGATCACCACCGGCAGCAGCACGAAGCCGCCGAGCTCGCGCAGCGCGGGCGCAATGTCACGCTGCCGGACCAGCACGACGAGCCAGGCCACCACCGCGACGAAGCAGACCGCCGAGGTGAACTCGTACATGTTGCCCCACGGCACGCGCCCGGCAGCCAGCCCGCGCAGCAGCAGCGAGACCCCGTGCACGGCAGCGCCCAGCACGGTCAGCGACACCGCGACCCGACCGGCCCGCGCCGCACGGCTGCGCGGCGCGCTCTCGCCAGGCGGCCACGTCAGAGTTACCACGCCACCACCATCACCGGCCCTGGCACCGACCGGCTCGGCACTGCGCTGTGCCGCATACTCGACCGTCTGCAGCACCATCGCGACCAGGTATAGCACCAGCGCGGTGTAGAACGCGCAGTCGCCGTAGAACGCCAGCACGGGATCGACCGGCATCAGTCACCGTCCTTCCGTGAGGTACCCACTGCGGCCAGTGGGGCGGCGGCCCCGGATGCGAGCAGGCCGTCGGCGATCCGCTCGAACTCCTCGCCGTACCCGGCGGCCTCGGTGCGCGCCAATCCGCCCAGCTCGATCACGGTACGTCCGTCCGGATCGTGCGACCCGGCCGGGGTGGCGCGGACCCAGAACCGGCGACGCTTGATCGTCAGCGACAGCCCGAGCCCGCCGAGCACGAGCAGCGCGAAGGTGAGCACCCACAGTTGCGCGGGGTCGTGCGAGACCTGCAGCGACACCCACCGCGTCACGCCGTCGAACCGCACCACCGTGCCGTCGTCGAGGCGCAGCGACTCACCGGGGCGCAGGTTCTCCCGCGCGACGCGCTCGAGCCGTCCCTGCTCCACCATCGACTCGTCGATCCCGAAGATCGACTGACCGCGTCCGGAGTTGTTGCCCAGGTCGCCCTTGAGCACGTCGACGGCGACGGCGGGGTCGAGCGGTTGCGGGAACGACGACGAGAGCAGCTCGCCGCGCAGCGCGGCGGTCGGTGCGAACAGCCCGGTGATCGCCAGCTGCCGCTCACGCAGCTGCGCCGGGTCGGTGACACCGGGGGGATCGAACTTGGTGGCGCCCTCCGACAGCTGCGTCGCCAAGTCCACCGGGCGCCACTGGATCGCGCCGGTGCGCTGCTGCCCACCGGGGAAGGTGACGGTGAACTCCGGTGCATAGCCGTGGCCGAGCAGATAGAGCCGGGCACTGTCGAGTCGCAGCGGCTCGTTGACGGCGAGCTGGTAGGGCTGCCACTGCCCCGAAGCGAGGCCGTCGGCGTCCTGGTAGTCGATGTCGGCGCGGAACTGCTGCGGCTGCCCGCTGGGCAGGTAGGTCGGCTCGAAGTCGTTGATCCGGGTACAGAACGGCGCGAGCCCGGTGCCGTCCACCATCGTCCCGGGGGTGAACGAGTCGTAGGCGTACGGCCCGGAGTTGCAGAACTGCGACCCGTCCGCCTTCACGATCGTCTGCCCCTCGTAGCCGAACAGCGTGCCGACCGCGAACGAGACCAGCAGGCCGAGCACCGCGAAGTGGAACACCAGGTTCCCCGCCTCACGGGCATACCCGCGCTCGGCCGACAGCGTCACCGCACCGGTCGGCTCGGTGCGCTCGCGGATCCGCCACCCCCGCAGCCGGCGCCGCGCGGCCTCGATCGACTCCGCCGCGGTGGCCTCGACGGTCGCGCGGCGATGGTGCGGCAGCCGGGCGAGGTTGCGGGGCGTGGCGACCGGGACGGCCCGCAGCTGCCGGACGTACTCCCCGCTACGAGGCACCAGGCACCCCACCAGCGAGATGAACAGCAGCAGGTAGATGGCGGCGAACCAGGGGCTGGCGAAGACCTCGAAAAAGCCGAGGCGGTCGAGCACCGGCGCCAGCCAGCGGTGGTCGGCGTAGTACTGATCGACCTGCTCGGGGTTGAGCGAGTACTGCGGCAGCAGCGCCCCGGGTAGCGCGCCCAGCGCCAGCAGGAACAGCAGCACCAGCGCGGTGCGCATGCTGGTCAGGCCACGCCAGGTGTTGCGCAGGAACGCGACGCCGGGTTGCAGCCGTCCCATCACAGTGGTGTCTCGAAGCCCGAGATCGGCCCGCGCAGCACCGCGATGAGTTCCGCCCACAGCCCGGTGACCAGCGCGGCGCCCACCAGGATCAGCATCGACGCGCCGGCCAGCTGGATGCCGCGGACGTGGCGCCGCAGCCACCCCAGCGCCCCTACCGCGTGCCCGGCACCGAGCGCGAGCAGCACGAACGGGATCCCGAGGCCGGCACAGTAGGCCAGCACCAGCACCGTGCCGCGCACCACCGTCTCGCCCGGAGTGCCCACGGTCAGCGCCACGACGCCGGCCAGTGTCGGCCCCAGGCACGGCGTCCATCCCAGGCCGAACACCCCACCGAGCAGCGGGGCGCCGGCCAATCCCGCGGTCGGCAGCCGCTGCTGCAGCCGCTGCTGCAGCCGGTGCGGCCGCAGGTCACGTTGCAGCGCGGGCACCAGGCCGGCGAAGACCAGACCCATCGCGATCATCACGACGCCACCGAGGCGCTGCAGCAGCAGCTCGTTGAGCACCAGGGCCTTGGTCACCGCCACCGAGCCGAGCAACGTGGTGGTGAAGACCGCGGTGAAGCCGGCCACGAACAGCGCCGCCGCGCCGGCAACCCGCCACCGGTCCGTGGTGCTTGGCGACGTGGACGTGGCGGGTGCACTCGGGGCGCGCGCCCCGGCACCGGCCGCAGCGGGCACCGTCCGCGGCACCTCGGCACCGACCAACCCTGCCAGGTAGGCGAGGTAGCCCGGGACCAGCGGGACCACGCAGGGCGACGCGAAGCTCACCACACCGGCCAGCAGCGCCACCGCGGTGGCCAACAGCGGCGGCCCGGAGATGGCGAACTCGGTCAGACCCACAGCCACGAGGGTATGCGCGGACCGGATCGCGATCTCGTAGGGTCTTCGAGGCGGGACCCGCATGGGCGGCCGGAAGGAGTCCAGGTGAGGCGCGGCGCACGGCGGTCGGTATTCGTGATCACGATAACGGTGATGCTGCTTGCGCTGGTCGGCCGGCACCTGCCGCCGCGCACATCGCGGGAGGCGCGTCGCCGACGAACTCCCGATCCGTGATCACCGAGATCCGCCCGGAAGCATCAGGTGTCGACCTGAGCGTGGGCCTCGGTGGACAGTTCGTTCGCGTCTCGAACCAGAGCGCCAGTGAGGTCGTGGTGCTGGGCTACCGTGGCGGGGGTCGTGGCCTATGGCCTGAGCATGCTCGGCACCGGAGCGACCCCCCAGCCGAACGGACCGCTGTCGGGCTGGGTGGTCATCGCCGTGCTCGGGCGGTTCCTGCTGCTGGTCGCCATCATCACGGTGGTCAGCACGCTGCGCCGATCCGAGTTGGCGCCGGCCAGGCTGCCCATGATGGCGATCACGCTGGTGCTGCTGGCCGGCCCGGACATCACCGGGCTGTGGAGTTCGCAGCTCCCGTTCGCCGGGCCGGCGGTGCTCGATCGCGGGTTGCTCGTGGTGAGCTACGGCGTCGCGCTGGCGCTGCTGGTCTCCTTCCTCGGCCTCGGCCTGCTGTGGCGAACTTCCCGACTGCGCGGCGGCGCGGCCGGGCGGGCGCTGCCGTGGCCGGTCCAGCGCGCCGTCGACGGCCGCGGGTTGCAGTGGGGCTCCCTACGCGGTCTACGTGCTGTTCTGGGTGGGGCTCGTTCCGCTGTCGCTGCTGTTCGGCCCGGTATGGCGGCTGCTCAACCCGCTGCGCACGATCCATGCCCTGCTCGCCGCGATCGCCCGGGTACCGGCTGACCGGGGCCTGCGCCCGCTGCCTCGCCGGCTCGGCTACTGGCCTGCCGCGCTGTCGCTGCTGAGCTTCGTGTGGCTGGAGCTGGCCGCCCGGCAGCAGCTCGGCCACCGTGCTGCTGGTCTATCTCGCTGCCTACGCCACGGTGCACCTGACCGCCGCGCTGATCTTCGGTCACCGCTGGTTCGCCACCGGGGACGGCTTCGAGGTCTACTCGACGATGGTCGGCACGCTGTCACCGTTCGGTCGTCGCGACGACGGTCGTCTCGTCGTGCGCAACCCGCTCAGCGGGGCCGCGACGTTCGGTCCCGCCCCGGGCATCGTGGCCCTGATCGCGGTGTTGCTGGGCTCAACGTTCTTCGACAGCGTCTCCGGCTCCCCGACCTGGACGCAGCTCGCCCAAGGCCTGGACATCTCGGAGTCGCTGACGTCGACCGTCGGGCTGCTGGTGGTCATCGCCGTCGTGGCAGTCAGCTTCGTCGGCGCCACCCTGCTCGCAGGCCAGATCGGTCAGCAGGACCGGCGACCGGTTCCCGGGCTGCTCGCGCACAGCGTCATCCCGATCATCGTAGGCTACGTCGTCGCCCACTACTTCTCGCTGCTGCTGTTCGAGGGCCAACGGGCCGTGATCCTGCTCTCCGACCCGCTCGGTACCGGCGCGAACCTGCTGGGCGCGGCCGGCGCCGCCGTCGACTACGGCCTGGTCACCGTCACGACCATCGCGCTCGTCCAGGTCGTCGCCGTCGTCGCGGGACACGTTCTCGCCTCGTCAGCGCCCACGACCGCGCCGTCGCGCTCTTCCCGCTGACCCAGGCCGTCGTCGGCCAGCTGCCACTGATGGGATTGATGGCGCTGTACACGATCGGCGGGCTGGCGCTGCTGTTCGCCGCCTGACCGTCAGCGGGGCTCGGCGGCGAGCCGGGACACCACGGGGAGCAGGTCCTCGGCTGTGATCTCGCGCAGGAACACGGCGGCCACCCGATGCTGCCGGTCGAGCACGACGGTCAGCGGCACGATCGAACGGGGCACATCGCGCAGTGCGAACAGCGTGCGGCCCGGCGGGTCGAAGATCGACGGGTAGGTCAGGCCGTAGTTGCGCATGAAGTCGGCGGCGGCGCTGCGGCGGTCCCGGACGTCGATGCCGAGCACCGTCGCGTCGCCGGCGGTCTGTTCGGCCACCTGTTGCAGGTCGCCGGCCTCAGCGCGGCACGGCCCGCACCACGAGCCCCAGACGTTGAGCACCACCACCTGGCCGCGGAACTGGGCAAGGGAGACGGTCCGCGACCGGTCGCGCACAGCGGGACCGGACAGCTGTCCGACGGTGCCGCGCTCGGCCGGCGGATCGTAGAAGATCTCGGTCTTGCCGCCGGGCGTGACGAATTCGAAGGTGCCGCCGCGCGCCACCGCATCGGTGCCCGTCGAGCAGCCGGCGAGCACCAGCAGGGCTGCCAGCAGCCCGGCCACGCGCTTCATGCGCCGGCCTGCCGCGGGTCGGACAACTCTGCGGGTTCGGTGTAGCTCACGTCCGCGACGGTATCGCCATCGAAGATCAGGCTGGTCAGCGAGGCCAGTGAGCACTGCCTGCGGCGCGGGTCGTGCCACAGCCGCTTGCGCTCGACGCGGCGGCGCAGCGTGTAGATCGGCAGCTGGTGCGACACGCAGACCGCCTCGTGCCCGGCGGCCCGCTCGCGGGCGCGGTGCGCAGCGGCGAGCATCCGCTGCGCGACCTCCGCGTAGGGCTCGCCCCAGGACGGCCGGAACGGGTTGAGCAGCAACGGCCAGTACCGCGGTTTGTGCAGCAGGCCGTCCCCCACCGAGACCTGCAGGCCCTCGAACCGGTTGCTCGCCTCGATGAGCCCGTCGTCGGCCGCGACGTCGAGCCCGAGGCGTGCGGCGATCGGTGCCGCGGTCTGCTGCGCGCGCTGCATCGGGGAGGCGGCGACGTGCACGATGTCGCGGCCGGCGAGGTGCGCTGCGACCAGATCTCCCTGCCGCTGCCCGATATCGGAGAGGCGGTAGCCGGGCAACCGCCCGTAGATGACGCCCTCGGGGTTGTGCACCTCACCGTGGCGCAGCAGGTGGACAACCGTCCGGATCATTGCGGCTGCGCTGCCTCGGCGGCGGCCCGCGCGGCGTGCGGCAGCGCGGCGGCGATCTGCTCGAAGGCCGCGTCATCGAGCGCGGCGGACACGAACCAGCCCTCGAACGCACTGGGCGGCGGGTACACACCGCGTTGCAGCAGTGCGTGGAAGAAGGCGGGGTAACGCCAGGTCTGGGTGGCCGCGACGCCGGCGTAGTCGCGCACCGGCGCCTCGGTGAAGAACACCGAGAGCATGTTGCCCGCGGTCGACACGACGTGCGGCACGCCGTGGGCCGTCAGCGCGTCGCGCAGCAGCCCGGTCAGCCGCTCGGCGTTGCGGTCCAGCGCCGCGTAGACGTCGGGGGTGGCGGCCTGCAGCGTGGCCAGCCCGGCCGCGACGGCGACCGGGTTACCGGCCAGCGTGCCGGCCTGGTAGACGGGGCCCGCGGGCGCCAGCTGGCTCATCAGCTCGGCCGAGCCGCCGAACGCCGCGGCGGGCAACCCGCCGGACATCACCTTGCCGAAGGTGTAGAGATCGGCGGCCACGCCGTCGCGGCCGTACCAGCCCGCGGCCGATACCCGGAAGCCGGTCATCACCTCGTCGAGCACCAGCAGTGCGCCGTGCTCGTGGCACAGTGACCGCATCGCCCGGTTGAACCCCGCGTCGGGCGCCACGACTCCCATGTTGCCCGCGGCGGCCTCGGCGATGACGCAGGCGATCTCGCCGCCGCGCTCGGCGAAGACGGCGCGCAGCGCATCGAGGTCGTTGTAGGGCACCACGATGGTGTCCTCGGCCTGCGCGGCGGTGACACCGGCGCTGGCCGGCAGCCCGAAGGTGGCCACCCCCGAGCCTGCGCTGGCCAGCAGCGCGTCGACGTGGCCGTGGTAGTGCCCGGCGAACTTCACGACGACCGACCGCCCGGTGGCCCCCCGCGCCACCCGGATCGCGCTCATGGTGGCCTCGGTCCCGGAGTTCACCAAGCGGACCTGCTCGACCGGCTCCACCCGTCGCACGATCTCGGCGGCCAGCTCGATCTCGCCGCGAACCGGGGTCCCGAACGAGAGCCCGTCGAGGGCGGTTGCACGCACCGCCTCGACGACCGCGGGATGTGCGTGCCCGAGGATCATCGGTCCCCAGGAGGACACCAGGTCGACGTAGCGGTTACCGTCGGCGTCGGCCAGGTTCGGTCCCGCGGCGCGGACCATGAACCGGGGTGTACCGCCGACCGCACTGAATGCCCGCACCGGGGAGTTCACCCCGCCCGGGATCACCGCACAGGCGCGCTCGAACAACTGCTGCGACTCGCTCGTGGGGCTCACGGTCCCAGTCTCCCCGAGCCCACGCTGATCATGGGCTCGGCCCCGGCGCCCCGAGGTCGAGCCCGTCGGGCTCGCAAGCAGCGGGCCGAAACGCGAGCACCAGCCGGTGGACGGCGTCGATCAGCAGCAGTCCGGCCACCGTCGCCGCGACGACCGCCAAGGCCCACCAGCGTCCGTCCACCCGGTACAGCTCACCGCCGGTGACCTCGCTGACGATCATGCCGCGGTACCACCACCGGACGGCGATGGCGGACAGTGCGGCGGCCAGCAGCACCTCGACAGCGGCTGTCAGCGCCGGACGGCGTTTCATCGGCGGTGAACTCCCACATCACGAGTGCTCAACCGAACTTCTGCTGGTCGAACGCCTCGAGTAGTGCGGCACGCAGGCGGTCGGGGTCGCGGGACCACCCGAGCACGGTCCTGCCGTCCACGAGCCGCAGCGGCACCTCCCGCGTCCCGCGGGGGACGGTCACCAGCTGCCGCCGGGCGTTGACCGGAACCGCCGCCGTGATGACGGCGACAGCGGCGAGCACGGTCCAGGCCAGCAGATGCACCGGACCGCCGGCGAGCGCCTCGAAGAGCAGGCCGAATGTGGCCAGACCCGGCCCCCAGGCCAGTGGCCACCAGCTCGAGCCGGGTTCCCGATAACGATCGTCCGTCACACCGGGCGCGGGCGGGAACTGAACCACGCATTCACCGGCGGCAGGAACTGCAACACGATCGCCACCATTACGACCAGCGGGCCGATGATGGTTCCGAGCAGCAGCAGCAGCGAGATCACACCCAGCACGGTCAGCAGGATCCGTGCCCAGTTCTGCCGCGCCAGCATCACCAACGCGAGCACGATGAGAAGCACGCCGAACGCCGCGAACACGATCCCCGTGACGACCAGGGTCTGCTGCACGAAGGCGGGGTCGACCTGCGCGCCGCTACGCTGCAGCGCGTCTTCGATCTGTTGCTCAAATCCACCAGCACCGCCGAACAGTGCCGCACTCAGGCCGACCAACAAGAGGAGCAGGCCGCTGAGGACCCAGAGCACGACCGACACCACGAGCACTCCCGGCCGGCCGGGCTGCTGTCCCGGGTGGGGTTCGCCGTACATCCCGGCGGCAGAACCGCCCTGTGGGGGATAGCCCCCTTGCTGCTGGTAACCCTGCTGCTGAGGTGGGCCACCCTGGTACGGGTCGCCGGGCTGCTGATCCTGTGGGTCTGGCGGATTCTGCGGCGTGCTCATGGACAAACCGTAGCGACTCGCCCGGCACGGCGCGCACCCGGCCGTGTTCACCGCGCGAGCCACCCGGCGGCCTGCACCGCCCAGTAGGTGAGCACGACGTCGGCCCCGGCGCGGCGGATCGAGGTGAGGGTCTCCAGCACGGTGCGGCGCCGGTCGAGCCACCCGTTGGCCACCGCGGCCTCGATCATCGCGTACTCCCCCGACACCTGGTAGGCAGCGACCGGCACGTCGGAGATCTCCGCGACCGAGCGCAGCACGTCGGCGTAGCACATCGCGGGCTTGACCATGACCATGTCCGCGCCCTCGGCCAGGTCCAATGTGGCCTCGCGCAGCGCCTCCCGCACATTGGCAGGGTCCTGCTGGTAGGTCTTGCGGTCGCCTTGCAGCTGCGAGTCGACGGCCTCGCGGAACGGCCCGTAGAAGGCCGAGGTGTACTTCGCGGAGTAGGCCAGGATCGCGGCGTCGGTGTGCCCCGCGACGTCGAGCGCCTCCCGGATCACGCCGACCTGCCCGTCCATCATCCCGCTCGGGCCCAGGACATGGGCACCGGACTCGGCCTGGGCGACCGCCAGCTCGGCGTAGGCGGCGAGCGTCGCGTCGTTGTCGACCCTGCCCTGCTCGTCGAGCAGCCCGCAGTGCCCGTGGTCGGTGAACTCGTCGAGGCAGGTGTCGGCCATGACCACCGCGTCGTTGCCGACCTCGGCACGCACATCACGCAGCGCGACGTTGAGCACACCGTCAGGGTCGGCACCCGCGGAGCCGCGAGCGTCGCGGGTGGCCGGCACGCCGAACAGCATGATGCCGCCGACGCCGGCGGCGACTGCCTCCGCCGCCGCCTTGCGCAACGAGTCCCGGCTGTGCTGCACGACGCCGGGCATCGAGCTGATCGGAACCGGCTCGGTGGCACCCTCCTTGACGAAGACCGGCAGCACCAGTTGCCGCGGCTCGATGGTCGTCTCCGAGACCAGCCGTCGCATCGCCGGGGTGGTACGCAGCCGCCGCGGCCTGCTCGTCGGGTACACGTGCACCTCCCTGGGATCCTCGCCGACTATGCGATTCGCTGCGAAGGGCACCTTCACGGCACCGGACGCAGTGTAGGTGCCCTTGACGGCGTCACCGCTGAGTCAGCGGCGGCACTGCGGGTCAGCGGCGGCGGGCCTTGGCCTTGCGGGGCGGCGGCAGCGCCCCCTCGGCACGTAGCCGCGCGGCGTGCTCGGCCAGCGCGTCCACCAGTGCCGTCACCTGGGCATCCTCCGGCCGCACGTCGACCCGCAGCCCGAACTCGGTCGCGGTCTCGGCAGTGGCAGGCCCGATGCAGGACACGATCGTTCGGGCGTGCGGCTTGCCGGCGATGCCGACCAGGTTGCGGACCGTGGACGCCGACGTGAAGCACACCGCGTCGAACCCACCAGTCTTGATCATCTCGCGGGTCTCGGCTGGTGGCGGCGCTGCCCGCACGGTGCGGTAGGCCGTGACGTCGTCGATGTCCCAGCCGCGCTCGCGCAGCCCTGCGGCCAGCGTCTCGGTGGCGATGTCGGCGCGCGGCAGCAGCACTCGGTCGACCGGGTCGAGGACGTCGTCGTAGGGCGAGAAGTCCGCCAGCAGCCCCTCGGAGGACTGGTCACCCGAGGGAAGCAGCTCCGGGGTGATGCCGAACGACCGCACCTTCTCGGCGGTCGCCTCCCCGACGCACGCGATCTTGACGCCGGAGAACGCCCTGGCGTCGAGCCCGAACTCGCGGAACTTGTCCCACACCGCTCGCACCGCGTTGGTCGAGGTGAACACGACCCACTGGTAGCGGCCGTCGACGAGGCCCTTGACCGCGCGTTCCATCTGGGCGGGCGAGCGGGGCGGCTCAACAGAGATCGTGGGCACTTCAACCGGCATGGCGCCGTGCACCCGCAACCGCTCGCTCATCGAGCCTGCCTGCTCCTTGGTGCGCGGCACCAGCACCTTCCAGCCGTAGAGCGCCCGCGACTCCCACCAGGACAGTTTGGAACGCTGCCCGGCCGCGGCACCGACCGTGACCACCAGCGGCCCGGCCAGCTCTGCCGCGTCGCCGGCCAGCGCGGCCAGCGAGGTGTCCACGGTCCGCTGTGTCGCCCGGGTACCCCCGGAGGTCACGGTCACCGGCGTCTGCGGCGCCACGCCGTGCTCCACCAGTGAGGACGCCGTCTCGGCCAGGTGCGACGACGTTGCGTGCAACACCAGGGTTCCCGGCGCGGCGGCCAGCGAGGCCCAGTCGGCGCCGGCGCGGACGTCGGCCTCGGTGTGCCCGGATCCCAGCGGGACACCCGCGTAGGCGGGCACCGCCGTACCAGCGGGCACGCCGGGCACCACGTCGAAGGGCACCGATGCCCTGGTCACCGCCAGCGCCTCGGCGACGACCGCGTCGGCGGTCAGTGGGTCGCCCGCGACCAGCCGCACCACCGTGCGACCGGACTTGGCCTCGGTCACGAGGTCCTTGGCGACCTCGGCGGGTTCGCCGACGGCCGGGCGCACCTCGGCGCCGTCGGCGGCCAGTTCCAGCACACCGGAGGGCACGTCGGGATCGGTGACCAGCAGCGCCGCGGCAGCGAGCTGCTCGCGCGCCCGGACCGTGAGCATGCCCGGGTCGCCGGGGCCGGAACCGACGAATGCGATACGTCCGGTGGTCTTGCCAGCACGGCTCTTCGTGGTGCTCATTGATTACTTCCCATCGGGCATCGGCCCGGGACCGCCGGAGCCGGGCGGCGAACCCAGCGTGGCGGCACCGAGATCCAGCAGCTCGGCCGCGACGTCGCGACCCAGCCGCTCGGCAGCGATCATCTCCCCCATCGCGGACGCGCGGTAGAGCTCAACGGACGGCTCGAACGTCGCTGCGGCGACGGCGCGCAGCGACAACCGTTCGACGACTCGGCCCTCGTCGTCCAGGTCCTCGACCACATCGGCGAGCGCACCGACCGGCGCGCTGCACCCCGCCTCCAGCGCGGCCAGCACGGCGCGTTCGGCGGTGACCGCGCAGCGGCTGCCCTCGTCGTCGAGCACCGCACCCAGCAGGTGTTCGGTGTCCAGGTCGTCGGCCCGGCACTCCAGTGCGAGCGCGCCCTGTGCCGGGGCCGGCAGCAGCTGCAGCGGATCGAGCAGCTCGGTGGCCTCGTCGCGCCGGCCCAGCCGGGCCAATCCCGCCCCTGCGATCACGACGCCGTCGAGTTCCCCCTCGACCACCTTGCGGATCCGGGAGTCGACGTTGCCCCGGATCGGCACGACCTCGAGGCCCAGCCCCAGCGCCCGGAGCTGCGCGGCACGGCGGGGAGAACCGGTGCCGAGCACCGAGCCGGGGGGTAGTGCGCCGAGCACCAGACCGTCGCGTGCCACCAGCGCATCGCGATACTCGCCCCGCGGGGGGACGGCGGCGAGCACCAGCCGCGGGTCGGGCGCGGTCGGCAGGTCCTTGTACGAGTGCACCGCCACGTCGACCTCGCCGGCAGCCAGCGCCGCTCGCAGCGCGGAGACGAACACCCCGACCCCGATCTCGACGATCGGCGCCGCGGAGGCGTCACCGGCGGTGCGCACCGGCACGATCTGGACCTCGACGCCCGCAGCGCGCAGCCGCTGCGCGCAGTACTCGGTCTGGGCCAGTGCGAGCTTGCTGCCGCGCGTGCCCAATCGCAGCGTGGTCGTCACCGCTGGTCAGCCTCCTCGTCGGGTTCGGCGGTGGTGTAGGTGGTGGTGTAGGTGGTGGCGGCGACGGCGGCGGCGGCCTGTGGGTCGAGCTCGAACAGCTCGCGCAGCGCGTCGGCGTAGGTCTCGCCATCGGAGCCCGCGAGCTGCTTGACCCGCACGGTGGGGGTGTGCAGCAGCTTGTCGACGACCCGCCGCACGGTGCGGTCGAGCTCGTCGCGCACCGCGGCGTCGAGCCCGGGCAGCTTGCCGTCCAGCCGGAGCATCTCGGCGTCGACGACCTCGGCGGCACGCTTGCGCAACGCCGTCACGGTCGGGGTCACCTCGGCGGTGCGCTGCGCGGACAGGTAGCCGGAGACCTCCTCGGCGACGATGCGCTGCGCGATGCCGGTGTCCACACCCACCGCCGCGGTCTGCAGCCGGTGCTGCAGCGTCTCCAGGTCCACCACGGTGACGCCGGGTTGCTCGGCCACACCGGCCTCGACGTCACGAGGCAGACCCAGATCGCAGACCGCCAGCGGTTCCGCGCGGCGTCGCCGGGCACCGGCGAGCTGCTGCGCGCCGAGCACCGTGCCCACCGCCCCGGTGCAGCTCACCACGACATCGGCGTCGGCAAGCGCCTGATCGATGCCCTCGAGAGCGGTCGCGCGGGCCCGGGTGCCCTCGGCGACGCTCGCCTCGGCCAGCCGCTGTGCGGCCGCAACGGTGCGGTTCGCGATCACGATCTCCGCAATGCCCGCGCGGCGCAGCCGGGCTGCGGCCAGCCCACCCATCGACCCCGCACCGATCACCAGCGCCGTCCGGCCCGCCAGCTCTCCCAGCGCGCCGGCCGCGTCGGCTAGCGCTTCGGACACCACTGAGGCGCCCGCAGTGGCGATGCCGGTCTCGGTGTGCACCCGCTTGCCGACGCGCAGCGCCCGCTGCGCCAGCTCGTGCAGCGTGCTCCCGACCGTGCCCGCATGCTCGGCAGCGGCATAGGCGGCGCGCAGCTGGCCGAGGATCTGCGGCTCGCCGACGACCATCGAGTCCAGCCCTGACGCGACCGAGAAGAGGTGCTCGACGCCGGCCGCGGCGTAGTGCACGTAGAGCCGCGAGGAGAACTCCTCGAGACCCGCACCGGCGTGGCGTGCCAGCACACCCGAGACGTCAGCGAGCCCGCCGTGGAAGGTCGCCACCATCGCGTAGACCTCGACCCGGTTGCAGGTCGAGACGAGCATGGCCTCGCCGACGTGATCGCCGCCGAGCAACTCGTCCAGCAGCTTGCCGGTCTCCTCGGCGCGGACGGCTGCGCGTTCCAGGTCCCGCACCGGCGCCGTGCGATGCGAGAGCCCGACCACGAGCAGGTTCATCGGCCCACCGCCAGCCCGTCGATGACATCGATGACCGGGAGCAGGCCGTCGGCGCGGCGCGCGTCGTGGAACGACAGGATCTGCATCTCCACCGCCAGGTCCACCTTGCGGACCTCGACCCCATCCGGCACCTGCAGCACGACCGGGGCGAAGTTGAGGACGCACCGAACCCCGCCGTCGACCAGCAGGTCGCACACACCCTGCGCGGCGGCGGCCGGGGTGCAGATCACTCCGATCGTCACCCCGCGCTGCTCGCACACCTGCGGTATGTCGTCGATGTGGTCGACCGGCAGACCTCCCACCGGCACTCCGATGAGGTCTTCGTCTATGTCGAAGAGCGCGGTCACCGGAAAGCCCCGGCCGGGGAAACCACTGTAGTTGGCCAGCGAGTGCCCGAGGTTGCCGATCCCCGCCACCGCCACGCTGTGCTGCCGGGTCAATCCGAGCAGCCGTTCGATGTGCTCCACGAGCCGGGCGGCGTCGTAGCCGACACCACGGGTGCCGTAGGAGCCGACGTGGGACAGGTCCTTGCGCAACTTCGCCGAGTTCACGCCGGCGGCACCGGCCAGCTCCTCGCTCGAGATCGTGCTCACGCCCTGCTCGATGAGCGACGACAGCACCCGCAGATAGACGGCGAGGCGGGCCACCGCGGCCTCCGGGACGGCCCTGACGCGCTCCCGTGCAGCGGGGATGTCGGCATCTGGCGGCGGCATGACACCATCGATGCCGTCGACGGCATCGACACCGTCAGGCGCGGGCATCTCGGTGGGCACGTCCGGCTTGGCCCCTCGGGCAACGTCCCTGCCGTTGCGCTGCACCGTCTCGCTCCCTCTCGGTTCATCGCCGCTCGCCTGCCCGGGCCCGGTGGCGGGTACAGCCCGGCCCGGCAGCGTCACGTTCACGGTAGCCGCTTGTGAACGCAGGAACAAAGTCAGCGCCGTCACCACCGTGGCGAACCCGATAGGGGCGGCTCCCATGTGGGAGCCGCCCCTCGGATCGGTGCTGTCGCGTGAGGCTCAGGCCTCCGGCGGCATCAGCACCTGGTCGATCAGGAACACTGTGGCGTTCGCGGTCGGGACGTTGCCGCACGCGACGTTGGCGTTCTGCTCACCGATGGTCGGAGCGTCCGGCGTACCGGAGATCGGCACCATGCTGCCCTCCACGCTCATCACCTCGCCGGCTTCCACGAGGCCCGCTGCGTCGTAACGCTCGCCGATCACGTGGTAGGTCAGGACGGTGGTCAGCGTCCCCTCCGGCTCGGCGAGCAGCTCCTCGGTGATGCCCGGGTTCTCCGCCTCGAGCGCCTCGAACGCCCCGTTGGTTGGGGCGAACACGGTGTAGGACGCCTCCGGGTCGTTCAGCGTGTCCACCAGGTTGGCGGCCGTGACGGTGTCGGTCAGGGTGGTCAGCAGCGGGTTGTTGCTGGCTGCGGTGCCCACCGGGTCGTCGACCATGCCCTGGGCAGAACCCGGGTCATTCGGGTCGGTCGGCACCTGGTCGCAGCCCGGGCCGAAGATGTCCTCGATGGTGGTCTCACCGGACGCACCCTCGGGCGACTGCTCCATCGTCGGCGGCTCTTGGGGCTCGGGCGCGGCTTGGGTGGCCTCGCCACCATTACCCCCGCCGGCGGCCGGCTCCTCGCCGCTGCTGCACGCGCCGAGCACGACGGTCAGGCCGGCCAGAGCGCCGACCGCAGCCAGTCGCTGGATCTTCCTCACAGGATCTCAACTCCTTCTCATGCTGCCCGGCTTGTTCCGGGCCTTTCGTACTGTTATTCGGTCTCCCCGCCACACCGGTTCAGGGCGACCGCATCACGACTCGGGCACAACTGCAGCTCGACCTAGATCTCATTGTGACCTCTTCGTCCCATGCCGAGTGCGTACTCATTGGACGGTGAACCGGATCGAGTGCCATCCTGTTGCCCCGTCCGGGATCGACAGGACCCGCTCCGGTGTCTGCGTGTAACCGGACTTGTCGGTGGCACGCACATCGGCGGTGTGCGGGCCGGGCCGCAGGCCGGGCACCCCCATCCGCCACATCCGCCAGGTGTCGATGTTGACCTCTGTGGACAGCTCCGCCGGTGTCCACTGGCCACCGGTCGATTGGCCACCGTCGAGTCGCACCTCCACCCGCTCGATGCCGACCGTCTGGGCCACGCGGATCCCGGCGAGTGTCACCCGGTCGGCAGCGACCTGCTCGAACGACCCGGGGCTGTCGATCCGAGACATCGTCTTGATCGGTGCCCGCTGCCCCCAGTCGCGCTGCAGCCAGTAGGCACGGTCCTCGGCGAACGTGGTCAGCTTCATGTCGGTGATCCACTTCGTGGCCGAGACGAAACCGTAGAGTCCCGGCACGATCATCCGCACCGGGAAGCCGTGCTCGACCGGCAGCGGTTCCCGGTTCATCGCGTAGGCGAGCATGGCCTCGCGGCCGGGATCCGAGACGGTCTCGGTCGGCGTCCCACAGGTCCAGCCGTCGACGCTGGTGGTGACGATCTGGTCGGCACCGTTGCGCACGCCGGCCGCGTCGAGGATATCGGCGAGCATCACCCCGGTGAAGTGCGCCGTCGAGATGTAGGGGCCGCCGACCTCGTTCGACACGCACGTCATCGTCACGGGGCGCTCCACCGACCGCATCGAGCGCAGGTCATCCCAGCTCAGTGTCAGCTCGCGCTCGACCATGCCGTGGATGCGCAGCCGCCAGTCCTGCGGCTGCCGGGGACTGTCCTCGGTCACCGCCGCTGCCTGCCGCGCCGCCCGGCGCACCGCGAGCCGGTGCAGCCACCAGAAGACCCCGGCCCCGGCGAGCAATGAGGCGACCGGCGCCAGCAGCGCGAGCACACCACCGCCGGCCTGCTCGAGCACCGCGAGGATCCCCACGACACCCAGCACGACGATCACGATCAGCCCCGGCAGCGTCCGCCGTCGCGAGACGAGCCCGGCGACCACAGCGACCAGCGCGATCACCACGGCCATCCCGAGCAGCAGCACCAGCTTGTCGCTGGTACCGAACTGCGCGATCGCGAAGTCCTTGACCGCGTTGGGGGTGCGGTCGATCGCCGCGTTACCGACCGCGAGGTAGGGCGAGGCCGAGGGGGCCACCAGGATGCCGGCCACCAGGTGGCCGACGGCCAGTGCCGCGACCACCGCCAGTAGCCCGCCCGGCGACCGCCCGACCGAGGACGGGAGACTGCGATCGGGTCATGCCTGCGGTTCGGTACGAGCGCGGCGCCCGGTTCGCCCGGTACCACCGCAAGCTCTATCCATTCGGAACCAAAACGCGGTCGAAACCGGCGTCTGACAGCCATTCGGAACCGAATTGCGGTTCGTGCCTCAGCGGGCCAGCGCGGCGCGGAAGCGCTGCTCCTCGACCTTCCAGTAGCCGTGCTCCCGGCCGTCGATGAGGATCACCGGGACCCGGTCGCCGTACTCGGCTCGCAGCTCGACGTCGGCGTCGACGTCGCACGGGTGCCACGGCACCCCGAGCTCGTCACAGATCCGCCGGACGTCGGCCTCCGCAGCGGCGCAGCCGTGGCAGTCCGTCCGTGTCAGCAAGGTCACCTCGTGCACGATCCAACCCTGCCACGCCACCGAACCGGTATCGAGCGGCGGGATTCAGTCCCCGCGCAGCCTCCGACGCACGAGTTTCCCGTTCGCGGAGTACGGCAACTGGTCGGTGAGCTCGACCTGCACGGGCACCTTGAACCGGGCCAGCCGCACCGCGCAGTGCCCGACGAGTTCCGCGGTGTCCGGTTGCTGCCCGTCCAGCGGGACCACCACCGCGCGGACGGCCTCACCGGAGCGCTCATCGGGCACTCCCACCGCGGCCGCCTCGGCCACCGCCGGGTGCTCGCGCAGCACCTCCTCCACCTCGTGCGGGTAGACGTTGAAACCGTTGACGATGATGAGGTCGTTGGCGCGGTCGACGAGGTGCAGGTCGCCGTCCTGGTCGATGAAGCCGATGTCGCCGGTGCGAATCCAGCCGGGCCCGAGGCCGGCCAGCTCGGCGGGACCGTGCACCCCGTCCGGCCAGTAGCCGGAGAACAGGTTCGGGCCGCGCACCACCACCTCCCCGGTGTCAGCGGCGTCCTCGTCGATGTAATCGTCACCGAAGTCCTCGTCGCCGCCCATCGGCAGCGGCTTGCCGTCGGAATCGACCAGCCGGATCTCCACGGGGCCGACCCCGGCCGCCGGGGAACCCGGCAGCGGACGCCCCACCGAGCCGGGCTTCGCGCTGCCACCGACCAGGGTCGATGTCAGCACCGGGCCGGTCTCGGTGAGGCCGTAGCCCTCGAAGACGTCGAGCCCGGTCGCCGCCCGCATCCGGGACAGCGATCCCGGCTCCAGTGGCGCCGCACCCGAGGTGAACAGCCGCACCGTGGCCAGATCCTCGGCCAACCGCTCGGGCGCCAACCGCAACCACGCCCGATACATCGGCGGTACCCCGATCACGATGGTGACCCGCTGCGACCGCACGGCGGCCAGCACCGGCTCGGCGTCGAACCGGTCGGCCAGCACCGCGGTGGCCGCGGCGTGAGCGACCCGCAGCAGCCCGGGCCCCAGCCCGTAGGTGTGGAACAGCGGCAACGCGAGCAGCACCCGGTCGGCAGCGGTCATCGGCGCGGGTCGCACCGCGGCACCCTGCTCGAGGTTCGCCAGCAGGGCGCGATGCGGCAACATCACGCCACGCGGCCAGCCCGAGGTCCCCGAGGTGTAGGCCAGCACGGCGAGGTCCTCGCCCCCGGCCGCGGCGAGGATGGGACCGGCATCCGGCGTTGCGAACGGCGATGGCGGCGCCATCGCCGAGACACCGTGACGGGCGGCGACGTCGCGCGCGATCCGGTCGTCCTGGCCGGCGACCAACCCGCCGGCACCGCTGTGCTCGACGACGGCCTCCAGCTCGCGCTCGCTGGCCCCGGTGCCCACCGGCACCACGACCCCACCCGCCCGCAGCACCGCGAAGACCGCGACGCAGAACTCGGGGGACGTCGCGAGCCGCACCACCACACGCCGGCCATCGGCCATGCCCGAAGCCCGCAACCAACCCGCCGCGGCATCCACGGCCGCGTCGAGCGCGCCCCAACTCACCGTCCGGCCACTAGTGAGGTCGACCAGCGCGGGATGGGAAGGATCGCGCTGCGCCGCAGCGGTGACGAGATCTGCCAGGTTGCGCCCGGTGGGCGAGTGATGTCCCGGTCCGGCGTCCGCTGCAGGCTGTGCGGGAGGAACCATCCGACCTCCTGCCGGGCGAAGTTCAGCGGCCAGTGTGACACGCGCACATCGCACCTTCCAGCAGCCATCATCGTCAGCCGGCGGGAGAGTGGCCGCCGCGGCGACACCGTCGGTGCATCTTCGAACGGGCGGCCGTTGCGCCGGGCGGGTAGGTTCGCGCACCGCTCGCCCGTATGCTGTCGGCGCCGTACCGGCCGCGCGGGCGCGCACGGCAGGTGCAGAGAGACGAGGGAGTGGCTGATGCCGCAACCGGGATGGTCGATCCGCACCAGCGGGCGACCACCGACGCGGGACCGCCGAGCGGGCGGTCCCGAGGAGGCGGCCGCGTCGTGAGCGCCACCACTCGCTTGACATCGCACCTGATGCCTGCTCCCCGCACCCCCGAACAGGTCGAGGGTCGCGGGGAACCAGTCGCCGGCGCGGGAGAGCCAGACAACGACGAGGGCGTCGACACCACCGCGTGGGACCTCGTCCACGCCGCGCAGGACGGCGACCACGGCGCGTTCGGCCGGCTCTACGACCGCTATGTCGACGTCGTGTTCCGCTACGTGCTGTTCCGCGTCAGCGATCGGTCGCTCGCCGAGGACCTCACCAGCGAGACGTTCCTGCGCGCGCTGCGCCGGATCTCCACGGTGAGCTACCAGGGTCGCGACGTCGGGGCGTGGTTCGTCACCATCGCACGCAACCTCGTGCTCGATCACGTCAAGTCCAGCCGGTACCGGCTCGAGGTCGCCACCGCGGAGATCGTCGAGTCGCGCAGCATCGACCGCGGCCCAGAACACCAAGTGCTCGCCGACGCGACGAGCGCCGAGCTACTGCGCTGCGTCGAACAGCTCGGCGCCGACCAGCAGGAGTGCGTCATGCTCCGGTTCCTGCAGGGTCTCTCGGTCGCCGAGACGGCCGAGCTGATGGACCGCAACGAGGGAGCGATCAAGGCGCTGCAACACCGCGCCATCAGGCGACTGGCCCAGCTTCTGCCGGATGGTTTGCGGTGAACCCCGGGATGACCCCAGCCGCGGCAGTGCCGGGCGCCGGCACTCGCGGAATCGCCGGTCCCGGCCGCGTAACCCGGGCGACCGCCGCTCGTTTCTCTCATCGAGGAGAAGGAGGGGGTCGAAGGTGGTGAGGACGACGCGCAGGTCTGCAGCTCGCGCTCCCGACGAGGGAGGGTGCCACGATGGGTTCGCACGGGCCGTCGACAGTGGCGTGCGCGAGGTGGCCGACCACACGAGGGAGCGCGAACTCGCCATCGCAGCGGCGCTGCGCGAGACGGGAGACGCAGCTGCGCCCACTGGCGACGAGGTCGACCGGATGCGCAGCCGGGTGATGGCCGGCGCCGCGTCGGTCGGCCGTGACTCCGGCGGCGACGGCCAGGTGACACCGATGCCGGCGCGCGGCGGGACATCGCGTCGGGGCGGACGTCACGCGAAGCGCACGTCGGCGGTGGCCGAGGCCCGCGGCCGTATGATGGCGACCGCCGCGGCTGCACTGTGCCTGCTCATGTCACTGTCCGGGATGAGCCTGCTGCTGTCGCGGGACGCGGTACCCGGAGATGCGCTGTATGCCTTCAAGCGCAGTACCGAGTCGGCAGAGCTGGGCATGACCTTCGGTGACCAGTCCAAGGCGCTCAAGCACCTGGAGTTCGCCACGGCGAGGATCGGCGAGATCGAGCAGCTGGCTGCGGCGGCCGACGCCGGCGGCACCTGGGGTTCCGGCACAGCGCAGCTCCTCGCGGCTCTCGATGACTTCGATGCCGACACGATTGTGGGCACCCGGCTACTCACCGGGGTCGCGGCCTTCGGTGACGTCGGCATGCTGTCGTCGCTGGACGGCTGGGCCGACCTGCAGCAGGAGCGGCTCGACGACGTCCGGGCAGCGCTGCCGGCCGATGCCGGCGGCAGGATCACGAGTTCGGCCGCCCTGCTCGACGAGGTGCAGCAGCGCGCCGATGCGCTGCAGGATCGGGCCGGCTGCCAGAGCATCACGTCGGGGGCGAGCGACAGCCTCGGACCGTTGCCCGCCGAGGACTCCTGCGTTCCCGGCGAGCTCGACGATGCCGCATCAGCCGAACCGCTGGCCCCGGCCCCGGAGACTGCTGCGCCGGCCACCCCGGACGGTTCGACAGCAGCACCGAGCACCACCCCGACACCCGAGGAGCAGGACTCCGAGCGACCCGGCCTGCGCGACATCGTCCCGAACCCCGACCGGGAAGACCGGTTGGAAGACCGGTTGGAAGACCGCGAGGACCGGCCGGGGTGGCCCGAGCGGGATGATCCGCCGTCCGACCCGCGGTCACCACTGTTGCCGCTTCCGCTGCTGCCGGACATGTCGGCGCCACCGTCGAGCCCGGATGGGCCCGAGCCCCGCTGAGTTTTCTCGTGAGCAGCCACCGTCGCCAGCTGACGGTGGCTGCTCACGTCGTAGCGGGATCGCTACGCTGGATGGCGTGGGTGACCCCCTCGTTGGGGATCCGGACACCGAACCTCGAGCGTGTAGTCCGAAGGCGGCGACCAGTGCCACGACGGCGTCACAAGGAGACCCGGGAGGACCGGGTGGCGCGGGCTGCGGTGGCCGGCGAGGCTTCGGCGGAGGCAGCCCTGGCGGGTGTCGCGGTAGCCGAGGTGGAGGAGGCGCTGGCGATACCGCCGGACCTCACCGCGGCGGCCTTCTTCGACGTCGACAACACCATGATGCGGGGCGCGTCGATCTTCCATTTCGCCCGCGGGATGGCGGCCAGGAAGTTCATCAACACCGGAGACCTGGTCTCGTTCGCCTGGCAGCAGGTCAAGTTCCGAGTGGGCGGCCGTGAACTCGACCAGGATGAGATCCAGGCCCACCGGGAGCAGGCGCTGTCCTTCGTCGCCGGGCGACCCACGGCCGAGTTCGTCGAGCTCGGTGAGGACATCTACGACGAGCTGATGGTCGACCGGATCTGGTCCGGCACCCGTGCACTGGCGCAGCTGCACCTCGCGGCCGGCCAGCAGGTATGGCTGGTGACGGCCACCCCGGTAGAGCTCGCGATGATCATCGCGCGGCGGCTGGGGCTGACCGGGGCGCTGGGCACCGTCGCCGAGAGCGCCGACGGTGTCTACACCGGCCGCCTGGTCGGCGACATCCTGCACGGCGGTGCCAAGGCACAGGCGGTACGGGCGCTGGCCGCCAAGGAGGGCCTCGACCTGCGGCGCTGCACCGCCTACTCCGACTCGTCCAGTGACGTGCCGATGCTCACGGTCGTGGGCACGGCCATCGCGGTGAATCCGGACGCCGACCTGCGTGATACCGCCCGTGCCCGCGGGTGGGAGATCCGCGACTTCCGGACCGGTCGCAAGGCCGCCCGGATCGGAGTGCCCTCGGTGCTCGGCGCGGGTGCGTTGGCGGGAGCCGTGGCCGCCGGCCTTGCCTACCGCCGTCGCGAGCGCACCTCCCCCTGACCCCCATCAAGCCCGCGCGTGTCAGCCGAAGAATGGGTTGCGGCGCTGTGTGAGCAGCCGGTAGAGGGTCTGCTGGATGGTCTCTCGCACCTGGTCTGTCAGGTTGAACACCAGCATCGGATCCTCGGCTGCACCCGGCTCGTAGGAGTCGGTGTAGATCGGCTCGCCGAACTCGATGTACCACTTCGACGGCAGCGGGATCATGCCGAGCGGACCGAACCACGGGAACAGCGGCGTGACCGGGAAGTATGGCGCTCCGAGCAGCCGGGCCAGCGGCTTGATGTCCCCGAGCATCGGGTAGATCTCCTCGGCGCCGACGATGGAGCAGGGGATGATCGGCGTACCGGTGCGCAGTGCGGCGGACACGAACCCGCCGCGGCCGAAGCGCTGCAGCTTGTACCGATCGCGGTAGTTCTTCCCGATGCCCTTGAACCCCTCCGGCCAGACCCCGGCGAGCTCCCCGGAATTGAGCAACCGCTCCGCGTCGGGGTTGCACGCCAGAGTGTGCCCGGCCTTGCGCGCCACTGATCCGAGCATCGGGGTGCTGAACACCAGATCGGCACCGAGCATCCGCAGGTGCCGGCCCGCCGGATGGTCCTCCCGCAGCGCCACCGTCGTCATCAAGGCGTCCAGCGGCAGCGTTCCGGAGTGGTTGGCCACCACGAGCGCACCACCCGTGTCAGGAACTCGATGCATCCCGATGGTCTGCACCCGAAACCATGACCGGTAGAGCGGCCGCAGCATCGGGAGCAGCATGTGGTCGGTCAGCTCGGCGTCGAATCCGAACTCGTCGATGTCGTAGTCGCCGGTCACCCGCCGCCGCAGGAAAGCCAGCAACTCGGCCAGTTGCTGCTCCCACTGTGCTAGCTCAACTTCGGCTAGCTCAACCTCTGCTGGATCAACCTCGGCGGAATCAGATCCGGCGGCGGGATCAGCGCCAACTACTGACTCCCGTCCCGCCGACGGGTCGGGCGGTAAGCTCCCGTCACTGGACTCGGCGGCCCCGGCTGGATCGGACCGGTGCAGTGGGATCACGCGGGCTTCGCGCATCGGCAACCTCGTCTCAGCGCAACTGGGCGGCCAGGTCGAGCACCCCGCGCTCGACCGCGGCCACCCGCTCCGGGTCGATCGTCGGGCGCCGCACCCGGCCGCGCACGTAGTCCTCGAAGGCTTGCGCCGTCGTCCAGCGCGGCGAGAAGCCGAACTCCGTGCGCAGCTTCGCCGTATCGAGCACTCGACCGAAGTTCAGGAAGCGGGTCTGCTCGGGGGAGAAATCCACCAGCCGGGCATTGCGGAACAGCCTCGCAACCGCAGACACCCCCGGTTCGGGAACCGGGACGGGTATCCGCCCGGCCCGCCGGATCGCCTGCGACAGCAGCAGCACGCCATCACCGCCCACGTTGAACACTCCGGGAAGCCGCTGGCTAACAGCCCGCTGCAGCACCGCGAGCGCGTCCTCCTCGTGCAGCAGTTGCAGCCGGGCGTCGTAGCCGAGCACGGTCGGTACCAGCGGGAGCGCGAAGTACCGGGTGAGCACGGTCTCGATGCGCGGGCCGATGAAGTTGGCGAACCGCAGGATCGTCACGTCGACATCGTCGCGACGGCGAGCGAAACCCCGGACATAACCCTCGATCTCCACCGAATCCTTGGCGTACCCGGACGACGACTCCGCCTTCGGCTCGTTCTCCTCGGTGAACAGCGCAGGATCGCGGGGACCCGTGCCGTAGACGGCGCTGGTCGACTTGACCACCAGCCGCGACACCCCCATCGACTGCTGGCATGCAGCGAGCAGCTGCATCGTGCCGATGACGTTCATCTCCTTCATCGTGCCGCGCCCGCCCGCCTCCCGCGGGTTCGCGCTCACCGCGGCGTGCACCACGGTGTCAACCTTGGCGGTGGAGATGACCTTTGCGATCAACGGGTTGCGGATGTCGGCACGAACGAACTCCACACGCCCCATCCGGCGCTGCAGCTCACCACTCGGCGGCACCGTGTCGACGCCGAGGACGCGCTCGATACTCGGATCAGCAGCCAGCCGAGCAGCGAGATTCCCGCCGAAGAACCGGCTGACGCCGGTCACGAGAACGGTGGACGGTGACACGTGGCTCCCTACAGCATGCGCGACACTGCCGACAGGCTACGGCTGCGGGCATCGGCACCGGTACCGGCAGCCGGGGGTGAACCCGACATCAGATGCCGATGGCCGGGACCGGCATCCCGATCCCGACCGGCGGGGTGTTACTTGCCCAGTTTGCGCCGCTGGACGCGGGTCCTGCGCAGCAGCTTGCGGTGCTTCTTCTTGGACATTCGCTTGCGGCGCTTCTTGATCACCGAGCCCATGCTCGGCCCTCCTCGCGTGGTCGTCATCGGGTCGCAGCCTGGGAGGCGGCCCGCCAGCGGGCGCTGTGGGCACGAACCGTCGCCAAGACTACCGGCAGCCCGGGCGGTGTCGGACAGCCGGTGCCGCAGCGCCGCCGAAGTCAGCTAGCGCCGACATCAGCCCGCCGAAGTTCAGCTCCGTCGACATCAGCCTGCGTCGAAGAAGGCGTTCTCGAGGTACCGGTGCACGGCGTGTTCGGGCACCCGGAACGAACGTCCGACGCGCGCCGCCGGTAGCTCACCCGCGTGCACCAGCCGGTACACCGTCATCTTGGACACGCGCATCATCCCGGCCACCTCGGCGACCGTGAGGAACTGCACCGTGCCTGGGTCGGCTTCCTCGTTTGTGGGCATGCTTCACCGCCTCACCACGTGCCCCGCCGCAGGGCTTCCCCTCCCGCGGAGCCGGCACGCTCATGTTCGGGTGAGGGTAGCGGGACACCTGGGGCTCATGCGACTCCCGTTCCCCCGCTCGTCGTAGCGGCTGCGGTCAGGTGGTCAGTCGTGGTGCGCCCGCCCGAGCTCGACCGAACGGTCCCGCGCCGCCTCGATCGCCGCGATCAGTGCCGCCCGCACACCGTGGTTCTCCAGCTCCCGGATAGCCATGACCGTCGTACCGGCCGGCGATGTCACCGCCTCACGCAGCGAGACCGGGTGATCGCCGGAGTCGCGGAGCATCTGCGCGGCGCCGACCGCCGACTGCGTGATCAGCTCGGTGACCATCGGCCGCGGCAGCCCGAGCAGCACGCCCGCGTCGATCATGGCTTCCACCAGGTAGAAGAAGTACGCCGGACCCGAGCCCGACAGCGCCGTCACCGCGTCCTGCTGCGTCTCCGGCACCCGCAGCACCCTGCCGACGCTGCCCAGCAGTTCCTCCACCAGCGCGAGGTCGGCCTCGGAGGCGTGGCGGCCCGCCGATACGGCGCTCATCGCCTCACCGACGAGCATCGGGGTGTTCGGCATGACCCGCACGACCGGCACGCCGTCGGGCAGCCGCCGCTCGTAGAGCGCGGTGGGCAGCCCCGCGCACAGGCTGACGACCAGGGTGCGCTCGTCGATCAGTCCCGCCAGCTCCGCCAGCAGCGGGTCGATGTCCTGCGGCTTGACCGCGACGACGAGCACGCCCGCCTCGCGAGCAGCGGTGGCGATGTCCACCGCCCGCACCGCGTAGGTCTGCTCCAGCTGTGCGGCCCGTTCGGGGTAGCGCTCGGTGAGCATGAGGTCGTCGGCGCTGCGACCGGCCGCCAGCAGGCCGGACAGCAGTGCCTCGCCGATCTTGCCCGCGCCCAGGACTGCGATCGTGGTCATGGCACCGCAGGGTGCCACAGCCCGTCCCGCGACCGGCGTCCACCGCACGGCCGGACGGCTACGAGTGTCAGCGGGGCGTCAGCGGGGCGTCAGTGCGAGCTGGCGGGCCTGGCAGACGATCCGGCCGCGCGAGTCGGTGACCGTGGCGTCCTCGTCGAACCACCCGCCGTGCACCGAGCGGGACTCCACCGAGATGGCCAACCAGCCGGGTGCCGGGTGCGCCCGCAGTAGTGCGGTGAGCTGCACCGTGGGTGTCCAGCCGAACATTCCCAGGTTGAACGTGGTGGGCATCGAGATGTCGCCGGCCAGCAGCGCGAAGAGCAGGTCGGGCTGCTCACCACGAGGACGGACCCACAACCGTAGCCTGGGTTCGCCCCGCGAGGCGGACAGGAATGCCGCGCCGGTCGGATCCAGATAGACCTCGCAGGCCCGGCTGAGCAGGAAGACCTCACCCCCGGGTGTCACCGAGACGTCGACCGCGTCGTCGCCCGGTCCATCATCCATGGTCGGCGGGTCGGTCCAGGTCGGTGCGACATCAGCGAGGGTACCGGCGTTCACCGTCGCCTCCAGGCATGCGACGCCTTCCTGCTCGAGCACTGCCCGGACCACGGCGACCGTCCGGCCCTGCTTGAGCGTCTCGGTCCGCACCAGGGCCGGTCCGACCTGCGGTGGGCGGAAGCACTGCGCGGACACCGCAACGGGATCGGGGGTGTTCTCGCCGCAGCTCGCGACGGCCGCGCGTACTGCCGTCGCCACCAGGTAGCCGCCGTGCAGCCGCCGTCCGACCGACCAGTCCGGGTGCAGCCGGGCGTGGTACGCCTCGTCGCCGTTCTTCTCAACGGCGGTCGCCTCGATGAAGCTCATCGGTCCGACACCCGTGGCCACGGGAAGAATGCGGGTCGCGAGGCCAGTCGTCTCATCAGGTAGCCATGCCAGTCCGGCGCCATGGGGGTATCTATACCCGCACAACCTCCCCCGCGCAGACTGGTACCCACCGTTGCCCCCGATCGTGGTGGCTACCCGATCCCGGCGGAGACCGGTACGTCACAGGTGCAGCCGCGCGAACAGGAGTGCTTCGGACAGCGCTGCCCGGCGCTCCGCGCGAGAACGAGCTCGGCGGGTGCTCACCTCGATCACGACGGTTCCGTCGAAGCCGGTTTCGCCGAGCCCGTGGCAGAGCTCAGCGCAGGGTTGGTTGCCGCGCCCCGGGATCAGGTGCTCGTCGCGAGCGGCGCCGGAGCCGTCCGTGAGGTGCAGGTGCACCAAGCCCGGCCCCATCCGCGCGGCGAGCGCGAGGGCGTCGATGCGGGCGGCGGCGGTGTGCGAGAGGTCGAGCGTGTAGTGCCGGTGGCCGACGTCGGTGGGGTCGGAAGACGGCGCGAAGCCGGACACCACGAGTGACCCCCGCCGGACCGGAAACATGTTCTCCACGGCGACGGCGACCCCGCTCGAACTCTCCAGCTCGGCGATCTGGTCGGTGAACCCGGCGGCGTAACCCCGCTGCCAGCGAAACGGGGGATGCACCACCACCGTACCGGCACCCAGCCGTAGCGCCGCCTGTACGGAGCGGTCGAGCCGCTCGACCGGGTCGGCAGCCCACACCCGCTGTGTGATGAGCAAGCAGGGGGCGTGCAGGGCGAGCACGGGAACCCGGTACCGGTCGGACAGCGCACCGAGCCGGTCGGTGTCCTGACTCACGGGATCGGTCCAGACCATCACCTCGACACCGTCGTAGCCGAGTTCAGCGGCACACTCGAACGCGGCGGCAACCGGCTCCGGCCACACCGAGGCGGTGGACAGCGCCACCGGCGGCGCAGGCACCCGCTAGCGGCCGACGAGCAACAGCGCCGCCGGCGAGACTGTCACGAACAGGCCCACCAGCACGGCGATGACCGTGGTCTGCAGGTCCTCGGCACGCCGGACCCGGCGGACCACCCAGACCAGCCCGGTGATCACCGCGAGAGCCACGATCAACGCCAGCACGGGGATACTCTGCCAGAGCCATTCGCAGGCAAGCCAGAGCACGGCGCCGCCGACCACGCCGCCGCCGACCTGACCCGCGACGACAGCCCACTCGCGAACAGGCGAGGCTTCCTCGACGCTCCGGGTGTGCCAGTTGTCCTCGGCGTCCGCCGCGCTTGGCCCCGTCTCCTCGGGCTGCGCGCCGGGGAATTCATCCTCGATCGAAGGGACGATTCGGAGCCGCTGCGCCTCGGTGCCGCCGACAGCGGGGGGATCGCCCTCAGCGGGCGACCAGTTCAGGCCAGCCGGGGGCTCACCCCGGTGCGGGCCGCGCGGGCGGGCCGGCGGACGGGGAGGCACCGGGGCCGGCGAAGGACTGACCGCCGGACCGGGTTCGGCGCGCGGCAACTGCTCGGTGTGCGAGCCGTTGTCGCCGCCCCGGGCGGTGAAGAGATCGCCATTGCCGAGCGGCGGCGGGCCGAACCGGGTCGCCTCCTCGTCCTCGGTCCGACCGGGTGCAGCCGCCGCTGGATCACGCCCGGCATCGCTACCGGCCGACCGGTAGGACGTCAGCGAGCTGCGGTACTGCCCGGAGCGCGACGGACGGAACGGCTCGGCAGTGGAATTCGACGCAGTGGGATTCGACGCAGTGGAATTCGACGGCGTTTCGGCGGGATCGGGAGCGCGACGGCGCCGGCCGCCACCGCTCGGCGACGACCCACCGTGGCGGGCGAGCAGCTCGGCGACGCTGCGCTGCGCGCCGTCCTCGGGGTCAGGACTCTGACTCATCGTTCCTCACCGTGCCCCCCGAAGAGCGGTCCGTCCAGTGCTCCGAGGTAGACGGCGTTGTGGTTGCGCCGTCCGGTCGATTCCATCCAACCAGTCCAGCCTTCGCAGGATCACGCCCTCCCGGAGCGCCCAGGGGCAGATCTGCACCTCACTCACCGACAGCTCGCGCATCGTGGTCTCGGCGACCAACGCTCCGGCCACCAACTGGTTCGCCCGGCTGGCACCGACACCCTCCAGCTCTGCCAGATCGGCGGCGGATATCCGGGAGATGAAAGCGATCACCTGGCGGAGTCCGGTATCGGTCAGGGTACGCCGCACCCGTGGACCGGCTGACGAGGGGGCGGCCCCGGTCAGCCGAGCCAGCGAGCGGAACGTCTTCGACGTCGCCACAACTCGGTCGGGCCCACCCGCCTTCTGCACCTTGCGAGCGGGACGGGAGAGCACCTCGAGCACGTGGTCCTGCAGCTTGTCCAGCTCGGTGCGAATCGGCGGGTCATTGCTCAGCCACTCCCGCGTCAGCCGTCCGGCGCCCAGCGGCAGCGACACCGCGATGTCCGGCTCCTCGTCGATCCCGCCCGCGATCTCCAGCGAGCCGCCACCGATGTCGAGCATCAGCAATCGACCCGCTGACCAGCCGTACCACCGGCGGACGGCGAGGAAGGTCAGCCGCGCCTCCTGCTCGCCCGACAGCACCTCGAGGTGCACGCCGGTCTCGGTCTGCACCCGGCCCAGCACCTCGACCGCGTTCGAGGCCTCGCGTACCGCGGAGGTGACGAAGCCCATGAGATCGTCACAACCCATCGCGGACGCCGACACCACCGCTTCCGCGACGGTCTTCACCAGCCGGTCGGCACCGTCACGGGTGAGGTGACCCTGGGAGTTGATCTGCTCGGCGAGCCGCAGCACCGACTTCTCCGAGTTCTTCGGCGTGGGGTGCGCGCCGCGATGCGCGTCCACTACCAGCAGGTGGACGGTATTTGAGCCCACGTCGAGCACGCCGAGCCGCACAAGACGCCACCCTACCCGCAGCTGCCGGGGCGAATCCCGGTTGCGATCCCCCGTCACGGCACAACATGGAGCGCACCGATCCCACGAAAGTAGAAACTCCGGGCAAACAACGGGTGGCGGTAGCATGGCCATGCTGTAGCCTCCCTCGATCCGAGCGATGGGAGGCTCGAGCCGGGATGACAAGGTCAGCGGGCTCGCTCGCAGTTGCCGCCAGCGCCATGGGAATCAGCATCGCTCTCACCGCGACGAGCATGATCGGCGCGGCGTTGCTGCCCGAGACGGCCAGCCAGGGCCAGCGCGAGCTGCAGCGCTACTTCGACGTCACCGCCGAGTCCTCGCTACCGGCGTGGTGGATGACGAGCCTGCTGCTGGCCGCCGCGCTCGCGCACGCGTCGGCCGGCTTCATCACCCGGCTGGGACGACTGCGCGGTGCATGGTGCTGGGTGCTCGGCGCGGCCGGGTTCGCGGTGCTGTCGGCCAACGAGCACGCCCTGCTGGCGCAACGCCTCGAGACGCTCGGCGCAGCCCTCGCCGCCGTCACCGGCTTCCCACGGCCCGTGCTGGCCGCCGCAGTGGCGGCCGGCCTCCTGATGGCGACCGCGCTGGCGCTGCTGGCATACCGCGAGCGCCGCCGGACCCGGTGGCTGCTCGCCGCCGGCGCGATCCTGCTGGCCGGCAGCACAGCGGCCGGCGCGCTGACCCAGAACCTGGTGGCCGGCGGAGCCACCGGATTTGCCGGAGCCGGCTCCGTGCTGGCCGACAACGCCGGGTGGCTCGGCCGTGCCGCAGGTGCACTGCTGCTGGCAGCGGCGGCGATGAGCACGATGTCCGTCACCCGCAGCCGGGAAGGCGTCAGGGTGTGCCACCGCAGGGCCGGTCCGCGGGCGATCGTTACCGCTTCGGTGCCGGCCGCGGACCCGCGCGAGGAAGGTGTCCCGGCGTGACCCTCGGCGCGCCACCTGACCAGGAACCGGCGCGGCTGACGGGGTGGCGCGGCCTCGCCGTACTGCTGGCGGTGACCATCGCCCTCGCCGCGTTGAGCTTGACGGTCGTGCTGGCCCCGCAGGTGTTCGGGACGTTGCACCGGGAGTGGCGCAACTTCTTCGACATGCTCAAGGAGGGCAACCTGGCGGCGTGGTGGAGTTCGGGGCTGCTGCTCATCACCGCGCTGGCACATGTGCTGGTAGCAGCCGCGGCCCGGGTGGCGCGCGCCACCGACGCGCCGCTGTGGATCGTCAGCGGCGGCGTGATCGCGGGCATGTCGATCGACGACCACACCCAGCTGCACGAGCGGTCGGGCCGGATCGGGCGGGCACTGGTGACCTACGACAACTTCCCGTTCTACTGGCTGATCCCCGGACTCGTGGCCGGCCTCGTCGTGGCCGCCGCGCTCGTGTTGCTCGCGATGCGGGTACACCGGCCGACCCGGTTGCTGCTCGTCACCGGCATCACGGTGCTGCTCGGCTGCGCCCTCGGACTCGAGGTGGTGCAGGGGTTCCTGATGGCCGCCGACAACGAGGGCATCGCTTTCGTGCTCATCTACCACATCGAGGAGCTCGGCGAGAACGTCGGCGCGCTGATGCTGCTCGCGGCGGCAGTGACCGCAGTGACGATCACACGCACCGGTGGCGTGCTGGACATCGGTTATCGGGCCGGGCTCGGTCAGACGTCGAACTTGTAGCCCAGCCCGCGGACCGTGACCAGGTGCAGTGGCGCCGAGGGATCGGGTTCGATCTTGGACCGGAGCCGCTTGACGTGCACATCGAGGGTCTTGGTGTCCCCGACGTAATCCGCGCCCCATACCCGGTCGATGAGCTGGCCCCGGGTCAGTACCCGGCCGACGTTGCGGAGCAGGTACTCGAGCAGGTCGAATTCCTTGAGCGGTAGCGGCACGTCCTCGCCGGAGACCGTGACGGTGTGCCGCTCGACGTCCATCCGCACCGGCCCTGCCTCGAGCGCCGCCGGGCCGAGCGCCACGTCGGTCTCCTCGCCGCCGCGGCGCAGCACCGCCCGGATCCGCGCGATGAGCTCGCGTGCCGAGTAGGGCTTGGTGATGTAGTCGTCGGCGCCGAGCTCGAGCCCGACCACCTTGTCGATCTCGCTGTCCCGGGCGGTCACCATGATCACGGGTACGGCGGAGCGGCCACGCAGCTGCTTGCAGACGTCCGTGCCGCTCATGCCGGGCAGCATCAGGTCGAGCAGCACGATGTCGGCACCGTTCCGGTCGAACTCCTCCAGCGCCTGCTGCCCGGTGACCGCGACCGCGGTGGTGAAACCCTCCTTGCGCAGCAGGAAGGCCATCGGATCGGCGAAGGACTCCTCGTCCTCGACGATGAGTATCCTGCTCACGGCACTCCTCCCAGCTCGCGGGCCCTGCTGTTGACACTGGTTCCGCCGCCGTCACCGCGCCTCGCGCCGTCACGTCCCCGGAATCCGGTTTGCGGACCGTCCGAATGCGCGGGCAGCCGCAGCGTGAAGGTCGAGCCGGTTCCCGGGCGGCTCCACAACCGCACGTCGCCGCCGTGGTTGGCCGCGACGTGCTTGACGATGGCCAGCCCCAGCCCGGTGCCGCCGGTGGCCCGGGAGCGGGCCTGGTCGACCCGGAAGAACCGCTCGAACACCCGCTCCTGGTGCTCCGGGGCGATGCCGAGACCGCGGTCGGTGACGGCGATCTCGACAACGCCGTCGACCAGCCGCCGGCTGACCGACACCGGGCTGCCGGCAGACGAGTAGGACACCGCGTTGTCGACCAGGTTGGACAACGCGCTGACCAGCAGCGTCGCGTCACCGTTGACCTGCAGCCCGGACGGTTGGTCGACGGTGATCGTTATCTCGGACGATTCCGCGGCGAGCCTGCAGCGCCCGAGGGCGTCGGCGATCACGGTGTCGACGTCGACGGTCGCGAGCTCGGGCAGCCGCTCGGCGCCCTGCAGCCGCGACAGCGCGATCAGCTCGGTCACCAGTGCGCCGAGCCGCGTCGCCTCGTTGAGGATCTTGGTGCCGAACCGCCGCACCTCGTGCGGGTCGTCGGCGGCATCGAGCACCGCCTCGGCAAGCAGGGCGACCGCTCCCACCGGCGTCTTCAGCTCGTGGCTGACATTGGCCACGAAGTCACGGCGGGTCGCCTCGAGCCGGACCGCGTCGGACTCGTCGTCGGCGTCGACGACGGTGAACCCGTCGCCCAGTGGCCGGACCTCGCCGCGCACGGCAGTCGGCCCGCGGCCGTTGCGGTGCTCCAGCGGGGACAGATCCACCCGCACCACACTGCCGCCCGCAAGCACCTGCTCCGCGGCCTTCCAGGCCCGCTCGTCGGGCCGGGAGTCGCGGACGAGACCGAGTTCGACGGCGCGCGGATTGTGCAGCACGACGTCACCGGAGCTGTCGAGCAGCACGACGCCACTGTGCGAGGACAGCGCAACGCGCTGGACGAGGTCGGCGACGGTGGGCCTGCCGGTGGCGCCATCACGGGTCTGTGAACGGCGCTGCCGGGCAGCGAGGAAACCGACAACGCCCCCGAGGAGACCTACGACGAGCAGCAGGCCGATCGAGGCGAGCACTCCGACCACGGGGGTCATGGGGCCAATCGTAAGCACCTCGCCCCAGGATTCCCCTAGCTGCGCACCACCGGAATCCAGCGATACAACCGTGCTGCGGCGCAATCTTCAACCCTCGTTCACCATGGATTAACCCCGGGGCCGGGTGTCCCTTCAGCGCCCCTGGCGGGCGACGGCGGCGATGGCGTCCGCCGCGGCGTCCGGATCCAGGTACCGGCCGCCCGCCGTGACCGGTGTGAGGTCGGCTCCGGAGCCGTCAGCCACGAACTCCGGTGTGAAATCGTAGACGAGCGGGATCCCGGTGGGGATGTTCAGCCCGACGATGGTCTCCGCGTCGAACCCGCCGAGATGTTTGACCAGGCCGCGCAGCGAGTTGCCGTGCGCCGCGACGAGCACGGTGCGCCCCTTTCGCAAGTCGGGAACCACCGCCGATTCCCAGTAGGGCAGCATGCGAGCGATGACGTCGGCGAGACACTCGGTGCGCGGGATGTCGGCACCCGCGTAGCGCGGGTCGCCGTCCTGGCTGAACTCACTGCCGAGCTCGATTGCAGGTGGCGGTGTGTCGTAGGAGCGGCGCCAGAGCATGTACTGCTCGTCGCCGTACTCTGCACGGGTCTGCGCCTTGTCCTTGCCCTGCAGCGCGCCATAGTGGCGCTCGTTGAGCCGCCAGTCGCGGCGCACCGGGATCCAGTGCCGGTCGGCGACGTCGAGCGCCAGGTTCGCCGTGTTGATGGCGCGGCGCAGCAACGAGGTGTGCACGACCTCGGGACGCAGACCGGCCTCGCGCATCAGGTGGCCGCCGCGCACCGCCTCGCGCTCGCCCAGCTCCGACAGCTCGACGTCCACCCAGCCGGTGAACAGGTTCTTCGCGTTCCACGTGCTCTCGCCGTGCCGGAGCAGGACCAGGGTGCCGATACTCATGGCTCGACCCTGGCAGAGCCGATGGTTCGACCCTGCAAGCAGGTCTCACGCAGGTCTCGCGTGCTCATGCGCGCAAGCCTGCCAAATCGGGTCGGGCGTCCCAGCGGCACCCGTGCGCTGCTGTCCGAGGAGACCCGCATGGCAGAGATCCTGGTCGCCGGACTCGGTGATCGCCGTCCGAAGATCGCGCAGGGGTCGCTGGTAGCAGGCGTGCCCGGCAAGGTCGTCCGGACGCTGAGCGAATCCGAGCAACAGCGGATCTCCGTGAACGTGCAGGGCTACCTGCATCTCGTCGAGCAGCGCCTCGCGCTCGAACCGCTGCCATGATCACTTTCAGTGGTGGGGTACCGCACTGAGCCGTCTCCTGCGGTTGCAACGTCGGGCCGACCTGGTGCACCGTTCCGGGTGGCGTCATCCGTTCGGGGTCGGCAAGGATAGCTGCGAGACCGCATCCGGGATGACCGATCTGGATTGTCACTGCGTCGGGACGAACGCTGAAGGTGGTGCGAGGTGCTCAACGAAGCCCCGGCGGCGGCACGCCCTGCGGCGACGAGCGGGTCCTCTTTGGCCCAGCCCGATTGCGCGAGCAACGACGGCTCATCGTGCCAGTGGGTGTACGAGGCCACCAGCCTGGACTGGCTCGCCCGCTCGGCGAGCACACTGATCGATGTCGGCACCTCGGTCCTGCTGATCGCCCTGGTGGCCTTCACGCTGCGCTGGGTGATTCATCGCGCGATCAAGCGGCTGACCAGCCGGGTCATCGAAGGCCGGGTATCCCGCGCGCAGCGCAATCAGCAGAGCAGCGACCAGTCACGGGCCGGGGAGCGCAGGGCGCAACGGGCCGGCACTGTCGGTTCGCTGCTGCGATCGACGGCGACATCCGTCGTCTACGGCGTCGCGTTCGTGATGCTGCTGGCCGAGTTCGGAATCAACATCGGCCCCATACTGGCCTCGGCCGGCGTGCTCGGGTTGGCGATCGGGTTCGGTGCGCAGAACCTGGTCCGCGACTTCCTGTCCGGCATCTTCATGATGCTCGAGGACCAGTACGGCGTCGGGGACTTCATCGACATCGGCGAGGCGAGCGGCGAGGTCGAGGCCGTGGGCCTGCGCACCACCACGCTCCGCGATCTCGGCGGCACGGTGTGGTACGTGCGCAACGGCGAGATCCTGCGCGTGGGCAACTTCAGCCAGGGCTACGCCGTGGCAGTGGTCGACGTCCCGGTGGCACGCCACGCGGACACGGCGCTCGCGGGCCGGATCGCCCAGCAGGCCGCACTGGAGGTCGCCGAGGAGAACCCCGAGGACGTGACGGCGCCACCGGACATGCTCGGCGTGCAGTCTGTGACCCCGTACGCGGTGACCCTTCGCGTCACCGCCAAGACGAAGCCCGGCCGGCAGTGGGCAGTGCAACGGGCGCTCAACGCACGGGTGCAGTCCGCGTTCAACGACGAGAGCATTCCCGCACCGAACATCAACGGGATGCCGGTGTCCGGGCCCTGACGCTTCCGCTGCCGAGGTCGATCAGAACGTGGGCCGGTCAGAACCTGGTTCGTTCCAGCCACCGGTCCAGCAGCGCGGCGGCGAGGTCGCGGGCGCCGTCGCGGAGCCAGGCGGCGCGCTCGACGGTTCCGTCGGGCGCCGCCACTTCGGGGAGCGCCACGGGCTCGGTAGCCCGCCACTCGACGATGGTGGTCACCCACCGGTGCGCCTTCCCGAGGTGTTCCCCCAGCTGCGCCAGCGTCCACTCGGGGCAGGTGGGCACCTGCTGCGCGGGGTCGGCGTCGCCCACCGACTCGGCGAAGCTCGCCGCCTCGGCGACGAGCTCGGTGCAGTAGCGCTCGTACCCGAGCCCTGCCATCACGATCCTCCCGGACGTCGACCTGATCAGGCGTCAGCCTAGTGCGCTGTGCCCGGCGCAACGCCGGACGGCCGATCCGGCCCAGGCGACTCCCTGTACCCGCCTGGACCGTGGATCCACTCGAATGGACGCCCACGGGGGTCTTGTGATCGACTCTGGGTCCTGAGACGGTGGCATCGCGCTCGCGGTCGAGTCCACCCACTCCCGGCCCGCGGGGGCAACAGACCGCGGTTCGTCCTCCCCCCGTCGGACCGCGGCCCGCAGGATCCCTGGGTGCCCCCCGCCCACCGGATCCGTCATTGCGGGACATCGCGGCGGGACGGCCCGTGTGTGCGACTCCCCCCTCTCCCCGGGTCGTCCCGCCGCACTCTCACGCCCGGCTGCGGCCCCTACCGCTAATCGGAACCGAAACGCGGTCAGCGGACGCCGCTTTACCGCAATTCGGAACCGAAACATTGTCCGTGGGCAGGGTGCTGTCCGGTCAGCCGCGGTCCTTGCCCCGCACCAGGTGCTCGAAGGCCGCGAGATTGGTCAGTGATTCGCCCCGCGAGACCCGCCAGTCCCACTCGCGGCGGATCGACGAGGCGAATCCGATCTCCAGGAGGGTGTTGAAGTCCCCGTCGGCGGCCTCGACGACCTGGCCGAGCACCCGGTCGAGTTCCTCACCGGTGACGGCGTGATGGGCGAACCGGCCAACGAGGTGGACGTCCCCGACCCCATCGACGGTGTAGTGCACCCCGTAGAGTCGGGCGTTGCGGCGCAGCAGGTAACGGTAGAACTGCTCGTGCGCCTCGTCGGGCCGGCGGCACACGAACGTCTCGACCACCATGCCGTGCTCACCGACGACCAACCAGCAGTTGGTCTGCAGCTTCTTCGTCCCAGGCAGCGTGACGAAGAAGCTCCCCTCCTCACGGCGCTCGTAGTCCAGTCCCGCCTCGTCGAGCGTCTCGGCGATGACGCCGTCGAGGTCGGAGGGTGTCACGATGCAGCCTCCTCGTCGAAGGCACCGAACCGGTAGTCCGCTGCGGCGGCACCGTAGGTGCACAGCAGCGCAGCGGTCGTACGTTCCCAGGAGAAGCTGCGGGCATGCGCCACCGCGGCCGCGGAGAGCCGCTGCCGGGCGGCCGGCCGCAGTGCGACGACGGAGAGCGCGTCGGCCCAATCGGCAGCGGCACGGCTGGCCACCAGCAGCCCGGAGACCCGGTCGGCGACCGCGACCGGTAGCCCGCCGACCGCGGCGGCCACCACCGGCGTCCCGCAGGCCTGTGCCTCCAGCGCCACGAGACCGAACGACTCGTTGTGACTCGGCACCGCGACGACGTCGGCCGCCCGGTACACCTGTGCCAGCCCCTCACCGTGCTGCGGTGGCAGGAAACGCACCTGCTCGCTGATGCCCAGTCGGCCGGCCAGCTGCTGCAGCGAGGTCGGCGCCGCCAGCCCGCTGCCCGACGGTCCACCGACCACCAGCACCCGCAACCGGGGGCGAAGCGAGGGGTCGCGGCGCACCATCTCCGCCGCCGCGTGCAGCAACACCTCTGGGGCCTTCAGCGGCTGGATGCGGCCGACGAAGGCGAGCACCACCGCGTCCGGCGGCACCTTCAGCTCAGCGCGCGCCTGCTGCGGCCGACCGGGCTTGAAGCGCTCCAGGTCGACACCTGGCGGGATCGTCTGAGTGCGGTCCGGATCGGCACCGTAGAGGTCGACGAGCTGGGCTGCCTCGGCCGGAGTGTTGGCCACCAGCCGATCGGCTTCGGCGACCACCTGCTGCTCGCCGATCACGCGGGTGTAGGGCTCCGGTGTGTCGCCGTCGGCGAGCGCGGCGTTCTTGACCCTGGCCAGCGTGTGCGCGGTGTGCACGAGCGGCACGCCCCAGCGGTCCCGCGCGAGCCAGCCGACCTGGCCGGACAGCCAGTAGTGCGAGTGCACGACGTCGTAGTACCCGGGCTCACGGCGCGCCTCGGCGCGCAGCACCCCGGCAGTGAACGCGCATAGCTGCGCCGGCAGGTCGTGCTTGCCCAAGCCCTCGAACGGGCCGGCGGTGATGTGCCGGACGGTGACACCCGGCGCCAGTTCCACCACCGGCGGTAGCCCCGAGGAGGTCGCCCGCGTGAACACCTCGACCTCGACACCTCTGCGGGCCATCCGCCGAGCCGTCTGCACGATGTAGACGTTCATCCCGCCGGCGTCGCCGGTGCCCGGCTGCTCCAACGGGGAGGTGTGCACTGAGAGCACCGCGACGCGCCGCAGTGCCGTCCGCATCCGGCCGATCACGCACACCATCCTGCCAGGTCGCGCGGCCGCGCCCGGTGAGTGGCGATGCGAGCTCTGGCTCGCCGCGACCAAACACTGCCCCTCACCGGGCGCGGCCATTACCGTGGCGACGTGAACGCTCAGCGACCGACCGCCGTCGTCACCGGCGCCAGCGCCGGCATCGGTGCCGCCACCGCCCACGCGCTGGCCGCCGCAGGCTTCCACGTCGTGCTCGGGGCGCGCCGGGTGCAGCGCTGCGCCGATATCGCCACCTTGATCGGCGGCACTGCACTGCCGCTCGACGTGCTCGACCCCGACTCGGTGGCCGCGTTCACCGACGGCATCAGAGCTGCCCGGGTACTGGTGAACAACGCCGGCGGAGCCAAAGGTATCGAGCCGGTGCTCGACGCCGACGAGGAGAACTGGCGCTGGATGTGGGAGGCCAACGTGCTCGGCACGCTGCGGCTGACCAGGGCGCTGCTACCGAAGCTGATCGACTCCGGCGACGGGCACGTGGTGACCGTGACATCGATCGCGGCGCTGGAGGCCTACGACAACGGCTCCGGCTACACCTCGGCAAAACATGCGCAGGCCGCACTGCACCGCACGCTGCGCGGTGAGCACCTCGGCCAGCCGGTGCGGTTCACCGAGGTCGCGCCCGGCATGGTCGATACCGAGTTCTCGCTGGTTCGCTTCGGCGGTGACACGGAGAAGGCCGATCGCGTCTACCGGGGGCTGACTCCGCTGTCTGCCGGGGACGTCGCCGACGTCATCGCGTTCGCCGTCACCCGTCCGTCACACGTCAACATCGACCAGATCGTGCTCAAACCGCGCGATCAGCACTCCGCGATGCGCGCCCACCGCGAGAGCTAGCCCGAGCCCGGAAGTAGGCCTCACTGTCGCGGCTCGATACTGCGTACGCTGCGCCCATGGTCGGGCACAGGGAACGGCCCCCGCTGCGGGTCATGGTCGTTGATGATCACCAGATGGTGCTCGACGGTCTCCGGGCGATGCTCGCCCCTTACGAGCACCAGATCCAGCTCGTTGCCGAGGCCACCGAACCTGACCAGGCCATTGCCGCGGTCATCGAGCACGAGCCGGACGTCGTGCTGCTCGACATCAGGTTGCGGGGAGCCAGCGGCTTCGACCTGTGCGCCGAGATCCGCAACCGCCGCAGCGAGTGCAAGGTGGTGTTCCTGACCGTCTACGACGACGAGCAGTACCTCTACCAGGCGCTGCGACTGGGCGCTGCCGGGTTCCTGCTCAAGCGCGTCCGCGGCGCCGAGCTCGTCGACCACCTGCTGCGGATCGAGGAGGGTGAGATCCTCATCGACCCGGCGCTGGCGGCCCGGGTCGCGCTGTCGGTGGCCGCGCTCCGCGGTGGTGAGTTCTGGCCGGGGGCGCATCTCGGGTTGACCCAGCGGGAGAGCGAGGTGCTCGCGCTGATGGTCGCCGGGCTGTCCAACCGGGCCATTGCCGGCAAGCTCACCGTCAGCGAGGAGACGGTCAAGACCCACACCCGCGGCATCTACCGCAAGCTCGATGTGCCCGACCGATCCGGCGCTGTGGCGGCAGCGCTGCGCGAGGGAGTGTTCCATTGAACCGCTCCCGGCTGGGGCTGGCCGACGCCGATTCGGAGGTCAGGCTGCTGTCCCGGGTGATCGAGACGTTGTCGGCGGGGCTCGACCTCGACGAGGTCGTGCAGGGAGTAGCCGCGCTGATCACCGATACCACCCACACCGACATCTGCTTCGTTCACCTGCTCGAGAGCTCCGGGCAGCGGCTGCAGCTTCGCGGCGCGACCCCGCCCTTCGACCAGCAGGTTCGCAGGATCGGATTGTCGGTCGGTGAGGGCGTCGCGGGGTGGGTCGCCGCGCACGGCGAGCCGGTGGTGATCACCGACAACAAGCTCGACGATCCCCGCTACCGCTACATCCCCGAGCTACGCGGGCAGGACTTCACCTCGATGGCCTCGGTGCCCATCGTGACACGGCCGGGGCAGCTGGTCGGGGTGCTCAATGTCCACACCCGTGACCGCCGCGAGTTCACCACAGCCGACGTCGAACTGCTGGGCTCGGTGGCCGGCTTGATGGCGGGCGCCATCGAGAATGCCAGGCTGCACCGTCACATCGCGGAGCGGGAGGAGGCGATGGAGCGCTTCGCGGAACAGATCGTACAGCTGCAGGAGACCGAGCGTCGCCGGCTGGCCGGCGAGATCCACGACGGGATCAGCCAGCGGATCGTCAGCCTCTCGTTTCACCTTTCCGCCGCGGCCGACGCCGTGCAGACGAATCCCGCGCTGGCCGCCCAGCAGATCGCGGCCGCCCAGGATCTCGCCTCCGCCACGCTCGAGGAGACCCGGCTGGCCGTCGCGGGGCTACGTCCACCGGTGCTCGACGACCTGGGCCTGGCCGCGAGCCTGGAGAGCCTTGCCCGGTCGATACCAGAGCCCAGCGTCGCGGTCGACACCGTGGCGATCCAGTTGCCCGAGCACGTCGAGACCGCGATCTACCGGATCGCGCAGGAGGCGCTGCAGAACGTGATGAAACATGCCGAGGCCGGACGATCCCTGCTCCGGCTGCGCACGACCAGGCACGCCGTCGTGCTCGAGGTCTCCGACGACGGCAAGGGATGTGACGCAGCCTATGCCACCGAGAAGGCCGGGCCGGTCGGCTATGGCCTGTCCGGCATGCAGCAACGCGCCGAGCTGCTCGGCGCTCGGCTGACGGTGGACAGCGCGCCGGGGCGCGGCACGCGGCTGCGGCTGACCGTGCCGCTCACACCGACTCGCTGACCGGTTCCTGCTGCGCCATCTCCGGGCTGTAGCGACCCTGCCGGGCCATCGCGGTGCAGTAGGCGCGGTGTGCCAGCACCTTGTGGGCGGCGTCGACGTTCTCCGTCTTGCCCACCCACTCCGACAGGCCGGCGGCCAGCAAGCCGCGCCCGTAGGAGAAGCTCAGCTCCCAGGGGTGAGGTCCGCGCCGGTTCATCGCGTCGAGGTGTTCGGTGGCGACGTCGTCGCTCTGCCCACCGGACAGGAAAGCGATGCCCGGCACGGCAGCCGGAACACAGCGGCGCAGGCAGGCGATGGTGGCTTCGGCGACCTCGGACACGTCGGCCTGCCTCGCAGCGTCCTTGCCGGAGAGCACCATGTTCGGCTTGAGCACCATGCCCTCGAGCATCACCTGCTGCCCCACGAGCTCGGCGAAGGTCCGCCGCAGCATCGCAGTGGTGACCTCGTCGCAGCGTTCGATGCTGTGGTCACCGTCCATGAGGACCTCGGGCTCGACGATCGGGACGATCCCCTGCTCCTGGCACAGTGCCGCGTAGCGCGCCAGCGCATGCGCGTTGGCATGCAGGCATTGCTCGCTCGGGATCTGATCGCCGATGGTGATGACGGCTCGCCACTTCGCGAACCGCGCGCCCATCTCGCGGTACTCCGCGAGGCGTTCCCGCAGCCCGTCGAGGCCCTCGGTGACCTTCTCGTCGGGACTGCCCGCGAGCGCCTTGGCGCCGGTGTCGACCTTGATGCCGGGGATCACGCCGGCGCGCTTCGACACGTCCGCGAACGGTGTGCCGTCGGGCAGCTGCGCCCGGATCGTCTCATCGAACAGGATGATCCCGCTGATCCATTTCCCCAGATCGGGGGTGGTGATCACCACTTCCCGGAACTCGCGCCTGGTGTCGGCATTCGCCTCCACACCGACGGCCTCGAGTCGCTTGTTCATGGTCCCGCTGCTCTCATCGGCGGCAAGGATTCCCCTGCTGGGGCCGACGAGCTCGCGAGCGGTCTCGATCAGGTCAGGTGACGACATCTGGTATCCCTCCTCGGAGAACACCGGAATGCTCCCGCACCACGGTAGTGACCGCCAACTCAGGCTGCCACCCCCGGGGGTCGGAGGTCGCTGGGGAAGCACCTCCCCCTCCCCCGCAGTGCGGCCACCAACCCTCCGTGACGATCCGGGCGACAGCGCTCCGACCGGACGAGTAGGCTTCCGTCAGTCGAGGCGGGGGTAGTGGTTGTGATCGATCCGGCTTCGATACCGCAGATCGAGGGGGATATGGACGCCCTCGCGGAGCATGCGCGGGGGATCATCGCGTTCGGGGTGGCCGCCGCCGAGATCGGTGCCATGATCCGTTGAGAGGAACCGAGCGATGGACCGTGACGACCCGCCCGCGGGAACCGGCGGCAGCGAACCGGCCGACCTGAACGTGCCCAGACTGGAGGGTGTGGCCGATATCGTGAGTGGCCTGGCCCAGCGGATGCAGCGCTACTCGGAAGAGTTCGGGGCGCTGCTCGAGATGGACATCCGCGACCCCGAGGCACGGGCAACCGCCGCCGCCCGTGCCTCGTGCCTCAGCCACGAGATCGCCGCCGAGGTCGAGACGGCCGAAGCCGCCGACGCCGCCACCCGAGCATCCCTGGCCGGGTGGGGCATGGACTCGACCGACGAGCTGACCCGCGCGCTGACCAACGCGTTGCGCACGATTGCGCACGAGGTCCAGCTCATGAGCGAGCGCCTGCACCGGCCGCCCGAGGGTGAACCCGACGCCGCGTCGGAGTGAGTTCGGGCAGCAGCGTGGCCACGGCTACCTCGCTGCGGCCTTCGCAGCCTCGGCTACCGCGGCACGGGCACGCTCGAGCAGGTCCGGCTCGAGCGCCCCGAGTTCGACGTTGAGCCGGACGAGCTCGCCCGCCGCTCGGGCCGCCGCCCACGCCAGGGTCACCCCGGCGAGCGCGTCACCACGCAGGTTCGGGTTTCCCCGCTCGACGAGCTCGGCGGCTTCGGCAGCGACCCGCGCGGCGGTCTCGGTGATCTCCAGCGGCACCAGCGCGGCGTGCTCGAGGGCGTGGTTGATCTGCCGTCGGCGCTGCTGCGGGTCCGGCTCGTCCGGTAGCCGGAACGCCTCGAGCACCGCACCGTAGGCCTCGGCGTCGCGCTCGGCCATCGCGACGAGCGCGGCCCGCTGCCGGTCGGCGGCGGCCGCGCGCTCGGCCGCGTCGGGCAGCTGCTCGGCGGAGAAGCGTGCGGCCATGGCGACCAGGCCTGCGGCCAGCGACCCGGTCACCGCCGCCGCGGATCCGCCACCCGGTGCCGGCTGCTCCGAGGCCAACCGTTCGAGGTAGGTGCCCAGTGGCTGGTCGAGCAGCGACTGATCGGGCAGTGGCGAATCCACCGTGGTGCGTCCTCCCGTTTCGACTGATGTCGGATGACTCGAGTATCAGGACAGCCCGAGGATCTCGCCGGAGCTGTCGAGGTCGATCCGGGACAGCGCGGGCGACGACCCCAGTCCCGGCATGGTGCGCATGTCTCCGCAGATCGGGTAGATGAAGCCGGCGCCAACCGACGCCCGTGCCTCCCGTACCGGCAGCACCCAGCCGGTCGGAGCGCCCTTGAGGGAGGGGTCCGAAGAGATCGACAAGTGGGTCTTTGCGATGCACACCGGGAGCCGGCCGAAGCCGTTTCGCTCGTAGTCGTCGAGTTGGCGGGACGCCTTGAGGTCGTAGTCGACCCCCTTGGCTCCGTAGACCCGCAGCGCCAGCGTCAGGATCTTCTCGCGCAGCGTGGCGTCGTCGGGGTAGAGGAAGGCGAACTCGTTGGGCTCCTCGGCAGCTTCGGCCACCGCCTCGGCCAGCTCGGCGGCACCCTTGCCGCCCTCCCCGAAGTGGGTGCACAGCGCGGCACGGGCGCCCATGCTCTCGGCGACCTTTCGGATCTCGTCGTGCTCGGACGGGTGGTCGGTGGGGAAGGCGTTGATCGCCACCACCGGCGAGACGCCGTGCATCCGCACGTTCTCGATCTGCTTGCGCAGGTTCGCCGCACCGGCACGCACGTCGTCGGGGTTCTCGGCGACCATCTGCTCGGGCAGCGGGCGCCCGGCCGAGACCTTGTAACGGCCGGAGTGCGCCTTCAGGGCGCGGACCGTCGCCACCAGTACGGCGGCGTCGGGCGTCAGCCCCGACGCCCGGCACTTGATGTTGAAGAAGCGTTCGGCGCCCATGTCGGCGCCGAACCCGGCCTCGGTGACCAGGTAGTCGCCGCCGTGGATGCCGATGAGATCGGCCACCACCGAGGAGTTGCCGTGCGCGATGTTGCCGAACGGGCCGGCGTGCACCAGCACCGGCGTGCCCTCCAGCGTCTGCATCAGGTTCGGCTTGATCGCCTCCCGCATGAGCACGGCCATCGCCCCGGCGGCGTGCAGGTTCTCGGCCGTCACCGGCGACCCGTCCCGCGACCGGCCGACCACGATGCGCCCCAGCCGGGCCCGCATGTCCGCCAGCGAGGTCGACAGCGCCAGCACCGCCATCACCTCGCTCGCGGCGGTGATGTCAAAACCGCTCTGCCGCGGTATCCCGTCGGCCTGCGTGCCCAGGCCCAACACGACGTTGCGCAACGCCCGGTCGTTGACGTCGAGCACCCGGTTCCACGTCACACTGTGCGGATCCAGGTCGACGCCGTTGTGCTGGTGCAGTTCGTTGTCGATAACCGCGGCGAGCAGGTTGTGGGCCGCGGTGACGGCGTGCATGTCGCCGGTGAGATGCAGGTTGAGCAGCTCCATCGGCACCACCTGGCTGTAGCCGCCGCCGGCGGCGCCGCCCTTGATGCCGAACGTCGGTCCCATCGAGGGCTGCCGGACCGCGACCGTCGCCTGCTTGCCGATGTGATGGAAGCCCTGTCCCAGCCCGACCGTCGTGGTCGTCTTTCCCTCACCGAGCGGGGTCGGGGTGATCGCGGTGACCACGACGTAGCGCGCAGCCGGGCGCTGCGCCAGCTCGTCGATCGCCGCGAGCTTGATCTTGGCGACGTCGTGTCCGTAGGGCTCGAGCAGGTGCCCGCCGATGCCCATCTGCCCCGCGATCTCGGTCAGCGGTCGCAGCGACGCACCACGCGCGATGTCGAGATCGCTCGGGAACACCATCGGTCAGTCCTCCTGCTAGTAGTGGATCCCCTGGGACGCCGGGGCGGCGGCGCCCCAGGGGTGGTTGCGCCGCGGCGCGCCTCACGCCGACAGCTGCGGTCGCACCTCGGCGGCCGCATCGGCCCCGTAGGCCTCGGTGAAGCGGTCCAGGAAGGTCCCGGCGTCGAAGTGGTACTCCTGCGTCCCCACGGTCTCGATCACCAGCGTGGCCATCATGCAGCCGAGCTGGGCCGACCGCTCCGGGCTCAGCTGCCACCCGATGCCGGCGAGGTAGCCGGACCGGAAGGCGTCGCCGACCCCGGTCGGGTCCGCGATCTCGTTGACCCGGGGCACCTTGACCGCGACGTCGGCCTCGCCCTTGCGGTGCACGGTCGCACCGTCGGCGCCGCGGGTGGTGATCCAGCTGCCGACGCCGTCGAGGATCTGCTCGCCCGACCAGCCGGTTTTCTGCTCCAGCAGCCGGCACTCGTACTCGTTGGTGACCAGGTAGGTGGCACCGTCGACCAGCTGCCGGATCTGGTCACCGTCGAGCCTCGCCAGCTGCTGCGAGGGATCGGCCATGAACGGGTAGCCGCGCTGGCGGCACTCCGCGGTGTGCCGCAGCATCGCCTCCGGGTCGTTCGGGCTGACCACCACCAGGTCGAGCGAGCCGAGCCGCTGCTCGATCGGCCGCAGCTCGATCTCCCGCGACTCGCTCATCGCCCCGGGGTAGAAGGAGGCGATCTGGTTGTTGTCGGTGTCGGTGGTGCACAGGAACCGCGCGGTGTGACGCAGCTCCGAGGTGTGCACCGAGTCGATGTCGACGTTGTGCCGTTGCAGCCACTGGCCGTAGTCGGCGAAGTCGGCACCGACGGCACCCACCAGCGTCGGACGCAGCTGCAGGCAGCCGAGCCCGAATGCGATGTTCGCGGCGACCCCGCCCCGATGGATCGCGAGCTCCTCGACCAGGAACGACAGCGAGATCTTGTCCAGCTGGCCCTCCACCAGCTGCTCGGAGAACCGTCCCGGGAAGGTCATCAGGTAGTCGGTGGCGATCGACCCCGTCAGCGCGATGTTCATGTCCGCGTTCATGTCGGCGTTCATGTCGTCCCAACTCCTCAGGACAGGCCCGCTGCGGCGCGCAGCACGTCGGCACGGTCGGTCTTCTCCCAGGTGAAGTCGTCGTCCTCCCGGCCGAAGTGGCCGTAGGCGGCGGTCTTGGCGTAGATCGGCCGGTGCAGCTTGAGGTAGTCGCGGAACGCGGCCGGGCGCAGGTCGAAGTGCTCGTCGACCAGGCGTTCGATCTCGGTCCTGGCGATCTTCTCGGTGCCGAACGTGTCGACCAGCGTGGACATCGGCCGTGCCATCCCGATCGCGTAGGCCACCTGCACCTCGGCCTTGTCGGCCAGGCCGGCCGCGACGATGTTCTTCGCGACGTAGCGGGCCGCATACGCCGCCGAGCGGTCCACCTTCGACGGGTCCTTGCCGGAGAACGCGCCGCCACCGTGCCGGGCGTAGCCCCCGTAGGTATCGACGATGATCTTGCGCCCGGTCAGGCCCGCGTCGCCCGCCGGGCCGCCGACCACGAACCGGCCGGTGGGGTTGACGTAGAAGTTCGCGTCGAGCTCGGCCGGGTCGTAGAGGTCCTCGGGGACCACCGCGCGCACCACGTGCTCCCATAGGTCGGCGCGGATGTGCTCGTCGACGCCCTCGGCGTGCTGGGTCGAGATCAGCAGCTTCTCCACCGCGACGGGCCTGCCGCCGCGGTAGCGCACCGCGGCCTGCGTCTTGCCGTCCGGCCGCAGGTAGGGCAGCGTCCCGTCCTTGCGGACCTGGGACAGCCGCCGCGCCAGCCGGTGCGCCAGCGCGATCGGGGCCGGCATCAGCTCGGGCGTCTCGTTCGTGGCGTAGCCGAACATCATTCCCTGGTCACCGGCGCCCACGCTGTCGAGCTCGTCCTCCGACAGCGCACCACGCCGCTCGGCCGCCATGTCCACACCCTGCGCGATGTCCGGTGACTGCTTGTCCAGTGCAATCATCACGCCGCAGCTCTTGCCGTCGAAGCCGTACTCGCCGCGGTCGTAGCCGATCCGGCAGATCGTGTCCCTCGCGATCTGCTGGTAGTCGAGTTGCTCGGGTGTGGTGATCTCTCCGGCCACGACGACGAGCCCGGTTGTCAGCAGCGCCTCGCACGCCACCCTCGAGTTCGGATCCACCGCCAGCGCGGCGTCGAGTACCGCATCCGAGATCTGATCAGCGATCTTGTCCGGGTGTCCCTCCGTGACGGATTCCGAGGTGAACAGGAAATCCTCGTGTTCGCGGGGGTCCATCAGCTCACGCCTCCTCGTTCGCCTGCGGCCGCCACCGGCGCGGGATGCGCCGGTGGTTCGTGTTCGGCCGCAGTGTCGGGGTCACCACCCACCCGGGAGGTGACCGCTTCCTTGCGCACCTGGGCCGTTCCGGCGACCATCGCGCGCAACTTCGCACGCGCGACGTCGCCGGGCAGGTGCCGCAACCCGCAGTCCGGGTTGACGACCACCTTCTCAGGTGGCAGTACATCCAGTGCGCGCCGGATGCGCGACGCAACCAGATCGGGGCTCTCGACGCCGCCACTCTTGACGTCGACGACACCCAGGCCCAGCGTGCGATCCCACCCGTAACGGGTGAGAAGCTTCAGGTCGTCGTAGCCCTTCCGGGCGAACTCCAGCACCAGCTGGTCGACGTCGGCGTCGAGCACCGCGGGGAACAGGAAGTCGTAGTGCCCCTCCCACGAGGGGCGGGCGTAACGGTTGCCGTAGCAGACGTGCAGTCCCCAGGTCGCGGGCACGCCCTTGGTCACGATGTTGACGGCCTCGATGGCGACGCCGACCTGGTCGCGGTAACCGGCCAGGAACGGCTCGTCGATCTGCAGCCAGGTCGCTCCCGCGGCGACCAGCTCGGCCGCCTCGGCGTTGAGCACGTGCGCCAGCGACCTGACCAGGTCGGCATCGCTGGCATAGGCCTCGTTGCGGATGCGGCGCGACAGTGAGAACGGGCCGGTCAGCGAGAACTTGATCGGCCGGTCGGTGTTGGCCGCGGTGAACCGGTACTCGTCGGCCAGACCCAGCGGGGGGACGGTGTCCTCGGTGGGCAGCGGGCTGCCGACGACCGAATCGTAGTAGTCGTAGTAGTACGACTTGGCCGTGCTCGGCATGCTCACCCCCGCGATCCTCGCGAGCAGGTAGTCGATGTCGTTGTCACGGCGCAGCTCGCCGTCGGATACGGCATCGATGCCGGCGCGCTCCTGGTCCTTGATCGCGGCCTTGATGGCGACGTCGTGGATCTCGTCGATGTGCGCCCGGCTGATCCGCTGCTGGTGGAAGTCGGTCTTGAGCCGCTCCAGCCACTCGGGCACCGAGTAGGAGCCGACGACGGTGGTCGGCAGCACCACAGGCGTCGGTTTCCGGGCGGCCATGTCAATCCCTCACTCGCGCGGTCATCGTGATGATGTTGGTGCCGGTGCGGTGCGCGAACGGCGCGTAGCAGACGTCGAAGCCCTTGCGGCTGCCGATGAGCTCGAGCAGTGGTCCGTTGACCCAGTTGACCACCGAGCCGTCGTACTTGCCGGGCCCGCGGAAACCGGTGCGGTACTGCTGGGTGTCGGTGACGAACAGGTCGTGACACAGCAGCCGACCGTACGGGTGCAGCAGGCCGATCGTGTCGACAAAGCTGGCGACCGCCCCGTTGTTGACGTGCATCCGCAGGTCGTTGCCGGACTCGAGCAACGGCCGCAGCACCTCGCCGCCGACACCCGGGGCGACCTGGTAGGTGTCCAGGCCGGGCAGCGGGACGTAGCGCTCCGCCAGCGTGAGCGCCTGCCACGCCCGCTGCCAGAAGCCGACGGCGGTCCCGACGTCCCGGAAGTGCTCGGGCATGGCCTCGACGAGCAGCGGTGGACCCAGCCGCAGCAGCTTGCGGATCAGGCCCGGTACGGCGACCTCGCCGGCCGAGGCGTACTCGGCCAGCTCGGCGACGTCGCGCTGCGCCAGGCAGGCCCGCGCCTCGACGCGGTAGCTGCGGCCACCGATGCGGGCCACCTCCTCGGTCGGGAGGTTGTCGTAGACGTTGGAGATGTAGGCCAGGAAAACCTTCGAACGCAGGAACCCCAGCGCCGTCGTCGGTACGGTCGCGTCGAGCACGAACGAGCTGACGTGCTCGGCGTGGTCGGCGACGGCTCCGCGGGCCATTCCCAGCACGTGCGGCGAGTAGTCGCACATCAGGTACTGCAACCGCCGGTAGTACTCGGTGCCGTGCGCGCTGTCGGCCGCGGCGAACTCGTCGAGCCAGACCTTGGCCTGGTTGCCGTTGCCGACACCGAGCTCGACGACGTAGAGCTCCTCGGGCAGCGCGTTGCGCGCCGCGAGGTCGTCGAACCCCTCGAGCATGTCCGCGATGAGCTCGCGGACCGCGTCGCGGTTGCGGGCGTCGCTCTCGCCGCCGGGCAGCGCCTGCTCGTACCGCCGCCCGGTCGACTGCTCCCACAGGTCGAGCGCCTGCCAGTACAGCGCGTTGAAACTCCAGATGCAGCTGCGACTGGTGGGCATCCAGTCCTCGAGCTCGATCCGCGCCGGCGATCCCTGCTGCTCACCCCGGCCGGCGGCTTCGTTGCCACCGAGCGCGCTGCGGACCGCCTCCTTGACCCCGCCGTTGCCCCCACCGTCGTCCCCACCGTTGTCACAGCGCCGGAGATCGATCGCCAGCTCGATCTCCTCGGCCGGCGGCGCGGTGCCGTTTCCACTGCGCAGATCCGTGCCCGGTGCCAGGATCGGCCGCAGGTCGACGGCCTGGCGGAAGTTGCCCTTGTACTGCACCCAGTCGCACACCACCCGCAGCCGCGACAGGTCGACCGAGTCCTCACAGAGCGCGTCGATGACCATTCCCAGCGCGGCACCGACATCGACGGCCTTGGTGCCGCACATCTTGTGGATGGGCTTGACGTCAACGAGCACGATCGCTGCCTTCCTGCTGGTCCGGCAGGCCGGCCGCTGCCGGTTGCCGGCGTTGCGCCAGACCGGAGCGCTCGAGGATCTCGGGGATACCCTTCTCATAGCCGAAGGCCATCACGTGCACGCCCCCGACCCCCGGCACCTCTCTGAGACGCTGGATCGTCTCGACGCAGATCTGCATGCCCTCGGCGGCGACCCGGTCCGGGGGCACACCCCGCAGCCGCCGGACGACGGACTCGGGCACGTGGATGCCGGGGACCTTGCTTCGGATGTAGGCCAGGGCACGCAACGAGCGGACCGGTCCGACCCCGGCCAGGATCGCGGTACGACGGCCCAGGCCGAGGTCGCAGACCTCCGACATCCATCGTTCGAAGCGCTCGACGTCGAAGACGAACTGGGTCTGCGCGAACTCCGCCCCCGCCGCGATCTTCTTTCCAAGCCGCCGCGCCCGGAACCGCTCCGGGGGGGCGAACGGGTTCTCCACCGCCCCGATGAACCAGTTCGGCCGTGGATCGAGGTCGCGTCCCGACAGCAGCCGGCCGTGGTCGCGCATCCACCGGGCGGTCCAGACCAGCTGGACGCAGTCCATGTCGAAGACCGGCTTGGCGTCGGGCTGGTCGCCGGAGCGGGGGTGGTCACCGGTGAGCAGCAGCACGTTCGGGATGCCCACCGCGCCGGCGGAGATCAGGTCGGACTGCAGCGCGATGCGGTTGCGATCGCGGCAGGTCAGCTGCATGACGGGCTCGACACCCCCGGACATCGCCAGCATGCTGCCCGCGAAGCTCGACATCCGGACGTGGGCGCTCTGGTTGTCGGTGACGTTGGCGGCGTCGACCCAGCCCACCAGCAGCCGTGCCTTGCGGCGGATGGCCTCGGCATCGCAACCGCGGGGTGGGCCGATCTCGGCGGTGACGGCGAACCGGCCGTCGCGGATCGTCCGGGAGAGCCGGCCGGTGGCGCCTCCGGTGGCCCCGGACATGGCGCCGGCGCCGTTGGTGCTCAGGCTCATGCGGTCTCGTCTGCTGCCCGCACCCGCGGCGACGAGGTCCGCCCGTCGTCCTCGGTCCACAACCGGTCGTCGCGACCCTGCCAGTAGTTGACCCAGGAGCTGCGCCCCCACTGCCGGTGGTCGATCGGCCGTTGCAGCAACGTCAGGTCGGCCTCGCGGCCCTCCTGCTCGGCCCGCTCGTAGGCCACCACCCACACGCAGGGCTCCTCCGGGTACACCTCGCACATTCCCTCCGCAGAGACCCCGCCACACGGCCCGTTGCGCAGCTGCTTGGGGCAGCTCATCGGGCAGGCGTACCCGGTGGCGGGCAGTGCGCACTGGCCGCACATCTGGCAGTTGAAGGTGTGCCCCTTGACCTTCTCCTCGGTGCGGGTGAAGGCGCGGTAGGCCCGCGGGTGCGCCTCGAGCCACCTGGCGAGCCGGGCGTAGCCGCGGTTGGGCTCCAGCAGCCGGTGCAGCCGGTAGAGCGCGCGTGCGGAGGTCGGGGGCGTCGTGGGCCTGGGCCACAGGGTGGATCCGGGCACCTCGCCCGTCACGGACCCGTCCGGTGCCGGTGTCGCCACCCGTGACTGCGTCGACCTGCGTGTCATCTCGACCTCCTCTCCGTGGTGTACCCGCTCTCGCCGAATGGCTGCCAGCAGCGGCTGGATCCTCACGCGTCCTCCGGGGTGCGCGGCTCCGGGCTCGCCGCCGCCGTCCGTCCTTCCCCCGCGCCGCGCAACCGCGCCACCGTCTCGCGCAGCTGCCGGATCTCCTGGCTCAGTGACTCGATGGTGTCCCCGTCGACCGCGCGCCTGGCCGGCTCGGCCGTGGTGAGCGGGTATCCGCAGTAGGGGCAGCTGGTGCTCCGTCGCATCTCGGGCCCCAGCTCGGGGTTCATGTCAGGGCTCATGTCGGCACTTTCTGACGGCGTCGCTGTCACGCCAGCGCGGGGCCTGCAACGTCGGAACCGCCGCTGCCGGTGACAACCGGGTGACGGTGGTAGCCGGTACCGGACGAGACAGATCTGTCACTCTCATCATCCGTCGGATGTGACGCTCCCGACAGTCGGTTCGCGGCACAAATTCGGGGCTCCGCCGGTTGTCTCCTCGTCACAACCGGCCGTCACGACCGGCCGTCACGACGGGGCCTGGGCAGCTGCGGGAGGGCGTTGCCGCCCGGGCTCGTGCAGGTTGGGCACGGGGCGTACCAAACCCGTGGTCCGCGTTCCTACCGTCGGCCGCCGGACCTGTGGCACCATGACTGTGAGTCACAGAGCCTCACGTACTAATCGTATTAGTAACATCCTGAAGTCCGACTACTTTCGGTCTCCTTAGTATCTCTCTTGGTATACTAAGCGGTATCTTTTGCCGTAGCCCGATGACGCGAGGACTCTGCCGTGGCACCACGAGCCGATGAGGGAAAGGCGAAGTCCGGGGGCCGCGACCGGATACTCCGCGCCGCCTACGATCTCTTCTGCCGGTTCGGCACCCGAGCTGTCGGGGTCGACACCGTGGTGGCCGAGGCGAACGTCGCGAAGATGACTTTGTACCGGCATTTCGCGACCAAGGACGACCTGATCCTGGCCACGCTGGCGCGTCGCGAGGAGCTCTGGACCCGCGAGTGGCTGCAGGACGAGGTCAAACGCCGGACGAGCACACCCGCTGAGCGGATGCTCGCCATCTTCGACGTCTTCGGAGAATGGTTCGAGCGTGGTGATCTCGAGGGCTGCACGTTCATCAACACGATGATCGAGTTCGAGGACATCGCCCATCCGGTGCGGCTGGCCAGCGTGCAGTACCTCGCGAATATCCGCAGCTTCTTGTCGGAGCTCGCGGCAGCGGCCGGCGTCGAGGACCCCGACGCGCTCGCCCGGAAGTGGCACATCCTCATGAAGGGGTCGATCATCTCCGCGATGGAGGGTGACCGGATGGCGGCGCGGCGAGCCCGCGAGATCGGGGAACTGCTGATCGCCCGGTACGCGCAGCCGGTGCCGGAAGGCGCCGCGTAGGTAAACCCTGTAGTTAGACCGGTCTGTCTCGAACCGTTCCGGGGCCCCCGCGCGCCGGGTACGCTGCCGACATGCCGGGGCGGGCGGACCAGAGTGGCGCGGCGCTGCTGCCACGCCTGCTCGCGGACGGCATCGTCGTCTCCGACGGTGCGGTGGGCACGATGCTGCACGCTGCCGGCGTCCCCCTCGACCGGTCGCTGTCCGAGCTCAACACGACCGCGCCCGCGCTCGTGCGCGACCTGCACGCCGCCTACGTCGCCGCCGGCGCCCGCATCATCCAGACGAACACCTTCGAGGCGAACCGGCTCCGGCTCGCCCGGTTCGGGCTCGGGGACAGCGTCGCGGAGAGCAACATCGCCGCCGCCCGGCTGGCCAGGGAGGCCGTCGCGCACGCCCGGGACTCGAGTGACGACCAACCCCCGGTCTTCGTCGCGGGCTCGATCGGTCCGGCGACGAGCAGCTCCGCGGCGCCGCCGATCCCGCTGCGGGCGCGGCTGGACGCTGTGGCGGAACAGGTCGGGGCGCTCGCCGGCTGGGTCGACCTACTGGTGCTCGAGACCTTCGGCGACGTCGAGTCACTGTTGCGTGCGGTCGACATCGCCGCCGCCGAGAGCGACCTGCCCGTCATCGCGCAGCTGACGTTCGGCGATGACGGGCGGACGCTGCGGGGCGAGACCCCCTTCGAAGCCGCGCACCTGCTCGGCGACCGGGACGTGCTGGCGCTCGGGGCGAACTGCACCGTCGGCCCGGCCGTGCTGCGCGACGTGGTCGCCGAGCTCGCGGCCGGCACCGACCGCCCGGTGTCGGTGCAACCCAACGCCGGTCTCCCGCAGCGGCTGGGCAAGCAGTTCCGGTACGCGCACAACACCCGCTACTTCGCGCAGGCCGCGGCGGACTTCGTCGCGGCGGGCGCGAACGTCGTGGGCGGGTGCTGCGGCACCACCCCGGCGCACGTCCGGGCGATCGCGAAGGCGGTCTCGTCGCTGCGGCCGGCGCGCCCGCCGGCACCGGTCGCCGAGCCGCCCCGCCGCGGTCGGATCGTGGTGACCGCTGCGAGACCGGCCGAGCCGCCTTCCGAGCCGGCGGTGGCCGTGGCCTGGCCGCAGCCGGATCGCTTCCATGTCATCGCCGGCCTGCAGACGCCGGGCGACCAGGAAGTCGCCGACTTCGTCTCCCGGGCCCAGCGGCTGCGGACGGCCGGGGCCGACCTGATCGCGCTCCGGGAGCCGGCACCGCCACGGACCCGGGTGAACCCGATCGCCGCCGGCCTGCTGCTGCGCGAGCGCGTCGGGTCCGATGTCGTGCTCCCGGTCGAGACCGCGGACCGCAGCCTCGCGGCGTTGCAGGCCGACCTGCTGGGAGCGCACGCGCTGGGCCTGCAGATCGTGGTCTGCCGGACGGGAGCGCCCCGGGTGGCGGGTGACTACCCGGATCCCGCCGTGCTGTGGGACGTCGACTCGATCGGCCTGATCCGGACGTTGCGCGGCCTCAACGAGGGCACCGACTGGCGGGGGGTGGCCATGGCCGAGCGGACCCGGTTCAGTGTCGGGGCGTCGCTGACCACCATGGCCGCCGACATCGACTACGAGCTCGACCGGGCGGAGGCGAAGGTGCGCGCGGGAGCGGAGTTCCTGCTCACCGACGTCGTCTACGACGCCGAGGAGGCGCGCACCGTGCTGCAGGCGCTGGTCGAGCGCGGCATCGACCGGCCCGTGCTCGCCGCGATCGCCCCCTTCGACGATGCCCGCACCCTCGAGCGGCTCAGTTTCGAGATGCCCCATCTCACGGCCCCGTCCTCGGCGCTGGCGGCGCTGCGTTGCCGCAACGAGAGTTCCGACGACGACACGGCCGCCGCTGCTGCCGTCACCGCCGCGGTCGAGACGATCGACGCGCTGGCCGATCTGGTGGCCGGTGTCGTGCTGCACGTGCCGGCCGACCGCAGCGACCACGGAGCCGACCTGATCGCCCGGGTCACCGCACGCGGGGCGCAGCCGTGAGCAGGCCGGGACGGCTCGACGGGTCCGGGCTCGTGGGACTCGGCTCGGCCACCGACGGTGCGGTGGAGCGAGCCGGAGCGCACAGTGCCGGGCTGTCCCGGCAGAACACGATCTACCGCCGGGTCATCGCGCTGTGCGATCAGCTCGCCGACGCCGCGTTGCGGGGCGCCGATCCGCTGGAGCTCACCCGGGTCTTCGCGGACCTGGTGGGAAAGCGGATCGTGCTGCTCGACCCCGCGCTGGCGGTGCGGGCCCAGTCCGGTGGCGACCCGCAGCTCCCGGCGCCCGACTGGGACCGGTCCGACGAGCGTGTCTCGCGGCTGCTGCACACCCTGGAGGCCGAACGGCGGCCGCTGCGGGTGCCGCCGGTCCCCGGTTCCGCCTTCGAGACCGGGTGGCTGATCGCCCCGATCGCGGTCGGTGAGCGCACCCTGGGCTTTCTGCTGGTGCCCGACGGCCCGGGGGCGCGCGAGCCAGACGACGTCGACCTGCTGACGACGACCTACGCGGCGACGCTGTTCGCGCTGACGCTGGCCAACGAGCGCACCAGCACCGAACTGGGGATGCGCTACCAGCGAGCGGTCGTCGACGCGCTGGTCTCCGGTCACTTCCTCGACACCGAGGACGCCCACAAGAAGCTGCGGTCGCTGGGCCTGCGCGGCACGTTCCGGGTCGCGGCGGTACGGCTGGCCGGCGGCGCCGCCGACGGGGAGCAGCTGGTGGACCGGCTGACGGCCAGTGTGCCGGGCAGCGTCGTGATGCTGCGCGACGCCACCGTCATCGCGCTGCTGCCCGACCCGCCGGCGCCCGGGCCGGGCATGACGCCCGGCGGGGCGCTGACCGAGCTGCTGCGTGGCTGCGCAGCGGGTGCCACCTCCGGGCTCAGCGACGTGCTCGCCGAGCCCGAGCGCGCCCCCGACGGGCTGCACGAGGCGGAGCAGGCGATCGACCTGGGCATCCGGCTGGGATGGGCCGGCACCGTGGTGCGCTGGGATCAGCTGGGGATCTACCGGCTGCTGCTCACGATGGGGGACATGAGCGCGCTGCGGCGCTTCGCCGGGGACATCCTCGGGCTGCTGGTCGACTACGACCGGGGGCACCGGTCGGACCTGGTGGCCACACTGTCGGCCTTCCTGCGCCACCACGGCAGCCGCAAGCAGGCCGCGCGCACGTTGCGGCTGCACGTCAACACGGTCGCCTACCGGATGCAGCGCATCGAGCAGATCACCGGGCTCGACCTCACCGACCCGGACGACCGGCTGGTGGCCCATGTCGCCGTCAAGATTATCGAGTCGCAGCGCGGCGCCGTCACGTCCTAGCTACAGCGTGCAGCCGACGAGCACCGGCTCGGGGTGCAATGTGACGCCGAAGCACGAGCGCACCCCGTCACGCACCTCCCGGGCCAGCGCCAGCAGGTCGGCGGTGCTCGCCCCGCCGCGGTTGCTCAGCGCCAGCGTGTGCTTGCCCGACAGCGCCACCCGGCCGCCCGGCCCGGCATGGCCACGGCCGAACCCGGCACGCTCTATCAGCCAGGCGGCCGACAGCTTCGTGCACCCCGGCCCGCCCGGGTACTGCGGCACCGCGACGTCACCGCCGACCCGGTCTGCGATCCGCTCCAGCACGTGCGCGACCTCGCCGGCGTCGAGCAGCGGGTTGGTGAAGAAGGAACCCGCCGACCAGGTGTCGTGGTCGGCGGGGTCGAGCACCATCCCCTTGCCACGGCGCAGCGCCAGCACCGCCTCGCGGGCCGCGGGCGCCGGCACCCGGTCCCCGGCCTCGACGTCGAGCACGCGGGCCAGTTCCGCGTAGCGGATCGGTGCGGACAGGCCGTCGGGCCGCAGCGCCAGCCGCACCGCCAGCACGACGGCGGCGTCGGTGCCCTTGAGCATGCTGGTCCGGTACCCGAGGCCCAGCTCCGCCGCGGCCACGGTCCGGGTCTGCCCGCTGTCGCGGTCGTAGAGCTCCACGTCGAGCAGCAGGTCGGAGAGCTCGACACCGTAGGCGCCGACGTTCTGCACCGGTGTCGCGCCGACGGACCCGGGGATACCCGACAGGCATTCCAGCCCGCCGTAGCCGGCCCCGACGGCTCGTGCCACCACGGCCTCCCAGTCCTCGCCCGCGGCGGCACGCAGCACCCCGACCCCGTCGATCTCCACCCCGCGGCTGGCCAGCCGCACCACCGTGCCCTCGAACCCCGAGTCGGCGATCACCAGGTTCGACCCGCCCGCTAGCAGCAGCAACGGCTCGCCTGCCGTGTCCGCGGCACGGACGGCGCGCACCGCGCCCGCGCCGTCGGTGGCGTCGACGAACCGGCGCGCCGACCCGCCGAGACGCAGCGTGGTGAACGGTGCGAGGTCGACGTCGGCGCGCGCCCGGGTCGTCGCGGGTGTGGTCACGGCCGACCACGGTAGCCTGCGCCGCATGAGCACTCAGGTGGAGCTGCGCCACACCTACGCCGAAGCACCCGAGCGAGTCCGTGAGGTTCTCACCGACCCGGAATTCCTGCGGGCGAAGCTGGACAAGGTCGGTGGACAGGGAGCCGAGCTGGTGTCGCGGGAGCAGGACGAATCGGGCGCCGTGACCGTCGTGCAACGCCAGACCGTGCCATCGGATCGGCTACCGACCTACGCGCAGTCGCTGATGCCCGGCGACGTCGTCATCGAGCGCACCGAGACCTGGACCGGTCCCGGCGGTGGTCCGGTCAAGGCCGTCATCAAGGGCACGCCCGCCAAGATCACCGGCACGATGGCGCTGATGCCACGGCCACACGGCGGCGGCGCCACTGTCACGCTGCGAATCGACACGAAGGTACCCATCCCGCTGTTCAGTGTCGCGGTCGAGAAGTTGATCAACGAGAACATCACCCGGCTGATGGAGCGCGAGCACGAGTTCGCCACCGACTGGCTGCGCGACCGCGAGGAGTGAGCTCGCGTGCGGTCGTAGGGTGCACCCGTGGAGCATGACGAGTACCGCACCGTGATCGAGACCGAGGCCGGGATGCTGCGCACGGCAGCGCTGGCCGTCGCACCGGACACCACCGTGCCCAGCTGCCCGGACTGGACGGTGCAGCGGCTGCTCGCGCACACCGGCCGGGTGTTCGCGATGGTGACCGGCGCGCTGCACGCCGCCGACCCGTCGACGCCCCCGACGAAGCCAAGAGCCATGTCGGGCGATCTCGACGCAGTCGTCGCGGGCTATGACGAGCGGCTGGCGGAGCTGCTGGAGGCGCTGCGCACGGCCGATCCCGCCGCCCCCGCGTGGAACTTCTCCCCCACCGCACCGAAAACGGCGGCGTTCTGGGCACGGCGGATGGCGCACGAGGCGACCATGCACCGGCTCGACGCTCAGGGCACGACCGGCGAGGACACCGGGGTGGGCCCGGATGTCGCCGCCGACGGCATCGACGAGGTGCTCACCCGCCTGATCCAGCGCCGGACCGACGAATGGGCCGACTCCGACCTCGCTGGCACCGTGCTCTACCACGCGGCCGATGCCGGGCGGGCCTGGACCGTGCGGCTCGTCGCAGGCCAGCTCCCGCAGACCGCCCCGGAGATCGTCGCGGAACCGGACGCGTCGGTGATCGGCCTGGCCGACGCGATCTACCGGGCGGCCTGGGGGCGCCCGTCACATGCCAAGATCACCGGCAACCGGGAGCTCGCGGCAGCCGTCCGAGCCCGCTGACCCGGGGAGACATGCACGATCACGCATGATTGTGCGAATCGTGCGGTGTCAGTACAGCGGTCGACCCAGCCCGTCGAGCACCTCGGCACCCGGCAGCCGGGCCAGCACGTCACCCGGGATAAGCACCTTGCTGTCCCGTATCCCGGACCCGATCACCAGCTCGCCGGCGGCCACCACCGCCGGGTCGAGCAGCACTGGCCAGTCCTCCGGCAGCCCCAGCGGGGTGATTCCGCCGTACTCCATGCTGGTCGCCGCCACCACGTCGTGCTGTGACGCGAACGACGCCTTGCGCACGTCGAGCCTGCGCCGGACCACGCCGTTGACGTCGGCGCGGGTGGTGGCGAGTACGAGACACGCAGCCCAGCGCTGCTCACCGGCCCGTCTACCGGTCACCACCACGCAGTTGGCGCACGCTTGCAGCCCGATACCGTAGTGCTCGCAGAGCGCAGCGGTGTCCGCGAGCCCCGGGTCGATCGGCGCGACCGCACACCGGGCGACGTCGGGCTCGGGCAGCCGGGCCAGCGCAGCGTGGACGGGTGCTGCGAGCAGCTCGGGCCGCTGCAAGGCGGGGACGGTCTCCAGCTCGCCCGCAACCTGCCAACCGGCACTCACCAGCGCGAACCGCCCTGCACCTCGGTGACCGCCGGCTTGACGTCGACTATGTAGACGAGCGCGGCGACCAGCCCCGCCAGCCAGAGGATGGCGAACCCGAAGGACATCACCAGCGCGGCCGCCGCCGCGCCACTGATTCCGAGCCACTTGGGCTTGGTGAGCTTGTCGGCGGCGGTGAAGGCGTCAGGGCGCTGCAGCGTGGCGTGGATGAACGCGTAGAGCCCCACCGGGATCCCCGCGAAGTAGAGGATCATGTAGACGAGGGCATCGATCGGCGGCACCCCACCAGGGTACGACGTAACAGGCCGGACCCGGAGCCCGAGTTTGGCTCGCGGGTCCGCCCCGGTGACGCGGGAGGCGTCAGGACTTCGAGCTGCCGCCGGTGCTGCCGGAGCCGTTGCTGCCGGCGCGGCGGGGGGCAGGCTTGCGCTGCGCGGAGGTGCGGCTGGCCGTCTTGCGGGCGGTGCTGCGCGTGCTCGATGCGGCTTCCCCGCCGGCGTCGCTGACCGAGCCGGCGACCTCGTCGCTGACCTCCTTGACCTGCTCGGCGAGCTCATCGGCACGCTGTTCAGTGGTCCGCGCGGCCTTCTCGCCCGCTGAGCGGCTGGTGCGAGCGAACCGGGCCAGCAGGTCGTCGGCCAGGTTGTTCACGTCCTTGGCCACTGCCTCCAGGCGCTCCTGGGCGGAATCGACACCGGACTCGACCGAGCTCAGCGCGCTCTTGACCTGCGGCCGGCTGCGGAACTCACCGAAGAGCTCGTCGCCGCGCTCTGCCAGCGACGTGTAGGCCTTCTGCGCCACCTCGCCGTAGGCGTCCGCGAGCTTGCGCAGCTCGGCCGGCTCGAGGCGAGACCGCAGCTCACCGATTTCGGCAGGCAGCTCCGAGACCCGGCGCTGCAGGTCGTCCAGCGCGCTCTGCAGCCGGTCCTGGGTCTCGTGAGCCCGGCCGGTCGCCTCGCTGCGCGCCTTGTTGATGGCGTCGGTCAGCGCGGATCCGGCGGTCTCGGCCGCGCCGAGCACTGCCAGCAGCGGGGTCTTGACCCGATCCATGGTGGCGGTGACGGACGCCTCGGCGTTGCGACGGGCGGTCCGGATGTTCTTGGTGAGGTCCCTGTTGGTGGGCAACGTGGGCATGACGATCACTCCTTCGTGGCGGGGGTCTCGATGACGATCGCTCTACCGTCCACACGAAACCCATCAGTAGTGGACGATTCAGCGGCGGTGCTCCCGGACTGCCGTGCCAGGTTCTCCCGCCGGAACGATTCGTAGACGTCGATCAGCACCTGCTTCTGCCGCTCGGACAATGAGGTGTCTGCGACGACGGCGTCGGCGATCGGGCCGCCGGCCCGCTCGTCGAGCATCCCGGCCTGCACGTATAGCGCCTCGGCCGAGATCCGCAGGCCCTTGGCGATCTGCTGCAGGATCCCGGCGCTGGGCTTGCGCAGGCCCCGCTCGATCTGGCTCAGGTACGGGTTGGACACGCCGGCGAGCTTGGCGAGCTGGCGTAGCGATATCTCGGCCTGATTGCGCTGCTCGCGAATGTAGGCCCCGATGTCACGGCCGAGTTCCTGGACGGTCTCGACGGTGTCGTCGACTCGCTTCACCTGCTCACCTCCTTCCGACACCGACCACGCTAGGCGCCAGTGCTAGCAAGTGCAAGCGCTCTGCTTGCGCAGCTCAGGTGAGGTACGCCACAATGCGGCAGCTCCGTTCCCGCACGTCCCGCCGAGTCAGAGCAACAACACCGACACGGTGTGGATCGCCAGCCCGGCCAGCGCACCGACCACGGTGCCGTTGATGCGGATGAACTGCAGGTCCCTGCCGATCTGCAGCTCCACCTTGCGCGAGGTCTGCTCGGCGTCCCAGCGCTGTACCGTTTCGGTGATCAGCGCGGTGATCTCGGAGCGGTAGTTCGTGATCACGTGTGTCACGACCCGTTCCATCCATTCGTCGACCTTGGCCCGCAGCTCATGGTCCGAGACCAGCCGGTCACCGAGCGAGCACAACCCATCGCGCACCCGGCGCCGCAGCTCCGAGGAAGGATCGTCGGCGGCGTCGAGAATCATCTTCTTCGCGGTTGCCCAGGCAGACCCGATGACGTTGCGCACCTCCGGGTGCGCCAGCACCTGGTGCTTGACCGCTTCGGCCCGCTCGATCGTCGCCGGATCGGTCTGCAGATCCGCGGCGAACTCGGCGAGGAAGCGGTCGAGCGCCTTGCGCATCGCGTGGTCGGGATCGGTTCGCACCGCCCAGGCGAAGTCGAGCACCTCGGCGTAGATCTTGTCGGCGACGAGGCCGTCGACGAACCGCGGCGACCACGACGGCGCGCGCTGGCTGACCACCCGCAGCACCGTGTTGTGGTTCGCCCGCACCCAGTCGTAGGCGCGGTCGCAGACCAGGTCGACGAGCTTGTGGTGCGACCCGTCGGCGAGCACCTGTCCCAGCAGCTTGCCCAGTGGCGGGCCCCATGGCCGGTCGATCAGCCGCTTGACGACTGCCGTCTCCAGCACGGCCTGCACATCCTCGTCGCGCAGGATCGTCACTGCGGCACGCATCGCATTGGCGAGCTCGGCGGTGACCCGGTCGGCGTTGTGACGCTGCCCCAGCCAGGCCCCGAACCGCGCGGTGACATCCGTCCGGCGCAGCTTGTCGCGCACCACGTCCTCGGCGAGGAAATTGGACCCGACGAAGTCACTGAGGTTCTCGCCGAGCTGGTCCTTCTTGCGGGGGATGATCGCGGTGTGCGGGATCCGAAGCCCCAGCGGGTGCCGGAACAGCGCGGTGACGGCGAACCAGTCGGCCAGCGCCCCGACCATCCCGGCCTCGGCGGCGGCGCGCACGTAACCGACCCACGGGCCGGCGTCCTGGTTGAGCCGGGCGACGACGTAGATCACTGCCGCGCCGAGCAGGAAGCTCAGCGCCACGACCTTCATCCGGCGCAGGCCCGTTTGCTTGGCCTGCTCGTTCATGGTCAGCTCCACGGGACTCATTGTCCCCTGCCGCAGGATGGTCGCGTGCGCCCTCACGGACTGGTACCCCGGTTGCAGCCGTTCACCTCCACGATCTTCGCGGAGATGACGGCTCTGGCGGGGCGCACCGGCGCGGTCAACCTGGGCCAGGGATTCCCGGACACCGACGGACCCGCCGGCATGCTGGAGACGGCCCGGACGGCCATCGCCGAGGGGCGCAACCAGTACCCACCTGGGCCGGGTGACCCCGAGCTGCGCGACGCCATCGCCGAGCACCGCTCGGCACACTACGGGCTGCGCCACGACCCCGACACCGAGGTGCTGGTCACCGTCGGCGCCACGGAGGGCATCGCCGCGGCGCTGCTGGCGCTGTCCGATCACGGCGACGAGGTGCTGCTCGTCGAGCCCTACTACGACTCCTACGCGGCGGCGGTGGCGCTGGCCGGTGCGCGGCGACGGACCGTGCCGCTGGTCTACGACGGCGACCGGTTCGCGCTCGACGTCGACGCGCTGCGTGCGGCGGTAGGCCCCTCGACGCGGGTGCTGCTGCTCAACAGCCCGCACAACCCCACCGGGACCGTGTTCACCCACACCGAGCTCGCCGCGCTGGCAGGGCTTGCCGTCGAGCACGACCTGCTCGTCGTCACCGACGAGGTCTACGAGCACCTGACGTTCGACGCTGCATCGCACGTGCCGCTGGCCACGCTGCCCGGGATGGCCGAGCGGACCTTGTCGGTGTCCAGTGCGGGAAAGACGTTCAGCGCGACGGGCTGGAAGATCGGCTGGGTGTGCGGGCCGGCCGCACTCGTCGCGGCGGTCCGGGCCGCCAAACAGTTCCTGACATTCGTCGGCGGGGCACCGTTCCAGCCCGCCGTCGCGTATGCGCTACGGTCCGAACTGGACTGGGTGGCCAGGCACCGCGCCGCACTCCAGGACAAGCGGCACCGGCTGGCCGACGGGTTGCGCGCGGCAGGCTTCGGGGTACGCCGCAGCGAGGGCACCTACTTCGTCTGCGCGGACATCCGCGACGTCGCGGCGGACCTCGGACTCAGTTCCGACGGCGTCGATTTCTGCATGGCACTGCCAGCGGCCGCCGGGGTCGTCGCAGTGCCCGTCTCGGTGTTCGTCGACGACCCCGAGCCGTGGCGGCATGTGGTGCGGTTCGCGTTCTGCAAGCGCGACGAGGTACTCGACGAGGCCGTTTACCGCCTCACCTCGGTGTGCCGGCACGTCCCGCACGGTGTGTCTGCACCCGGCGAGTGCTGCTGAGGTGGGCGGACACGGGGCTATCACCCGTATGAGTGGCCGGTCACCCGTACGGGTGGTTCCTGTCATGCCCCTTCCAGGGGTGCCGATCGGGCCGCGAAAGAGGGATGATCCAGGCAACCTGCGGCCGTGTGACGGTCGGCCGCCCGACAGCTGGGATACGCCGGTGGCCCGCACCCACAGCGCACCTTTGGCGCTCGCCGCTGCGCTGACCCGGCTGCTGGTGCGGGTCACGTTCGTCGGCGGGCTGCTGGTGGGGGGTTGGCTGCTGGGCAGCGCGCCCGGCATGGCGATCGTCCCCGGGGTTGACTCGCTGGACTCGCCCGTCAGCGAACGGCAGAACGAATCACCGGTGGAAGACACCGAGGCGATCGACACCGAGCGTGAACCCGCCGCCTCGGCCGTCACGACAGCCACCGATGTGGCCAGCGACACCGCCGAGTCGGCCGGCTCATCCGCCGCTTCGGTTGTCGAGCCGGAGTCGGAGACCACCCCGGATGGAGCCGCTGCCGCCGACCAATCACCCGCCGACGACTCACCCGCCGACACCGTGATGCCAGCTTCCTCGGATGCCGAACCTCCCGAGTCGGCTGACGACACCGCATCCCCGGTCTCCGACTTGGCACCGCGCGTCGCGGAGCGCACCGTGCCCGTTGCCGAGCTGGCCGAGCCAGCAACCGAGCTGGCGGGCCCCGTCACTGAACTGCCCGAGCCTGTCACTGAACTAGCCGGGCCCGTCGTCGATGCGGCCGGAGGCGTCGCCGAGGTAGCCGGAGGCGTGGTCGGGCTTCCCGAGCGGCTGGCCCCGGTCGGTCCCGCGATCTCCCCGCAAGCCACAGCGCAGTCGGCTCCGACGCCGGCGGTTACGGCTGCGCCGGCAGCGGCCGCCCCGTCCGGTCCGGTGCTCGGACCGGACACTGCCACCGACACACTGCCCGGTTCCGGGACCGTCGTGGCCGGGTTCGCTCCGTCCGATGCAGACACTGTAGACACTGTAGACACCAGCGCAGCCGCGGACGCGGTAGCTTTCTCCACTGTGGACGGCTCGGTGGCGCAGAACCATAACGTGGCACCACCTTGCTCGTCCGGCGCCACATCTGCGGGCGGGTCGGGTAGCGCGCCGGCATTGCCGGGAAGCAACAGCGCTCTGACACCCCCGGCCGGTCCGGCGGGAGCACTGATACACCCGCCGGTCACGGTTGCACCGGGCCTGCTCGCGCAGCGCCCATCCACCTCACCCGACTGAACCGGTCGTTCGCGGTGCGCCGTCTAGGCAGCACCGCCGGCGCGCCGTCCGCGCTGCATGCGGACCTGGCGCGCATCCCCAGAGAAAGCCCCCGATCCGTCCGACCGCGCCCGGGCGGATCGGGTTGAAGGCCCCGGCGTCGCGTTGCCCCCGCGGCGCCGGGGCTCCTTACATCCACCCGTGACGGGTGGTACCGGACGGGCCGGTCACCGCTTCCGGTCCCTAGCAACTCGCGGCCGTGCCGGCAGCCGGTACCGCTCACCGAGCAGCGCACCGAACAGGTCGCCGTCGTGCGAGACACGCTCGATCACGTCGTCGACGCCGAAGACCAGGTCCTCCGGGTCGCGGCAGTCGGCCACCTCGTTCCAGCTGATCGGTGTCGACACGGTGGGCTGCGAGCGCCCTCGTAACGAGTAAGGGGCGACCGTGGTCTTGGCCGGGTTGTTCTGGCTCCAGTCCACGAACACCTTCCCGCCGCGACGAGCCTTGGCCATCACCGCGACCACCTCGCCGGGCCGTTGCGCGGCCAGGTGCTCAGCCACCTGCCGCGCGTACTCGGAGGTGCGTGCCGCATCGCGGACCTGCACCGGCGCGTAGACCTGCATCCCCTTCGACCCGCTGGTCTTCACCACACAGTCGAGCCCATCCTCGGCCAGTACTTCGCGCACGGCCTCGGCCACCCGGCCGCACTCGACGACCGTGGCCGGCGCTCCCGGGTCGAGGTCGAACACCACAAGGTCGGGCTCCCGTCGCCCGTCACGCGGCCCTACAGTCCACTGTGGAACATGAAGCTCCAGGCCAGCCAGGTTGGCCGCCCACACCAACGCCGCAAGCCCGTCGACCACCGCGTAGCCGACCTCCTCGTTGCCGCTGCTGCTGCCAGGGCTCGGCAGCCGCACGACCCGCAGCCAGTCGGGCGCGTGGCGCGAAGCGTCCTTGTCCCAGAACGACTGACCACCGACACCATCGGGCCAGCGATGCAGTGACAGTGGCCGGTCGGCCAGATGCGGGAGCAGCACCGGTGCGATGCGGGTGTAGTAGTCGATCACCTCGCCCTTCCTGAACCCGGTGTCCGGGTAGAGCACCTTATCCAAGTTGGACAATCGCAGCCGCCGTCCATCGACGTCCACCGTCACCGAGTGACCCGCCATGCTCACAGCATCCCCTCGCCCGCCCGAGCGCGCCATGAAGGGGCCCTTCACTGCGCCGGATGCAGTGATGGGGCCCTTCACGGCACCTGGCGCGTGCTGGTCAGGCCAGCGCGGCGTCGGTGTCCGCCGCCATCCGGCCGTCCGGGACGGCGCCGACCGCAGCCCAGGCCAGCGCCAGCCGCTCGCCGGCACCGATGAGCACGTCGGGAGGCAACGCGTAAGGCAGCCGCAGTCGGCGTTCCAGTCCCCCATGGGCGCTGAATCGCGACCCAGGCACGACCCGTACGCCGTGCTGCGCCGCCAGCACCGCCAACCGGCTCGATCCGGGCGCGTCGAGCTCACACCACAGCGACAGCCCGCCGCCGGGTGGCTGCACCGACCAGTTCGGACAGTGCCGGCGCACCGCGTCGAGCAGGGCCGCCCGCCGGGTTCGCAGCTCGTCGAGCCGACCGGCCAGCAGCGCGTCGCGCCCGTCGAGCAGCTCGGCCAGCAGCAGTTGCTCGAAGACCGGGCAGCCCAGGTCGGTCGCCGGGCGGGCGGCGACCAGCCGGGCCACCATCTCGGCGGGGGCGCGCAGCCAGCCGATCCGCAGCCCGCCCCAGAACGTCTTGCTCGCGGAACCAATGGTGATGGCGGGCTCGCCGACCGCCTCGGCCAGCGCGGGCGGGGCCACGCCGCCGTCAAGGTCGAGGTCGACAAGGGGCTCGTCGGCCACCACCGGCGTGCGGCTGCGACGCAGCAGGGCCGCGATCTCACAGCGGGTGCTAGCGGGCATCCGCATCCCGGTCGGGTTCTGGAAATCGGGGATCAGGTACGCCAGCGCAGGGACGGACCGGCGCAGCGCCGCATCCAGCGCCTCGACGTCCCATCCGGTGCGGTCCAGCGCCACCGGCACCGCGCGGGCGTGCACCGCGCGGACGGCATCGAGCGCGTTGGGGTACGTGGGGTGCTCGACGAGCACCCGGTCGCCGGGCGACGTCATGGTGCGCAGCACCAGCGCGAAGGCATGCTGCGCGCCGTGGGTGACGAGGATCTGGTCCGGGGTGGTGGCCAGCCCCGGGTGGCGAAGCGCGCGGCGATGCGGCGCCGGAGCTCGGGCACACCCTGCGGGTGGTAGCCGTGGTCGGCCAGCTGCGCGGCGAAGGCGGGGCGCACCGCCTCGGCAGCCGCCGCCAGGCCTGCCGGTGCGCTCGGTGCCGCGTGTGCCAGGTCCAGCAGTGACTCGCGGTTCGGCAGGAAGGCATCCCCGTCGGCCTGGCCCGGGCCGGGCAATGCCGTCCACGAGCCGGCCCCGCGTCGGCTGGCGAGCAGGCCCTCGTCGCGAAGCCTGTCGTAGGCGGCGGTGGCCAGGGTGCGGCTGGTGCGGGTGGCAGCAGCCAGCTCCCGCTCCGAGGGAAGTCGCATACCCGGCAGCAATGGCCACCAAACTCGACGCGCTGCCGGTGCGCGACCGACCCTCGATGATGGTCGGCGGCGTGGTGCTCAACGCGATGGCCACCGCGGCATACGTCGGCGCCCGGCTGGGAACCGGTCCGCGGGACCGGCTGATGACCGGGTTGCACCAGCGCACCGGGCTTTCAATCCGCGCGGTGCGGACGGGAATCGAGGTGGCCGTGCTGTCCACCGGCTGGATTCTCGGTGGGACCGTCGGCGTGGGAACGGTGCTCTACGCGCTGGCGATCGGCCCACTGACCCAGGCCTTCCTGCCGTTGGTCGCGATCCGGGACGACGTAGGGTCGGTCCAATGCAGGTGACCCAATGCAGGTGACACAGTCGAGCAAGCTGTCCGGAGTAGCCTACGACGTCCGGGGACCGGTGCTCGACGAGGCGATGCGGCTCGAGCAGGAAGGCCACCGCATCCTGCGGCTCAACATCGGCAACCCGGCGCCCTTCGGCTTCGAGGCGCCTGACGAGATCGTCCGCGACATGGTGCGCCAGCTGCCGACCGCGCAGGGCTACAGCGACTCCCGCGGGATCGTGCCCGCCCGCCGCGCGGTCGTGCAGTACCACGAGGCCAAGGGCATCGAGGGCATCGACGTCGACGACGTCTGGCTGGGCAACGGGGTCTCCGAGCTGATCACGATGGCGTGCCAGGCGCTGCTCGAGGACGGCGACGAGGTGCTCGTGCCCGCCCCGGACTATCCACTGTGGAGCGCGGTCGTCAGTCTGTGCGGCGGCCGCGCGGTGCACTACGTGTGCGACGAGGGATCCGGGTGGCTGCCCGACCCCGCCGACGTCGAAGCCAAGATCACCGACCGTACCCGCGCGCTGGTCGTCATCAATCCCAACAACCCAACCGGTGCCGTGTACCCGGCCGACGTGCTCGGCGCGCTCGTCGACATCGCGCGCCGTCGCAGCCTGCTGCTGCTGTCCGACGAGATCTACGACCAGATCCTCTACGACGGTGCCGAGCACGTGGCGACCGCGTCGCTGGCGCCCGACGTGCTGTGCGTGACGTTCAACGGGCTGTCCAAGTCCTACCGGGTCGCGGGGTTCCGCGCCGGCTGGATGGTGGTCTCGGGCCCGACCGAGCACGCCGGCAGCTACCTCGAGGGACTGTCGGTCCTGGCCAACATGCGGCTGTGCCCCAACGTGCCGGCGCAGCACGGCATCCAGGCGGCGCTGGGAGGGCCACGCGACGTCCGCGAGCTGGTGCTGCCCGGCGGCCGGCTGGTCGAGCAGCGCGACACCGCCTACCGGATGCTCAACGAGATCCCGGGGGTCAGCTGTGTGAAGGCGCGCGGTGCGCTATACGCGTTCCCGCGGCTGGATCCGGCCGTGCACCGGATCGACGACGACGAGCGGTTCGTGCTCGAACTGCTGCGCGCCGAGCACGTCATGCTGGTGCACGGCCGGGGCTTCAACTGGCCACGCCCCGACCATCTGCGCATCGTCACGCTACCGCACGCCGAGGATCTCGCCGACGCGATCGGGCGGCTCGGCTCCTTCCTCGGGCGCTGGTCCGCGTGATCACAGCGTTGCGGCCCAGGGCACGAGCCAGTAGGCGCCGGCGGCCGCGGCCGCCAGTGTCACTGCCCCGAACAGCAGGACCCAGCCACCGGCAGCGAGGCCGGTCAGCCGCGCCAGCTGGTCGGCGTCGGAGTCGCGACCCCGGCCGCCTCGACGCAGCCGGGGCAGTTCGAGCACCGGGCGCGGTGACGCGAGCAGCAGGAACCAGACGAACAAGTACCCGAACGCTGCCTGCACTGCAGCGGTGCCATACCAGGACAGCACGAACACCACCGCGGCCGTGCCCACGACGGAGACAACGCCGTAGACGTTGCGGATCAGCAGCAGCATCACCGCCAGCAGCGCGATGCTGCTCCACAGCAGCGCAGTGATGTGACCGCTGCCCAGCAGCGCCACCCCACCGAGCCCGAGCAGCGACGGCGCGACGTACCCGGCGGCCAACGTGAACACCATGCCGGGCCCGGTGGCGCGACCGCGCGACAGCGTCAGGCCCGAGGTGTCCGAGTGCAGCCGCACCCCGAGCAGCTGCCGCCCGGTCAGCGCCGCGGCCGCCGCGTGCCCGCCCTCATGCGCGATTGTGATCACGCCTCGAAGCACCCGCCAGGCCGGCTGCCAGCCGATCAGCATGAGTGCGGCCAGCCCGGCCAGCAGCACCACCGCATCGGGCGGCTCCGGTTGTGTCCCGGTCACTTGCTGCCAGACGTCGCCGAGATCCACCCGCACATCATGCGGCCACGCCACCGCGTCAGGTCAGTGGGATTCAGGTCAGTGGACTCAGCGGGGCCGGGCGAGCCACTCCTGGACCGGCAGGCTGCGGGACGACTCGTAACCGACCGGCAGCATGATGTCGCCCGCGCTGGTGCGGTAGTAGACCGGCCGGGCGTGGTAGCCGAGGAAGGCACGCTCGTCGATGCGCATCACGCTCGCATAGTGGCGTACCGCCCGGACGTAACGCGTATCGTTGTTGTAGCGGTAGAGCGCCCGGTCGAGTTCGCCGTCGGCCGCGCCGTTGGCCGCGAGGTAGTTGGCAGCTCCCATCATCGCGTCGCGCGTGTCCCAGACGTCGCCCCCCATGCCGTAGCTGTCCCACGTGGCAGGCATGAACTGCATGGGACCCTGCGCGCCGGCGGTGGACAGCCCGACGATCCGCCCGCTGCCGGTCTCCACCAGGTGCACTGCGGCGAGGACCTGCCACGGCACGCCGAAGCGGCGCTGCGCCTCGCCGTAGATCCCGCGCAGCTGTGCCGCGGGCAACGGTTCGATCATCCGCCACGTCGGCAGCGTGTCGTCGAGGCTGCCCTGCATCGCCAGGAACTCGCGACGCGCGGCCGTGTTGCGCAGCACCACCTCGTGCAGCCGCGACGGCACCGCGCCGAGCACCGCGCCGTCCCAGTCGGGCCGGTACTCGAGCGTGCGGTAGGCGACCTGGGCCGTCCACGCCGCGGCATTCAGTTGGTCAGGGGGTGTTCTCGCGTCCCGGATCGCGGTCTCGGCGACGGTGAGCTGGTGGGCCAGCCCCGCCGGATCGGACGCGACCTGGGGCCGGCCGCCGGAGAGCACCGGATCGAGTGCCGGGTCCGGGTGCAATGCCGGGTCGGCGGGCGACGCCGGTGCCTGACGCGCCTGCCCCTCAGGTGCCTGGGTCGGCGATGGGGCGGTCCCGGTCCCGCACGCGGCGAGAAGTGTGATCAGCGCCATGGCGAGCCACGGCAAATGACGTTTGTGCACGGAACCCCAGGCTAGGCACAGCATCGCCGGCGCCGCTGCCGCCGAACAGGTTACAAAACGCCTAGCACGCCGGTGACCGGACTAGGGCATCCACGAGGGGTCGCGACCGGTGAGACCGAGGGCGCGGGCGGTGACGGACTCCTCGCGAGCGGAGGGACAGGGACGGTCAGGACGCAGACGGTCGGTCAGATTGCGCCCGGCCGTGCCGGAATCCGGTGTCGTGCCAGAACGTCTTGCGGCACGCCGGGCATTGCAGATGCACCTGCGGTCCCTCGTTGCCGAGCAGGTAGCACCACTCGTCGCAGCACTCGATCCACGCCCTCCGGGTAGGGTCAGCATCGGGGCTCATGGGCATCGAGGAACTCCCGCATCGACGAGTTGTTGTGGCTGGCCTGTTGCTGCGTGAACACGCCACTGTAGCGCAGTGCCCTCGTCCCTTGCTCGCCGTCGAGGGTGACCACCGGCTGCCACTCGGGTTCCATGATGTTACTGGCGGGAGGGTGGCCAGGGGCGGGGTCGAACCGCCGACCTTCCGATTTTCAGTCGGACGCTCGTACCATCTGAGCTACCTGGCCGGAACCGGCGGAAGCCGGTACGAAGCGACCCAGACGGGACTCGAACCCGCGACCTTCGCCGTGACAGGGCGACGCGCTAACCGACTGCGCCACTGGGCCTCGTACTGCGTGTCCCCAACGGGATTCGAACCCGCGCTGCCGCCTTGAAAGG
>WHTH01000117.1 GCA_009377865.1 Pseudonocardiaceae bacterium | reverse complement strand
CTACGTGTCCGCTCCTACCTCGCCAGCGCGCGCGGCCACGGCATCCGTGCCATCGACGCCATCCACGCTGCCCTCACCGGCAACCCCTGGCTCCCCGTCACAGCCTGACCGCCCCAACGCAGTCCCCCCGTGAATGGACACCAACCCAGCTGTCGAGCAAGGAGAAGAAGAAGCTCACGAGCTCCGCCGCGCCAAGCGCCGCCTCGAACTTGGGGTCGACATCCTCAAACGTGCCGCCGCGTACTTCGCCCGGGAGAACGTCCTCCCAAACTAGCATTCCCGCTGGTCCGCGAACTCGCCGACGACGATATCGACGTTGGCGGTGACCTGCCGGGTGCTCAACGTCTCGCAGTCGGGATACTACGACTGGCTCGGCCGCCTCGATTCGCCGCGCATCCAGGAGAACGAGTTGCTACTCAAGCAGATCCGTCAGATTCACGCAGATTCTCGGGAAACCTACGGTTCGCCGCGGATCCACGCCGAGCTGACCCTCGGTCTCGGGCTGCGGGTGAACCTCAAGCGGGTCGCCCGGCTGATGCGCCAGGCTGGCATCCAGGGCCTCTACCGGCGGCGACGCCGCGGCTGCACCGTCCGCGACCCCGGCGCCGAGGCCAGCGCCGACCTCGTCAACCGCAACTTCGCAGCCGAGGAACCGAATCGGCTGTGGATCACCGATATCACCGAACACCCCACAATTGAGGGCAAGGTGTACTGCGCCACGGTCATGGACGCCTATTCACGACTGATCGTCGGCTGGTCGATCGCCGACCACATGCGCACCGAACTCATCACCGACGCACTCGGCATGGCCATCATCTGCCGGCAACCCGAGAAACAAGCCGCCGACCAGCGGACCGTGCTGCACTCCGATCACGCGTCGTGGGCGTTCGGACAACGACTCCGGGCCGCCGACCTGCTCGCCTCGATGGGCACTGTCGGTGATTGTTACGACAACGCGATGATGGAGTCGTTCTGGGGCACGATGCAAGTCGAACTCCTCGACTCGAAAGCGTGGCAGACACGAGATCGGCTTGCCAACGCCGTGTTCGAGTGGATAGAATGCTGGTACAATCCGAACAGGCGCCATTCCAGCATCGGAATGCACAGTCCCGTCACCTTCGAGACCCTCCACACCCGGTCAGGCCAAGATCACTGACCCCTCACCGGAGGTGTCCGTGGATCGGGGGGTGTCTCTATGTCATTGTCAAGCGGCTGCGGTGTGCGGAGCGGGCCCGGCCGGGGTGGAGAGCTGGTAGGGCTTGCGGTCGCGGAGCATGGCGTAGATGACGTCGGTGCGGCGGCGGGCGAGGCAGATCAGGGCGGCGTTGTGCCGCTTACCCTGGGCGCGTTTGCGGTCGTAGTACGACAGTCGCACTTGGATCACCCGGCGCAGCGTCGCCGGTAGTGGAGGCGGCGGGCAAGGGCTTGGTGAGCTCGCCGCCAGCTTGACCAGCGCAAGTAGTGGATCAAGGGCTGGGCGGGTTTGATGATCAGGACGTTGAGCAGGTGGCGGATCTCGTTGGTGGTCAAGTGCAGTAGGGCACGGCCGCGGTGGTCGCGTGGACGGGGAGCGGCGTCGGCGGCGTCGGCGACCAGGACGGTGAGGATGGCGAGCGCGAGCATGGCCAGCACGGTGTGGCGGTGCCACCCGGTCCAGCTGCGGACCTGGTAGTGATCGAGTCCGACCTGGCCCTTCGCGGCCTGAAAGCTCTCCTCGACCGCCCAACGGGCGCCAGCGACGCGGACCAGGCGGTTCAGCGGAACCGGGGTTGGAGCCCAGCACAGGTAGTAGGCCAGCTCCCCGGTGCGGCGGTGGCGGCGGATCAACAGCCACCGGTCATCCTCGCCCCATGGCGTGGCGGGGTTGATCCCGACCCAGGCCCAGTCGTAGTCGCGGGGCCCTTTCGAGCCCTGCCCGGCGCAGTGTTGTTGCCAGGACCGCTGCGGCAGCGCGGCGGCCAGGACGTCGACCCGACCGCGCCCGGTGCCGGTGGTGACATGCTGATCGACCGCCACCGCGAGGACATAGCCCACCCCACGCTTGCGCAGCCCAGCCCGGAACGCGGTGTTGGCGCCGTAGACCTCATCCGCGGTGGCCCAGGCGGCCGGAACGTCGGCGTCGAGGGCGGCGTAGACCATCTCGGCGGCCTGCGCCGGTTTGGTCGCGAACTCGACCTCGGCGGGGATCCCCGCAGCGGCGCAGCGGTTGCGCTGGGCGCACCAGGTCTTCGCCGGCAGGTAGAGCCGACGGTCGATCAGCGCGCGTCCGTGCGGGGAGGCATACGACAAGAACACCCCGACCTGGGCGTTCTCCACCCGCCCGGCGGTGCCGGTGTACTGGCGCTGAACCCCGGCCGAGCAGACGCCCTTCTTCAGGAAGCCGGTCTCGTCGCAGATCAACACGCCGTCGGGATGGGCGAGGCGCTCGACGACGATCGAGCGGACCTCGTTGAGCGCCGCTGCGATCCGCGAGCGGGACAGCCGTGCCGCCCGGGCCGGGTCCGGGGCCGCACCGAGCAGGTCCAGCGTGTCGAACCCGGTGAGATCGCCGAACGCCTCCAGCGCGGCGGGGAAGTACTCCCGCAGCGCAGAGCGCAACCGCAGCACATGCCGATGCCGCTCCCAGATCAGCGTCTGATGCGCCCGGGCGACCAGCTTGATCCCCTCGACTGCCGAGGTGTCCCCGGCGATCGGGCGCAACTGGGGGCGTCGGTGCGGACCATGTCGGCCAACGCGTGGGCATCCCCGGCGTCGCTCTTCGCCCCCGAGGTGCCGCGCCGTTCCCGATAGCGGGCGACCTGGCGCGGGTTGACCGCGAACACCCGATACCCGGCCGCGACCAGCGCGGCCACCCACGGCCCGCGGTCGGTCTCGATCCCCACCAGCACCTGCTCCGGGCCGGTATCGGGGTCGGTGAACCCGCCGATCAGCTCGTGCAACCGGACGATCCCGGCGATCCCTTCCGGGAGGCGGGCCTTCCCGAGCCGGCGCCCGATGTGGTCCTGCACCTCCACATCATGATGATCTTCCGCCCAGTCGTCGCCGACGAACAACACCACCGCCACGCCTCCCACCAGCACGAACCTGTCAGAGCTGGCAGCACGCGAGAGATCACCGCGGCCTAATGGACCAGTGCTCGCGCCATCACACCCGGCGGGCACGTCACCCCATCAGCGGTCCACGATCTCCCGACCACCGGTGGGGGCACGGTCTGACTCCAGGACTCGACTGCGTCCAGGCCAGGCGAGTGCTCACCCACCGGCGGCTACCGGCACCGAGCCTTCCGTATCCAACCCGGCAGGTCCCATTAGGCTGGCCACCGCCCACGGCGCGCGGTCCCGGACGTAGCTGCCGGGCGCCGGCTCGAGAACCGTGGCCTGCGTCAAGGTCACGGGGCGGGAGTCGCCGGAACGCGGGCGGATCCACTCACTCCAGGCCCTCCCAGCAGCTGCCGGGTGTCCTCGTCGCTCCGGCGAGCCAGCGGTCGGGGTCCGGGTCGGGTCGGCCGCCGACCGAGTAGTGGGCCTTGGGGTTGCTCGACGGATTGACCAGGCTCGCGATGTGTCCGGACGAGCTGAGCACGAACGTGGCGTCCCCGTCTAGCAGCTGGGTCGTCCGGTAGCAACCTTCCAGGGCGTCAGATGGTCCGTGACGGCCCCGGTGACGAACGTCGGCAGGTTGCTCCGGCCGAGGTCCACGAAGAATCGTCGCAGCCGGAGTCATCGATGTACGCACCGAGTAGGTGGAGACTGCCGACACCGTCGCCGACCGCATCCGCGACGTCCGGGAGGTGGTCCCGGCCCACCGACTCGCCCTGACCACGAGGTGCGGCCTGGTGAAGCTGCCTCGGGACGTCGCACGAGCGAAACTGCAAGCACTCACGGCTGGCGCAGCGATCGTCCGTGCACAGCTCCGTGGTGAATGAGCGGATCTCCGTACTGGGCCTCGCCGAGCACGGATGACCTCCGTCACGGCCGGCGCTAGGGTCAGTCAGGTTGCGAGTGGCGGTCGCCACGCAACGACGATCTGGCGCGAAACGACCGACCGCCGGCCACTGAGCGAATCGGCTGATACGAAGCCCACGTCGAGGAGGACGAACAGAAGTGAAGATCCGAGGAAAAGACTACCTGCTGCCGGTGGTCGGCGTGGGTTCCTGGCCGCGGCCGAAGTGGATGTCCGGGCGCGTGCTGGGCACCGTGGACGGACCGGACTTCCTGAGTTTCGAGGCCAGAGAAAAGTTCGAGGACTGCACCCGGCTGGCGATCCAGGACCAGGAGATGCTCGGTTTCGACGTCATCTCCGACGCCAACCAGTACATGGAGGCGGCCACCCCATTCGACTATGAGCTGTTGTTCGAGACGATCCCCAACCGGATCAAGGGCACGGTTCCTTACGGCCCGTCGGTTCCGTTCCCCGGGTGGGAGAAGTTCCACACCATCACGGTGAATAGCGAGCTCAAGTGGGTACGACCGATCTTCGCGCCCGTCCTGGAGGTCGTGCGTCGGTACACCGACAAGCCGATCAAGCTCAACGTCTTCGGGGTTGCCGGGCAGTCGTTGTTCCTCAACGACGAGTACTACGGGGATCCGGAGGCGCTCGCCTTCGCCCTGGCGAAGGTGTACAACGACGAGTTCAAAGACCTCGTCTCCAAGGGCCTCGTCGACATCGTCCAGTTCCTGGACCTCTCGCCCAACTACATGGCGACGCCGTACATCGCCGACACGGTCAACGCGGCCACCGAGGGCGTGGACGCCGACATCTGGGTGCACTCGTGCATGGGCAACGCGACGGACCGGTTCTACGTGCCCGGCAGCGCGGACGTCATGATGCCCGACGCATTGAAGATCAACATGCAGGTCCTCCACCTTGCGCTAGCCCACCCGCTGCGGAGTCCGGACCTCGACATGTTTAAGAAGTGGCCGCTGCCGCGTAACGTGGCCCTCGGCGCCGGAGTCGTCGACGTGAAGGACCCGACCCCCGACGGCGTCGACACCATCGTCGCGCGCATCGAGCGGATCCTCGAGGTCGTCGACCCCAACCAGGTCGTCCTCATGCCCGACTGCGGCTGGATGAACAAGCTGCGGCACACCGCCTGGGACAAGAACGCCGAGCTCGTCGCGGCGGCCAACATCGTTCGGGCGCGCTACCAGTAGCCACCACACCACGTTGGTCCCCGACCTAGCGGCCTTGGTCGCTAGGAGTTTGAACCTTGAGCCAAGTTCTCACGCGGTCATGCGGGCCTCGGCGATGTAGTCGGCGAGGTGTCGATCGATCACCCGGAGCGCGTGGCGCAGGGGCAGTGGGGCGGGTGGGTCGT
>WHTH01000107.1 GCA_009377865.1 Pseudonocardiaceae bacterium | reverse complement strand
TTGCCGACGACCGCGTCACCCTCACCCGCACCAACCCCACCACCCCGGACACCGCGCCATGACCATTCAGACGACGGTGCCACGGACGGCCCTCACAGGACCCGCCAACCCGCGCTACCTCCGCCTAGTCCAGAAAAAAGCCTTCTTCCCCGACAAGGGAGGCTCCACCCGCGACGCCAAACGGGTCTGCCATACGTGTCCGATCCGCCGCGCCTGCCTTGAGTACGCGCTTAACCACGACGAGCGGTTCGGCATCTGGGGCGGCATGTCCGAGCGAGAACGCCGCGCACTCCGCCGGAGACGCAAGCAGCGCCACACCACCGGCGCCGACGTGGGAGAGGGGCAGCAGTGAGCTCACCTCAGGTCCCGTCACCGGACCGGCGCGAAGAATACCAACGCCAGTTCACCGTAGCCGCAGGCGCACTGGCAGCCGCCATCAGTACCGGTGTCACCGACGGCGGTGAGGTCATCAGCCACCTGCTCGCGACCGTCGCGGCGAATCTCGGTGGTATGCACGCGATCACCCAGGCCCGGCCGGGGTCGTGGGAGGCGAGCTACGTCGACCAGATGCTGCAGAGCACCGTCGGCTACGACGGCGACTACCTGCTGGAATACCGGACGCATCCCATCGAGGTCGTCGAGAGCATCGACCTGGTCCTGTTCGGCGCTGACCTCCTCGACGTCTACGACGAGTCCCTCATCCTGATCGACACCGTCGAGGGCGACGCGTGCAATGCGGGCGACGAGGCCGCCAACCAGCGGTTCGAGGAGGCGGAGCGTCTGCTCGACGAGCTTCGTGCCGTCGACTACGCCACCTACCGCCAGCAGTACGAGCGCAACATCCGCGCCGCGGCGGACGAGCTCGTCCGCACCCGCCACCTGCCCGCCGACATCCCTGTCCGCGTGCGGTGGGTGTCGTGGGCGCAGAGCGAGCAGACGACACGTGCTCGGGAGGAGTGGGGGACCGTCGAGCACCAGCTGTACGAGCAAGCCGACGCAGCAACGCCCCTGCCCGGCTTCGACACCCGCATCGACTGGTCCAAAGGCAAACCCGTCGACCAGCTCCACGCCGCTGGACGCCTTCCGCATCAGCGCATCCCACAACTCGCGCACTACACCGACTCCGCCGAAACCCCGCTGCGGAACCAACCACCGAGCCCGGACAGGACCACACCGATGCCTGAGACCACCAGCTCCGTCACCTCCGCTGCCGTGCCGTTGTCACCGCGGTCCGGTCGGTGCGTCACTGGAGCGCACGACACCTGCACCGGCCGCTGCGCCGGCGTCGAGTGCACCTGTCGCTGCCATCACGGCGACCAATCGCACGCGTCCGGCCCGGCGCCAAGATGGAGGCCGCGGTCGATCTGGTGCGCGACCGCACGCCACGACGACTGCACCACGTCGACGTTCGCCAACGCTTGCGGCTGCTCCTGCCACGACAGCGGCACCGTCACGCGTAACCAACCGCGCAGCGGGCCAGCCGTACCAGCGCTCGCGACCGCTGCGGCCCGCAGTGGCGAGGAGGGTGACGATGCCTGACTACAAGCCCACCGCGCCGAAGGTGGCGACCGATCACGCTAACCCGGAGGACTACCGACGTGAGGCGGTGCGGCTGCTGGAGCGCGCCCGCAACCGCTACGGCGACTTCGAGCCCCTCCACAGCGAACAGGAGACCAACCTGGCCGCCGCGCACATCTACGCCACACTCGCGGTCGCTGGCCAGATCGCCGACGTCGCCGCGTCCATCGACCGCTCCATCCGCACGGCGACAGACACGCACGCGACGAAGGAGGAGCCATGTGGTGGATCTTCGGTCTCGTCGTAATGTTCGTCGGCGGCGTTGTCGCCGGCGGCATGCTGATGTTCACCCGCCGCGGCCCCGTCCTCGTGCACAGCTCGGTGTCCGTGCACAACACGCACACCACGCAGGTCACGAACCACGTCACCCAGCACGCCACCGAGCGAGTCATCGTCCCTGTGCTGTCTAGCGGCCAGCAGGCGACCGTCGAGGACATGTTCGGAGTTCCAGCGGCACGACCGCAGCGACGACCCACGCAGCTGGAACCCGTTCCGCCTGCACACGCTGTGGCACGTGTCGTCCCCGGATGGACGAAACTCGGCCCGCATACGCCGGGCGAGGGCGGGTCATGACGGCGTTGCGCCTACCCCAGGTCGAGCCGCGCGCCGACGTCGACGCCGAGCAGGTCGTTCTGGGTGGCTGCCTCTGGGACACCGCCACCCTCGCCGCGGTCCGCACCGTGGTCGGCAGGCCGCAGGTGTTCTACCGGCCCGCTCACCAACAGTTGTTCGCCGCACTGTGCGCTGCGGCGGACGCCGGCGAGCCGACCGATCCCGTCGGGATCTGGCAGGCGATCGCGCCGAACAAGATCCCAGGAGTCGACGGCGTGTACCTGCATACCCTCCTCGAGCGCTGCTCAGTGCCCACGAACGCGGTCACCTATGCCGTCACCGTCGTCGAGCTAGCCCGACTCCGGCACTGGCAGCTCATCGGCCACCGCCTCCTCGATCGCGCCTCCTCACCCGACGCGGACGCCGATGAGGTCGATGCCTACGCCTGGGCACAGCTGGAGAACGCCGTCCTCGCCCACGAAGGACGCCGCGCCGCCGCGGCCACGGTCACGGGGCGCGAGTCCGAGACGCTCGAGGACATCTGGCGGCGTCGCCGCGGCCGTCGAGGCGCCGGCTACGCAGCAGCGGCACTACGCGGCGAGGTCGACCGAGTCCTCGCCGCGGACGGCAACGCCGGCAAACAGCTCGCCGTCGTCACCGCCGCGTCGAAAAGCCTACGAAGGCTCATCGACGACGGCTCCCTCACCGAGGCCGTGGTCACCCGCGCGATCGCGGCCGCCGCTGCGAGTCGCGGACTCGACGCCGGCGCCGTCGGTGCCGCCCTCCATACCGGAATCCACCTGACCGAAGGAGCACCCGCATGACCACCGCGACCGACACCTTCACCCCTGCACGAGAGCAGCACCGGCGCCCCTGGCCGATCGCACAGGGCGTCGCCGTATCCGTGCTTCTCCTCGCCGCCAACATCGCGACGTTCACAGCGATTTACGCCGCCACCGATAGCCTCGTGCTCGCTGGACTCATCACAGCTGTCACGATCGGCCTCGGCACTTACTCGCTGGTCCAGTGCTGGCGCGACGTTGAGCTCGGCGCGTTCGAGTACGGCCACGAAGCCGCCGTCATCGGCGCGGTTCTCGGAGTGATGCTCAAGGGCGCCTACGGCCACGCCGTCGTAGTGGTGCTTGCACACGCGCTATTCGCAGCGCTAGCCAACCTCGACGCCGACAAGGCCCTCGACCGTCTCATCCACACCAGGTGGCTACCCGACGGTGCCGCTCGACGCGCCACCGCCGTCACCGCTCTTGACGCCGCCTACCACGCTCGCGAGCTCCTCGACGACCCGCAGACCAACGCAACGCCCGCTGACCTGATCAGCGCGTTCGACCGCGACATGCGCAGTCTCGCTGCCGAGGCAGTAGGGGAGCGGCAATACGGCATCCCCAGCCACCAGACCCCGTGTTGTGGCAAACCGACCGCGTGGGAGCCCTGCGCCGAGCATCAACCGCGCCTCTACGACGCTCACCTGGAACATCTCGACAACATCACCTGGAGGCCTCGGTGATCCGCCACAGCGTCCTCTGCGGCACTTGTGGCGGGTTCAACCGCGACCGGTGGACACCCGGCGGGTGTCGAGTCCCGAACGAGGTACCTCGCACGCCTATGCGTTCAACACGACGGCAGCTGTGCGTCTCCATGCGCGCCTCGATCTGACCGAGCCATGCCCCACGTACCTGCGATCCCCGTGAAAGGGGCTCATGAGTACCGCTCGCTCGAACAAGCCAGTCACCGCCGACGACATCATGACCGAGGTCGGCGCGCGGGAGGCCGTCGAGGCACTCCACGCCCCGCCACCGCCGGAGGCGGAGTGGGACAGCGAGCCGACCCCGCTATCCGCTCGTTGGATGCGTCCAGCGTTTCCCGTGGATGCGCTGCCTTCCTGGGTCGCCGACCAGGTCGCCGGCGTCGCCGAGTCCACCCAGACCCCGGCCGACCTCGCCGGTGCGGTGGCCTTGGCAGCCTTGTCCGCTGCCGCGGGCGGCCGGGTCGTCGTGCAGGCGCGGCCCGGCTGGGTAGAGCCGGTCAACATCTACACAGTCGTCGCGATGCCGCCAGGCAGCCGCAAGTCTGCAGTATTCGCCGCGATGACCAGACCCCTTCTCCACGCCGAGAAGCAGCTCGCTGACGCTGCACGCGTCGACATTGCCAACGCCGAGCTCGCCATCCGTGTCGCGCACGCCCGCACCGAACGCGCCGCTCGCGCGGCCGAAAACGCGGCGAACGAGGAAGCTCGGACCTCCGCGCTCGCCGAAGCGGCCGATGCCGCAGCTGAAGAAGCCGACCTATCCGTTCCACCGTTGCCGCGCTTGGTCGCCGACGACGTCACCCCCGAGGCTGCCGCATCGCTGCTCGCTGAACAGGGAGGACGGCTCGCGGTCCTGTCCGCCGAGGGCGGCATCTTCGGCACCCTCGGTGGCCGCTACAGCGGCGGCACATCCAACCTCGAGGTGTTCCTCAAGGGACATGCAGGCGACCTACTCCGCGTCGATCGCAAGGGCAGGCCCGCCGAACACGTGGAACGGCCAGCCCTGACCCTGGGCCTCGCGGTCCAACCTGAAGTGCTACGCGATATCGCCCGAATGCCCGGCTTCCGCGGCCGCGGACTACTCGCCCGCATCCTGTACGCCCTACCCACCTCGACCGTTGGGCGACGCAAGATCGCGCCACCACCCGTCCCCGACGACATCACTGACACCTACGACGCGCGGCTGCAGTCCCTGGTCGCGTCCTTCGCCGGGCAAGGTGAGCCGCATAGCTGGTCACTCGACCGCCAGGCAGACGAACTGCTACGCCAGTTCGAAGCTGAACTAGAACCCCAACTCGGCGAACACGGCGCCCTCGCGCACCTCACCGACTGGGCCAGCAAGCTCGCCGGTGCCAGCGTCCGCCTCGCCGGCCTACTCCACCTCGCCGACCACATGCACACCGGCTGGAGCCACCCCATCGACGCCGGCACCCTCAACGCGGCCATCCGCATCGGCCGCTACTACCTCTCCCACGCCTTAGCCGTATTCGACAACGTCATGAGCGCCGACCCTGTAGTCGACGACGCCCGCTACCTGCTCGACTGGATCACGCGCAACGTCCATGCAGGGTGGTTCTCGCGTCGGGACATGTTTACCTCAGTCCACAGCAGTCGATTCGCAAAGGTCACCGACCTCGAAGCAGGTCTCAGTCTCCTCGAGCAACACGGCTACATACGCCGTCACGACGAGTCACCGACTGCACGAGGAGGCCGACCCTCTGTCGGGTATCTGGTTCACCCGACCGTCGCGCCCGCAAAACCCGCAGAACCAGCAGAACCGTTTGACCAGGAACGATGACCATGACAGTGCGTCCGACGCAAGCCCGCAGAACCCGCAAAACATCGAGGTTCTGCGGGTTTTGCGGGCAGGTATTCATGCGTCGCGAATCGGGTTGTTGCAGGTCACTGGGTTTTGCAGGTTCCGCGGGTTTTGCGGGTGGTGCCCGTTCTCAGCCCCGAGTCGGTAGAGGGAAGGAAGCGAGTCAACGAGTTCGTGGAATCCGCGGTTACGCAGAGACAGCCTCTGAGAGGAGACCTCAATGACAACGCACCCCAAGAGGATCCCATCGACGGACATCGGGCAGCATTCCGAGGACAAGTGTCGCTCGCGGGTCCTATTCTTCGATCAAACGTTCGAAGATGGTGTGGGTGGAGGAGGTGTCTGGCGTGGCTGATCGAAGCGCCATCGAGTGGACCCAGGCCACCTGGAACCCCACGACTGGATGTGACCGGGTCTCACCTGGTTGCGACCACTGCTATGCCTTGACGCTCGCCAAACGACTTAAGGCCATGGGATCGACGAAGTATCAGGTCGACGGCGATCCGCGTACCTCGGGACCGGGTTTTGGTATCGCCGTTCACGAGGCCTCGCTCGATATTCCTCGACGGTGGCGGCGACCTCGCCTGGTGTTCGTGAACTCGATGAGCGATCTATTCCACGCCCGTGTCCCGGCCGACTTCGTCAAGCGCGTCTTCGATGTCATGGCTGAGACACCTCAGCACACCTATCAGCTGCTTACCAAGCGAGCGACCAGGCTGCGTCGCCTTGCGCCCAGCCTGAGCTGGCCCAACGTGTGGATCGGCGTCAGTGTCGAAGACGAACACCAGCTGGCACGTGTCGATGAGCTGAGGCAGGTACCGGCAGCGGTCCGCTTTCTCTCTGCGGAACCCCTGCTCGGACCACTCCTGGGCCTGAACCTGACCGGGATCGATTGGGTGATTGTCGGAGGTGAATCTGGTCCCGATGCCCGCCCGATGGCACCGAGGTGGGCACGCGACATCCGCGACCGGTGCCTCGCTGAAGGTGTGCCGTTCTTCTTTAAGCAATGGGGAGGGCGCACACCGAAGGCGGGAGGAAGGAGTCTGGATGGGCGTATGTGGGACCAGTTGCCGAGAGACCGCGATGCGACACGCTTGGAGTGCCGGACCTCCCCGGCGTGGGTGGATAAGGGGCTTGCCGAGATCCCGAAGGCTCTGTAACCCCTGATCCGCGCTACGCGGAGTATTGGCGTCGGGCCGAGTCTGGGCGACTGATTCGCTGTTTCGCGCCCACGTGGAGCGCTAATACCTCTACTATCAGGCCACGGACGGTTCAGCGCGAGACTCGGGGTCGCGATGAGCAGCAATCAGAACTTCTTCCTGTCCCCACAGGCAGCTGCCATCTACAAGCACGAATTGCTCAAGCAGTACGTGCCGAAGTGGGTGGGCAAGGTTGGATCCACGTCGATTAACAGTCAGCTCGTTGTGTACGACGCCTACTCTGGGCCAGGACGATACGAGGACGATCAGGAGAAATTGTCAAGACCTGTGGATGAGGTTTGTTAGGCGGCTTGCTTCTCCGCGGCTTGATCGTCGGGTCGTTCGACGAGTTTCCCGTTCTCGAACCGTGCTCCAGCGCGTACCAGTGCGACGAGGTGCGGTGCGTTCACGGCGCGCCAACGAGACTGCGCGGACTCGATCAGCTTGAACGCCATCGCGATACCGGCCGCCCGTGAGCCGGGTCCCTTGGTCACCCGTTGCCGCAACCTGACCGTGGC
>WHTH01000120.1 GCA_009377865.1 Pseudonocardiaceae bacterium | reverse complement strand
TCCGGGTGTACGGTCGGGCGCGGGCCGGCCGGTAGGCTGGCGCCCGCCTGGAGGGCTCGCATAGTGGCCGAGTGCGACGGTCTTGAAAACCGTTGTCTGGAGGGATCCAGACCGTGGGTTCGAATCCCACGCCCTCCGCTCACAGCAGCAGAGACCGGCTCCTCACCAGGGAAAACTTTGGTGAGGAGCCGGTCTGCGCTGTCCAGTGACGTCCGGCGCTGTCCGACCGTCAACGGCTGCTCATGGCGAATACGTGGTGAAGTTGGCTACTCGGTATCGCCGTCAGGCGGGTCCGCTCGTCTGCCGTGGACCCCCGGCGGCGAGGGCAGCCTCGATGCGGCGACGGGCTGCTTCGTCCTGGCCGTAGATGCACTTGGCGTACACGCGCATGAGGACGTGGACGCTGTGCCCTGCCCACTCGGCTACTTGGGTGGCCGGTACTCCCGCGTTGAGCCACAGGGAAACGCATGCGTGGCGTAGGTCGTACGGTCGTCGGGCGAGCGGAGATGCGACCTGATGTTCGGTCAGGGTTCTCGCTCGGGCTTTGCGCCAGACGGCGGCGTAGGTGACCGGTGAGACGGCGTTCGCGTACGGCTTCGACGTCGGCGTTCCGAACGCTCCGGTCCTGACGACGAACAGGCGCCCGTCCTGCACGCCGAACGTTTCGAGGTGCCCGCGGAGCACGCGGACGAGGTCGGGACACGCGGGCACCCGTCTGGTGTCTTTCCGCGGTCGGTGTTTCAGACCTCGGTCCTCTCGGGCGTCGTCGCCGTCGCCCCACGCCTCGCCGACATGCTGGGTCGAACCGGTGAGCAATAGTTCGCCCCAGCCCGTGTCGGGCAGTTTGCAGTCGGCTTCCCGGAGGTGCAGAACCTCGGCGGGTCGCAGTCCCGCGTAGTAGATGGTGGCGAAGAACGCCTCCAGGGAGGGTGCAACCTCACGTACGGCGGCCACCAGGTCCCGTGCCTGCTGGGGATTGACGACTACCCGGCTGTCGACCTCGGCGGCATCCTTCGGTGTGACCCACTGAACCCGATCTATCGGGTTCGCCTCTAGCAAGCCGCGTTCGACGGCGTACCGCAGCGCTCCGTAGAAGACTGCGCGCTTCCGGGCGATCGTCGTAGCGCCGGCCGCCTTGCCGTCGAGTGTCAGGGCCAGGGTGTCGAGTGCGCGCCTGATGACCGCTGTGTCCGCAAGCTCGGATACCTTCATCGTGTTCTGCGCTGCCCACTGTGCGGCACGAGGAGCCTCAGACGACGAGACTCGGTGTCGTGCCTTGGAGTTGAAGGACCACGTGCGGAGCACCCTTCGTAACTCGTCCGGGTCGGGTGCCCCGCGCTCGGTGGCAAGGAGAGCGGGCGTCACGTTGGCGAGTGCCTCGGCGATGCTCTTTCGGTGTCGCGCCGATGCACGCGGCCATTTTATGTCGACGAAGTCGCAGGCATGCTCGTACCAGGTACGCGAGTTCCTCGCACGAGCCATCGGCTCGGGCAGTCCGGTGGATTCATCGAAGGGGACGCCCTCGCGTGCGGCTGTGAGGAGCTTCGACCGGAAGCTCTCAGCCAGCTTGCTGGTAGCGAACGTCTCGGGGAAGGCACGGCCACCGACACTCCAACGAACCGTGTATGTCGTCGCGCGCTTGCCCTTGTACTTGCGGATGCTCCAGATTCGTACGTCGTAGTTGCTTGTCACGCGGCGTCCTCCAGACTGCTCAGCCAGGCTTCGAGGTCGGTTCGTCTGATGCGGATGTCCCCGTTGGGGAGCTTGATGCAGCGAGGTGCCTTCCTGGCCGCGCGCCAGTCGTAGAAAGTGGAGCGGGCTACGCCGAGTTCGGCGCAGACGTCGGCGATGGTGAGGTGCCCTCGCGCTTTGGGTCGGTCGTGGGTGACCATGGAGTTGCCTTCCTTCGGGTGGGTAGGGACCTCGGCGCGGTTGCTGCCAGGCGCGGCGCCGGGGTCCGTCTTGCGGTGGGTGTTCCTCGGGGTCATGCGGCTCCGCCTTGCTCTGTGCGGCAGTGCTGGCAGAGAGTTGTTTGGGCCCTCGCGCCGTAGCGACGGGTGGGGCGTTGGCAGCGGGCACATGGGCCTATCTCGGCGGGATGTCCGGCTTGTGCAGTCGCGCCAGTGGCGCCAGTCGCGCCAGTCGCGCGAGGTATGGAGGCAGTGGCGTCACTGGCCGGGCCGGGTGTCGCGAGGCTGGAGAGTCGCCACATGGTGCGGGACGGGAAGCCTTCTCGGGCCGCGATGACTCCAGCGCGTACTCGTGCGCGTTGCAGGGTCCGAGTGGGGATTCCGGCGTCACCTGCTGCGGCGTGGACGTCGGCTGCTGCAGCTTCACCACCAACGCTGGCGAGGTAGTCGGTCAACCAGCGTGTGGAGGTGTCGTTCTCGGTGCTAGGGGCAGCGGCCGCACGCAGGAGGTCGCTGGCGGTGTAGTCGACGGGGCCTTCCCAATCGATGCGGGCGCACTCGTGGACGTCGTCGCTGATGAGTTGGTAGGCGAGGCTGGGCGGCATCTTGGCGATGTTCGCCTTGGTGCCGGCGATGACCGCTCGGGAGGCGTTCTGTGGGTCGTCGGGGTGCCGGGCGACGGTGTAGCCGAGGCGGGCGGCGCCGATGATGCCGATCGAGCCGCCGCCGCGGTAGACGGCTTTGTCGCTGTCGCCTTTGTTGAGGTGGCGGACCAGGACGACGGCGGTACCGGCTTGTTCGGCGGCGCGCATCAGGGGTGTGAGCGCGCGCCGGACGTCCTGGTCGCGGTAGGAGTTGACGGAGCTTGCGAGGTAGGCCATCAGCGGGTCGACGACCAGCAGCGCCGCCTCGACCTCATGTAGGGCGTCGCGGATGAGGTCGATGTCGTCGGGTAGGGCGGGGAGTCGTTCGGTGTCCTCGCCGGTAACTGGGTCGGTGCCGGTGGTGATCGCAGGGATGACGGTGACCCGAGCGGCGTCGGCCCCGGCGGCGTCGAGGCGACGCCGGATGGTGTCTGCGATTCCTTCCTCGGAGGACAGCAGGACGACGTTCGTGGGTTCAGGACCGGGTTGCCCGTCGGGCCAGGGTTTGCCGGTGGACACTCGCGCGGCCCAGTCCAGAGTCACGGTGGACTTGCCGAGGCCGGGGTCACCGTCGATGACGTGGAGCTTGCCGCGGGCGAGGAACCCTGGCCAGAGCCAGTCGATCGGTTCAGGTGTGACGGTGTCCATTTGGACCAGCACGGCACGTGGACGGTCCGGCTGGCCGGGTGTCGGCGGTTGGGGGTTCATCAGGCGGCCACCTGCCGGGGTCGGCGGGCGCCGGCCTTGAACCCGGAGGCGATGGTGTTTCTCGCTTCGCGTTCGGGTTGGCCCACGGCGATACCGGCGGCGAGTAGCCAGCCTTCGGCCTGGTCCTCGTCGAGGGCGTCGCCGGCGACGAGCTGTCCGAGGGCGGCGGCAGCGCCATACAGGGCCCGGTTGTGGGCCTCGGGTTCGGAGGTGTAGACGTGGTCAAGTTCGGCGCGGACGGCGGCGGCGAGGTAGGCGGACAGCCGGCTGGTGTCGATCGTGACGGTGACCGGCTCCTGCGGCGGCAGCGCGGTGGGGGTGAGCCGGTCGATCAGCCAGGCGGGCAGCTCGGCGAGGGGTGCGTCGTCGAGGACGTGGTAGCGGCGGCCGTCGACGGTGGTGCCGGCGGCGACGACGTAGCCGCCGTGGCCGCGG
>WHTH01000012.1 GCA_009377865.1 Pseudonocardiaceae bacterium | reverse complement strand
GACCTCTTCTAGCGGGGGCTCCACGCCATGGCCTGGCACCTGACGATCCTCGGCGTGTCGGGGCCTGTCGGCGTCGCTGACCTCACACCTGCGTCCTACGCCATCGCCGGACGACTCGATCTTGCTGAGAAAACCTCAATGCCGCAAGCTGCACTACGAATCAATGAGCGGGCCCGCCGACGCGGCCTGCTACACACTGCGCGCGCTCGCCGGCCTCCTCGCTTGTCTGTCAGGACGTGCTGAGGTGGCCGACAACCATCATTCGGCCACGCATCAACTCAGCAGCACACGTCCTCGGCACGCCGCGATCGTACACTGCCAGCCCCTTGTCGGTGCGCGACGGCTTGCATACTCTGCGTGTAGAACCCCGCGAGTGATCAGAATGACGGGTGGACCACGGCTACCGCATCGAAGGCACCTGCGCCGTGGTGTGAACGGCATCGCCGATGTGCGCCCGTTCGAGGGCGTGATGGTGCAGGCCGGACCGAAGCTCATCACGGTCACCACCAACTACGAGGCGGTGCTCGAAGACGGCTCCACTCTCTACGGCACGACCTTCTATCCCCATTACCTGCCTCACCAGGCAGTCGAGCTGCCCGGCATGCAGTTGCTGTCGATTCTGTCCGTGCAACAGGAGTTCGATGGCAAGCGCCTGTGGGTCAGGACCGAATCCGCAGTGTCGCCGCTGGCATCTAGGACGGCCGCCGCAGTGCCCGTTGGCGCCGCAAGCGCCGGGTCATCGGCCTGAACGACCCTCCGGCTGGCTTCGGGCGAGGACGCATACCGGACCGCCGGGCGTCCTCGCCACGAAGGCGTGCCCGGTGCTGAGCGCGGTCAAGATCACGGCGTCGGCGAAGTCACGCACGTCGACGAAATCACGGACAGTGTCCAGCCGATTTAGCGATACACCCGAGTCAATCGAGCCGCGCAGCGGCCGACTCATAGATCATCTCAAGTAGTTCGAAGAGTGCAGAAGCTGCGGGAGTTCGGCAGGCACATCACCGGCGAGGGGCACGGCAGGGAGTCAGCGGGGCCGGATGCACGGGAGCGGCTCGCTAGACTCGGGTGCGAGTGCGTGCCCCCCACCCCCTGGAGTTCTCGTGGCCCAGCCCACCCGTCCCGTCGTCCTGATCGCCGAGAAGCTGGCCCCCTCGGTACTCGACATCTTCGGCGACGAGGTCGAGGTACGGCACGTCGACGGCACCGACCGCCCCGCGCTCTTCGAGGCGCTGGCCGATGCCGATGCCCTCCTCGTACGCTCGGCCACGAAGGTCGACGGCGAGGCGCTGTCGCACGCGCCACGGCTGACCGTCGTGGCGCGCGCGGGTGTCGGGCTGGACAACGTCGAGGTCGCTGCCGCAACCGAGCGCGGCGTGATGGTCGTCAACGCGCCGACGTCGAACGTCGTGTCGGCTGCCGAGCACGCCGTCGCGCTGCTGCTCGCGGTGGCCCGGCGGGTTCCTGCCGCGGACGCGAGCCTGCGTGACGGGCAGTGGAAGCGCAGCGCGTTCTCCGGCGTCGAGCTGTCCGGCAAGACGGTGGGCATCGTGGGCCTCGGCAAGATCGGCCAGCTGTTCGCGCAGCGGGTGGCGGCATTCGGGACCAAACTGATTGCCTACGACCCCTACATCGCGCCCGCCAGGGCGGCGCAGCTCGGCATCGAACTGGTGAACCTCGACGAGCTGCTCTCGCGTGCCGACGCGATCTCGATCCATCTCCCCAAGACCCCGGAGACCCGGGGGCTGATCGGCGCTGACCAGCTGGCGAAGACCAAGCAGGGTGTCATCGTCATCAATGCCGCGCGCGGTGGCTTGGTCGACGAGCAGGCCCTCGCGGACGCGGTGCGCGATGGCCAGGTTGGCGGCGCGGGCATCGACGTTTTCGCGAGCGAGCCGACCACCGAGAGCCCGCTGTTCGAGCTGCCGCAGGTGGTGGTCACGCCGCACCTGGGCGCCTCCACCGGCGAAGCGCAGGACCGGGCCGGCACCGAAGTGGCGCACAGCGTGCTGGCGGCACTGCGGGGCGAGTTCGTGCCCGACGCGGTCAACGTGATCAGCGGCGCCGTTGGTGAGGAGGTGCGGCCGTTCCTGCCGCTGACCCAGAAGCTGGGCACCGTGCTGGCCGCGCTGACCGGCAGCAAGCCACCGGCCGCCGTGACCGTCGAGGTCCGCGGCGAGCTGGCTGCCGAGGACGTCGGCGTGCTGCAGCTGGCCGCGCTGCGCGGGGTGTTCGATGCCGTGGTCGAGGACCAGGTGACGTTCGTCAACGCCCCCAAGCTGGCCGAAGAGCGCGGTGTCGACGTGCGCGTCACCACAGCGGCGGAGAGCCCGAACCATCGCAGTGTGGTCACCGTCAAGGCCACGCTGACCGACGGGCACTCGACCTGGGTGTCGGGCACGCTGTCGGGGCCCGCTGAGGTGGAGAAGCTCGTGGAGGTCGACGGGCGCCACTTCGACCTGCGCGCCGAGGGCCACCTGCTGTGCTTCGAGTACCCGGACCGGCCCGGGGTGATGGGCAAGGTCGGCACGTTGCTCGGCGAGATCGGCGTCAACATCCTCGCCGCCCAGCTGTCCCAGACCACCGCAGGCACCGACGCGATCATGCTGCTGCGGGTCGACCAAGCGGTGGCACCGCACGTGCTCGAGCCCATCGGCGCCGCGATCGGCGCCCGCACGGTCCGCGCCGTCGCGTTCGACTGAGCCGCCACAGCGAAACCGGATCTGCCGCGCCGTCGGCTCGCCCGGTCCCGGCCGGCACCGGATGAGCTCCGACACGCGGTGCCACCCTTAGGAGTGTCCGCCGTGAGGAGCGCGGGGTGGCGGCGGGTAGCCTTCGCTCACATTGGGTCCCGGGGGCCGGGGCTCGGTCGAGCAGGAGGTGTGTCATGCGGCTGGCGGTGATCCCCGGTGATGGGATCGGTCCGGAGGTGATCGCCGAGGCGCGCAAGGTCCTCGATGAGGTCGTTCCCGGCGTGGAAGCTACGGAATACGATCTCGGCGCGGCTCGCTGGCACACCACCGGCGAGTTGCTGCCCGAGGCCGTGCTGTCCGAGCTGGGTCAACACGACGCGATCCTGCTGGGTGCCGTCGGGGACCCTTCGGTGCCGAGCGGGATCCTCGAGCGCGGGCTGCTGCTGCGGCTGCGCTTCGAACTCGATCATCACGTGAACCTGCGGCCGGCGCGCCTCTACCCCGGCGTGCGCGGTCCCCTCACCGACCCGGGTGACGTCGACATGGTGGTCGTGCGGGAGGGCACCGAGGGCCCCTACGCCGGCAACGGCGGGCTGCTGCGCAAGGACACCCCGCAGGAGATCGCCACCGAGGTGAGCCTCAACACCGCATTCGGGATCGAGCGTGTGGTGCGGGACGCGTTCGCCCGTGCGGCGGCCAGGCCGCGCCGCCACCTCACTCTGGTGCACAAGACCAACGTGCTGGCCCACGCCGGATCGCTGTGGTCGCGCATCGTCGAGGAGGTGTCGCTGCAACACCCGGAGGTGACGGTGGCCTACCAGCACGTCGACGCCACTACCATCCACCTGGTGACCGACCCGGCCCGCTTCGACGTACTCGTCACCGATAACCTGTTCGGCGACATCATCACCGACCTCGCTGCGGCGATCACCGGCGGGATCGGCCTCGCTGCGAGCGGCAACCTCGACGTGTCCCGCCGCAACCCCAGCATGTTCGAGCCGGTACACGGCTCGGCACCCGACATCGCGGGTCAGGGCAAGGCCGACCCGACCGCGGCGGTGCTGTCGGTGGGGCTGCTGCTGGCACACCTGGGCCACGCGGAAGCGGCCCGGCGGGTGGACGCGGCCGTGTCGTTCGATCTGGCCACTCGCGACCATTCGGCGCCGGTCGTCACGACCGCGATCGGCGACCGGCTGGCCGCACTGGTCTCCTCGGCAGTGCGAACCAGCGCCTAGTCCGCGATCGGCTCGATGATCACGCTGCGGTTCCGGGACGCCGGGCCGGGCAGCAGGCCACCGTCGGGGCCCTGGTCGGGAACGTAGCCGGGGAACTCGCTGCCGACGCCCTCGGTGGTGATCTGGGTCGGATCGGCACCCAGGTCGACCAGCCGACGCTTGATCGTCTCGGCCCGCTCGAAGGCGAGCGCGATCTGGCTCTCGAGTGATCCGTGCCGCGCGGTGGTCCCGGTGATCCGGGCCTGCCGCTGCGAGTCGGCGGCGAGCCAGTCCGCGACCGGCCGCAACACGCCTGCGGCCGCCTCGGCGTCCCGCAGCACCGCTTCACCGGGCACGAAGCCGACCGTCGGGTTGTCCGGCAGCACGATCCGGCTCGACGGGTCGAACGACGGCGGCGGCGGGACCTCCACGGTGCTCACCGGCGGCACACCGGTCACCGCATCGGAACCCCGGGGCGCGCTGACGGCGTGGACGCAGGCCGCCCCCCCGCTGCGCGCGATCCGGCTCCACAGCTCCACCAGAGCGGTCTGCCGGGCGATGTCGAGGGCCTGCTGCGGGGGTGCCGTGTCGCCGATGCCGGCGAGCAGCACGGTCAGCCCGCTCAGATCGGGAATGGCGCTGGTGCGGTCGAGGAACTCGACGACCTCGGCGGGGGCGGCGTCGAGCAGGCCGGGCTGGCTGAAGTCGAGCGGGGTAACCGTCTGCAACCCGGAGTCGACCAGCACGACGGTGCCCGCACTCCCGCCATCCCGGGCCGCCCGCGCGGCGATTCCGAGCGCGCCGAGCACATCGGCCTCCGGCTCGGTGGCCCGGACGCCGCTCGCGGCGCTACGGAAGTCGGCGAGGAAGGTCTCCCGGTCCCTGTCGACCGCCTGTGGGAACTCAGCATCGGAGGAGAAGGCAGCGCCGGCGACCAGGCTCGGCCGGCCGTCGATCTCGACAAGGCTGATGGTCGGCCCCGTGTCACCGATGGGCACGTCGTAGATCGAATCGCGCAGGATCTGTTCGGCCGAGGGCGGCAGTACCGGCACGGGGCTGTTCGCCCGGCCGGATGTCGCGACGCCGATCGGCCCCGCCGGGACCGGGCAACCGATGTCGGCGCCGGCCTCGCCCGCGTTGCCACCCCCGGGGGCCTGCTGCTGCCCGCAGCCGGCGACGACAGCGGCGATGAGCAGCGGCAATGCGGCGAGAAAGCGGCTCCTCACGCCTGGTCCCGCAGCTCGCCGGCATCAGGCGTCACGGGCGGGTCCGCTGCGGCTATCGCCGTCTTCTCACCCATCCCGATCCGTGCGACCGGACCGGTCTCGGTGAGTCCATCGGTGGCAGAGGGGTTCTGCTTGCCGGTTGCCATGACGTGGCGAGCGTAGTTCTGCAGATCGAACATCAGCGCGATCGCCTGCTCGCGGGCCGCCTGCCACCGCTCGGCTTCTCGCTGGTGTTCCTGCTCATGCTGGCGCAGCAGCTGCTCGGCACGTTCGAGCCTGGCGCGGCTCTTGGTCTCCGCGCCGACGGCGTTGTCGAGATTGGTCAGGGTGCGGCGGTATGCGCTGGCGTCGGGGTTGTGCGTGTTGTACGCGGCGTAGATCGCGCAGAGCCCGCTGACCAGGTACAGGGCCGCGAAGACCAGCGCAGCGATCAGCGCCTGGTCGGTGTCGGGGACGGCGGCCGGCGCCGGTGCGGCGGTGCCGCCGGTGGGAAACCGCGCGCTGCCGCCCGTTGAGGACGCCGCCTCGGGGGAGAACCGGTAGCGGGCCAGGAACGCGGCAGACCCGAGGAACAGCCAGGCCGCCGCGCAGCTCACCAGCAGCGGCAGGCTGGCTCGCGAGTCGGAGCACCGGCGGCGGGCCATGCCCCTGCCGACGGCGGTCGCGATGCCGATGGCTCCGGCGGTGAAGCCGATGGCCACCATCGCGACCACCGACGGGCGTGACTCGAACAGCAGCCCCAGCACGACGTAGAAGGCGGCGAGATCGCCGAGGACCGCCATCACGATCAGGACCCACTCCCAGTGCTCCCACCACCGCCGGGGCACTAGAAGGGTGGGGTCGCGGTAGGAGGCGTCACGGGCACTCATCGGCGCTCCCAGGTAGGGTCGGTGGCCGCTATGTCGGGAGGGCGGAGCGACCGTGGTGGCGTGCCACCCAGCCGTTGGCGCGTGTCGAGCTGTTCCTGCCGTGCGATCTCCAACCGGAGTGCCTGGTGCTCGTGCGCAGCCCGGGCGTCGGTGATCTGCTCGTTCGCGGCGCTGATCAAGCCGTCGATCGCCGCGGTGCGGTCGGCGTGCTGGGTGTCGATCCCGGCCAGCCATCCGGCTGCCCAGGACGTGATCAGCTTGTCCAGCGCGGTGCCCGTGCCCTCGTCCACGCCGTCGGGCAGCAGCCCCTCCACCAATTCCTGCACCCGCTGACGCGCTTCGTCGGCCGAGGCTGGAGGCGTCATCGCGTAGGGCCGCTCGCTGGGGTGGCTCTGATCGGTGGCGGGTCTGCGCTGTTGGGAAGCGGTGCTCCGACGCAACCACGACATGGTCATCGGCGTGGCTCCTCCGAGTATCCGTCGGCGTACCCGTCGAGCTCCGGCCCGTCTCCGAAGCTGCGGACCCAGTCCGGCAGCCGAGGATGGTGCAGTGTCAGCTGGGAGACGAGCTCGACGCCGGCGGGATGGATCAGGACGAGTCGGCGCTCGTAGGCTGCGATCCGGCGCATGGTGTGCGCGTGCAGTCGGGAGACCTCGAGGGCGCCCATGACCTCGCGGTTGCGGATCGATCGACGGGTCTGGCCGAGCTCGATCCGCAGCTCCTGGAGCTGCTGGCGCAGCCGCCACGCAGCGGACAGCAGCGGACTGCGCCGGGCGTCGTGCTCTCGGATGCGCCGCATCCGCACGACGGCCATGTCTGTGTTGGCCTCGCCGCCGTTGCGCTGCTCCAGCTCGGCAGGGCTGAGGTGCTCGGGCATCGCCTCCAGGCGCTTCTCCACCTCGATCGCCTCCTGGCCGGTCTCGTGGATGCGCGCAACCAACGCCGCCTCCCGTCCGCGCAGCTCGGCGGTGTCCGACCGGATGAGCTTGCGCTCGTGGTGCTGGCGGTCCTCGTAGGTCTGACGAAGCACCTCGAACGTGGGGGTCAGCGGCGCCTCGCTCCCGACCGTGGGGAGGCCGGCCTTGCCGTCACGAGTGGCGTGGCGGCGGTCGGCGAGCCGGGCAAAGAGCCCATAGCGTATCGCCGGAGCGGCGCTTCCCATCAGAATGGGACGCGCGGTTGATCGTGCCATCAACGCCTCCGGCCCTGGCGGGTAGGCTCGCATCGCGCGCGGCCCCCGAACGGAGGCCGACATCACGTTCGACCTCCGACAGCAGTCTAACTGCTCTGATCTCGCCAGCGACGGCCCAGCCGTTAGCGTAGCCGTCCACTATCACCCGCCCGGGTCACCGCAGGCTAGCCTCCGTGCTGCGGAGTATGGCAGACTGCGCTTCGTGCAGCACGCACCGATCATTATCGGCAGGCGCGCCGGGTAGACGAGCATCACACCCGGCGCGCAGACCTCTCGCACTCCGCGAGGGGTCTTTTTGCGTTCACGACCCGATCCTTCGGCCACGGATCCTCGGCCACGACGAACCTCAGCAGGAGCAGCCATCCATGTCCCGCACCAGCCCCGCTGCAACGCCGCTCGGTGACGCATTCCACCTCTACGACACCACACTGCGCGACGGCGCCCAGCGCGAGGGCATCTCCTATTCGGTGGCCGACAAGCTCGCCGTCGCCCGGCTGCTCGACGGCCTGGGCGTGGGGTTCGTCGAGGGCGGCTGGCCGGGAGCGCTACCCAAGGACACGGAGGTCTTCGCCCGCGCTGCGGCCGGCGAGCTCGAGCTGCGTCACGCGGCGCTGGTCGCCTTCGGGTCCACCCGGCGTGCGGGGCTGGCCGCCGCCGACGACCCGCAGGTGCGCGCGCTGCTCGATTCCGCCGCCCCGGTGGTGACCCTGGTCGCCAAGTCCGATCGCCGCCACATCGAGCGGGCGCTGCGGGTGTCAGTCGACGAGGCGTGCGCGATGGTCACCGACACGGTGGCACTGCTCGTCGCCGAGGGACGGCGGGTGTTCCTCGATGCCGAGCACTTCTTCGATGGCTACGGCCACGACGCCGACTGCGCGCTCCGGGTGCTGGAGGCCGCGATGACGGCGGGCGCCGATGTGGCGGTGCTCTGCGACACCAACGGGGGTCAGCTGCCGCTGGGACTGGCCGAGACGGTCGCCGAGGTGGTCGCCCGTACCGGGTTCCGGGTGGGAATCCACTGCCAGGACGACACCGGCTGCGCGGTCGCGAACTCGGTCTCGGCGGTGCAGGCCGGGGCCAGCCATGTGCAGTGCACCGCCAACGGCTACGGCGAGCGCACGGGCAACGCCGACCTGTTCGCCGTCACGGCCAACCTCGCCACCAAGCTGGGGATGCCGGTGCTCCCGGACGCCGGGATGCCCGAGCTGACCCGGACCGCGCACGCGCTCGCCGAGATCGCCAACCTCGCCCCCGATTCCCACCAGGCCTATGTCGGGGCGTCGGCCTTCGCCCACAAGGCGGGGTTGCATGCGAGTGCGATCAAGGTCGACCCCGAGCTGTACAACCACCTCGACCCCGAGGTGGTCGGCAACTCGCAGCGGGTGCTGGTCACCGAGATGGCCGGCCGGGCCAGCGTCGAGCTCAAGGGCACCGAGCTCGGGCTGGACCTGGCCGGCCGGTCGGCCGAGGTGGGTGTCGTCACCGACCGGGTCAAGGACCTGGAATCGCAGGGCTGGTCCTTCGAGGCCGCGGATGCCTCATTCGAGCTGCTGCTGCGCTCCGAGGTGGACCCGCAGCCACCGGCGGCGCCGTTCGCGCTGGAGTCCTACCGGGTGCTTGTCGATCACCTCGCCGCCGGTGACGTCGTGGCCGAGGCGACGGTCAAGGTGCACGTCGCGGGCACCAGGGTGATCGCAACGGGGGAGGGCAACGGTCCGGTCAACGCGCTCGACGCCGCGCTGCGCGAGGCGCTGGCCCCGCACGTTCCGTGGCTGGACCAGGTGGAGCTGGCCGACTACAAGGTGCGGATCCTGCCCGGCGCGCACGGCACCGACGCGGTGACCCGGGTGCTCATCGAAACCACCGACGGCACGGGCGAGTGGACGACCGTCGGCGTGCACGGCAACGTGGTCGAGGCGTCCTGGCTGGCGATGGTCGACGCGATGACCTACGCCGCGCTGCGCCACGGTGATCGAGTCGGCGCCACGCGGTAGCGTCGCGACTCATGCGCATCGCGAGGATCGCCCATCCGGAGGGAGTCGCGTTCGCCGCCGTCGAGGCCGGGCCGGACGGTGCCGAGACCGCGACGGAGATCGCCGAGCACCCCTTCGGCACGCCGAACTTCACGGGGCGGACCTGGCCACTGGCCGATACGCGGCTGCTGGCACCGATCCTACCCACCAAGATCATCGGCATCGGCCGCAACTACGCGGACCACGCTGCCGAGATGGGGCGCGAGGTTCCTGCCGACCCGGTGATGTTCCTGAAGCCCAACACCGCCGTGGTGGGCCCCGACGTGGCGATCAAGCTTCCCACCGGCTCGTCCCGCGTGGATTACGAGGGTGAGCTCGCGGTGGTGATCGGCCGGCCGTGCAAGGACGTGCCGGCATCGCAAGCCGCGGGCGTGCTGCTCGGCGCCACGGTGGCCAACGACGTCACCGCGCGGGACCATCAGCAGGCCGACGGGCAGTGGACGCGCGGCAAGGGTCATGACACGTTCTGCCCGCTCGGGCCGTGGGTGCAGACCTCGGTGGACATCGGCGACGCGGGCCTGCGCACCGAGCTCGACGGGAAGGTCGTGCAGGACACCCGTACCTCGTTGCTGCTGCACGACGTGCCCGCCCTGGTCGAGTGGGTGTCGCGGGTGATGACGCTGCTGCCCGGCGACGTGATCCTCACCGGCACCCCTGCCGGGGTGGGGCCGATGGCCGAGGGGCAGACGGTGTCGGTGACCGTCGAGGGCATCGGGACGCTGTCCAATCCGGTCACCAGCAAGTAAAGGCACCGGTGGCCGACGACGCTGATCACGAGCATCGAGTGGTTGCGGGACTCCTACTGGGAGTCGACATCACGCCACCGGCCGCGGCACCGTTCGCTCACGTCCAGGGGTCCGACTTCACAGACTGATCGAGACGGTGCTGGAGTGACGGAAGCTTTGTCCGGTGTGCTGGAGCTCGAGCGAAACGAGGGTGCGCCGGCTCACCGATAGACGGTGGACCGGTGGTCGATGTGGACGATCTCGATGGCGCTGGTGTCGGCAGAGATCCGGTAGATCACGCGGTACGAGCCCCGGCGGGCCGAGCGTAAACCCTTCAGCTGGCCGGTCAGTGGTTTTCCGAGCCGATGCGGTTCGACGGCCAGCGGGCGGAAGACGAACTCGACGCATGCGGTCGCGATCTTCTCGGGAAGCTGACGCATATCCCGGACGGCACGTGCGGTGACCCGTACCTCGTAGGGATCCGTCACCGTCCGAATTCGTTCCGGATCTGCTCGCTGCTGACGAAGCGACCCGAGTCGGCGTCGGCGAGACCTTCGCGGACAGCCTCGGCCGCGCCGGGTGTGGCAAGGATATCGGCCGTTTCCTCGAGTGCGGCGAGGTCGTCGGCCGAGATGAGTACGGCGGTGGGCCGTCCGTGACGGGTGATGGTGATTCGGTCGTGGGTGCGTTCGACCTCGGAGACCACCTCGGAAAGCCGATCCCGAGCATCTCCGAGCGGTAGGGCTGTCACAGCCGCAAGTTTAGCCAAACTCGTGGGCAAACTTCAACCGCGCTGCTCAGCCTGCCGGAGCCCGGCGGGCGAAGTCGGGGGCGTGTTCGGGCAGCAATCCGATGCCCACGGCGGTCGCGGGTATCGCCTGCAGCGCGGGGAAGCGCTGTAGCAGCCGGACGGGCAGCGGGAGCCGGCCGCCGCCGCTGCCGATCAGCGGGATGTCGCCGCGCAGCGCACGGCCGAGCACCTGGGTGTGGATCACCCGTTGCACCGTCTGGGTCACCGTGGTGGGCAGCCAGCGGCGTGCCTGCACCAGGGCGAGGTCGCGGCGGCCGACGGTGCCGTCGCGCAGCGGGCCGGCCAGCCGGCGTGCCGCAGCCACCGCGTCCTGCACCGCCAGGTTGATCCCCACCCCGCCGACGGGGGACATGGCGTGCGCCGCGTCCCCGAGGCACAGCAGCCCGGGCGTGAACCACCGGCGCAGCCGGTCGAGTCGCACGTCGAGCAGCGCGATGTCGTCGAACGAGGCGACGGTGGCCGCCCGGTCACCCAGCCACGGCAGCATGGCCGTGACCCGGCGGCGGAACGACTCGATGCCCTCGGCGCGCAGCGCGGCGTCGGTGCCCTTGCGGATCAGCAGGGCGGTCTGGAAGTAGTCGCCGCGGTCGATCACCACGATCCCCTGCCCGGACCCGAACCGGCCGAGGCCACCTTCCGGGTCACCCTCGTGACGGGGCAGCCGGAACCACCACACGTCGATGGGTACCCCGAACGAGCGGGCGCGTAGCCCCGCCGCGTCGCGCAGTGCCGAGCGACGTCCGTCGCAGGCGACCGTCAGGTCGGCCCGCAGCTCGCCGTCGCTCCCGTCGGGCGCCCGGTAGCGGACACCGATGACACGGCCGCGGTCGGTGAGCAGGCCGGTGACCTCGGTGTGCATCCGCAGCGTGAAGGACGGTTCCTCACGACCGGCGTCGGCGAGCAGGTCCAGGAAGTCCCACTGCGGCACCAGCGCGAGGTGCTTGTGCGGGCCGGGGATCCGCCGGAAATCCCCGATCGGCAGCACGCCCTCGTCGGTCTGCACCTGCACCCGTTCCACGAGCCGGTGGGGCACCTCGGCGAACTCCTCGCCGAGACCGAGCTCGTCGAGCAGCGTCAGCGTGGAGGGGTGCACGGTGTCGCCGCGGAAGTCGCGCAGGAAGTCGCCGTGCTTCTCCAGCACGGTCACCGCCACGCCTGCCCTCGCCAGCAGCAGCCCAAGCACCATCCCGGCCGGGCCGCCGCCCACGACGGAGCAGGTGGTGCGTTCCTGGGACATCTGCATTGCCCCCACCCCTTCTCAACATTTGTTGAATAAATGATGCGCCCGAAAACCGGGCACGTCAAGTGGCGGCGATAGGCTTGCCGGCGACATGGCCACTGCTCCCGACTTCCCCGTCCGGGCCCGCTTCTGCCCGTCGCCCACCGGCACGCCGCACGTCGGTCTGATGCGTACCGCGCTGTTCAACTGGGCCTTCGCCCGCCACCACGGCGGATCGCTGGTGTTCCGCATCGAGGACACCGACACCGCTCGCGACACCGAAGGGTCCTACGACGCGCTGCTCGACGAGCTGCGCTGGTTGGGCCTGGACTGGGACGAGGGCCCCGAGGTCGGTGGCCCGTACGGGCCCTACCGGCAGAGCGAGCGCGGCGGGATCTACACCGACGTCGCCGGCCGGCTGCTGGAAGCGGGTGAGGCCTACGAATCCTTCTCCAGCCCGGAGGAGATCGAGGCGCGGCACCGGGAGGCGGGCCGCGACCCCAAGCTGGGCTACGACAACGCCGACCGCGAGCTACCCCCCGAGCAGGTCGAGGTGCTGCGGGCTCAGGGCAGGGCGCCGGTGCTGCGGTTGCGGATGCCCGACACCGGGTTGCGGTGGGCCGACCTGGTACGTGGCGAGATCAGCTTCAAGGCGGGCAGCGTGCCGGACCCGGTCCTGGTCCGCGGCAATGGCCAGCCGCTCTACACGCTGACCAACCCGGTCGACGACGCGCTGATGCGAATCACCCACGTGCTGCGTGGCGAGGATCTGCTGCCGTCCACGCCCCGCCAGCTCGCGCTCTACGCGGCGCTGCAGCGGATCGGCGTCGCCGAGCAGACACCCGCCTTCGGGCACCTGCCCTTCGTGATGGGTGAGGGCAACCGCAAGCTGTCAAAGCGCCACCCGGAGTCGAACCTTTTCGTGCACCGCGACCGCGGCTTCCTGCCCGAAGGGCTGCTCAACTACCTCGCCCTGCTGGGGTGGGCGATCGCCGAGGACCGCGACGTCTTCAGCCCGGCCGAGATGGTGGAGGCGTTCGACGTCTCCCGGGTCAGTGCCAACCCGGCCCGGTTCGACCTGCGCAAGGCCGAGGCGATCAATGCGGTGCACCTGCGGTCGCTGACCGCGGCGGAGTTCGTCACACGGGTGCTGCCGCACCTGCAGGCCGCGGGGCTCGTCGCTGTCGAGCCGTCCGGTGAGGTCCTCGAGACCGTGCGGGCGATCGCACCGATGGTGCAGGAGCGCTGTGTGGTGCTCTCCGAAGCGGTGGAGATGCTGCGCTTCCTGCTCACCGACGACGCGTCGTTCGCCGTCGATCCCGACTCCGCGGCCAAGGCGCTGGGGCCGGATGCGGCGCCGGTGCTCGAAGCGGCCTACGCCGCACTCCAGCGGGAGGTTGAGTGGACGGCAACCGGGATCGAGCAAGCGCTGAAATCCGCGCTGGTCGACGGGCTGGGACTCAATCCGCGCAAGGCCTTCGCACCGGTGCGGGTCGCCGTCACCGGACGAACCGTGTCGCCGCCGCTCTACGAGTCGATGGAGCTGCTGGGCCGGCAGCGGTCACTGCACAGAATCGCTGCCGTCCGCGTACTACCGTGAGTGACGTTGATCACGATGTGACCGACTGATAACCCCGTATTCGGCCGCTGGATCACCTTGTCGGCAGAGTCGGGCGCGCCCCTGTCGGCTCTAGCCTGCACCGGGTGACCCTCGCTATCGTCGCGCCGACGCCCGCTGCCGTCCGTCACGACCGCCGTGTCGCGCCCTCGATCAGCGGGGTGTGTCTCGACGTCGACGACACGCTGGTCGACTACGCCAACTCGACGAGGGCAGGCCTGCGAGCGCTGCTCGGCGCCGACGACGCCTGGGCGGACTGGTGCGCGGTGACCGAGCGCTTCTACCCGAGGTTCACCTCCGGCGAGATCGATTTCGACACGATGCGCCGGCAGCGCACCAAGGAGTTCTTCGCGATCCGGGGCGAGGTCCTCGACGACGGTGAGGTGGTGGCCCGCGAGGAACGGCGGATGGCTGCCGTTCAGCGCGCTTGGCAGCTCTTCGACGACGCGCTGCCCTGCCTGCAAGCGCTCCGCGACGGTGGGCTCCGGCTGGCGGCAGTGACCAACGCCGCCGGACAGCACCAGCGCGGCAAGCTGCGCGTGCTGGGGATCGACGCCGCCTTTGACGCGGTGGTCATCTCCGGGGAGGTCGGCGTGGCGAAGCCCGCCGCGGGGATCTTCCACGCGGCATGTGCGGCGCTCGGCGTACGGGTTGGACAGGCGGTTCACGTCGGTGACCGGCTCGACCTGGACGCCGAGGGCGCGCACGCCGCCGGGCTGCACGGCGTGTGGCTGGACCGCTCCCGGTGTGGCCCGACGTCCGGGCAGCGCCGGGTCGCGGTGATCTCCGGGCTGTCCGAACTGCCGGGTCTGATCACCCGACTCGATGGCGGTGCCTGCTGAGCGGTGGCGGTGCGGGTCGGCAGTCGGGCGGGTGGAAGCCGCTCCGGAGCATCGGATAACATCATGACCCGGCGCGGCTCGAGGTGGTGTCCGGCTGGAAGCCGGGCGTGGCGGAGCCGGAATGTCAGTGGGGTATGGTGTAATCGGCAGCACGACTGATTCTGGTTCAGTTAGTCTAGGTTCGAGTCCTGGTACCCCAGCGGACGCGATCCATCGTGTTCTCGGCCCCGTCGTCTAGCGGCCCAGGACGCCGCCCTCTCAAGGCGGTAGCGCGGGTTCAAATCCCGTCGGGGCTACTCCTGCGGCAGACGCCGGTCGATGACCGGCGTCTGCCGCTGTCACAACCGGTTGCGCAACGCATCCGCCGCTGCGAGCAGGTCGGCGGCCCATCGGACGCCAGGGCGCCGTCCGATCCGCTCCACCGGACCCGACACCGATACGGCGGCCACCACGCTGCCGGCCGAGTCGCGCACCGGCGCGGACACGCTCGCCACTCCGGACTCGCGCTCGGCCACGCTCTGCGCCCAGCCGCGCCGGCGCACCTCGACGAGCACCCGCTCGCCGAACACGGCGTCGGCCAGCACTGACCGCTGCGTTGCCGGGTCCGCCCACGCGACAAGTACCTTGGCGCCCGAGCCGGCGGTCATCGCCAGCCGCGCGCCGACCGGCACAGTGTCGCGCAACCCGGTCGGCGGCTCGGCGCTGGCGACACAGACCCGCTGCACACCCTCCCGGCGGTAGAGCTGCACGCTCTCACCGGTCAGATCGCGGAGCCGGGGCAGGACGGTTGCGGCGGCGTCGAGGAGCGGGTCTATCGTGCCGTTGTTGAGCTCACCGAGCGCGGGACCGGGCTGCCATCGCCCGTCGCCACTGCGCTGCAACAGCCGGTGCACCTCGAGACCGACGGCCAGCCGGTGGGCAGTGGCCCGGGGCAGTCCGGTGCGAACGCACAACTCGGCAAGGCTGCAAGGAGTGTCGGCCACGGCGCGTAGCACGGTGACGGACTTGTCCAGCACCCCGATACCGCTACCCTGTTTCACAGGATGATACTATCGTCCCGAAATTTGAGACTGCAACCCTGAAATAGCATTGGGCCGGTGACGCAGTGCCGGCCCTGCGATCGAAGTCGGAGATGAGGTTCGGGCACATGGGCCGCACGCTCGCGGAGAAGGTCTGGGATGCGCACGTGGTGCACGCCGGGGATGGCGCCGAACCCGATCTGCTCTACATCGACCTGCATCTGGTGCACGAGGTGACCAGTCCGCAGGCCTTCGACGGCCTGCGACAGGCCGGCCGGCCAGTGCGCCGCCCGGACCTCACCATCGCCACTGAGGACCACAACGTCCCCACCGAGGATATCGATCTCCCGATCGCCGACGAGGTCTCGGCGACCCAGGTGAACACGCTGCGGCGCAACTGCGCGGAGTTCGGCGTCCGGTCACACCCGATGGGTGACAGCGAGCAGGGCATCGTCCACGTCATGGGGCCGCAGCTGGGGCTGACCCAGCCGGGCTTGACCGTCGTGTGCGGCGACAGCCACACCTCGACACACGGCGCGTTCGGCGCGCTCGCCTTCGGCATCGGCACCTCCGAGGTCGAGCACGTGCTGGCGACCCAGACCCTGCCGCTGCGGCCCTTCAAGACCATGGCGATCACGGTGGACTCGGCGAAGGGCGAGTTGCCGCCCGGGGTGACCAGCAAGGACATCATCCTCGCCGTGATCGCGAAGATCGGCACCGGTGGGGGGCAGGGTTATGTGCTGGAGTACCGGGGCAATGCGATCGAGAACCTGTCGATGGAATCCCGGATGACCATCTGCAACATGTCGATCGAGGCCGGAGCCCGGGCCGGGATGATCGCTCCCGACGAGACGACCTTCGGCTACCTCAAGGGCCGCCCGCACGCGCCGCGGGGCGCCGACTGGGAGACCGCACTCGACTACTGGCGCTCGCTGCGCACCGACGCCGGCGCGACGTTCGACGCCGAGGTGCACATCGACGCCGATGCGCTGGTGCCGTTCGTGACCTGGGGCACGAACCCGGGGCAGGGACTGCCGCTGTCCGGGCGGGTGCCCGACCCGAGCGCCATGTCGGACGAGGGGGAGCGGGTCGCCACCGAGAAGGCACTGTCTTACATGGACCTCGTACCCGGGACGCCGATGCGCGAGATCGCGGTGGACGTCGTGTTCCTCGGCTCGTGCACGAACGGGCGTATCGAGGACCTGCGCGCGGCGGCCGAGGTGCTGCGGGGGCGGTCGGTGCGTGACGGGTTGCGGATGCTAGTCGTGCCGGGCTCGATGCAGGTGCGCGCTCAGGCCGAGGCCGAGGGGCTGCACGAGATCTTCACGGCGGCGGGCGCGCAGTGGCGCTCCGCCGGCTGCTCGATGTGCCTGGGAATGAACCCCGACCAGCTTTCGCCCGGCGAGCGCGCCGCGTCGACGTCGAACCGGAACTTCGAAGGCCGGCAGGGCAAGGGCGGCCGGACCCACCTGGTCTCGCCGCTGGTGGCCGCCGCGACGGCGGTACGCGGCAGCCTGTCGGCACCCGACGACCTGGACTGACGCCCATTGCCCGTGCCCCGTTGCGCCAACGCGGCGTTCGGGCAATGATCGACCGGAGGGAGCGCAAGCATGCAGCCGTTCATTCGTCACACCGGTGTCGGAGTCCCATTACGGCGATCCAACGTGGACACCGACCAGATCATCCCTGCGGTGTATCTCAAGCGGGTCAGCCGCACCGGATTCGCTGACGGCCTGTTCTCGGCGTGGCGCACGCAACCGGATTTCGTGCTCAACTCAGAACCCTTCCGATCCGGAAGTGTGCTGGTCGCAGGTCCCGACTTCGGGACGGGTTCCTCCCGGGAGCACGCCGTGTGGGCACTGTCGGACTACGGCTTCCGCGTGGTCATCTCGTCCCGGTTCGGCGACATCTTCCGGGGCAATGCCGGCAAGCAGGGCCTGCTCGCGGCGCAATGTGACCATCCCGACGTGGAACTGCTGTGGACGCTGCTGGAGAACGAGCCGGGGACGGCGGTGACGGTCGACCTGGTCGAGAAGACCGTGCGGGCCAAGCACCTGACCGTGTCGTTCGCGGTCGATGACTACACACGCTGGCGGTTGCTGGAGGGTCTCGACGACATCGGGCTGAGCTTGCGCCACAGCGAGTCGATCGCCGAGTTCGAGTCCGCCCGGCCGTCGTGGATGCCTACCACGGCAACGGTTGCAGGCGACTGAGAGCACGAAGCTGCCTCCGCTGGTCGTCAAAAAGGTTGCGGTAGCGGCATTTTCGGCTGCTCAGACGGGCGTGGCGCGTGGTTTTCTCTGCTCGCTCGCCATACCGTGGCGGGCAAGCTGGCCCGGGACCGGGCTTCGCGAGCAGGCTGAACATGCGGCTGTATCGGAGGACGCAAGTGAACAAGGCGGAGCTCATCGACGCGCTCGCCGCGCGCCTCGGTGATAAGAAGACCGCAGCTGCTGCGGTGGACGGTCTGGTCGACGTCGTCGTCCGATCGGTCCACAAGGGCGAGAAGGTGACCATCACCGGCTTCGGTGTGTTCGAGAAGCGCGCTCGTGCCGCCCGCACGGCGCGCAATCCGCGCACCGGCGAGGCGGTACGAGTCAAGAAGACGACCGTGCCCGCCTTCCGTGCGGGAATGAACTTCAAGGAGGTCGTGAGCGGCGCGAAGAAGCTGCCACGGGCCACGTCCTCGCGGCAGACCAAGCCGGCAACCGGATCCGGCCGCAACGGCTCCTCGGCCCGTGGTGCATCGAGCAGCCGGCCCGCCGCGAGCCGCGCTGCGATCAGCCGGGCGACGACGGGCAGCGCAGCTACACGTACGGCGGCGGCCCGCTCGACCGCAGCCAAGTCGGCCAGCCCGGCGAAGGCCGGCGCGACCAAGGCCAGCCCGGCGAAGGCCAGCCCGGCGAAGGCCAGCCCGGCGAAGACGGCAGCAAAGTCTGCGGCGACCGCGGGCAGCAAATCCGCAGCGTCGTCCGGCACCAAGGCGGCCGTCAGGAAGTCCGGTAAGAAGTGAGCCGCTGAGGGTGGGGCCTCGAGATCCTGGTGGCGCGATCAGCTGAACGGATCCGAGTGGTGATCGGCTGCGACGAGTCGCCGTTGCCCGTCGGGTGAGGTGGCGAAGCCGAGCACCCAGACACTGCCCTTGCGACTGCGCGGCTCGACCTCGGGCAGCCCATCCCGGGCCCGTAGCATGCCGACGAGGTCGGGGATGGCTCCGCCCTGGCTGCACACCACCGCGGCGTGCGGACCCGGCTCGGCGATCGACACCACGCGACGCAGCGCTGCCTCCGGATCGGTCCAGTAGCCCTCCTCGGACAGCAACAACTCGTCGACCACGTCGCCCCCGAGGTCGACGGCGAGACCGGCCACCGTCTGTCGACACCGGGTGCGCGGCGCGGAATGCACCCGGCTCGCGCCGAACAGCGGCAGCAAAGCGCGCAGCCCCTCGGCCTGCCGCCTGCCGGCCTCGCTCAGCGGGCGCAGGTCGTCGTCACCGTGCCAGTCCTGCCGCCTGCCGGCCTTGGCGTGACGGACGAGCAGCACGGTGGAGTCGATGGCGGTGGCGCTGCCGAGGTCGGCCAGCAGGTGGCGGTCGTGCGGGTAGCTAAGCAGCTCTCCGGCCTGCGCGACCTGCAACCAGCGCAACTCGTCGACCTCCTCGCTGGGGGCGAAGGCACCACCCGCCACCCGCGCCGTCCAGTAGTGCACGGTTTTAGGGCCGGCCGCCGCCTCGTAGCGGGTGCTCTGCAGCCGCTGGCCCAGCACGGGTGTGTGTCCGGTCTCCTCGGCGATCTCCCGCGCCGCCGTGACGGCCAGCGGTTCCCCGTCCTGCGGCTTGCCCTTGGGCAACGACCAGTCGTCGTACCGTGGCCGGTGCACGACCGCGATCTCGGCGGACCCCGCGCGCGCAGGCCGCCACAGCAGGCCCCCTGCCGCGATCAGTTCGGGCACGCGCTCACTCACCTCCGCGGTGCCGGCGGACCAGCTGGGCCTGGTGGTCGCGCACCGTCGAGCCCTCAGCCGGGGAGGCCGTCCACGATCCATCCGGTTCCAGCACCCAGCACCGGGTGACGGGATCCATCGCGGAATCGAACACCGCGTCGAGTTCGCCGGTGAGCAGCGGGTCGGTCACCCGCACCAGCACCTCGACCCGCCGGTCGAGGTTGCGGTGCATCATGTCGGCGCTGCCGATCCAGTGCTCGCGCGAGCCGGCGAAGTGGAAGATCCGGGAGTGTTCGAGGAACCGGCCCAGGATCGATCGGACCCGGATGGTGTCGGACAGCCCGGGCCGTGCCGGTCGCAGCGCGCAGATGCTGCGAACGACGATGTCGACATCGACGCCGGCTGCCGAGGCCCGGTACAGCGCGTCGATCACCTGCTCGTCCACCAGCGAGTTGACCTTGATGCGGATACCGGCGGACCGTCCGGCCCGGGCGTGGGCGATCTCGGCCTCGATCCGCTCCACGATGCCGCGCCGGATCCCGTACGGCGCCACCAGCAGGCTGCGGTAGGAGGTCTGGCGGGCGTAGCCGGTCAGTGAGTTGAAGAGGTTCGTCAGGTCGGCGCCGATGTCGGGTTCGGCGGTAAGCAGCCCGAGGTCCTCGTAGCGCCGGGCGGTCTTGGGGTTGTAGTTGCCGGTGCCGATGTGACAGTAGCGGCGGATCGTCGACCCCTCTTGACGTACCACCAGCGAGGTCTTGCAGTGCGTCTTGAGGCCCATCAGCCCGTAGGCGACGTGCACCCCGGAGCGCTCCAGCTGCCGAGCCCACCCGATGTTGGCCTGTTCGTCGAAGCGGGCCTTGATCTCCACGAGTGCGACCACCTGCTTGCCCGCCTCGGCGGCGTCGATCAGCGCGTCGACGAGAGGGGAGTCGCCGGAGGTGCGGTAGAGCGTCTGCTTGATCGCGAGCACTTTCGGGTCGGCGGCGGCCTGCTCGATGAACCGCTGCACGCTGGTGGAGAACGAGTCGTAGGGATGGTGGACTAGTACATCGCCGTCGCGAAGCATCGCGAAGACGCTCTTGGGGGTCTCCCCCTCGCCGAATGCGGGATGGGTGACGGGTACGAACGGCTCGTCCTTGAGTTCGCCGGGACCGGCCCGGTGCGCCGCCCACAAGCAGGACAGGTCGAGCAGGCCCGGCACCTCGACCACGTCGTTCGGGTTGACGTCGAGCTCGCGCAGCAGCAGCTCCAGCACGTGCTCGCTCATGGTGTCGGCCACCTCGAGCCGAACCGGTGGTCCGAACCGGCGCCGCGCCAGCTCCCGCTCCAGGGCTTGCAGCAAGTCCTCGTCGCGGTCCTCCTCGACCTCGAAGTCGGCATTGCGGGTGACCCGGAACACGTGGTGCTCGGCCACCTCCATCCCGGCGAACAGCTCACCGAGGTGGGCGGCGATGAGCTCCTCGAGGGGCAGGAATGTGGTGGTCCCGGCGTCCCGGTTCAAGGCACCCTCGGTGGTGCTGTCCTCGACGCGGACCAGGCGGGGCACGTTGTTGGGCACCTTGACCCGGGCGAAGCGCTCCAGGCTGCTGTCCGGATCGCGCACCGTCACGGCCAGGTTGAGCGAGAGACCCGAGATGTAGGGGAACGGGTGTGCCGGGTCCACCGCCAGCGGGGTGAGGATCGGGAAAACCTGGTCGGAGAAGTAGTCCGACAGCCGGGACCGCTCGGTGGCGTCCAGATCCCCCCAGGACACGAAGCGGATGCCGTGGCGTGCGAGGTCGGGTTCGAGCTCGTCGAGGAACACCCGCCCATGACGCCCGGCGAGCTCCTGGCTACGCACCGCGATACGGGAGAGCTGCTCGCGCGGGGCAAGGCCGTCGGCGCTGCGCACGGTCAGCCCGGTTTCGTGGCGGCGCTTGAGCCCGGCGACCCGGACCATGTAGAACTCGTCCAGGTTCGAGGCGAAGATCGCCAGGAACTTCGCCCGCTCGAGCAGCGGCTGGCTGGCGTCCTCGGCCAGCGCCAGCACCCGGGCGTTGAAGTCGAGCCAGGACAGTTCGCGGTTGAGGTAGCGATCGTCGGGCAGGTCGGTCGCGGTCGGCAGCGGCGTCGCGGCCGGAGGTGCCGAAGGCAGCCCGGGAACGCCGTCGGCGGCCTGGCCATCCTGGTACCACAGTGAACTCCCGCCCCCGCCCGCCGCGCCGTTGCGGGTGCGCCGGCTCGACGGCCTGGGGCCGCGTCGCCCTTCCGTCCGTGCGGTCGCATCCGTCGGGCGCCCGCTGCGCGGGGGAGTGGTCCCCGGGTCCTCCTCGTCGGTGCTCACATTCGACCATTGTTCCGCATTCCGGCGCCGGCTACCGGCATACGTCCGGGCGACATGTGCATCCCGTTCGTGCTGCCAGCACTGTGCGGGTGCGCTTGCCCAGACCTAGCTCGACGGCCGTCGCGAGGTCGGCGGGCGTGTCGACGTCGCAACGCAGCCCCGGCCAGTCGCCGGCGAGCTCCACGGCGCCGGCAAGCCGGTGTGCGGCTGCCGAGCCAGCCCCGAAGCGAGGGTCGAGCGGTTGCCCGGGGCCGGCGACCAGCAGCGTGGTCCCGGTACCCGCCCGGTCGGAGCAGAACGCACGGGGCGCGGTCGCCAGCGCGAGGCCTACTGCAGTGTCGAGTTCCTCCGGTCGCAACGCGGCCAGGTCGGCCTGCAGCACGGCGACGGCGTTACCGGGGCTTGCGGCCCGCAGCGCGCGCTCACCGTGGCGCAGCGCCGGGTTGAGTCCGGCGTCGGGCTCGTCGGGCAGCGTGGCCACCCCGTCGGTTGCCAGCGCGACCGCCACGTCACGGTCCGACGTGATTGCCAGCAGCCGGCCGATGGTGGCCGCGGCGGCTGCTGCCGCCAGCACGTCGCGGGCCAGTGCCAGCACCAGCCGGGCATGCGCCTGCCGATCACCGGCGCCGCCGTCAGCAGCCCCGCGCAGCCGGGTCTTCGCCTGCGCCAGTGGCTTGATCGGTACGAGTAGGTCGACCGTCGGGTGCACCCGTCCATCTTGACCTCCCAACCGGCCGCGAGTCGGGTGGACCCCGCCGCGCCCGGCAGGGAAGACTCACATCTCGCCGGAGCGACCAACGTGAGTCTGCCAATGTGAGTCCCTTCAGCGTGAGGAGGTCGAGGGCGTGTCACGGGACAAGCGCGGGTTCTGGGTCGCGGCCTGTGCCGTGACCTTCCACCCGGCGACGAGGCTCGCCGCGCGGCGACGCTTCGATGGCCTCGAACACATCCCCGCCGAGGGCCCCGCACTGATCGTGTGCAACCACGTCTCCTACCTCGATCCGATCTACACTGCGGTGTTCGTGCACTGCCGTGGCCGGGTTCCACGGTTCCTGGCCAAGGCCAGCCTGTGGTCGTTGCCGGTGATCGGGCGGATGATGGCCGGTGCCGAGCAGATCGCGGTATACCGGGGCAGCACGGAGGCGACTGCGAGCCTGCGCGCCGCCGAGCAGGCGCTCGACGAGGGCAAGCTGGTGCTGATCTACCCGGAGGGCACGGTCACCCGCGACCCGGATCACTGGCCGATGCAGCCGCGTACCGGCATTGCCCGGCTGGCGTTGGCCCGTGATGTCCCGGTAGTGCCCGTGGTGCACTGGGGGACTCACCGGGTCTACGACCACTACAACAAGCGATTCCGGCCGCTGCCGCGCACCGACGTCGTGGTTCGCGCGGGCGCACCGGTGGACCTGTCCACGCACCGGACGCGACCGTTGGACAACGCGCTGCTGCGGGAAGTGACCGACCTGGTGATGGTGCAGGTGCGTGAGCTGCTCGCCGAGGTCCGCGGCGAGCCCGCCCCGTCGACGTTCTTCAGCCGGCGGCAGCGCCGTGGCGGGGAGCAGGCGCCGTGACCCCGCTACAGCGGGTCGCTGTGCTGGGTGCCGGTTCCTGGGGTACCGCTTTCGCGAAGGTGCTCGCCGATGCCGGCCGCGAGGTCGTGCTGTGGTCGCGCCGTTCGCAGGTTGCCGATGCGGTGACCCGGCAGCAGCGCAACCCGGACTACCTGCCGGGCGTGGTGCTGCCGTCGACGCTGCAGGCCACGACCGACGCAATCGCCGCGCTCGACGGTGCCGACGCCGTCGTGTTCGCGGTGCCCAGCCAGACGCTGCGCGACAATCTCGCCACCTGGCGTGCAGCGTTGCCGGGGCGCGCGACGCTGGTGAGCCTGGCAAAGGGGGTGGAGCTCGGCAGCCTCAAGCGGATGAGCGAGGTGGTGATCGAGGTCGCCGGCGTGGGCAGCGACCGGGTAGCGGTGGTGTCGGGGCCGAATCTGGCCAGGGAGATCGCCGCCGGTCAGCCCACCGCCACCGTGATCGCCTGCAGCGACCACGAGCGTGCTGTCGCGCTGCAGCGCGCCTGCGTCACCGGTTACTTCCGCCCCTACACCAACACCGACGTCATCGGCTGCGAGCTCGGCGGTGCTTGCAAGAACGTGATCGCGCTGGCATGCGGTATGGCGGCAGGGCTCGGCTTCGGGGACAACACGCTGGCCACCCTGATCACCCGCGGGTTGGCCGAGACGGCCCGACTCGGCGCCGCCCTCGGTGCCGACGAGATGACCTTTGCCGGCCTCGCTGGACTGGGCGACCTGGTGGCGACCTGCGCCTCCCCGTTGTCCCGTAACCGTACCTTCGGTGAGGGGCTGGGACGCGGGGACAGCATCGAGCAGGCCCAGCAGGCCACCTACGGCCAGGTCGCCGAGGGTGTCAAGTCCTGCACGTCGATCCGCGCGCTCGCCGCGCGGCACGGGGTGGAGATGCCGATCACCGATGGGGTGCACCGGGTCTGCCACGAGGGGGAGTCCCCCCGCGACATGGCGGCCGAGCTGCTCGGCCGCGCCCACAAACCCGAGTAGGTGCTAGGCATGTCACGTCCCCTCGGGCTTGCCGTGGTGCGCTCCGCCGCGTTCGCCTTCGACACCGCGCAGGACTACTCCGATGTGCTGGGCGGCCGCGCGTCCGGATACTCCTACTCCCGCATCGACAACCCCACGGCGTCCGCTTTCGCCGCGGCCGTGGGCGCACTGGAGGCGCCGGGGCGCGACGACGTCGCCGCCGAGCCGTTCGCCTCGGGCATGGCAGCGATCTCCACCACGCTGATCGGCCACCTCCGGGCCGGGGACCACGTCATCGCGCCCGCCGACTGCTACGGCGGCAGCTACTCATTGTTCAGACGCTGGCTGCCCCGGCTGGGCATCGAGACCACTCTGCTCGACGTCACCGACACCTCGGCGGTGCGCGCGGCGGTCACCGACCGCACCGCGATGGTCTACGCGGAGACCATCGCCAATCCGACCCTGACCGTCCCGGACCTGACCGCGCTGGCGGGAATCGCGCACCAGTCGGGCGCATGCTTCGTCGTCGACTCCACGTTCGCCTCGCCGGTCGTGTGCCGCCCGCTCGAGCACGGCGCCGACCTCGTGGTGCACTCGGCGACCAAGTACCTGGGCGGCCATGCCGACGCCACCGGCGGTGTCGCCGTCGGAGCACCAGGCCACCTCGACCCGGTACGAGAAGCCCGGATCGACCTGGGTGGCTGCCTTGCCCCGGACGAGGCGTTCCTGCTTCACCGTGGACTGGCCACATTGGACTTGCGGCTGCGTCGGCAGTGCGCCACCGCGATGGCGCTCGCCGGGAAGCTCAGCGGCCACACCGGCGTGACGCGGGTGCGCTATCCGGGGCTGGCCTCGCACCCGCAGCACCACCACGCCGTACGGCTGTTCGCGCCGGGGCTGTTCGGCAGCCTCGTGACCATCGACGTCGCGGGTGGACGTCAGGCGGGGATGGCATTCTGCGACGCGCTGCGCACCGTTGCGGTGGCGACCTCGCTGGGCAGCGTGCACTCCAAGGTCAGCCACGTCGCCTCGACGACCCACCGGCAGCTCGATGACGCGGCGCTGGCCGCGGCCGACATTGCCGCGGGCCAGGTGCGGATCTCGGTGGGGGTGGAGGACCCCGGCGAGCTGCTCGCCGATATCCGTCAGGCGCTCGGCACCATCGGCGGCTGATCACCTACACGGCTGACTTGACCTGGCTCATCCCCTACTGGTTCGATTCCTCCGTGTACAGTGTGCTCCCACTCGCCCGGCGGTCCCCGGTGGATCTGCGCCTGGTCGCGAGCGCGCTGTGTCCGCAGCGGTGAGCCCCCATCCCGCTGACCGCCGCTGGTACCTGCCTCGCTACCCCGTGCGGTCGGCTCACCGATCCCGCGGAGGAACCCGTGCACGCCGTGCCGTACCTGACCCTTCCCGCCGCTGGCGCGACCCCCACCGGCGGGCCGACCAGCCTCGCGATGTCGCTGGCCGCTCACCCCGAGCGGTGGTTGCCGCTGCTCGGCTACCGCGGTGACACACGCGGGTACCGGCTGCTCGACGCCGGCTGCGATCATGAGGTGTGGGTGGTGTCGTGGCTGCCCGGCCAGGGCACCGACTTGCACGACCACGGTCCCGCGTCCGGTGCGTTCGCGGTCGCGGCGGGCACACTCACCGAGCGCGTGGTGACGTCGCCGCACAGTGCCCCGGTGAATGTGATCCGGCAGCTGGCCGCCGGGCGGGTCCGCGCGTTCGGGCCGTACTACGGCCACCAGGTGAGCAATCCCGGAACCGTGCCCGCTGTCAGCCTGCACGTCTACGCGCAGCCCCTCCCACGGGACACGGTGGCGTGCGGGTGCTGATGTCGCGCTGCTCGGCCGGGCCGCGAAGGGCCGGGAGTAGGGTCTCGCGCCATGACGGAGCGCATCCGGGTCGCCGTCGTCTTCGGCGGGCGCAGCAGCGAGCACGCCATCTCCTGCGTCTCGGCGGGCAGCGTGCTCGCCCAGCTCGACCGGGAACGGTTCGAGGTGATCCCGGTGGGGATCACGCCGGACGGCGCCTGGGTGCTGGGAAACGGGGATCCCGCCGAGCTGCAGATCCACGACCGGGAGCTGCCCTCGGTGTCCGGGACGGGTGCTGCGCTGGCGCTGCCGGCCGACCCCACCCGCGGCGGATTGGTACGGCTGGAGCCGGACCGCGCGGGGGAGGCATTCTCGGGGGTCGACGTGGTGTTCCCGGTGCTGCACGGCGCCTTCGGCGAGGACGGCACCATCCAGGGGCTGCTCGAGCTCGCCGGCATCCCCTACGTCGGGCCCGGGGTGTTCGCGAGTGCTGCCGGGATGGACAAGGAGTTCACCCGCAAGCTGCTGCGCGCCGAAGGACTGCCGGTGACCGACGCCGTCGTGTTACGCCCTGGCAGCACCGGCCTGGACGCGGCGCAGCGGGAGCGGCTCGGACTGCCGGTGTTCGTCAAACCGGCCCGCGGCGGCTCGTCGGTGGGCATCAGCAGGGTGGACGACTGGGCCGACCTGGACGATGCCGTCGCGACGGCTCACACCGCGGACCCCAAGGTTCTCGTGGAGGCGGCGCTGATCGGTCGCGAGATCGAGTGCGGCGTGCTGGAGTTCCCGGACGGCCGGGTGGAGGCGTCGTTGCCCGCCGAGATCCGCATCGTGTCCGAGGCCTCTTCCGGCTGGTACGACTTCGATGCCAAGTACCTCGACGACGCCTGTGAGTTCGACATCCCCGCCAAGCTCGACGACGACATCACCTCGCGGTTGCGCGCTATGGCCGTCGACGCGTTCCGGGCACTGGACTGCCAGGGGCTGGCCCGGGTCGACTTCTTCGTCGGCGACGGCCCGGCGGGCAGCGCGTCGCTGACCGTCAACGAGGTGAACACCATGCCGGGCTTCACCCCGATCTCGATGTACCCGCGGATGTGGGCGGTCACCGGCGTCGATTACGCCACCCTGCTCAGCACCCTCGTCGCGACCGCTCTCGCCCGGGGCACCGGGCTGCGCTGATCGGTCCCGGAAGCCACCCCTCCGCGCCGCAGCAGGAATCGGCTGCTGACAAGCCCTGATTCCTGCTGCCCAGCTGAGGGTGGGTGCCTCGGCGCTGGCTAGTTGCCCACTTCGACGTCCTGGCGGGGCAGCGTCTCGCGCACCGTGCCGGCCACCTGCTGCAGCGGCCCGCTACCGACGCTGTCGGGCAGCGTCACCGCGACGTACACCGATCGGTCCACGACGAGCCAGCTGCTCGATGCCGGCCCGGGGAGTTCGAGGAACTGCACGCCGGAGACGTCCAACAGCCGTGAGGTCGCCGTGAGTTCGGCGGGCCGCCCCAGCCCGCACCGGAGCACCACTGCAGGCTGCCCCCATGCCGCGGTCCCTGGCGGCGCGGGGGCGGCGATTGCCCTGCGGTCGAGCTCGCCCGCATCACGGGCGTCGACCTCCTCGGGCAGCGCCGAGAGCAACCGGGCGCAGTCGGCGAACCGGGCCTCCGGCGCGGGTACCGGGGTGAGGCCCAGCGGACCGGGTTCCTGGTTGCGCAGTACCACGGCGGTGATGACCACTGTGATCACCAGGAGCGAGGGTAAGCCGATCGCGACGGCGAGCATCCAGCGCGGCACCCCGGCGCGCTGCGGAACCGTCGGGGCATCCGGTGTCACCACGGGCTCACGACAGGTGCACGACCGGGCAGGTCAGTGTCCGGGTGATGCCCTCGACCCGCTGCACCCGGGCCACCACCAGCTGGCCGAGCTCGTCGACGTTGTCTGCCTCGGCTCGCACGATCACGTCATAAGGGCCGGTCACGTCCTCGGCGCTGGTGACGCCGGGCAGATCTGAGATCTCCGCGGCGACCGTTGCGGCCTTGCCGACCTCGGTCTGGATGAGGATGTATGCCTGGACCACGGCGTGCCCCTTAGTCTCGACGGCGGGGTCGGGGTAGGAACTGGGATAAGAAGCTCGGGATAACTCGGAGGTAGGAACGAGGAGCCGAACCTACCCCGAAGCAACCGGTCGTGATCGGAGGTGTCCGTGAGCGCTCGTGACCGGGAGGGTTCCCCGCAGCCGAAGGTGCCCGGCGACGTCCGCGAGTTGGGTGAGTTCGGCCTGATCAGCAGGTTGACCGCCGGCCGCAGCTGGCCGCAGTCGACGCTGCTGGGGCCGGGTGACGACGCCGCCGTCGTCGCTGCCCCGGACGGCCGGGTGGTCGCCTGCGTGGACATCCTGGTCGAGGGGGTGCATTTCCGGCTCGACTGGTCGAACCCGCACCAGGTGGGTCGCAAGGCGGTGGCAGCCAATCTGGCAGACGTCGCGGCGATGGGTGCGGTCTGTACCGCGCTCGTTGTCGGCCTCGGCTCGCCCCCTGATACCCCGATCTCCACCGTCGATGGTCTCGCCGCCGGGATGTGGGAGGAGGCGGGACGTGTCGGAGCGGGCATCGTCGGGGGCGATGTCGTCAGCGCGGAGCGACTGCTCGTGTCGGTGACTGCGCTCGGCGACCTGCAAGGCCGCGAGCCGGTAACCCGCGCCGGTGCGCAGCCGGGGGACGTGCTCGCGCTGCGCGGGCGGATCGGCTGGTCGGCGGCGGGGATGGCCGTGCTGGGCCGCGGCTTCCGGTCCCCGGTCGCCGTGGTTGGCGCGCACCGGGTGCCCGAGCCGCCGTATGACGGCGGACCGCAGGCCGCGGTGGCAGGCGCCACGTCGATGATCGACACCTCGGACGGGCTGCTCGCCGACACCGGGCACATCGCGGCGGCGTCGAAGGTGGGCATCGACATCCGCTCGGCGGCGCTGGCCGTGCCGCAGCGGCTGGTGGAGGTCGCTTCCGCGCTCGGGGCCGATCCGCGGCACTGGTTGCTCACCGGTGGCGAGGATCATGCGCTGATCGCCACCTTCCCCGCCGACGTCGCGCTGCCGGATGGCTGGACAGCGATCGGCGAGGTCCGGCAAGGCAGTGGCGTGGTGGTCGACGGGCGGCCCTACGACGGCCCCGCCGGTTGGGCCCACTTCTCCTGACGACGCTACCTGGACTCGCGGTTGTGCAGCTTCGGGAGGTCTCGTTCGACCACCCCGACGCGCAGCGGCTGATCGCCGAAGTACAGCAGGAGTACGTGGTGCGCTACACCGTACGAATCCGGCTGACACGCCCGGGCAGCGGGCCGATAGAGTCGGCGCTCGTGGCCGGACGACCGCTGGACGAGATCGTGGAGGCGGGGTGGGCCCGCGCGCTGGCCCCGGTGGCCGGGCACATCACCGGCGCGGGGGAGTTCCTCCGCGCCGAGATCGCTGCCGGGCGCCGTTACCTGCCGTCCGGGTCGAACGTGCTGCGGGCTTTCGCGCAGCCATTCGACGAGGTGCGGGTGCTCGTGGTGGGGCAGGACCCGTACCCGACGCCGGGCCACGCGGTCGGGCTGTCCTTCTCGGTGGAGCCCGGCGTCCGCCCGCTACCGCGGAGTCTGGTGAACATCTTCCGCGAGTACAGCGATGACCTCGGCCTGCCGCTCCCCACCAGCGGGGACCTCAGTCCGTGGACGAAGCGGGGCGTGCTGCTGCTCAACCGGGTGCTCACGGTCGAGCCGGGACAGCCCGGCTCGCACCGGGACAAGGGCTGGGAGGATGTCACGGAGCAGGCCATCCGGGCGCTGGCAGCGCGCGAGGCCGAGCCGATGGTCGCGATCCTCTGGGGCCGCGACGCGCGCAACCTGCGGCCGCTGCTCGACGACGTGCCGTGCATCGAGTCCGCCCACCCGTCGCCGATGTCGGCCGACCGTGGCTTCTTCGGCTCCCGCCCGTTCAGTCGGGCGAATCAGCAGCTCGAAGAACTCGGCGGCGAGCCGATCGATTGGTCGCTGCCCTGAACCGGTGGCTGCCCTGAACCGGGCGTCCGGGATGGCGTCAGCCGCGGACGACCTTGCCCGCCTTGATGCAGGACGTGCACGCGTTCAGCCGCTGGCGCTGTGCCGAGCCGACTTTCGCGTGAACGGTTTGAATGTTCGGGTTCCACCGGCGCGGCGTCCGCCGGTGGGAGTGCGAGACCGACATGCCGAAGCCCGGCCCCTTGCCGCAGACATCGCAGACGGCAGCCACGTCAGACACTCCCTGAATGGTCGGGGGAACGGATCAGACGGCCCGGAACTGTCCGGGCAACCCGGCAAGGGTAGCCGGGCGTGAGGTGCCGCTCCAAACCGGCTCCCCGGGACGGACCCCGAGATGATGTCGTGGCGTCATCGGCGGGACTGTCGGAGCGCGCGGTTAGGCTTCTCCACTGCCGGTGCGATGCAGGAAGGAGGACCGTTGCTGCAGGCGCTGGACGAGTCGGCGGTCCGCCGGTGGGCGTACGCGTGCTGTGACACGCTGGCCAGGCATCGCGAGGAGATCGACGAGCTCAACGTCTTCCCGGTGCCCGACAACGATACCGGTACCAACCTGCTGGCCACGATGCGCGCCGCGTACGACGCAATAAGCCGCCACGCCGAGGGATCGGGCACGGCCGAGGTGCTGGCGGTGCTCGCACGTGGGGCGCTGGTGGGCGCCAGGGGCAACTCTGGTGTGATCCTGTCCCAGCTGTTGCGTGGGATGGCCGAGTCGGTCGCAGACCTGAGCGGGGCAGGCGGCGCCACCGGACCGGGGCTGCGCCTCGCGCTGCGGCGGGCCGACGAGCTGGCCACCGCCGCGGTCTCCGATCCGATGCCGGGCACCGTGCTCTCGGTGCTGCACACTGCGGCCGACGCGGCCGAGTCCAGTGCCTCGGGCGAGCTGGCCGACGTGGTCGCCGCGGCGACCGATGCCGCGACCCGGGCCCTGGCCGAGACGCCGCACCAGCTCGCCGTGCTGGCCCGGGCCGGCGTGGTCGATGCCGGCGGACGAGGCCTGGTCGTGCTGCTCGAGACATTGCAGGCGGTGGTGACCGGCCGGGCCGTCGACCCGGTGCCGGTGCCCGGGCCGGTGCCGGCCCGTAGCGCGCCGTTGTTGCGGGCCGTCCGGGAGTCGGGCTCGAGCGAGTACGAGTACGAGGTGATGTACCTGCTCGACTCCACCGACGAGGACCGGGTTGCCAGGCTGCGTGCGGAGCTCGGCGGGCTCGGTGACTGCGTCGCGGTCGTGGGGTCCGGCAGCGGGGCAGCGCCGGTGTTCAGCGTCCACGTGCACTGCACGGACATCGGCGCTGCGGTCGAGGCCGGGGTGCGTGGCGGGCGCCCGCACCGCATCACCGTGATCCGGTTCGCGGACCAGGCCGCGGCGGCACGTGAGGATGCTCGGTTGTTCGTCACCGATGCCACCGTGCTGGCGATGGTCGGTGGCGACGGCATCGCGGAGCTGTTCCGCGGCGAGGGGGCGCTCACCGCGCCGGGCACATGCACGGTGGCGGAGCTGCTCGCGGTGCTTGCGGGCTCGCGGGCGCGTCGTGTCACGGTGCTGCCGGGTGCGACCGCGGCGCACCCGATCGCCGAGGCCGCAGCGGCGCAGGCCCGCGACGCAGGTCAGGACGTGATCGTGGTGCCCACCCGCTCGCCCGTGCAGGCGCTGGCCGCGCTGGCGGTGCACGATCCCGCCCGGCGTGCCGGCGATGACGTGGTGGCGATGGCCGAGGCGGCGGCGGCGACCCGGCGCGGTGAGCTCACCGTGGCCGCCGCCGAGGCGCTGACCTGGGTCGGGCGCTGCCAGGCGGGTGACGTCCTCGGCCTGATCGACGACGAGGTAGTGCTGATCGACACCGATTCGGTCGCGGCCGCACGCCTGCTGATCGACCGGATGCTGTCCAGTGGCGGCGAGCTGGTGACGGTGCTGCTCGGCCGCGATGCGCCGGACGGGGTGGGGGATGAGCTGGCGCAACACCTGCACGCGGTGCACCCGGAGGTGGAGCTGGCGGTGTACCCCGGCGGGCAACCGCAGAGCCTCCTGCTGGCGGGGGTGGAGTGAGTCATGGTGGGGATGGACGACCGGCTCGACGTCGTGCTCGGGGGAAGGACCCCGAAGCTGCTCGCCGAGCATCTCGACCTGCACACCGTGGCTGATCTGCTGCGGCACTACCCCCGCAAGCACGTGGACCAGGGCCAGCTGACACCCATCGCAGGACTGGTGCCGGGTGAGCACGTCACGGTCCTCGCGGAGGTGAGCAGCTGTAAGTCACGCAGGATGGAGCAGCGAAAGGGCACGATCCAGCAGGCGGTGATCTGGGACGGACGCCGGACGCTCAAGTGCACGTTCTTCAACCAGCCCTGGCTGCCGGACAAGGAGTTACTGCCGGGGCGGCGCGCGCTGTTCGCCGGCAAGGTCACCCGCTACGGCAAGACCCTGCAGCTCGCTCACCCGTCCTTCCTGCCACTCGACGAGGACGCCGACGACGTCGACGAGTTCCGCCGGCCGATCATCCCGGTCTATCCGGCGACCAAGGGAATCGATTCCTGGACGATCCAACGCAGTGTGCGGCAGGTGTTCGACGTCCTCGACGACCCGGACGACCCGCTTCCGGAGTCGCTTCGCATGGAGTACCGGCTGCCCGGATTGGCCGAGGCGCTGCGCGCCGTGCACCGCTCGGACGACCGGGCGGTGATCGCTGCCGCGCGGCACCGGTTGATGTGGGACGAGGCGCTGGCCGTGCAGCTGACGCTGGCCCGCCGGCGGCACGACGCGGCGCAGCGGCCCGCACCGGCCTGCCCGCGATGCGATGATGGGCTGGCCGCCGCCTTCGACGCCCGGCTACCCTTCGAGCTCACGACGGGGCAGCTGCAGGTCGGCGAGCAACTGGCCGCAGAACTGTCCGGCGAGCACCCGATGAACCGGCTGCTGCAGGGTGAGGTCGGATCCGGCAAGACCGTGGTGGCGCTGCGGGCGATGCTGCAGGTGCTCGATTCCGGGCGCCAAGCCGCGCTGCTCGCGCCCACCGAGGTGCTCGCCGCGCAGCACGCCCGCTCGCTGCGCGAGATGCTCGGCGACCTGGGGCGGGCCGGTGAGCTCGGTGCCGCGGAGCAGGCCACCCGGATCACCCTGCTCACCGGGTCACTCGGCGCAAGGGCGCGCAAGGACGCGCTGCTCGAGGCCGCGTCCGGCGCGGCCGGCATCGTCATCGGGACCCACGCGCTGATCCAGGATCGGGTGTCGTTCGCCGAACTCGGCCTCGTCGTCGTCGACGAGCAGCACCGGTTCGGGGTCGAGCAACGCGATGCGCTGCGATCGCGGGCCGGTGACGGGTCGAGCCCGCACGTGCTGGTGATGACCGCGACGCCGATCCCTCGGACGGTGGCGATGACCGTGTTCGGCGATCTCGAGGTCTCCTCGCTCCGCGAGCTGCCGCGTGGGCGCTCGCCGATCGCCACGAGTGTGGTTCCCTCCGGGGAGAAGCCCAGCTGGCTGGACCGGGCCTGGCTGCGCATCAGCGAGGAGGTGGCCGCCGGGCGACAGGCCTTCGTGGTGTGCCCACGGATCGGGGAGCAGGCGGCCGGCGAGGACGTCGACGATCCCGGCAGCGACCCGGGTGACGACGACGACGAGCGACGCCCGCCGCTGGCCGTGCTCGACGTCGCACCGCAACTCGCCGACGGCCCGTTGCATGGGCTGCGGGTGGGGGTGCTGCACGGGCGGCTCGGCGTCGACGAGAAGGACACGGTGATGCGGCGCTTCACCGGTGCCGAACTCGACGTGCTGGTCGCCACCACGGTGGTCGAGGTGGGCGTCGACGTGCCGAACGCCACCGTCATGCTGATCTTGGATGCCGACCGGTTCGGGGTCAGTCAGCTACATCAGCTGCGCGGCCGGGTGGGCCGCGCCGGACAGCACCCAGGGCTGTGCCTGCTGGTCACCGAATCGCCGGACGGCACGGTCGCCCGCGAGCGGCTCGACGCCGTTGCGGCCACGACGGACGGCTTCGAGCTCGCGCAGCTCGATCTGGAGCTGCGGCGCGAGGGCGATGTGCTCGGCGCGACCCAGTCCGGCCGGCGTTCCGGCCTGAAGTTGCTCTCACTGCTGCGTGACGGCGACCTCATCGCGCAGGCGCGATCCGAGGCGCAGCGATTGGTGTCCGTCGACCCGGCGCTGCGCGGGTACCCGGGTCTGGCGAGGCTGGCCGATGACCTGCTCGACGAGGATCGCGCCGGTTTTCTTGAGAAGGTGTGACGCTAGTTGCCGCGCAGTGCGGCCGATCAAGGCTTGCAGCAGCTCAGCCCGAGGGCGGGAGCTGGCCGCGACTGGCCCGCTGCAGTGCGGCAGCCGCCGCATGCGGTAGCCGCAGCGTTCCGCTGCGTTCGAGCTTGGCCAGCTCGGCGCGGGCTCTCGCGTAGGCCGCTGCGCGTTCGGCGTCGCTCGACGACTCCCGGCCGACGGACAGCAACTTGATGGCGCGCTCGACGGTGGCCCGCTCAGCGGGCGGGATGTTCGCCAGCCGGATCCGCTCGGCGGCGTCGGTCGCGGCGTACCAGGCACGCCACGCCCGGTCCACCGCCGCGGCGAACGACGCCCGGTGCGCGGCGGACGGTTCGATGTCGCTGTCCAGCGCCTGGGCCTCGGCGAAGGCCTCGACGAACCGGCCGGTGGCGGCGACGCTGACGTCAGCCAGCGCCGGAGTGCGCAGCACGGCCAGCGGATCGCATTCGAACCGCGCGTACTCCTGCTGCAAACGCCCGAACCGGGCGCGGGTCGCGTCCGAGTCGGGGGTCGGCGCCTCCTTGGGGGCGGGTGGCGTGACAGCAGCGCGACGACGCGACCGGGCGGGCGCGGCCCGATATCCGCGCCGGAAGGCAGCCACGGCCACCACACACAGTGCCAGCAGCACGAGCGGCGCCAGCCTGACCAGCATCGCGAAGATGGCGACGCCCGCCACCACGCCTCCCGCGACGAGCACGGCGGCAACGATCAGGAAGGGCAGCAGCAGCAACCCGACGAAGCGCAGCGGGCCGCGCGACCGGCGATCCGGGCGGTACGGCGCTCGGCCCATGGCGTGCGTCCTCTCCCTGGGTTCGTCCCCTCATTGATACCCCAGCCGCCGCCCGGGGGCAGCGGCCATGGCGGTCTCGATGCAAGGATTACCTACCGCTCGAAGATCGAAGGGAGCTGCGATGTTCGGAAAGGTGCTCGTCGCCAACCGCGGCGAGATCGCGATCCGGGCGTTTCGCGCCGCTTACGAGCTGGGCGCGCAGACCGTGGCGGTATTCCCCCACGAGGACCGCAACTCCGAGCACCGGCTCAAGGCCGACGAGGCCTACCAGATCGGCGAGGAGGGTCACCCTGTCAGGGCGTACCTGTCGGTCGAGGAGATCATCAGAGCGGCACAGCTGTCCGGTGCCGATGCGGTCTATCCCGGCTACGGCTTCCTGTCCGAGAACCCGAACCTGGCCGAGGCGTGCGCCGAGGCGGAGATCACCTTCATCGGGCCGCCGAAGGAGGTGCTCGGGCTCACCGGCAACAAGTCGCGAGCAGTGGCCGCCGCCCGCGAGGCCGCCGTTCCCGTCCTCGAATCGTCGCGCGCCAGCGCCGACATCGACGAGCTGGGGGCAGCCGCCGAGGGGATCGGGTTCCCACTGTTCGTCAAGGCGGTCGCCGGGGGAGGGGGCCGCGGCATGCGCCGGGTCGACGAGCCCGGGTCGCTGCGCGACGCTGCCGAGGCCGCGATGCGCGAGGCCGAGTCCGCCTTCGGCGACGCCTCGGTGTTCCTCGAGCAGGCGGTCGTCGACCCCCGCCACATCGAGGTGCAGGTGCTCGCCGACGGTGAGGGCAACGTGGTGCACCTGTTCGAGCGGGACTGCTCGGTGCAGCGCCGCCACCAGAAGGTCGTCGAGATCGCCCCGGCGCCGAACCTGGAACCCGAGGTGCGCGACCGGATCTGCGCCGATGCGGTGGCCTTCGCCCGCCACATCGGCTACGTCAACGCGGGCACGGTGGAATTCCTGCTCGACGGCGAGGGCGGGCACGTGTTCATCGAGATGAACCCCCGCATCCAGGTCGAGCACACGGTGACCGAGGAGACCACCGACGTCGACCTGGTCGCGGCTCAGCTGCGGATCGCGTCCGGCGAGACGCTGGCCGACCTGGGGCTGCGCCAGGACAGCATCGAGGTGCACGGCGCGGCGCTGCAGTGCCGGATCACCACCGAGGACCCGGCCAACGACTTCCGCCCGGACGTCGGCAAGATCACGGCCTACCGCTCGGCGAGCGGCTCGGGAGTGCGGCTCGACGGCGGCATCGCGTTCGCCGGCGCCGAGATCAGCGCCCACTTCGACTCGCTGCTGGTCAAGGTCACCTGCCGGGGCCGCGACTTCGCCACCGCGGTGACACGAGCCCGCCGGGCGATCGCCGAGTTCCGCATCCGCGGCGTCGCGACCAACATCCCGTTTCTGCTGGCGCTGCTCGACGAGCCCGACTTCGTCGCCGGCCGCACGACCACGTCGTTCATCGAGCAGCGGCCACACCTGCTGCACGCCCGGCAGTCGGCCGACCGGGGCACGCGGCTGCTCAACTACCTCGCCGACGTCACCGTCAACCGCTCGAACGGCTCGCGGCCCGAGACGCTCGACCCGTCGCACAAGCTGCCGGAGGTCGACCTGGCGGCCGAACCCCCTGCCGGGTCCCGGCAGCGGCTGTGCGAGCTCGGGCCGGAGGGCTTCGCGTCGTGGCTGCGCGAGCAGGCCGCCGTCGGGGTCACCGACACCACCTTCCGTGATGCCCACCAGTCGCTGCTGGCCACCCGGGTGCGCACGCGCGACATCCTCGCGGTCACACCGCACGTCGCCAGGACCACCCCGCAGTTGCTGTCGCTCGAAGCCTGGGGTGGTGCCACCTATGACGTCGCGCTGCGGTTCCTGTCCGAGGATCCGTGGGAGCGGTTGGAGGCGTTGCGTGAGGCGGCGCCGAACATCTGCCTGCAGATGTTGCTGCGCGGGCGCAATACAGTCGGCTACACGCCATACCCCACCGCGGTGTGCTCGGCGTTCGTCCAGGAGGCCACCGACTCGGGGCTCGACATCTTCCGGATCTTCGACGCGCTCAACGACGTCGGGCAGATGCGGCCGGCCATCGATGCCGTGCGCGAGACCAATCGTGCCGTCGCCGAGGTCGCGCTGTGCTACACGGCCGACCTGTCCGACCCCGCCGAGAAGCTCTACACGCTGGATTACTACCTGCGGCTGGCCGAGCAGGCCGTCGAGGCCGGCGCGCACATCCTGGCGATCAAGGACATGGCCGGGCTGCTGCGGCCCCCGGCGGCCCGGACCCTGGTGACCGCGCTGCGGCAGCGGTTCGACCTGCCGGTGCACCTGCACACCCATGACACCCCGGGAGGCCAGCTCGCGACGTTGCTGGCGGCGATCGACGCCGGCGTCGACGCGGTGGACGCCGCGACCGCATCGATGGCGGGCACCACCTCGCAACCCGCGCTGTCGGCGCTGGTGGCAGGCACCGACCACACCGCCCGCAGCACCGGTCTGGACCTGCAGGCGGTATGCGACCTCGAGCCCTACTGGGAGCTCGTGCGCAAGATCTACGCCCCGTTCGAGTCGGCGCTGACGTCCCCCACCGGGCGCGTCTATCACCACGAGATCCCCGGCGGGCAGCTGTCGAACCTGCGCACCCAGGCCACCGCGCTCGGCCTGGCCGACAGGTTCGAGCAGATCGAGAACGCCTACGCCGCCGCAGACCGGATGCTGGGTCGACTGGTGAAGGTCACCCCGTCGTCGAAGGTGGTCGGCGACCTCGCGCTGCACCTCGTCGGCGCCGACGTCGATCCCGCCGACTTCGAGGCCGACCCGAGGCGTTTCGACATCCCGGATTCGGTGATCGGTTTCCTGCACGGCGAGTTGGGTGATCCCCCCGGCGGCTGGCCCGAGCCGCTGCGCAGCAAGGCGCTGGAGGGGCGCAGCGAGCCACGCGGGATGGCGGAACTGACCGCGGAGGACCATGAGGGGCTGGCGGCCGCACCGCGGCGGACGCTGAACCGGCTGCTGTTCGCCGGGCCTGCAGCCGACTTCGAGCAGCACCGCGAGACCTACGGCGACACCTCGGTGCTGGCCAGCAAGGAGTTCTTCTACGGGCTGCGCACCAATGCCGAGCATGCCGTCGATCTCGAGCCCGGGGTGCGGCTGCTCATCGGCCTCGAGGCGATCGGTGAGGCCGACGAGCGGGGGATGCGCTCTGTGATGTGCACGCTCAACGGCCAGCTGCGGCCGCTGCAGATCCGGGACCGCTCGGTCGTCTCCGACGTGCCGGTCGCGGAGAAGGCCGACAGGTCCGACGACGGGCACGTGGCCGCGCCGTTCGCCGGAGTGGTGACGCTGCAGGTGTCCGAGGGTGACTCCGTCGATGCCGGTCAGACGGTGGCGACCATCGAGGCGATGAAGATGGAAGCCGGGATCACCGCGTCGAAGGACGGCACCGTGCAGCGACTGGCGATCAACACGGTGCAGCAGGTCGAGGGCGGCGACCTGCTCCTGGAGCTGCGCTCCCCGTGACGCGGATCGTGGCGGGAGTAGCCGGGGGGCGGCGGCTGCAGGTGCCGCCGCGGGGTACCCGTCCCACCTCCGACCGGGTGCGCGAAGCGGTCTTCGGCACGCTGCAGTCCAGAGTGGACCTCGACGGCGCGCGGGTGCTCGACCTCTACGCCGGATCGGGCGCGCTGGGCCTGGAAGCGCTCTCGCGCGGTGCGGCCCACGCCCGCTTCGTCGAGTCCGACCGCCGCGCCGCCGCGATTCTGCAGCGTAACGTCGACGCCCTCGGCCTGCCGGGGGCCGAGGTGACGGTCGGCGCTGCCGAGACGGTGTTGCGGTCAGGCCCGCAGCAGGCCTACGACCTCGTGCTGGCCGATCCGCCCTACTCGCAGCTCGGACCCGAGCTGGCCGACGTGCTCGATGCACTGGCCGTGAACCGCTGGCTGTCGCCAGGTGCGCTGCTGGTGATCGAACGCTCCGCCCGCCACTCCTCGCTGACCTGGCCCGAGTGGGTGGCAGCAGTCACCGAGCGCAAGTACGGCGACACCCGGGTGTACTACGGTCAGACGTCATGAAACGTGCCGTGTGTCCCGGTTCCTATGACCCTGTGACCTACGGGCACCTGGACATCATCGAGCGGGCGGCGGGCCAGTTCGACGAGGTCGTGGTGGCCGTCCTGATCAACAAGAGCAAGTACCGGCTGTTCTCGGTCGATGAGCGGCTCGAGATGCTCGTCGAGATGACCTCGCACCTGCCCGCGGTCCGGGTCGACTCCTGGCATGGCCTACTCGTCGACTACTGCCGTGCCAACGAGATCGGCGCCATCGTCAAGGGCCTGCGCGCAGTCAGCGACTTCGACTACGAGCTGCAGATGGCGCAGCTGAACCATCAGCTGTCGGGCGTCGACACACTGTTCATGCCGACCAACCCGCTCTACAGCTTCCTCTCGAGCTCGCTGGTCAAGGAGGTGGCGACCTACGGCGGCGACGTCGCCCACCTGCTGCCGCCGAAGGTTCACCAGCGGTTGATAGACCGGCTTACCGAGCAGCGCTAATTCACGAGGCAGTGGGGACACGCGCTGCCGGAATCCACGGTCGGGCCGGGTGCAACGGGCACACTGACCGACAGGGAGCAGTCGCGCGAGGAGGAGTGCACAGGTGTATCGGGTCTTCGAGGCACTCGACCAGGTGGTCACAATGATGGAGGAGGCACGCGGGCTGCCCATGACGTCGGGCTGCGTCGTGCCCCGCGGCGACGTCCTCGAACTGCTCGACGACGTCCGTGACGCGATCCCCGCCGAACTCGACGATGCGCAGGACGTGCTGGACAAGCGCGACGACCTCGTCGCTACCGCCCAGCGGGAGGCTGCGGAGCTGCTGTCTGCGGCGCGGGCCGAGGCCGAGCAGACCGTCAGCGACGCGCGGGAGGAGGTCCAGCGGCTGCTCGACGAGGCCGGCACGCAGGCCGACACGATGGTGGCTGACGCCCAGGCCGAGGCGGAACGCACGGTCGCCGCTGGTCAACAGGAGTACGAGCAGCTCACTGGGCGGGCGGAGGCCGAGGCCGAGCGGATGACCGAGGCGGGCCGGGCTGCCTACGAGCGTTCGGTCGCGGAGGGGCGCGCCGAGCAGGCCCGCTTCGTGGACGACACCGAGGTGGTCCACGCCGCGCGGACCGAGTCCGCCCGCATCATCGACGAGGCGAACGATGAGGCCTACCGGCTGCGCGCGGAGTGCGACTCATACATCGACCGTGAGCTCGGGGAGTTCGAGGACCTGCTCACCCGCACGTTGCGCACCGTCGGTCGTGGCCGCGATCATGTCGGACCGGTCGCGGCAGGCTCCGCCGACCGTCTGTAGCGACGATTTCGTGGTACGACGCACCGTCGCCTACCCTCGGTGGGGTGTGCTCACCAGAACCATCGACCCGAGATCGACCCAGATCGACACTGCCACCATGCCGGATAATGCCGCTCTCACGCGCCCCGACCCGTCCTCTCACTGGGTGATCGACACCCGCGAGCTGGGACGGCGTGCCGGGGCGATGCGCAACTATCACCGGGACGTGCCCTCGCCAAGCGATCTGGGCCTGGACGTCATCGGCGTGCCGGCGGACCGCGACGTCACGCTGGACGTGCGGTTGGAGTCGGTGGTGGAGGGCGTGCTCGTCACGGGTACCGCGTCCGCGACGGTCACCGGGGAATGCTCCCGGTGCCTCGACCCGGTCGCGGATGTGCTGGAGGTGCCGGTGAGCGAGCTGTTCGCCTACCCGGACAGTGCCACCGACGACACAACCGATCCCGACGAGGTCAGCCGGGTGGTCGACGAGCTGATCGATCTCGAACCGGTGGTGCGAGACGCTGTGCTGCTGGCGCTGCCGCAGGCGCCGCTGTGCCGGGAGGACTGCCCCGGACTGTGCGCGCAGTGTGGTGGCAAGCGGGCCGACCTCGGCCCGGACCATCGGCATGAGACAATCGATCCCCGCTGGGCCGTCCTCGAGCAGCGGTTCGGCGGAAGCGAAAGGGAGAACGAGTAACGTGGCCGTCCCGAAGCGAAAGATGTCGCGGTCGAACACCCGGTCCCGGCGGTCCCAGTGGAAAGCCACTGCGCCGAAGCTTGTGGCGTGTTCGAACCGGGCCTGCCGCCGGCTGAAGCTGCCGCACGTGGCCTGCCCGTCGTGCGGTACCTACGACGGCCGCCAAGTCGTCCGGCCGGCCTGACTCTCCGACGCCACGCCGTGGGGGGTCGGTCAGCGGAACCGAGCCAGCAGGGCAGTTCGATCGATCGGACGCCGCTGCTCGATGCGCTCGGCGTCGATCTCGACACCGAGTTGCTGACGCTAGCCCTGACCCATCGCTCCTACGCGTACGAGAACGGCGGCCTGGAGCCCAACGAGCGGCTCGAGTTTCTCGGTGACGCTGTGCTCGGTCTGATCGTGACCGAGCACCTGTACCGGACCCATCCCTGTCTCGCCGAGGGCCAACTGGCGAAGCTGCGGGCGAGCGTGGTCAACATGCACGCGCTGGCCGGGGTGGCGCGGTCGCTGGGGGAGGGCGGGCTGGGCAGCTACCTGCTGCTCGGCCGCGGTGAGGAGCTCACCGACGGCAGGGACAAGGCCAGCATCCTCGCCGACACCACCGAGGCGTTGATCGGCGCCGTATTCGTCGCACACGGCATCGAGGTCGCCCGCGAACTGGTGCACCGGCTGTTCGATCCGCTGCTGGTCGAGGCGCCGCTGCTGGGTGCTGGGCTCGATTGGAAAACCAGCTTGCAGGAACTCACCGCCGCCGCCGATCTCGGCGTGCCCGAGTACCGGGTGGACGAGGAAGGCCCGGACCATCTCAAGGAGTTCACCGCGACGGTGGTGGTGCGCGGCGAGAACCGTGGCAGCGGCAGCGGCCGCACCAAGAAGGAGGCCGAGCAGCGTGCGGCGGAGACCGCATGGCGCGCGCTGTCTGCGAGCTTGCCCCCCACGGAATGACACGTGCCAGAGCTGCCCGAGGTGGAGGTCGTCCGGGCCGGCCTCGCCGCGCACGTCACCGGCCGCACCGTCAGCACCGTCGAGGTCCGCCACCCCCGCGCGATCCGCCGTCACATCGCGGGTGAGCGCGATTTCGCCGGACGGTTGGCCGGTCGTGTGCTGGCGGCTGCGCGGCGCCGCGGCAAGTACCTGTGGCTCGAACTCGACGGCTGCGCGCCAGCCGAGGCCGTGTTGTCGCACCTGGGGATGAGCGGGCAGCTGCGGATCCAGCCACCGGACGCTCCCGATGAGTCTCACCTGCGGGTGCGGTTGCGCTTCGCCGACGCAGCCAGCGAGCTGCGCTTCGTCGACCAGCGCACGTTCGGCGGGCTGTCGGTCGAGGACCTGGTCCCGGTCGACGGGGCGCTGCTGCCGCGTCCGGTGGCGCATATAGCCCGCGACCCGCTCGACCCGCTTTTCGACGTCGAGGCAGTGGTGACGGCGATGCGAGTGCGTCGCACCGGGCTCAAGCGTGCCCTGCTGGACCAGACGCTCGTCTCGGGGATCGGCAACATCTACGCCGACGAGGCGCTGTGGCGCGCCCGGCTGCACTGGGCCCGGCCCACCGCCGAGCTGCGCCGCTCCCAGGCCCGGGCGGTGCTCACCGCGGCTGCCGAGGTGATGGCCGAGGCACTCGCCGCCGGCGGCACGTCGTTCGACGCGCTCTACGTCAACATCAACGGCCGCTCCGGGTACTTCGACCGCTCGCTTGCCGTCTACGGGCGCGACGGCCTGCCCTGCCCGCGCTGTGGTGCGGCCGTCCGCCGCGACTCGTTCACCAACCGCTCCTCCTACACCTGCCCGCGCTGCCAGCCCCGGCCCCGGCGCCCACACCCGTGAGCGCCCCACGTAGGTTCGGCCAGCGTGCCGGATCGGCCTCGGGGAGGAGACACTGTGACCAGCCAACGGGTCCGAATGACGGCCTGGGTGCGGGGGCAAGTGCAGGGCGTCGGCTTCCGCTGGTGGACCCGGTCACGAGCGCTCGAGCTGGGTCTGGTCGGGCATGCCGCGAATGTGGCGGGCGGCCGGGTCGAGATCGTCGCCGAGGGCCCGCGGCGGGCTTGCGAGCTGCTGCTGTCCACATTGCGCTCCGGCGAGGCACCCGGGCAGGTCGACACCGTCGTCGAGCAGTTCGATGACGCCCGGGGCGGACTCGACGACTTCGTCGAGCGCTGATGCCCCGCGGGCCGTATCGGGAGTCTGTGGCCCTGTCCCGCCGGGTAGGGCAGGTAGCCTCGGCGCCGACAGCCGAGGGGCAGCGGCGAGGAGGGGCCGGCGCACCGTGCACCTGAAGAGCCTGACGATGAAGGGCTTCAAGTCCTTCGCCGCGGCCACCACGCTGCGCTTCGAGCCGGGAATCACCTGTGTGGTCGGCCCCAACGGCTCCGGCAAGTCCAACGTCGTCGATGCGCTGTCGTGGGTGATGGGCGAGCAGGGCGCCAAGGCGTTGCGGGGCGGCAAGATGGAGGACGTGATCTTCGCCGGCACCGCCGGCCGATCGCCACTGGGTCGCGCCGAGGTCACGCTGACCGTCGACAACGCCGACGGGGCGCTGCCGATCGAGTACGGCGAGGTGTCGATCACCCGCCGGATGTTCCGCGACGGCGCCAGCGAGTACGAGATCAACGGCAGCTCGTGCCGGCTGCTCGACGTCCAGGAGCTGCTGTCGGACTCGGGCATCGGCCGCGAGATGCACGTCGTCGTCGGGCAGGGCCAGCTCGAAGCGATCCTGCAGTCCAAACCCGAGGAGCGCCGCGGGTTCATCGAGGAGGCAGCCGGCGTCCTCAAACACCGCAAGCGCAAGGAGAAGGCGCTGCGCAAGCTCGACGCGATGCAGGCCAATCTCACCCGGCTGACCGACCTCACCACCGAGCTGCGCCGCCAACTCAAGCCGCTGGGCAGGCAGGCCGAGATCGCCCGCAAGGCACAGACCGTGCAGGCCGAGCTGCGCGATGCCCGGCTGCGGCTAGCAGCCGATGACCTGGTCACGTTGCGGGGCGAGCTGGCTCGCGAGGAGGCCGACGAGGCCAACGCCCGGACTCGGCGGACCGAGGTGGAGACGGCGCTGCAGGACGCGCAGACGCGGCTGTCGACGCTGGAGCAGCAGCTCGCCGACTCCGCGCCCCGGCTGGCCACGGCGCAGGACACCTGGTACCGGCTGTCCGCGCTGGCCGAGCGGCTGCGGGGCACCACTCGGCTGGCTGCCGAGCGCGCCCGGCACCTGAGTGCACCCGCCGAGGAGCAGCGCCGCGGGCACGACCCCGACGAGCTCGACCGTGAGGCCGAAGCCGTCGCCGCGCAGGAGGCGCAACGCCACGAGGCCGTCGCGCAGGCCGGCACGATGCTGTCCGGTGCGCAGCAGCGTCGCACCGAGCTCGAGCAGGCGGTGGCCGACGCCGAGCGCGCCCACGTGGCCGCGGTACGCGCGGTCGCCGACCGGCGCGAGGGCTTGGCCCGGCTGTCCGGCGAGGTCGAGGCGCTGCGATCGAAGTCCGGGGCCACCGCGGATGAGATCGAGCGGCTGTCGGCCGCGCTGGCCGAGGCTCGGGAGCGGGCCAGCAGTGCACAGCGAGAGTTCGACGAGCGCCAAGCCGAGATCGGAACACTCGACGCCGGCGAGGTCGGGCTCGATGAACGGCACGAGGCGGCGCTGGCCGCGCACGCCGAGGCACAGGCGCGGGTCACCGAGCTGACTGCCGAGCATCGTGAGGCCGAGCAGCAGCGGGCGTCGTGGTCGGCGCGGGTCGAGGCACTCTCGCTCGGCCTCGACCGCAAGGACGGCTCCGAGGCGCTGCTTGCCGCCGGCGAGACGCTGCCCGGCGTGCTCGGCTCGCTGGCCGGGCTGCTGTCGGTGGAGCCCGGTGCCGAGGCGGCTGTCGCCGCGGCGTTGGGTACCGCGGCCGACGCGCTGGCGGTCTCCGGGGTCGATGGCGCGGCGGCTGCGTTGCAGCTGCTGCGCGAGCGCGACGCCGGCCGCGCCGGGATGCTCGTCGGCGGGGCGCCCGATGGCGATTGGGGAAGCGCCGAATCCGGCGGGTGGCCTGCGCTGCCGACCGGCGCCCGCTGGGCGGTGGATCTGGTCAGCGCTCCCGAGCCGCTGGTCGGCGCACTGCACCGGATGCTGACGCGCACCGCCGTGGTCGACGACCTGGCCGCGGCGCGCGATCTCGTGGCTGCGCAGCCATCGGTGCGCGCGGTGACGCCGGAGGGCGACGTGCTGGGCGCGGACTGGGCTCACGGCGGCTCGGGACGCAGCCGCAGCGTCATCGAGGTGCAGGCCGCGGTCGATGACGCCACGATGCGCCTGGCCGACTCCGAGACGCGGATCGAGCAGCTTGCCACCGCCCTGCAGGGGGCACGCGCCGAGGAGTCGGCACGCGCCGACGACGCGGAGAACACCCTCGCGGCGCTGCACGAGTCCGACGCGCAGCACTCCGCCGTCGCCGAGCAGCTCGGCCAGCTCGGCCAGGCGGCGCGCTCGGCGTCGAGTGAGTCCGAACGGCTGCAGGAGCAACGGTCAGCGGTCGAGGCCCGGCGCGAGGAGGCCTCGGCGCAGCTGGCCGAGCTGCAGGAGCGGCTGCGGCTGGCGAAGCACGAGCCGACCGATGCCGAACCCGACACCACCGAGCGGGACGAGGCCACTGCCGCGCTGACCACCTCCCGTGGCGAGGAGGTGGAGGCGCGGCTCGCACTACGCACCGCCGAGGAGCGCGCCCGAGCCCTGCAGGGCCGAGCCGACGGGTTGCGCCGCGACGCCCAGGCAGAGCGGGGAGCACGTGCCAGGGCAGCCGCGGCGACCGCCGCCCGCGAGCGCGGGGCGGCGGTGGCGGCGCAGGTGGTGACGGCAGGCGAGACCGCGTGCCGCCGCATCGAGACCTCGCTGCAGCGTGCGGTCGCCGATCGTGATGCCGTCGCGGCCGACCGCGCCGAGCAGGAGCAGGCGCTGTCCGGATTGCGCGGGCGGGTCAAGGAGCTGGCTGGTGAGCTGGACAAACTCACGGACACCGTGCACCGCGACGAGGTGGCCCGCGCCGAGCAGCGGCTGCGGATCGAGCAGCTCGAGTCCCGGATAACCGAGGACTTCGGCATCGGGCTCGAAGACCTCGTCGCCGAGTACGGTCCGGAGGTCGCGGTGCCGCCGCCGGCCGACGAGATCGCCGAGTACGAGGCCGCCGCCGAGCGCGGTGAGCAGGTGACCGCGCCGCAGCCGACCGGCTACGACCGGGCCTCCCAGCAGCGTCGGGCGCAGCGCGCCGAGCGTGATCTGTCGCTGCTGGGCAAGGTCAACCCGCTGGCGCTGGAGGAGTTCGCCGCGCTCGAGGAGCGCTACAAGTTCCTGTCCACCCAGCTCGAGGACCTCAAGGACACCCGGAGCGACCTGCTCACCGTCGTCAAGGAGGTCGACGAGCGGATCCTCGAGGTTTTCTCCGCCGCCTACCACGACGTCGCGCGCGAGTTCGAGGTCGTCTTCGCTGCGCTGTTCCCCGGGGGCGAGGGCCGGCTGGTGCTCACCGACCCCGACGACATGCTCACGACCGGCATCGAGGTGGAGGCCAGGCCGCCGGGCAAGAAGATCAAGCGACTGTCGCTGCTGTCGGGTGGTGAGAAGTCGCTGACCGCGGTGGCGATGCTGGTGGCCATCTTCCGCGCCCGCCCGTCGCCGTTCTACGTACTCGACGAGGTCGAGGCGGCGCTCGACGACACGAACCTGCGCCGGCTGATCGGGTTGCTCGAGCTGCTCAGCGACCGGTCGCAGCTGATCGTCGTCACGCACCAGAAGCCCACCATGGAGGTGGCCGACGCGCTGTACGGGGTGAGCATGCGCGGCGACGGCATCACCACGGTGATCTCGCAGCGGCTGCGCTCCGACAGTGACCGCAACGGCGCCGTCCACGGGCTCGACGAGAGCGCAGTACGTGGACAGGTTGACTAGTTCGCGGGCCGAACGTCAACTCCGGCCCACCCGTTGCCCTGAAGTGCCTACGACGGCCGGATGACAGGATGAACGGGTGTCGACCACTGTTGTGATCTGGGTGTCCGTCGCCGTCGCGGTGGCCCTGTTGATTGGACTGGCGGTCGGGCTGCTGCTGGTCCGTCGCCGGCGGATCAGCTTTGCGGAGCGCGAGGAACCGGAGGGTGCCGAGGCTACCGACACTGCCAAGCCGCCCCCCCGCTACCGCGCCGGTGGCCCTATCAGCTTCTCCAGCGGCGGTGGCGGACCACCACCTGCCGCCCCGCCTGCCGCGGGCGAACCGGAAGCGCCGGCGGCACCGCCGCCGCCGGCGCCGAAGGCCCCGTCAGCGCCAGCCGATGAGGCGCCGCCGGCACCGCCTCCGAAGGCCCCGCCCGGGCCGCCGCCCGAGCCGCCGTCGACGGCCCCACCCGAGCCGGCCGAGGCGATCGAGCCCACCAGCGGGCGGCTGGAGCGGTTGCGGGGCCGGCTGTCCCAATCCCGCTCGGCGCTGGGGCAGAGCCTGCTCGGGTTGCTCGGTGCGGGAGATCTGGACGAGGACTCCTGGACCGACGTCGAGGACACCCTGGTGCTCGCTGACCTCGGGGCCGCGGCTACCACGGAGATCGTCGAGCGACTGCGTGGCGAGCTCGCCTCGCGGGGTGTACGAACCGCCGATCAGGCCCGTAACGCGCTGCGCGACGTGCTCGTGGAGGCGTTGCGCCCCGATCTCGATCGTTCGGTGAGCGCGCTGCCACACACCGGCGACGGTGCTGCCACACCGGGCGTCGTGCTGGTTGCCGGCGTCAACGGCACCGGCAAGACGACCACCACGGGCAAGCTCGCCCGGGTGCTGGTCGCAGACGGGCGCCGGGTGCTGCTCGGCGCGGCCGACACCTTCCGCGCCGCTGCCGTCGACCAGCTCGAGACCTGGGGCCACCGCGCCGGTGCCGAAGTCGTCCGGGGCGCTGAGGGGGCCGACCCCGCCAGTGTCGCCTTCGACGCGGTCAAGCGTGGTACCAGTACCCACGTGGACACCGTGCTGCTCGACACGGCTGGCCGGCTGCACACCAAGACCGGGCTGATGGATGAGCTGGGCAAGGTCAAGCGGGTGGTGTCCAAGCAGGCCGACGTGGACGAGGTGCTGCTGGTGCTCGATGCCACCACCGGCCAGAACGGGCTGACGCAGGCGCGGGTGTTCGCCGAGGTCGTCGACATCACCGGGATCGTGCTGACCAAGCTCGACGGCACGGCCAAGGGCGGCATCGTCTTCCAGGTGCAGCATGAGCTGGGGGTACCCGTGAAGCTCGTCGGCCTCGGGGAGGGTGTCGACGACCTGGCCCCGTTCGAGCCCCACGCCTTCGTCGACGCCCTGCTCGGCTAGCCAGCAGTCACGCCAACGCTGCGGCGAAGGGGGCCTACGTGGCACTCCCTACGACGCGATGGGGACCTTCGTCTCATCGTGCGCGGCGAAGGGGCGCTGTGCGGCGATCGGTGACGAGCCCGAAACGCGGGCGTAACGTCCGGAGGGCGAACTTCACGACCCTGCAACGCAGCGTACCGGTGATCGAAACACCATCAACGGATCCTCTATCCGAGATGCCGCGCTCGGACCCGTGCGGCTTTCGAGGCGAGGAGGTCATGCATGGATACCGGTGACACCGCCTGGGTGCTCACCAGTGCCGCACTGGTACTGCTGATGACACCCGGGTTGGCGTTCTTCTACGGGGGCATGGTCCGCGCGAAGAGCGTGCTGAACATGATGATGATGAGCTTCGGCGCCATCGCCGTCGTCGCGACACTGTGGGTGCTCTACGGCTACTCGGTGGCGTTCGGCAACGACGTCGGATTCGGCTTGGTGGGCAATCCGGCCGAGTACGCCGGGCTCAGCTCGCTGATCAGCGAGGACGCGGCCTCGGGAACCACACCGGCGACGGCGTTCGTGGCGTTCCAGGCGATGTTCGCGATCCTGACCGTCGCCCTGATTTCCGGCGCGGTCGCCGACCGGGTCCGCTTCGGACCCTGGCTGCTCTTCGCCGGGCTGTGGGCCACGCTGGTGTACTTCCCGGTGGCTCACTGGGTCTTCGCGTTCGACGAGGACGGTGTGGTCGGCGGCTGGATCGCCAATGATCTCGCGGCGCTGGACTTCGCGGGGGGTACCGCGGTGCACATCAACTCCGGTGCCGCCGCACTCGCGCTGGCGATCGTGATCGGCAAGCGCCGCGGCTGGCCGCGGGAGTCGAACAAGCCGCACAACCTGCCGTTCGTGATGCTCGGTGCCGGCCTGCTGTTCTTCGGGTGGTTCGGCTTCAACGCGGGATCCGCGCTCGCCGCGGACTCCACCGCTGCGGTCGCGTTCATCAACACGCTGGCCGCGACCGCGACGGCGATGCTGGGCTGGTTGCTCGTCGAGCGGATCCGGGACGGCAAGCCGACAACGCTCGGCGGGGCATCCGGTGTCGTGGCCGGGCTGGTGGGCATCACCCCAGCAGCCAACGCTGTGACCCCGATGGGAGCGCTGCTGCTCGGGCTGATCGCCGGCGCGATCTGCTCGCTGGCTGTGAGCATCAAGTACAAGGCCGGCTACGACGACTCGCTCGACGTCGTCGCCATCCACCTCATCGGCGGCCTCACGGGCACGCTGCTCATCGGTCTGATCGGATCGGCGCTGTCCCCGGCCGGTGTCGACGGGTTGCTCTACGGCGGCGGCGTCGACCAGTTGTGGCGCCAGGCCATCGGCGCCGGGGCCGTGCTCGCGTACTCGTTCGTCGTCACCACGCTGATCGCAGGCGTCATCAAGGTGACGGTCGGATTCCGACCGGATCCCGAGGACGAGACCCGTGGCATCGATGAGGCAGAACACGCCGAGAGCGCCTACGAGTTCTCGTCGCGTGACGGCGCCTCATCGCCGTTGCACCGCAGCGGGGCGTCCATGACGGGGACGACCACGAAGGAGAGGGCCGAGTTGTGAAGCTGGTGACCGGAATCATCAAGCCGTTCACGTTGGAGGACGTCAAGACCGCTCTGGAGCAGCTCGGGGTGCTCGGAATGACCGTGAGCGAGGTGCAGGGCTACGGCCGGCAGAAGGGTCACACCGAGGTCTACCGCGGGGCCGAGTACTCCGTCGACTTCGTGCCGAAGATCCGCGTAGAGGTTGTCGTCGACGACGAGGCCGCCGAGAAGACCGTGGAGGCGCTGGTCGACGCCGCCCGCACCGGCAAGATCGGTGACGGGAAGGTGTGGGTCACTCCGGTGGATGCCGTAACCAGGGTCCGCACCGGAGAACGCGGCACCGACGCGCTATAAGTGGTGACCGCCTCCGACAGCCCGGCGGTGTCCGGGTCTGCTGCGGTGTCCGGGCCCGCAGCGGGCCCGGACACCGCAGCGGCCGATCTCGTCCACGCACGTGCCGTACTGCTCAACAGGCAGCCCCGCCAGCACCGGCTGTCCCCAGAGGCGATGCGCGCCGCGCTCGTCGACCTGCACGACTTCTGGCTGGCGTCGCATGCGGCTTCGGTGGGCGTCGGAAAGGGGAGCGCGTTGGCGGCGGTGGGTGCGCTCGGCCGCCGCGAGCTTGCTCCGCACTCGGACCTCGACCTCGTGCTGCTGCACGACGGCAGAGCTGATATCGAGCCGATCGCCGAGGCGCTGTGGTACCCGCTGTGGGACGCCCGGATCCGCCTCGACCACAGCGTGCGCACGGTCGGGCAGGCGGTCGGTATCGCCAGCACCGATTTGCGGGCAGCGTTCGGGTTGCTGGAGGTCCGGCTGATCGCCGGTGACGCAAGCCTGTTCGCCACGCTGCTCGAAGCGGTGCGGCAGGCGTGGCGCCGGGGGATCCGCGACCGGGTCGACGAGATCGTGCAAGCGGCCCAGCAGCGCTGGGAACGGTGCGGCGACGTGGCGCACCGGATCGAGCCGGATCTCAAGAGCGGCCACGGTGGGTTGCGCGACATCTACCTGCTCGACGCGCTGGCGGCTGGGCAGCTCATCGACCGCAGCCGTGGCGAGGTCACCGCGGCACGGGAGCTGCTGCTCGACGTGCGCACCGAGCTGCACCGGCTGACAGGACGCGGCACCGACGTGCTGCGCGCGCAGGACGCCGACGAGGTGGCCGCGGCGCTGGCACTCGGCGACCGCTTCGACCTGGCAAGGGCGCTGTCCGGCGCCGCCCGAACCGTGGTGTACGCCGTCGATGTGGCGGTGCGCAGCGCCCAGGCTGCGATGCCCGGACGGGGGGTCCGGGCACCATCGCATCCGAACCTGGCGGCGCTGAGCGGATCGATGACACGTGCCCCGGCCCGCCGACCGCTCGATGAGGGCATCGTGGCGCAGGCCGGGGAGGTGGTGCTGGCCCGCAGTGCGCATCCCCGGCGGGACCCGGCGCTGCTGCTGCGTGCGGCAGCCACCGCCGCACGAACCGGGATGCCGCTGGCCGCGGGCACCCTCGGCATGCTCGCTGACACGGCACCCGAGCTGCGCCAGCCGTGGCCGCGACCCGCGCTCGACGAGCTGCTGTCACTGCTCGGCGCGGGCCACGACGTGGTGGACGTGGTGGAGGCACTGGACCGCACCGGGCTGTGGGGCCGGTTGTTTCCCGAGTGGGGAGCCGTCCGCGACCTGCCGCCGCGCGATCGCGCTCACGTCTGGACGGTGGACCGGCACCTGGTCGAGACCGCCGCGCACGCCGGCGGGCTGGTCTCCGACGTCTCGCGCCCGGACCTGCTGCTGCTCGGCGCGCTGCTGCACGACATCGGAAAGGGTCGGGGCAGATCTCACTCGGTGGTGGGGGCGGCGATCGCCGAGCAGGTGGGGCGCCGGCTCGGGCTGTGGCCGTCGGACGTCGACACCCTCGCTGCGATGGTTCGACACCACCTACTGTTACCCCACACCGCCACCCGCCGGGATCTCGCCGACCCCGTCACCGTCGAGCGCGTCGTCGAGACCATCGGCGGGGACGGGGTGCTGCTCGAACTGCTGGCTGCGCTCGCCGAGGCCGACGGGCTCGCGACCGGCCCCGGAGTCTGGACCGGCTGGAAGGCCCAGCTGGTTTCCGACCTCACCCACCGATGCCGCGCGGTGCTGGCGGGGCGGCCGTTGCCCGAACCAGCGCCGCTGACCGAGGCTCAGCGCCGGATGGCCGAGCACGGCGGGGTGCACCTGGAGCGCGACGACGAGCACACCGACGGGCGCCGCGACGAGCACACCGACAGGGCTGCGGCACCGGGCTCGACGCTGTCGCTGACCGTGGTCGCACCCGACCGACCGGGACTGCTCTCCCGGACAGCCGGGGTGCTCGCGCTGCACTCGCTGCAGGTGCACGCTGCCTCGCTGCGCTCGCACGCCGGGGCCGCCGTCGACACCTTCGTGGTCTCGCCGCTGTTCGGCACGCCGCCCGAGCCGGCGCTGCTGCGTCAGGAGCTGATCCGGGCGCTGGACGGGTCGATCGAACTGCGCAAACGCCTCGCCGGCAAGGAACGCGATTACCCCGACACCCGCCCAGGGGCCGGGCAGGAGCCTCGAGTGTTGTGGTTCGACGACGAGGCCACCGGCGCTGTCGTCCTCGAGCTGCGTGCGGCCGACCGGCTCGGACTGCTGTACCGGGTGGCGACCGAGTTGGAGGGCTGCGAGGCCGACATCCGCTGGGCCCGGCTGGTCACACGAGGTGGCTCAGTCATCGACTCCTTCTGCCTGACAGGGCCGAACGGCAACGGGAGCCTCCGGCGCGAGCAGCGCCGGCAGGTGGAACGCGCGGTGATCGCCGCCACCCGCGCTCCCTGAGGCGACGCCGGGGCGTCACCGGCTCTCGGCAGGGACGGCACTCCCGGGCGGGATGCGAGCGGCCACCACCACCGCGATGCCCGCCGCCACCCGCACCGCTCCACGCAGCGCCGCCGACCAGTGCTCGGCGTAAGGGGTCAGCCCGACCGCGATCTCGTCGACGAAGACCAGCGTGACCATCCCGCCGACCAGCAGCACGGTGGTGAAAACCGCGGGCTACGCTGGCAGCAGGTCGCACCGACCTGCAGACCCCGGACTCGAGGAGCACGACCGGCGTGTTCGACACCCTCTCCGACCAGCTCACCGCTACGTTGGGCGGCTTACGCGGCAAGGGCAAGCTCACCGACGCCGACATAGACACCACCTGCCGCGAGATCCGTATCGCGCTGCTGGATGCCGATGTCGCACTGCCGGTGGTCCGGCAGTTCATCGCGCAGATCAAGGAGCGCGCTAAGGGCGCCGAGGTCTCGGCTGCGCTGAACCCGGCCCAGCAGGTCGTCAAGATCGTCAACGAGGAGCTGGTGGCCATCCTCGGTGGCGAGACCCGGCGGCTGGACCTGGCCAAGAACCCGCCCACGGTGATCATGCTCGCCGGCTTGCAGGGATCGGGAAAGACCACCCTGGCCGGCAAGCTCGCCCGCTGGCTACGTGGCCAGGGGCACACCCCGCTGCTGGTGGCCTGCGACCTGCAGCGCCCCAACGCCGTGACGCAGTTGCAGGTGGTCGGCGAACGCGTCGGTGTCCCCGTGTACGCGCCCCACCCGGGAGCGTCAGCGACCGGGCCATCAGCAGAGCCGGGAGCGTCGGGGGAGGACGAGCCGTCGCAGGGCTCGTCGGGGAATCCGGTCGACGTCGCCCGTCGTGGCGTAGACGAGGCGCGGTCGCGGCAGCACGACATGATCATCATCGACACCGCGGGCCGGCTGGGCATCGACGAAGAGCTGATGCGCCAGGCCGCCGACATCCGCGATGCCGTGACGCCGAACGAGACGCTGTTCGTGGTCGACGCGATGATCGGGCAGGACGCCGTGAGCACCGCCGAGGCGTTCCGCGACGGGGTCGGCTTCACCGGGGTGGTGCTCACCAAGCTCGATGGTGACGCGCGTGGCGGGGCGGCGCTCTCGGTCCGTGAGGTCACCGGGCAGCCGATTCTGTTCGCCTCCAACGGCGAGAAGCTCGATGACTTCGACGTCTTCCACCCCGATCGGATGGCCAGCCGCATCCTGGGTATGGGCGACGTGCTCACCCTTATCGAGCAGGCCGAGCAGGTCTTCGACGCCGAGCAGGCCGAAGCGGCTGCCTCGAAGATCGGCTCCGGCGAGCTGACGTTGGACGACTTCCTCGAGCAGATGCAGGCAGTCCGCCGGATGGGGCCGATCGGCAACCTGCTCGGGATGTTGCCCGGCGCCAACCAGATGAAGGACCAGCTGGGCGAGGTCGACGACAACCACCTGGACCGGCTGCAGGCGATCATCCGCGGCATGACTCCCGACGAGCGGGCTGATCCGAAGATCATCAACGCCTCCCGCCGGCAACGCATCTCCCGTGGTTCCGGTGTCACCGTCACCGACGTCAACCAGCTCGTCGACCGGTTCTTCGAGGCCCGCAAGATGATGCAGCAGATGGCCGGGCGGTTCGGCCTGCCCGGTGCTGGTGGCGGCGCGAGCAAGAACCGTAAGGGCAAAAAGGGCAAGAAGGGCAAGGGCCGCACTCGTCAGCAGGGTCCGACGCAGCCCAAGGTGCGCGGCGGGATGCCCGAGTTGCCCGGCGCGGGGCAAGGCCGTTCGCAGGGCCAGCTGCCGCCCGGGCTGGCGGGCATGGACCAGTTGCCGCCCGGCTTCGACCCATCGAAGCTGAAGTTCGGCAAGAAGTGACCGACGCGGTCGACGCAGGGCCACGGCTGCACCTGCGGGGCGTGCTGCTGCCCGGTGGCGAGCCGGCGCAGCTGTGGGTCGCCGACGGGCGGATCCGAGCCGAGCCGGTCCCCGGTGCCGAGACGGTGATCGATGGCGGCTACCTGCTACCGGGGCTGGTCGACGCGCATTGCCACGTCGGTCTCGGCCCATCCGGTGGGGTGAGCCTGGACGAGGCGGCCGAACAGGCACGTACCGACCGGAGCGGTGGCACGCTGCTGATCCGAGACTGCGGGACGCCGATCGACACCAGGCCGCTGCAGCAACGCGACGAGCTGCCCCGGATCATCCGCGCTGGCACCCACCTCGCGCTGCCCAAGCGTTACATCCCCGGCGTCGGGGCCGAGTTGGACGATCCTGCCTTGTTGCCCCAGGCGGTAGCCGAGCAGGCTCGCTACGGCGACGGCTGGGTCAAGCTCGTCGGCGACTTCATCGACCGCTCGGTCGGTGACCTCACCCCGCTGTGGTCCGACGCGGTGCTCGCCGAGGCCATCGCGACCGCCCACGAGCTCGGCGCCCGGGTCACGGCACACGTGTTCGGGGAGGCTGCACTGCCCGGCCTGATCGGTGCCGGGATCGACTGCATCGAGCACGGCACCGGACTGACCGACGACACGATCAACCGGATGGCCTCACGGGGCACCGCGCTGGTGCCCACGCTGATCAACGTCGAGAACTTTCCCTCGATCGCGGCAGGCGCCACGAAGTACCCCGGCTACGCCGCGCACATGCTCACGCTGCACGAGGCGATGCCCACCACGCTGCGCGCAGCGATCGAGGCGGGCGTGCCGGTCTATGCGGGCACCGATGCGGGAGGTGGCATCGAGCACGGCCGCATCGTCGACGAGATCGTGGCGCTGCGCGCGGCGGGGATGAACGGCGAGGCAGCGCTGGCGGCGGCGAGCTGGGCGGCCCGTGACTGGCTCGGTGCCCCCGGCCTGATCGACGGCGCCCCTGCCGACCTGCTGGTCACCGGTGCCGATCCGCGCCGCGACCCGGAGACGCTACGCAACCCGCTGCTGACCCTGCTTCGGGGCCGTGCGGTCGGGGAGCTACCGTGACCGCCCCGCAGCCGCCCGGCTCCTCACCGCAGCGGGGCGCCTACGGGGGGTGGCCGCCCGGTTCGTACCCGCCACCCGACGGATCGTTGCCTGTCGACGGCCGGTCGCCGCGGGCAGGAGGGCGGAAAGCGGGCTGGCGGATGCTCGCGGTGTTCGGCGTCGCCGAGGCGACGTTCCTGCTGGTCTCGCTGTTCGTGCTGGTGCCCTTCGCACTCGCCGATCCGAAGGTGGCCGAGGATGGGCCGTTGCCCCCCATGGCGCTGCTGGCTGCACTGGCCGTGCCCACCACGCTCGCGGCGCTGGTCGCGCTCGGCGCGACCCAGCTGCTCGGCAGCGGCTCCCGGCTCGGCCGGTTACACCGCGAGCTGTCGGTGCGGTGGAGCTGGCGCGATGTCGGCTTCGGTCTCGTGCTGGGTGGGATCGGTCTGGTGCTCACCATTCCGGCCTCGGCGCTGTGGGCCGCCTGGGTCGGCACCGACCAGGCAAACTCGGCGGTCGGCGAGGCCTTCGACGGCCAGCGTCTCGGCCCGGTGACGGCGGTCACGCTGTTCCTGGTGGTCTGGTTGATCGCGCCGATGTGCGAGGAGATACTGTTCCGCGGCGCGCTGTGGCGTGCGTTCGAACACTGGCGGCTCAACCGTTGGCTGATCTTCGTCGTGACCACGTTGCTGTTCTCGGTTGCGCACCTGGAGCTGCTGCGCACCCCGCTGCTGATCGTGGTCTCACTTCCGATCGGGCTGGCCCGTGTGCTGACCGGCAACCTGCTGTCGAGTATCGTGGCGCATCAGGCCAACAACCTGCTGCCTGCGATCGGCCTGTTGCTGATGACCCTCGGGGTTGATCCCGGGTGATGAGCATCCCGCAGCCGATGGCACAATGGACAGCTGTTGCCGTGGCGGGCCCTCTCACCGCGCTGCGTCGACCTGCCCTCGCGAGTGCTGGTGACCGGTAGCCCCACGCCGATCGCGCGCTCATCCGTGAACACGCACTGTCCGACAGGAGTAGCTGCACCCGTGGCCGTCAAGATCAAGCTCATGCGGCTCGGCAAGGTCCGCCAGCCGCACTACCGGATCGTCGTCGCCGATGCCCGCACACGCCGCAACGGCAAGGCCATCGAGACGATCGGCAAGTACCATCCCAAGGAGGAGCCGAGCTTCATCCAGGTCGACTCCGAGCGCGCGCAGTACTGGCTCGGCGTGGGTGCCCAGCCCACCGAGACCGTACAGAGCATCTTCAAGGTCACCGGTGACTGGCAGACGTTCAAGGGTCTGCCTGGCACCGAGGGCACCCTCGAGCACCGCGAGCCCCGGCCCGACAAGGCCGAGCTGTTCGCCAAGGCGCTGTCCGAGGCCGGTGAGCGGCCGTCCACCGAGGCGACCACGCCCCGAAAGAGGGGTGGCGGCCGCAAGTCGGAGACCGACGCCGGCAGTGCTGACGAGAAGCCCAAGGCCGAGTCGGCCGAAGGCTCCGAAAGCTCCGAAGTCCCAGCGGGCGCAGCAGACGCAGCGAAGGCCGGGAACGGGCAGGCGTGAGCATGCTGGCGGACGCGCTGGAGCACCTCGTCCGCGGCATCGTCGACCATCCCGATGACGTGCGCGTGGCGCTGGTCACGACCCGTCGGGGCCGCACCCTCGAGGTGCACGTGCACCCCGATGACCTGGGCAAGGTGATCGGCCGCGGTGGTCGCACCGCGACCGCGCTGCGCACCGTGATGAGCGGCGTCGGTGGCCGCGGCGTGCGGGTTGACGTCGTCGACACCGATCGCTGATCGCCGTGCCGCCGGCCGGTCCCGCGCGCGAGCGGATGGTGGGCTGGGTAGGCCGGCCACACGGGCTGCGCGGCGAGGTCACCGTGGACGTCCGCACCGATTTCCCCGAGCAGCGCTTCTCGTCAGGCGCAACCCTGACAGCAGGGGATCGTACCCTGGTGGTGCGCTCCGCCCGCCCCCATGCGGGTCGGCTGCTGGTCACCTTCGAGGGGGTGACCGACCGCGATGCCGCCGCGCAGCTGCGGGGGACCTTGCTCACCGTCGACACCGAATCACTGCCCCCGACCGGGGACCCGGACGAGTTCCACGACCGCCAGCTGGAAGGGCTCGCTGCGGTGCGCGCCGACGGCGCACGGCTGGGCACCATCCGGGAGGTGGTGCACGCTCCCGCCCACGACCTGTTGCTGCTCGACACCGAGCACGGGGAGGAACTGGTGCCGTTCGTCCGGGCCATCGTCTGCGAGGTGGACCTCGCCACCGGCCGGGTCGTCATCGACCCGCCGGAAGGCCTGCTCGGGGAGTCCTGAACCGTGCGCATCGACGTTGTGACGATCTTTCCCGACTACCTCGCGCCCGCCCGGGAAGCCCTGCTCGGCAGGGCGATCGAGCGGGGCCTGCTGTCCTTCGCCGTGCACGATCTCCGGGACTGGACCCATGACGTGCACCGGGCCGTGGACGACGCGCCGTACGGCGGTGGCCCGGGCATGGTGATGCGCCCGCAGGTGTGGGGGGAAGCGCTCGACGAGGTGTGCGCGGGGCAGCCCCCGCCACGGCTGGTGGTGCCCGGCCCGGCAGGTCGCCCATTCACCCAGGCGGTCGCAGCCGAGCTCGCGGAGCAGCCATGGCTGGTGTTCGGGTGCGGCCGCTACGAGGGCATCGACCAGCGCGTGCTCGACGAGGCGGCCACCCGGATGGACGTCGACGAACTGTCCATCGGCGATTACGTGCTGGTCGGCGGCGAGGTGGCCACACTGGTCATGGTCGAGGCGGTGGCCCGGCTGCTGCCCGGTGTGCTCGGCAACCCTGCCTCCGCGGCCCAGGACTCATTCTCCGACGGTCTGCTCGAGGGACCGTGCTACACCCGCCCCGAGGTGTGGCGCGGGCGCGACGTGCCGACCGTGCTGCGTACGGGAAACCACACCGCCATCGCGCGCTGGCGCCGCGACCGATCACTGCAACGGACCGCCGCCCGGCGCCCGGACCTGCTCGACGCACTGCCGCCCGACCAGCTCGATGCCGACGACCGCGCCGTGCTCGACGAGCTGCGTGGCAATGACTCGGCTGACGACAGCTGACGACTCCTGCCGGGCCCGCCCGGTTTCGTCACCGCGCGACCCGTCTGGCACACTGGGTCGCCGCAGTCGGACGAGCCCTGCTCTGTCGGCGTGAGTTCGGGCTGCGCCCCTGAACAGCCTGCGCGACCCTCCCGGTGCCATGCCGCCACCGAGTTATGCCGGCGGGCGAACACTGTGCCCGCCTGCCAGGCGGTCACCGGGAACGACGATCACGACGACGAGGACGGACCACCGATGAACACCCTGGACGCACTGGACGCCCAGTCGCTGCGTTCCGATATCCCCGACTTCCGGCCGGGCGACACGCTCAAGGTCCACGTCCGTGTCATCGAGGGCTCGCGCCAGCGTGTCCAGGTGTTCCAGGGCGCGGTCATCCGGCGTCAGGGCAGTGGCTTCCGGGAGACCTTCACCGTGCGCAAGGTGTCGTTCGGCGTGGGCGTCGAGCGGACCTTCCCGGTGCACACCCCGAACATCGCCAAGATCGAGGTCGTGACCCGCGGCGACGTCCGGCGTGCGAAGCTGTACTACCTGCGCGACCTGCGCGGCAAGGCAGCCAAGATCAAGGAGAAGCGCCAGGCACCGGCGTCCTGATCCGGTCGCCGGATCGGCTCCCGTAGCCTGAAGTGGTGGCCGTGCCTTCGACCGATCCCGCCCGTGGCGACGATCGCGATGGTCTCCCGGAGCGTTCGCGCAGCCAAGCCAGGCACCGGCGGAGGAAGCAGCGCAAGAAGGGTTCGTTCTGGCGTGAGCTGCCGATCCTGGTCGTCACGGCGCTGGTGCTCACGTTCCTCATCCAGACGTTCCTGGCACGTGTCTACCTGATCCCGTCGGCGTCGATGGAGCAGACGCTGCACGGATGTAGCGGGTGTACCAACGACCGTGTGCTCGTCGACAAGGTGACTTATCGTTTCAGCGGCCCGGTGCCCGGTGACGTGATCGTGTTCCGCGGCCCGAACTCCTGGGCCGGTAGCGCAGAGTTCAGCAGCGCTGAGCCGGACAACGTGGTGCTACGCGGTCTGCAGGAAGTCGCCTCGCTGATCGGGCTCGCTCCGCCCGACGAGCGGGACTTCGTCAAACGGGTGATCGCCACCGGTGGCCAGACCGTGGAGTGCTGCGACGGGCAAGATCGCGTGCTGGTCGACGGCAAGCCGCTGGTCGAGCCGTACGTCTATCTCGAGGGCGGGCAGCCGCAGGAAGACTTCGCGCCGGTGACGGTGCCCGAAGGGAATCTGTGGGTGATGGGTGACAACCGGAAGAACTCCGCGGACTCCCGCCGGCACGTCGATGATCCGCGAAACGGCACCATCCCGGTGGACAACGTGATCGGTGAGGCACGGCTGATCGTGATGCCGCCGAGCCGCTGGGACGGCATCGCCGATCCGAATCCGCAGCAGTCGTCGGTCGCTTCGGAGCGCCGTTGACCCCGGGGCCGGCGGTGGCACGGGCCACGGGGCTGCCGTCGGGGAGTGTGCCGTGGCCGCCGCGCGCGATCGTCCGCCGCGGCTCGGGCAGTTGGACGTTGCAGGCCACGCTGCACCGTCGCGGGCTCGGTCCGGTCGCCGGGGTGGACGAGGCGGGACGCGGTGCGTGCGCCGGCCCGCTGGTGGTGGCGGCGTGTGTGCTGCGGCCGGGCGATTCCGCCGCACTCGACGGCCTCACCGACTCCAAGCTGCTCGCACCGGCAACCCGCCAGCGCTATTTCGCGCTGCTCGAATCCCGTGCGGTGGCCCGCTGTGTCGTGGCCATCCCACCGGCGGAGGTCGATGCGCTGGGTGTGCACGTGGCGAATCTGGAGGGGATGCGCCGTGCCGTCGCGGGGCTGGCGGTGCACCCTGGCTATGTGCTCACAGACGGGTTCCGAGTGTCCGGGCTGACCGCACCGAACATGGCAGTGGTCGGCGGCGACCGGGCGGCCGCATGCGTTGCTGCCGCCTCGGTGCTCGCGAAAGTGACCAGGGACCGCATCATGTGCGACCTCCACGAGCGGCTGCCGCGCTACGGCTTTGCCGAGCACAAGGGCTACTGCACCATGGAGCACACCGAGGCGCTCGTCGCCCACGGCCCGTCCGACGAGCACCGCTTCTGCTACGTCAACGTCGCCGTCGCGGCGCAGCACCACGGCTGGGCAGCGCCGCCACGTCCGGTGGCGCGCGCTGGCAGTTGGGCCGACGTGGTCCAGAATGGGGGTCCGACCGCGCACCGATTCGACGACCACCCTCGTGATGACACCGGCGATTCGGTGCCCGAACCTATGACGTCACCTGCACGACCAGGAGGGGCCAGGTCCCGATGAGCGCAGAGGATCTCGAGAAGTACGAGACCGAGATGGAGCTGTCGCTCTACAAGGAGTACCGCGACATCGTGGGGCAGTTCGCCTACGTTGTGGAGACCGAGCGGCGGTTTTACCTCGCCAATGGCGTCGACGTGCAGGCGCGTAACGCCGAGGGCGAGGTCTATTTCGAGGTACGGATGTCCGACGCGTGGGTATGGGACATGTACCGGCCCGCCCGATTCGTCAAGAACGTCCGGGTGATCACATTCAAGGACGTCAACGTCGAGGAACTGGACAAACCGGATCTGCGGCTACCGGAGTCCGGGGGCCCGTTCAGCGGCTGACCATGCCGCATCGCTGGCCGTCGAGGATATCGGCCCGCTAGCAGATCGCACCGACAGAGCTGTCCACCGGCAGGTGCCCGGCCGGTGAGTTGTCCCCATCCGCCCGGTTGTCCACAGCTGCGGCCCCGCCGTGTGGTGCTGGTCTGCCTGTTCCCGCGATCCTGTGCTCGATCGCAGGGGCGGACGCAGGGGAGGGCGGCATGGTGGCGGTAGCGCGGGCGGGTACCGGTGGCAGCGGGCGCGAGGAGCTCGGTCGGCGCGGCGAGGATCTGGCGGCGGAGTTCCTCACCGCACAGGGTCTCGTGGTGCTCTCGCGCAACTGGCGGTGTCGGGAGGGGGAGCTCGACCTCGTGGCGACGGATCGGACCCGGCTGGTGGTCTGCGAGGTCAAGACCCGGGCGGGGCTCGGTTACGGTGCCCCGGCGGAGGCTGTGACGGCGGCGAAGGCGGCACGGATACGCCGGCTGGCCGCCGTCTGGCTGTCCGCACACCGTGTCCGGTGGTGCGAAATCCGGTTCGACGTGGTCGCCGTGGTGTGTCCTCCCGACGGCCCGGCGACCGTGGAACACCTGCAGGGCGCGTTCTGATGTCGCTGGCGAGCGCGTGGTCGGTGGCACTGCTCGGGGTCGACGGGGTACTGGTCGAGATCGAGGCCGACATCGGTGCCGGGCTACCCGGCCTTCAACTGGTCGGCCTGCCAGATACCGCACTGTCCGAGGCCAGGGACAGGGTGCGGGCGGCGGTACTGAACTCGGGGGAGGCATGGCCGGTGCGGCGGATGACCCTCGCGCTCTCGCCGGCGACGTTGCCCAAAGCGGGTTCGGGATACGACCTGGCTCTTGCGTGTGCGCTGCTCGCGGCCGACCAGCGGTTGCCGCGCGAGCGGCTGCGTGACACCGCCCTGATCGGTGAGCTGGCGCTGGACGGCCGGCTGCGCGCCGTCCGCGGCGTGCTGCCCGCGGTGCTCGCCGCCCGCAAGGCCGGGATGCGCCGGGTGGTGGTGCCGGGGGCGACCCTGGCCGAGGCCGCTCTCGTCGACGGGGTGGAGGTGCACGGTGCGAGCCGGTTGCGCGAGGTACTGGCGTGGTTGCGGGACCCGTGCGCCGGGCTCGCGCGTCCCGGCATCCGTCGGCTCCCCGCCGCGGCGGTGGCGCCGGATCTGGCCGAGGTGCTCGGCCAACCCGACGCCCGTTGGGCGGTGGAGGTGGCTGCTGCGGGCGGCCACCACCTGCTGCTCACCGGGCCACCGGGCACCGGCAAGACGATGCTCGCCCAGCGGATGGTGGGTCTGCTGCCCGCGCTGTCCGCCGAGCAGGCGCTGGAGGTCACCGCGATCCACTCGGTGGCCGGGCTGCTGTCTGCCGATGCCCCGTTGCTGCAGACTCCGCCGTTCGTCGCCCCGCACCACAGCAGCTCCGTCGCGGCGCTGGTGGGCGGCGGTTCCGGGCGCGCCCGGCCCGGGGCGGTCAGCCGGGCTCACCGGGGGGGTACTCCTGCTCGACGAGGTCGCCGAGTTCGGAGCGCGCTCGCTGGAGGCGCTGCGCACCCCACTCGAGGACGGCGAGGTGCGGCTGGCGCGCCGCGACGGGGTGGTTCGCTACCCCGCACGCTGCCAGCTCGTGCTCGCGGCCAACCCGTGCCCGTGCGCGCCTCCTGACGAGCGGGATTGCGTCTGCGCGCCGTCGGCCCGCCGCCGGTATCTCGGGCGGCTGTCCGGACCGCTGCTCGACCGGGTCGACCTGCGGGTCGCGCTGCGACCGCTCACCGCGATGGACCGCAGCGAAGGTCGAGTCGGAGAACACCGCAACGGTGCGCGAGCGGGTGGTGCAGGCCCGGGAGGCGGCCCGGCAACGCTGGGCCGCGTGCGGGTGGAACACCAACGCCGAGGTCCCGGGCCCTGCATTGCGCAGGCGGTTCCGGTTACCGCGGTTGGTGACAGCGCCCATCGAGGACTCACTGCAGGCGGGTGGGCTCACCGCCCGCGGTGCCGACCGTTGCCTGCGCTTGGCCTGGACTGTCGCCGACCTGGCGGGCCACGACCGCCCGTGCGCCGAGGACGTCGCGGTGGCCCTGGGATTCAAGGATCGGCTGGGATTCAAGGACCGGCTGGGGCTAGCGGACCGGCAGGGGCTCACCGGCGGTGGTGCGGCATGAGCCCGGGCGACCGGGAGCTGCGCAATGCTCGGGCGTACCTGAACCGGGTCGCCGAGATGCCGGCTCCGGCGCTGTGCGACCTGGTCGAGGTGCTCGGGCCGGTGCACGCCGCGCGTCAGGTCGCGCGGGGAGAGGTGCCCGATGCGGTGGCCGCCGAGGCAGGTGCTCGCCGCGATGACCACCGCGCCGAGGCCGACCTGTCGGCTGCCGCCGCGCTCGGTGCCCGACTGGTGGTACCCGAGGACGATGAATGGCCCGATTGGTCCTTCGCATGCTTCGACATGCCCCACGCACGTGCCGACGAGCGGCTGCGGGCGCCGCTGGCCCTGTGGGTACGGGGAGCGGCGCGACTCGATGCCGTGCAACAGCGGTTCACGGCTGCGGTGGTCGGCGCTCGGGCCGCAACCAGCTACGGTGAACACGTCGCCGCCGACTTCGGCTACCGGCTGGCCGATCACGACATGGCGGTGATCTCAGGTGCGGCCTATGGCATCGACGGAGCGGCCCACCGCGGCACGCTGGCAGCCGAGGGAATCAGTTTCGCGGTGCAGGCCTGCGGACTCGACCGGATCTACCCGGCCGGCCACGTCGGGCTGCTCGAACGCATCGCCGCCCGAGGGGCGGTGGTCTCGGAGTACCCGCCGGGCGTCAGGCCTGCCAAGCACCGCTTCCTCATCCGCAACCGGCTGATCGCGGCGCTGTCGGCCGGCACCGTGGTGGTGGAGGCGGGGCGGCGCAGCGGCGCCCGTAGCACCGCGGCTGCCGCATCGGCTCTGGGCAGGCTGGTCATGGCTGTGCCCGGCCCGGTGACCTCCGCGCTGTCAGTGGGGTGCCACCTGCTGGTCCGCGAGACCGACGCACTGCTGGTCACACGAGCCGAGGAGGTCATCGAGGCGATCGGTCGTATCGGGGCGGACCTGGCGCCACCGTTGCCGTCGCCGGTCCGCCCGACCGACGGATTGTCCGCCGAACTGCTGGCCGTCTACGAGGCACTGCCTGCTCGGGCGCCGCGACATGCCGAGCAGCTCGTGCGGGATTCGGGCGTGGCGCTGCAACGGGTTCGCGCAGCGCTGCCACTGCTGGAGTTACGGGGCCTGGTCAGCGGTGGTACCGACGGGTGGCGCCGCAGGGTCACCCGAGGGGCGAGCACCGGGTGTGGCGGTCCTTGACCACGAGCAATCGATGGCGCAACGTCGATCCGTGACCGGGCCCAGCACGAGGGTGGAGACACCACCAGAACTCGCCGAGCATCTCGACGCGTTCGTGAGCCACCTGCGGTCGGTGCGTGGGCTGTCCGAGCACACGCAGCGCGCCTACCGGACCGATGTGGCATCGCTACTGGCGCACCTGGCCGATACGGGTCTCACCACCGTGGACGGCCTCGACCTGGCGGTGCTGCGTAGCTGGCTGGCTGTGCAGCGCAGCTCAGGGCTGGGTCGTTCGACGCTGGCCCGCAGGGCCGCTGCGGCCCGTACCTTCACCGCCTGGGCCGCGCGCGCCGGGCGAATGACCTTCGACCCCGGTCCCCGGCTCGCGTCGCCACGTCCGCAGCGGACGCTGCCCGGCGTGCTGCGACCCGATCAGGCTGCGGCGGCGCTGCGGGCTTCAGAGGCAGGTGCGGCGGAAGCCGACCCGGTGGCGCTGCGTGACCACGCGGTCCTCGAGATGCTCTACGGGACCGGGATCCGGGTCGCGGAGTTGTGCGGGCTCGACATCGATGACGTCGATTCGCAGCGTCGGTTGGTCCGCGTGGTGGGAAAGGGCAACCGGGAACGCTCGGTTCCTTATGGGCTACCGGCGCAGCGGTCACTGTCGCGCTGGCTCGGCGAGGCCCGCCCGGCGCTCGCGCAGCCCTATTCGGCTGCGGCGCTGTTCCTGGGTGCCCGCGGTGGGCGGCTGAACCCGCGGATCGTCCGCGCGGTCGTACACGATGCGGTCGGCGCGGTCCCGGGAGCCACCGACATGGGGCCGCACGGGTTGCGGCACTCCGCCGCCACCCACTTGCTGGAGGGGGGAGCGGACCTCAGAAGCGTCCAGGAGTTACTCGGTCACGCTACGCTTGCAACAACCCAGCTATACACGCACGTGACCGTCGAGAGGCTCAAGGCGATCCATGACCGAGCACACCCCCGATCCTGAGCCTCTCGGGGGTGGCATCCGGACGCTGACGGTAGCGCGGCACCCGGTTGCGCGGGACCCCGATCGGCGTGGCGACGAGGTCGAGGCCGCGATAGTGGCGCTGTGGCGCTCGTTCGGGCGAAGCCGCGATCCGGAACTGCGCGATCGGCTGGTGCTGCACTACGCCCCGCTGGTCAAGTATGTGGCCGGGCGGGTAGGCACCGGTCTGCCTGCTCACGTCGACATCGCGGACCTGGTGCAGTCCGGTGTCTTCGGCCTCGTCGATGCGATCGAGCGGTTCGAACCCGAACGCGGCCTGCGGTTCGAGCCGTATGCGATGCAGCGCATCCGCGGTGCGATCCTGGACGATCTGCGGGCGCAGGATTGGGTGCCCCGTTCGGTCCGGAGCCGTGCCCGCGAGGTCGAGCGCGCGCTGGAGCGGCTGGAGGGCCGGCTGCAGCGAACCGCCAGCGATTCCGAGGTGGCCGACGAACTCGGGATCACCGTCTCGGAGCTGCGCGACACCTACGCGCAGTTGCAGCTGACCAGCGTGGTGGCCCTCGACGAACTCGTCGCCGTCGGCCGGGCCGGGCAATCACTCGCCGAGACGCTGCCCGATACCACTGTGCCCGATCCCGGTGCCGTGCTCGACGGTGTCGAGAACCGGCGCCTGCTGGCCCACGCGGTGTCCCAGCTCGTCGAACGCGACCGTGTCGTCGTGAGCCTGTACTACTTCGAGAACCTCACCCTCGCCGAGATCGGCGGCGTGCTCGGAGTGACCGAATCCCGCGTGTGCCAACTCCATACCCGCGCAATGCTGCGGCTGCGGACCAAGCTGCAGGACGCCATCGCGGGCTGACCGGGACGCTCGTGGCGCCGGTGCGCGCGGCCGAAAACCCACGTTTCGGAACCGAAACGGGGTTTCCAAGCCCATCCGACCACGTTTCGGAACCGAAACGGGGTTCCGGGTCCAATCCGACCCGATTCGAACACACACAATGCGGTCAGCGCGCTGGCTGGGGCAACGCGGTGTTTCGACCTTCCCAGGGCAGCAGCCGCAGCGGGCCGGGCAAGAGCAACTGCAACGGGTCCAGGTACTCCTCGCCGCGCCGCAGGCCCCAGTGGAGGCAGGCTGGCGCTGCGCACCCCGGGTGGCCGGCCGCCAGCGTTCCGATCCGCGCCCCGGTTGTCACGACATCGCCGGGTGAGACCACCGGGAGGGCAGGTTCGTAAGTGGTGCGCAAGCCACCGCTGTGCTGTATCGAGACCACCGGGCGGCCGCCCACCGGGCCGGCGAACAGCACGGTTCCGCTGGCTGCCGTGAGCACCGGCAACCCTGGTACCCCCGCGAGGTCGACGCCGCGGTGACCGCGACCGTAGGTGTGCGGCGGCGGATCGAAGTCGCGTACCAGCGCGGGAAACCCAGGTAGCGGCCAGCCGTAGCGGCCTGCAGGTGCAAGGCCGGGATGGTCTCCCGGAGCGGGTAGCACCGTGGCGGCAACGGATGCGGTGAGCTGCGGGGCCGTGACGGGTGCGGCAGTGGGGGCGGCGGCGTGCGCGGTGACCGGGGCGGCGAGCAAGGCCGGAAGCAGGGCGGTGACCAGGCCCGCGACCAGCGTGGTGCGTGGCAACAGGGACATCTGACCACCCTGGCCGATCGCGGCCATCTCGAGCCCTCGGCAGCGCCCGCCGCTGGGGACCGAGCCTCTGTTGTGGACAACTCAGGCCGGTGCGCGCCCTCGGGTGCGACGGCGGTGAGATCACGTCGTACACTGGTGCAGCGGCCTGTGTATGCAGCGGGTCGACTTCGCGCGCCAGCGCTCGCCACCGCAAGGGGCAACGGTGTCCGGCGGTCCTCGTGACGGTCTGCAGTACCGACCGCACCGGGGTTCGGTCACCGGCCCTGGCGCCAGGGCGGCGGGTCACCCGGCCCACCGCGACAACCGACACAGCGTGCCGGCCTGAACCCCCGGTACGCCCGACATCCACGAGGTGTGCACCGGCCATGGCCGTCGTCACCATGAAACAGCTGCTCGATTCGGGTGTCCACTTCGGACACCAGACGCGCCGCTGGAATCCGAAGATGAAGCGCTACATCTTCACCGAGCGCAACGGCATCTACATCATCGACCTGCAGCAGACTCTCACCTACATCGATCGTGCCTACGAGTTCATCAAGGAGACCGTTGCCCACGGCGGCTCGATCCTCTTCGTCGGCACCAAGAAGCAGGCGCAGGAGGCGATCTCGCAGCAGGCGCTGCGGGTCAACATGCCCTTCGTCAACCACCGCTGGCTGGGCGGCATGCTGACGAACTTCGCCACCGTGCACCGGCGTCTGCAGCGCCTCAAGGAACTCGAATCCATGGAGCAGACCGGCGGGTTCGCCGGGCTGACCAAGAAGGAGATCCTGATGCGCACCCGGGAGAAGGACAAGCTGGAGAAGACCCTGGGTGGCATCCGTGACATGCAGCGGGTTCCCAGCGCGGTGTGGATCGTCGACACCAAGAAGGAGCAGATCGCCGTCGGCGAGGCCCGCAAGCTGGGTATCCCGGTGGTGGCGATCCTCGACACCAACTGTGATCCCGACGAGGTCGACTACCCGATCCCGGGAAACGACGACGCGATCCGCTCGGCTGAGTTGCTCACGCGGGTCGTCGCCGAGGCTGCGGCGGCGGGGCTGATGTCGCGCGCCGGTCAGAGCTCGGCGGGCGACGAGAAGCCCGAGGCGGGCGTGGCCTCCGATGAGCCGCTCGCCGAGTGGGAGCAGGAGCTGCTCACTTCCGGGTCGCAGTCCGAGCAGGACCTCGGCTCGCACCCGACCGGCCAGGACGAGCCGGTTGCCGCGAACAACGGCACCCCGCAGGCGTGAGGCCGCGCGGGGCCGGCAGCCCACCGGCAGCCCACGTCCCGCGCACCACGCAACCGACCGACAACGACGCAAGGATCGGAACACGCACGATGGCGAATTACTCCGCCGCGGATGTCAAACGACTCCGGGACCTGACCGGTTCCGGGATGATGGACTGCAAGAACGCCCTCGAGGAATCCGAGGGCGACTACGACAAGGCGGTCGAGCTCCTGCGGATCAAGGGGGCGAAGGACGTCGGCAAGCGCGCTGAGCGGGCAACCGCCAACGGCCTGGTCGCCGCGGCTGCCGGTGTCATGGTCGAACTCAACTGCGAGACCGACTTCGTCGCCAAGAACGCGGAGTTCCAGGAGCTCGGCGACCGGCTCGTGGCCGTGGCCAAGCAGGCACGCACCACCGACGAGGAGGCGCTGTCGGAGGCCAGCCTCGACGGCGGCACCGTGTCCGACGCGTTGCAGGCACTCTCGGCGAAGATCGGGGAGAAGCTGCAGCTGCGCCGGGTCGTCGTGTTCGACGGTGAGGTGGCCACCTACCTGCACCGCCGCTCGGCCGACCTGCCCCCAGGGGTGGGCGTGCTGGTCGAGTACCAGGGCGGCTCGCTCGAGGCCGCCCGTGGTGTCGCGATGCAGGTGGCAGCGATGAAGCCGCGCTTCGTCTCCCGGGACGAGGTGCCGGAGGACCTCGTCACGAACGAGCGTCGTATCGCCGAGGAGACCGCCCGCGAGGAGGGCAAGCCGGACAAGGCGCTGCCCAAGATCGTGGAGGGGCGACTGGCCGGCTTCTTCAAGGACACGGTGCTGTTCGACCAGCCCTCGGTGCAGGACTCGAAGAAGACCGTCAAGGCGGTGCTCAACGAGGCGGGAGTCACGGTCACGCGGTTCGCACGATTCGAGGTCGGCCAGGCCTGACCGACTCCGGCGTGGGCGGGGCCGGCGTTTCGCGTCGGCCCCGCCACCGCGAGGACATCCCGCTGCCAGGAGGGACTGTGACCGAGCTCGGCCCGGAGAGCGGCCGCAACCAGGGCTATCGCAGGGTTGTGCTCAAGCTCGGTGGCGAGATGTTCGGCGGGGGTGGCGTCGGGGTGGACCCCGATGTGGTGCAAACAGTCGCGCGGCAGATCGCCGACGTCGTCGCCACCGGGGTGCAGATGGCGGTGGTGATCGGCGGGGGCAACTTCTTCCGCGGCGCCGAGCTGCAACAGCGCGGGATGGAACGCTCCCGGGCCGACTACATGGGCATGCTCGGCACGGTCATGAACTGCCTCGCATTGCAGGACTTCCTGGAGCGCGAGCACCACCTCGACACCCGGGTGCAGACGGCGATCACCATGGGGCAGGTGGCCGAGCCCTACATCCCCCGGCGTGCCATGCGCCACTTGGAGAAGGGCCGCGTCGTGATCTTCGGCGCCGGCGTCGGGATGCCCTACTTCTCGACCGACACCACCGGCGTGCAGCGCGCGCTGGAGATCGGCTGCGAGGTGGTGCTGATGGGCAAAGCCGTCGACGGGGTCTACACCGCGGACCCCAAGCTCGATCCCGCAGCCACGATGTTCACCCTCATCACGCACCGGGAGGTGCTGGAGCGGGGGCTGAAGGTGGCCGACGCGACGGCGTTCAGCCTGTGCATGGACAACAGCCTCCCGATCATCGTGTTCAACCTCCTGACCGAGGGGAACATCGCGCGAGCCGTGCGCGGTGAGAGGATCGGAACACTGGTCAGCTCGCCTCCGGCCTGACGCGTGACCAGACCGGAGCGCGCACCGCACGGGATAGTGGACAAGGAGCAACCGTGATCGACGAGACCCTCCTCGACACCGAGGAGAAGATGGACAAGGCCGTGTCGGTGGCCAAGGAGGACCTCGCCACCGTGCGTACCGGCCGTGCCAATCCCGCGATGTTCAACAAGATCGTGGTCGACTACTACGGCTCGCCCACCCCGTTGACGCAGCTGGCCGGTATCACGGTGCCGGAGGCGAGGATGGCGGTGATCAAGCCGTACGACCCCAGCCAGCTGGGCGCGATGGAGAAGGCGATCCGCGATTCCGATCTCGGTGTCAACCCGACCAACGACGGGACGATCATCCGCGTGGTGATCCCGCAGCTGTCCGAGGACCGGCGCAAGGACCTGGTCAAGGTGGCCCACGCCAAGGGCGAGGACGCCAAGGTCTCGATCCGCAACATCCGCCGCAAGGCGAAGGAGGAGCTCGGCCGAATCGCCAAGGACGGTGAGGCCGGCGAGGACGACGTCAACCGGGCCGAGAAGGAACTCGAGGGCACAACCGGTCGCCATGTCGGACAGGTGGACGACCTGGTCCGGCACAAGGAATCCGAGTTGCTCGAGGTGTGAGTGTCTGCCACCGGCCTCCCGGATAGTTCCGGCGCCGCCATGGATGCGTCCCCGGCCGGCGGTCCTGCGCCGGCCCCGCGCGTCTCGCGGGCCGGCCGGGACCTTCGTGCCGCCATCGCCGTCGGGCTGGTGCTCGGCGCGGTGATCCTGGGCTCGCTGTTCCTCGTGAGGCAGGCCTTCATCGGAGTGGTCGCGGCCGCGATCGCGGTGGCGACCTGGGAGCTGGCTGGCGCGTTGCGCCGGGGCGCGGGGGTACGGATCGCGGTGGCGCCGGTTCTCGTCGGCGGGCAGGCGATGATCTGGCTCTCCTGGCCGTTCGGACTGCGGGGCGTCCTGAGCGCGTTCGCGCTCACCGCGCTGACCTGCCTGATATGGCGGTTGTGGGGCGGTGCTGCGGGCTACCTTCGTGACGTCAGCGCCTCGCTGTTCACCGCGGCCTACGTTCCGATGTTCGCCTCCTTCGCGGCGATGCTCGCCGTCCCGTCCGACGGCGTCGCGCGCGTGCTGTGCTTCATGCTGGCAGTGATCGCCTCGGACACCGGTGGCTACGTGGCGGGGGTGCTGCGTGGCCGTCACCCGATGGCTCCCTCGATCAGCCCCAAGAAGTCATGGGAGGGCTTCGCGGGCTCGCTCCTCGCCGGTGGTGGCGCCGGCGTGCTCACCGTCACCTACCTGCTGGGCGGGCAGCCATGGCAGGGCGTGCTGTTCGGGGCGACGATCGTGGTCACAGCCACCATCGGGGACCTCGTCGAGTCGATGATCAAACGCGATCTCGGCGTCAAGGACATGGGGTGGTTGCTGCCCGGACACGGCGGGATGATGGACCGGCTCGACTCGTTGCTGCTCTCGGCCGTGGTCGCCTGGTTGCTGCTGAGCCTGTTCGTCTAGCGACCGCGAGTTGCTCAGTCGTCGTACGGGTCGTCGACCCCGGCGGTGCCGCCTTCGGTCCGGCTGACCCTGCTGGCGTCGAGCAGTGCGAAGGTCGCCCCGAACGGGTCGTCGATCACCGAGGCACGCCCCAGCCCGCTATCGTAAGGGTCGACCCGGACCTGCCCACCGAGCTTTACCGCGCGATAAGTCTCCGCATCGATGCCTGATTCAGGGTCGATCGCGAAGTGTGGCAGCCAGTGCGGAGCGGTCTCGGCCGGGTACTCCGGACCCAGCTGCAGCCGTCCGAGCGAGGTCTGACCACCAAGCGTCCAGCTCGTGTAGTCGAGCCTGCCGGCGTCGCCGATCTGCTGTTGGCGGTACCCGAACAGCCGCGCGAAGAACTCGTCGGCGGCCGTTCCGTACCAGGTGTTCAGCTCGGCAAGGCAGAATGCGCCGGCTTCCTCGTAGCGGAAAATCCAGGAGATGGTCGGTTGCCAGAAGCCGGTCTGGCACCCGGTCGGGTCTGCTCCGATGAGCATGTGGCCCTGTCCGGGGACCTCGACCGGACCGTAGAGCAGCGCACCGCCGTGCTGCTCGATCGCCGCCGCGGTGTGGGCGATGTCGGCGCTGGCCAGGTACACCGTCCATACCACCGGCTGCTGCGGCTCCGCGGCGATCCCACCCAGCCCGGCGACCGGACGGCCGCCGAGCAAGGCGTGTGTGTAGTGACCCGTCTGCGGGTCGGGATCGATACGGTAGGTCCAACCGAGCAAGTTGGCGTAGAACTCGCGGCTGCCGGCCGGGTCGGGGGTGGACACGTCGATCCAGCAGGGTGCACCCGGAATGAAGTTGGTGGCATCGGTCACGCGGCCCTCCGTTCGAGTGACCCTGATGAGGTGGCGCATGACAACGTACCGCGAAGTGGGGATCGGCTTCAGACTGTCACCTGTGACTGATCGCGGCGTGCTCCCCAGCCCGAACATCCCCAGCCCGAACATCCCCAGCCCGAACATCTGGAACTGGCCGGAGGTCTACGAGCGGGAGAACCGCGCCCAGGACGCCGACGGCGCGTTGTGGCGCACGCTCGCACAGCGGGCGGGCTGGGACGGTTGCGACGTGGTCGACGTCGGCTGCGGCGACGGCTTCCACCTGCCGCGCTTCGCCGCCACCGCGCGCAGCGTCGTCGGGGTCGAGCCGCACCTGCCGCTGGTTTCGCGGGCGCGTACCCGGATGCGTGATCAGCCTCGGGCGCGGGTGCTGCAGGGTTCGGCGCAGCGGCTGCCGCTCCCGGATGCCGCAGCCGACCTGGTGCACGCCCGCACCGCCTACTTCTTCGGCCCCGGCTGCGAGCCCGGGCTGGCTGAGGCGGACCGGGTGCTGCGGCCCGGTGGCATGCTGGCAGTGATCGATCTGGACGGCAGCCACCCGCCGTATGGCGACTGGTTGTGTGCGGCGGCGCCCCGTTACCGCCCGGTCGAGGTGGAGCGGTTCTTCACAGCCCAGGGATTCGACTGCCACCGGGTGGACGTGCTGTGGCGCTTCGAGCGACGCAGCGACCTGGAGGATTCGCTGCGCATCGAGTTCACCCCCGACGTCGCGGCGCGTGCGGTTGCGGCGACACCGGGGCTGACCATCCCGGTCCGTTACCGGCTGCAGCTGCGCCGCAAGCCCACCGGCGCATGGGACACTGGATAGGTCATGACTGGCCTCGACAAGCACCCGGACAAACAACTGCTCCTGGCCTTCGATGCGCCACGGCGCGGCCTGCCCCCGACACACCTCGCCGATCTGGACACAGCCGGGCGCCGGGACGCGGTGGCCGGGCTCGGCGAGCCGGCGTTTCGCGCCGACCAGCTCTCCCGGCACTACTTCGCCCGGCTCTGCGCCGACCCGGCGACGATGACCGACCTTCCGGCAGCGAGCCGGGAACGGTTGGCGACCGCGCTGCTGCCCGAGCTGGCCAGCCCGCTGCGCCACGTCGAGTGCGACGGCGGGGCTACCCGCAAGACGCTGTGGCGGGCGGGTGACGGCACGTTGACCGAGAGCGTGCTGATGCGCTACCCGGATCGCGCGACGGTGTGCATCTCGAGTCAGGCGGGCTGCGGGATGGCCTGCCCGTTCTGCGCCACCGGGCAGGGCGGCCTGACCCGCAACCTGTCCACGGCGGAGATCGTCGACCAGGTGCGCGCCGCCGCCGCTGCGATGCGCGACGGACAGCTGCCCGGCGGGCCCGGACGGCTGTCCAACGTCGTGTTCATGGGGATGGGGGAGCCGCTGGCCAACTACCGGCGCGTGCGCGACGCGGTCCGCCGCATCACCGCGCCCGCCCCCGAGGGCCTGGGCCTGTCGCAGCGGTCGGTGACCGTGTCGACCGTCGGGTTGGTGCCCGCGATCCGCAAGCTCGCTGACGAGCGCATGGCGGTGACGCTGGCGGTCTCGCTGCACACCCCTGACGACGAGTTGCGCGACACGCTGGTCCCGGTCAACACCCGCTGGCCGGTGGCCGAGGTGCTCGCAGCGGCCCGGCACTACGCCGACGTCACCGGTCGGCGAATCTCGATCGAGTACGCACTCATCCGCGACGTCAACGACCAGCCCTGGCGCGCCGACCTGCTCGCCTCGCTGCTGCGCCGCCACCTCGGGCCACGGCTGGTGCATGTCAACCTCATCCCGCTCAACCCGACGCCGGGCAGCGAGTGGGACGCCAGCCCCAAACCGGTGGAGCGGGAGTTCGTCCGGCGGGTGCAGGCGGCGGGCGTCAGCTGCACGGTGCGGGACACCCGTGGCCAGGAGATCGCGGCCGCCTGCGGGCAACTCGCTGCCGAGGGCTGATCGGCGCTTGTTAGCGCTCGTCGTAGTCTTTCGGCCGGAGCTTCGCGACCAGCTCGCCCCGAGCAGAGACCGGTTCCTGACGTGCTGGTCGGCCGGCAGGCACACTGGGGCGGTGCGCCTGCCCGTCATGCCTCCTGTCGCCCCGATGCTGGCCAAGCCCGTCTCTGCGATCCCGGCGGATCAGCACTACGAGCCGAAGTGGGACGGTTTCCGGTCGATCATCTTCCGGGACGGGGACGAGGTGGAGATCGGCAGCCGCAACACCCGGCCGATGACCCGTTACTTCCCTGAGGTCGTCGCTGCCGTCCTGGCGAACCTGCCCGAGCGGTGCGTCGTCGACGGCGAGATCGTGATCGTCGATCCCGATCGTCAGGGTCTGGACTTCGAGGCGCTGCAGCAGCGGATCCATCCAGCCGACAGCCGGGTCCGGTTGCTCGCCGAGCAGACCCCGGCGCGTCTGGTGGCGTTCGACCTGCTCGCTCTCGATGACACCGATCTCACCGCGCGGCCGCTCGGGGAGCGCCGCGCAGCACTGGAGGAGGCGCTGGCACCGGCGCGGGCGCCGATCCACGTGACCCCGGCGACCCGGGACCACGAGACGGCTCGGCGGTGGTTCCAGCAGTTCGAGGGGGCCGGGCTGGACGGGCTGATCGCGAAGCCCCTCGACCTGCGCTACCAGCCCGACAAGCGGGTGATGAGCAAGATCAAGCACGATCGCACCGCGGACTGCGTCGTCGCCGGTTATCGGGTCCACAAGTCGGGCACGGATGCAGTCGGCTCGCTGCTTCTCGGGCTCTACGACGACGCCGGAACGCTCGTCTCGGTGGGCGTGGTGGGTGCCTTCTCGATGGCGCGGCGCCGCGAGCTGTTCACCGAGCTGCAGCCGGTGGTCACCACGTTCGACGACCACCCGTGGGCCTGGGCTCGCCAGGAGGAGGGCCACCGCACGCCGCGCAAGTCGGAGACCAGCCGCTGGAACGCCGGCAAGGACCTGTCCTTCGTGCCGTTGCGTCCCGAACACGTGGCCGAGGTCCGCTACGACTACATGGAAGGCCCGCGATTCCGGCACACTACCCAGTTCGTCCGCTGGCGTCCGGACCGCGAACCCCGCTCCTGCACCTACGACCAACTGGAGCGGCCCGTCCGCTTCAACCTCGACGACCTCCTCCTCACCTCGACGTCCGATTGATCCGGCGCCCGACCAGCGGGCCGATGTTCGCCTCGAAGAATCGCGAGTCGACCGCACCTTCGTGGAGCAAGGACGAGCGCTTCCCCTCATGAAATCCGCCGTGCTCAAGAGCACCTGATACGCCAGCGCTACATCGCCCTCGCCAGTCCCACGCGCGCATCTCGTCACCCACGCGCGCGGGGTTTCGCGCGCGTGGAGTACAAAACGCGCGCGGGGGCCGCTGACGACACGCTGCTCAGCGGTCGTTGCGATCGGCCCACTCGAGCAGCTGCTCGAGGGAGAACGCCGTGTCGTCGATCCCGGCGTGCACGTCGCCGAGCCGGGCGAAGCGTTCCGGCACGGTGGCGATGGTGAAGTCGCGGGGTTCGGCGTCGGGCAGCTCGTCCCAGCGCAGCGGGGTGGACACCACGGCCTCCGGCACGCCGCGCACCGAGTACGCGCTGCGGATCGTGTGGTCGCGGGCGTTCTGGTTGTAGTCCACGAAGACCGACGCCGGGTCCCGGTCCTTGCGCCACCACGTGAGATCGACCAGGTCGCAGCGCCGCCCGACCTCACGGGCGAACGCGTGGGCCGCTCGGCGGACATCGGCGAAGCCCCATCGCGGCTCGATCCGGACGTAGACGTGCAAGCCCTTGCCGCCCGAGGTCTTGGGCCAGCCGACGGCGCCGAGTTCGTCGAGCACCTCGTGGGCGACGAGCGCGACGCGCTGGACGTCGGGGTACGACGCTTCCGGCATGGGGTCCAGGTCGATGCGCCACTCGTCGGGCGACTCGGTGTCCGCCTGCCGGGAGTTCCAGGGGTGGAACTCCACGGTGCTCATCTGCACTGCCCAGATCACGTCGGCGAGGTGGGTCACGCACAGTTCGTCGGCGTGCCGGTTCCAGCGCGGGAAGTGCACGCGGACGGTGCGTACCCACTCCGGGGCACCACGCGGCAGCCGCTTCTGGTGCACCCGCTCGCCGGTCACGCCAGTGGGGAAGCGGTGCAGCATGCACGGCCGGTCCCGCAGCGCCCGCACCACCCCGTCGCCGACCGCGAGGTAGTAGCGGGCCAGGTCGAGCTTGGTCTCACCGCGCGCCGGGAAGTAGACCCGGTCGGGATGGCTGATCCGGACGCTGCGGTCCCCGACCTCGAGCTCCACGGCCGGAGCGGCCCGGCCTTGTGCTGCCACGGCAGCACGGTACAGCCAGCCGGGGTTCAGCGCCGCCGCGTCAGCGCGGCCGGGCGCTGCTTGAACTCGTTGCGGATCAACAACATCGCCACCACTGAGGCGAGCGCGGCCAACCACCAGGTCTCGCTGATACCCCCATGGTCGAAGAAGGCCATGGAGAACAGCCCCACGACCGTGACCCAGCCGGCGATTCGGCGGCCGGTCGGGAACGAGCCGTGCCATCCCCACTCGGCCGAGGGCTCGTCGGCATCCACGCCGTGCGGCTGGGCGTCGTGCTGCGGCTGGGCGCCGTGCGACTCGTGATCCCGGGGCGCGGGCTCGGCGTGCTCCTGCTCGCCGGTGGAACTCGAGGGGACGGCGACCACGGACTCCTCCCTCCTGCGACGGTGACCGGCGATCATCGTCGCATACGGCATCGCCGGGACGGGCAGCCGCGTGCCCGTCCCGGCCTTGCCCACGGTCAGCTGCGGACCGCCCTGCGACCGGCCACCAGCCGGTAGACCCCGAGCAGGATCAGCGAGCCCACGATGGCGAGCACCCAGGTGGTGAGGTTGAAGAAACCACCGAGCTCGACTCCGAAGATGAGGCCACCGAGCCAGCCGCCGAGCAGCGCACCGACGATCCCGATCAGCATCGTGATGATGAGTCCGCCGGGGTCGTCACCCGGCATGATCAGCTTGGCTATCGCTCCCGCGAGCAGCCCCAGCACGATCCATGCGATGAAACCCATGTCCATTCCCTTCTGTCGTGTGCGCGGGGGTGTTCCCGTCGCACCGAGATCACACCGGTCGGCTGGTACGAATGCGCCGTGGTGGCGATCGGTGACGCAAGCCGATGACCAGTGTGATCCTGGTCGGGCAGCCACGCACGCCGTCGGCACCGGCCTAGAGGAGAATGACGCCTGATGGAGACCTACGATCACCCTCGCAGCGTAGCGCTGCTGGGGTCGACCGGTTCGATCGGCACCCAAGCGCTCGACGTGATCAGGCGCGACCCCGGCCGGTTCCGCGTCGCCGGGCTCGCCTCGGGTGGGTCCGACCCGGCGGCGATCGCAGCCCAGGCGATGGAGTTCAGTGCCGACGCGATCGCTGTCACCCGGGGTAGCGCCGCGCAGGACGTGCAGCTGGCCTGCTACGCCGAAGCCCAGCGACGTGGTTACAACCGGGGCGAGTACCGGCTGCCGCGGATCCTGGCCGGTCCGGATGCCAGCTGCGAACTGGTGGCCACCGAGCCCGCTGATGTCGTGCTCAATGGCATCACCGGCTCGCGGGGACTGGAGCCGACGCTGGCGGTGCTGCGCTCCGGCGCCATGCTCGCGCTGGCCAACAAGGAGTCGCTGGTCGCCGGTGGTGCACTGGTGACCGAGGCCGCGGCGGCCGGCCAGATCGTGCCGGTCGACTCCGAGCACTCCGCGCTGGCGCAGTGCCTGCGCGGCGGTACCCGCGCGGAGGTGGCACGGCTGGTGCTGACCGCATCTGGCGGGCCGTTCCGCGGCAAGCGCCGCGACGAGCTGGGCGACGTCACACCCGAGCAGGCGCTCGACCACCCGACCTGGCAGATGGGCCCGGTGGTGACGGTGAATTCGGCCACACTGGTGAACAAGGGACTCGAAGTGATCGAGACCCACCTGCTGTTCGGGATCGACTACGACCGCATCGACGTCGTGGTGCACCCGCAGTCGATGGTGCACTCGATGGTGATCTTCAGCGACGGCTCGACGCTCGCGCAGGCCAGCCCACCGGACATGCGGCTGCCGATCGCGCTCGCGCTGGGCTGGCCCGACCGGGTGGCCGGCGCCGCTGCGGCCTGCGATTTCACCACCCCCTCGGCCTGGACCTTCGAGCCCGTCGACACCGGAGCATTCCCGGCGATCGATCTCGCCCGGGCGGCGGGACAGGCGGGCGGGTGCGTGCCCGCCGTGTTCAACGCCGCCAACGAGGAGGCCGTCCGGGGGTTCCTGGCCGGGACCACCCCGTTCACTGGCATTGTGGACACCGTCGCCGCCGTGGTCGGCGAGGCCGACGGCTGGCGGGAGCAACCCGCTACCGTGGACGAGGTGCTGGCCGCCGAGGACTGGGCGCGGGCCAGGGCCGCTGAACTGCTGGGCGCCCCGCTGGCCCGAGCCGGGAGGAACGTGCTGTGAGCTTCGCACTGGGTGTGGTGCTCTTCGCGGTGGGCATCGGCGTCTCGATCGCGCTGCACGAGGCCGGGCACATGTACAGCGCCAAGCTGTTCGGGATGCGGGTGCGACGCTATTTCATCGGCTTCGGGCCGACGCTGTTCTCGTTTCGCCGCGGCGAGACCGAGTACGGTCTCAAGGCGATCCCGGCGGGCGGGTTCTGCGACATCGCGGGGATGACCGCGCTCGACGAGCTGCCGGATCCGATGGACCGCAAGCGGGCCTTCTTCCGCTACACCACCTGGAAGCGCGTGGTCGTGCTGTCGGCGGGCTCGCTGACCCACTTCGTGCTGGGCATCATGATCATCTACGTCATGGCGCTCTCCACCGGGCTGCCCAACCTGAATGCGCCCCCGCCGGAGCCACCACCCGCCACGGTCGCACAGGTCAGCGAGTGTGTCGGCGCCACGACGGGCGCCTGCTCGCCGGAGGACCCGGCACCGGCACGGGAGGCCGGGCTGCGGACCGATGACCGGATCGTCGCGGTCGCGGGCACGCCGGTCAACAACATTCGTGAGCTTCAAGGGGCCACCCGGCCGCTGCAGGGACCGACGGAGTTCGTCATCGAGCGCAACGGGCAGCAGCAGCCGGTGCTCATCGATGTCGCCCGGGTCCCTGCGTCTGCACTGGGTGGTCCCTCGGACGAGATGATCGGCGCGATTGGAATCGCGACGCCGCTGCAGGCGCCGACCGCGGTCCCCATGCTGCAATACGGCCCGCTCGACGCGGTGCCTGGGACGTTCGCCTTCACCGGCACGCTGTTCGCGAACACCTGGGAAGGCATCAAGCAGCTCCCGCAGAAGATCGAGCCGCTGCTCGCGGCGATCAGCGGCGAGCCGCGCTCGCCCGAGACCCCGGTCAGCGTGGTGGGCGCCAGCATCCTCGGCGGCGATGCGGTGGACATCGAGGTGTGGTGGTTCTTCCTCTATCTGCTGGCAGCGCTGAATCTGTTCGTCGGCGTGTTCAACTTGCTGCCGCTGCTGCCGCTCGACGGCGGGCACATCGCGGTCAACGTCTACGAGCGGGCCCGCAACGGGCTGCGCGCAATGCGGGGGCGCCCGGCAGGACCCCCGGTCGACTACACGAAGCTGCTCCCGCTGACCTACGCGTTCGCGCTCGTGTTCATCGCGTTCGCCGCGCTGACCCTCACCGCCGACATCGTCAACCCGCTCCGATTTTCGCCGTGATCTACAGATGAGAGGTGACCGTCGTGGCTGACGTGAACGCCGGCAGCGGCACGGCACTCGGGATGCCCGCCATGCCGCCCCCGGTGCTCTCGGACCGGCGCAAGACCCGCCAGCTGCAGGTCGGCCCGGTCGGGGTGGGCAGCGAGCACCCGGTGTCGGTGCAGTCCATGACGACCACGCTGACCGCCGACGTCGACTCCACGCTGCAGCAGATCGCCGAACTCACCGCGTCGGGCTGCGACATCGTCCGGGTGGCCTGCCCGTCGCAGGACGACGCCGACGCGCTGCCCGCGATCGCGCGCAAGTCGCAGATCCCGGTGATCGCCGACATCCACTTCCAGCCCCGCTACGTGTTCGCGGCCATCGAAGCCGGCTGCGCGGCGGTGCGCGTCAATCCCGGCAACATCAAGAAGTTCGACGACAAGGTCGGCGAGATCGCCAAGGCGGCCAAGGACGCCGGCACCCCGATCCGGATCGGGGTCAACGCCGGCTCGCTGGACCCGAAGATCCTGTCCAAGCACGGTAAGGCCACCCCCGAGGCGCTGGTGGAGTCCGCGCTGTGGGAGGCGAGCCTGTTCGCCGAGCACGACTTCCACGACATCAAGATCTCGGTCAAACACCATGACCCGGTCGTGATGGTGCAGGCCTACGAGCAGCTCGCGCAGCAATGCGACTACCCGCTGCACCTCGGCGTCACCGAGGCCGGCCCGGCCTTCCAGGGCACCGTCAAGTCCGCCACGGCCTTCGGCGCGCTGCTGTCGCGCGGTATCGGGGACACGATCCGGGTGTCGCTGTCCGCGCCGCCGGTCGAGGAGGTCAAGGTCGGCCTCGGCATCCTCGAGTCGCTGAACCTGCGGCCGCGCAAGCTCGAGATCGTGTCCTGCCCGTCGTGCGGCCGGGCCCAGGTCGACGTCTACAAGCTCGCCGACGAGGTCACCGCGGGGCTGGAAGGCATGGAGGTGCCGTTGCGTGTCGCGGTGATGGGCTGCGTCGTCAACGGTCCCGGCGAGGCCCGGGAGGCCGATCTCGGGGTGGCATCCGGCAACGGCAAGGGCCAGATCTTCGTCAAGGGTGAGGTGATCAAGACCGTGCCGGAGGCGCAGATCGTGGAGACGCTCATCGAGGAGGCGCTGCGGTTGGCCGACGATGCCGGCGAGACGGGGGAGGGTGCGCCGACCGTCTCCGTCGGTTGATCCGGCGCGGCACAGATCCAGGTCTGGCAAGCTTGGTCTCGTGCTGAAGCTGGCGGGCGCCCGGCTGCTCGACGAGCGGGATGCACGGGCGGTGCGAGAGGCACTCGCCGCCGACCCGGTCGTCTCGTGCATGGTCGCGTCGCGTGTCGAGCAGACCGGGCTCGACCCCTGGCGGCTCGGCGGTGAGCTCTGGGGAGTGGGCAGCCGGCTCGATGGGCTGTGCTTCTCGGGACCGAACATGGTGCCGCTGCGCGGCGATCGGCACGCGATCCGCTCGTTCGCCGCCCGCGCCGGTGGGCGGGCGCGGTCCTGCTCGTCGATGGTGGGTCCGGCCGAGCAGGTGCTGGAACTGTGGTCGGAACTCGATGCCCGGTGGGGGCCCGCCCGCGAGGTTCGTACCGACCAGCCGCTGATGGCGCTCGCGGGACCGCCGATCGTGCCGGCCGACCCGCTGGTGCGCCCGGTGCGCCCCGACGAGCTGGACCGCTACCTGCCGGCCGCAGTCGCCATGTTCACCGAGGAGGTCGGGGTGGACCCGCGGCGGCCCGACGGCGGCGCGGGATACCGGGCACGGGTGGCCGAACTGATCGCGTCGGGCCGCGCGTTCGCCCGGTTCGAGGCCGGCGAGGTCGTGTTCAAGGCCGAGATCGGCGCGATGTCCGCCGCGGTCGGTCAGATCCAGGGCGTGTGGGTGCACCCCGAGCGCCGTGGCGGTGGCCTCGGCGCGGCCGGCACCGCCACGGTCGTGGAGCGGCTGCGCACGACGGGGCGAATGGCCAGCCTCTACGTCAACGCCTTCAACGATCCGGCGCGCAGAGCCTACACGCGGGTCGGCTTCACGCAGGTGGGCGAGTTCGCCAGCGTGCTGTTCTAAAGATTCCGGTTCTACCTAGTGTCGCGTGTCGATAATTGTTTTACGGTCTGAATTGCGGGACCATGGGGTATGTCTGTTGCTGCTCCATTGGGCCTGCGGAAGGGTGACCGTTCTCGGTTGGAGGTGCTGGTCCGGTCGACGTCGGTGCGGGCAGG
>WHTH01000044.1 GCA_009377865.1 Pseudonocardiaceae bacterium | reverse complement strand
GGCCGGTGCGGTGGCCCGGCCTGGCCGGTGCGGCTGCCGACCGGCCGGCTGGCCGCGGTGCGCAGCCGGATGCACACCACCGCGCCCGGCCCGGTGACGTGCCGGGGTGGCTGCTGTCACCTGGCCAGCCATGGCGAGGTCGTGTTGTGCCAGCGCCACGCCGCCGCGCTGCGTGTGGGGGGTGGGCGCTGATGCCTCACGTTCCGTCGCGGCTGCACGCGCAGCGCATCGCCGCCTCGCTGACCGGCGCGGAGACCGTCACCGACGTGCGGGATGCGGTGCGCACGTTGGCGATGCTGGTCGCCGACGAGTCCGAGCGGGCCGCCCGGTTGGAGTCCGACCTGGAGCGGCTGCGCGGCGACCTGTTGGACCTGGAGGCACGCACCAACCGGATGGGTGATACCCGGTGAGTGCCGTGTTGTGCCGCCGGTGCTGTCAGGGGCTGCCGGTGCATCCAGCCGGGTCACAGCAGGTCGATGCCGGCACCTGGCCGGCCTACGACCCCGACCAGCCCGGGTATGAGTGGGCAGCGCGGGCGTGCTGGCTGACCGACCCCGCCGAGCCTTATGCGCTGACGCTGCGGCTGCGCGGCGCGACCGGCTGGGTGGACTGGTGTGTGGCCCGCGAGCTCGTGGCCGAAGGCGCCGAGCACGCCGCCGGTCAAGGCGACGTCCGCTTCGAGCTGCTCCGTGACATCAACGGCGATGAGGACTTCGACCGGCTGCTGATCGAGCTGTGTTCACCGGCGGGCCGGATGGTGCTGCTCGGCGGCGCGCAGCCCGCCCGCATGGCCCTGGACTTGTCCTACGACACGGTGCCCGAGCTCGACGAGGACTGGCTGGTCTCCGTCGCGGTCAACGAGCTGCTCGCCGAGTGCCAGGGCGGTGCCCGATGAGCGCGCCGCCGTTTGCCTACTTCGGCGGCAAGACGCTGCTCGCCCCGAAGGTGGTTCGGCTGCTGCCCGACCACGAGCACTACGTGGAGCCCTTTGCCGGGTCACTGGCCGTGCTGCTGGCGAAGCCGCCGACGGGGATGGAGACCGTCAACGATCTCGACGGTGATCTGATGACGTTCTGGCGGGTGCTGCGCGACCGCCCGGGCGAGCTGACCCGGTCATGTGCGCTGACCCCGCACGCGCGCGCCGAGCACCAGGGCGGCTATGACCGCGACGGCTGCGACGACCTGGAGACGGCCCGGCGGGTGTGGGTGATGCTGACCCAGGGCCGTGGCGGCGAGGTGCTGTGGTCGAACCGGCCCCTGTCGCAGCGTCAATCCGACCTGTTCGCCGACTCGCTTGAGGTCGGTGCCCGATGAGCGTCCGGCGCACCACCGGCATCTACACCGACCGTTGGGGCTGGCAGCCCCACGCCTGGGCCGAGAACGGGCTGCCCACCTACCCGTGGCGCACCGCACCCGCGGGGCTGCTGACCCGCCGGCAGATGCGCGATGCCGGGCTCGCGCCCGGCGGCGCCGACCCGGTGGCGCAGATCGTCTGCAGGCGGGGTCGGATCCGGGCGCTGCTGTTTGCCCCCGACGACCTGAGGCCCAAGCGCGCCGCCAGCCCCGCGCAGCTGGCCGCGGTCGGCAAGGCCATCGCCGCCCGCCGGTGGTGCCCGGCCTGCCAGCGAGATGCCGGCTACTGCATCCCCACCTCGCTGGGCCGCTGCATCGCCTGCGAATACCCGGACCCCGTGACTGCCGCAGTGCGTGACTCCGGCAGTGCGGAAGCCGCCACCACCGATAACCGGCCCGCCACGCGGGCCGCCTGACACCTACTGGAGATGACCATGACTGAGATCCGCATCCCGGCCGGGTTGCCGTTGCTGCGCGGCGGCGTCGGCAGAAACCCCGAAGACGGTGGCTGCCTGGTGCAGCTGGCCTCCTACCTGTCCGACGGCGTGTCCTGGACCGACCGGACTCCGTGCGTGCACCCGGTGCTGGCCGAGGCCGCGATCGCGGTCAACGACCGCGTCGAGGACTACTACCGGCCGGTGCTGGCCCCGCTGGCGGCCGAGCTGGTGGGCACCGGCACCGGGCAACGCCCGGGCAAGCCCGGCCGGGTACTGAACACCAGGCTGGCGTTGTGGTGCGCCGACCGCACCGCAGCGCTGCGCACCCCGCGCCGCCGGGCGCACTGCGCCCGGCTGCTGGCTGCGGCGCGGGCGTGGGCCGACTGCCCGTGCGATGCGCACTGGTGGCAGGTGCGGCCCGGCGCCGGCCCGGACCAGTGGGGGCCGGCGGATGGGATCGCGTTGTGCGCGGCGCAGGCCACCCACGCCCGCCGCGACCCGTCGGTCAACGCCGCCCGCCGCGCCGCGCGCGGCGCGGTGTTCGCGCTGGTCAACAACGCCACCGTCGGGGTGGACCAGACACTCGGCGATTTCTTGACCGGGCTGGTCGCCGAGCACCGGCGCCTGACCGGGCACACCCCGCAGCCGGCGCAGCGCTGGGACCGCGCCTGTGAGCTGATCGGAGCCACCCGATGACCGGCGAGCAGCACTACCGCGAAGCAGAGCGGTTGGCGCAGCGGTCACTCGACGGCGAAGGTCCTGGCTACGACGAGGCTTTCCGCGCCCGGCTGGCGGCGGTGGCCCAGGTCCACGCCACGCTGGCCGTCGCGGCCGCCACCGCCAGCGCCATCAACACCCCCGCAGCCGTACGCGCCGGCTACGACGAGTACCTGGACGGTGCGCGGTGACCGCCGCGCGCACGACTCATGAGTGCCCGGGTGGCTGCGGCCGCCAGGTCGCCCGGCATCACTTCGCCTGCCGGGCGTGCTGGTATCGGCTGCCGTCCGACCTTCGGCGCCCGATCTCGGCGACCTACCGCCGTGACGCCGGGGCGCACCCGGCGGCAATGGCCGAAGCCGTGGCCTGGTACCGCACGCCGCCGCCGGCAATGCCGGACGAGACGAGCCTGGTGCTGGGCGAGGCTGGCGGGGGCAAGGCCGCGGTGGAGCGGTTCGAGTTCCCGACGGCGCAGGTCACACACGGCGTGGCGGCCTGGTGGTGTGGCTACGGCGACGAGTGCGACTTCGATGAGCTGGTCGTGCACTCGCATGATCGGCGGCGGGTGCTGGCCGCGGCCTCGGTCATGATCCGGACCAACGGGGTCGAGTGCCACGACATCGCCGTCGCCGAGGTCGGCTGGTGTCGCCTGGTCACCGAGTGCGGCTGCACCGCGGCCCAGCATGACGGCGGCCACAGTGAGGATTCCGCCGAGGATCTGGACTGCGAGCAGGCTGGGTGCCGGTTCCCGTTGCTGCCGCCGTGCGGCGAGCAGCTCGACGCGCCGGACGGGTGGCAGCTCGACCGGGTGCCCGAGCACGCGCCGGGTGCGGTGGCGTTCACGCGGGTGGTGCTGTCATGACCGGCCCGCAGACGGCACCGAGCCCGGCGGTGCGGGTGGTGACCGTGGCGGCGGTGCTGCTGGTCGCGATCGTCGCCGCGGTCGTGTCCTACGCCCATATGCAGGACGTGGCGCAGCGTTCCGGTGAGGCGTGGCGGTCGTATCTGCTGCCGCTGTCGGTCGATGGGCTGATGGTGGCCGCGTCGATGGTGTTGCTGACCCGGCGGCGGGCCGGGCTGCCCGGCGGGGCGCTGGCGTGGTCGGCGCTGCTGGCCGGGGTCGGCGCGTCGCTGGCCGCGAATGTGGCGGCCGCCGAGCCGACCGCGATGGCCCGGGTGGTGGCGGCGTGGCCGGCGGTGGCGTTCGCGGTGGCGTTCGAGCTGCTGCTGATGCAGCGCCGCGCCCGGGTCGATGAGCGCGCGGGCGAGCCGGCCACCGACGTGACGGACCGGCAGCAGACCACCGCAGTACCGGAGTCCGGGACTACCGCAGTCCCGCAGTGGCGCAGCGCCGACGTGCCGGACCCCGGCCCGGCCCCGATCGTGGCCGCCCGGCCCGTCGCTGCACCGACGCGGCCCGCACCGGCCCGCTGGGCCGCGTCGCCGGCCCGGCCCGCGCCCGGGCCAGCGGGCGGGCCGGACGTGTCCGACCTGGCCCCCGCCGGGCGGGCGGTGGCGGCCCGGCTGGCCCGCGAGGGCCGGTCGCTGTCCCGGGCGGCGCTGCTCGACGGGCTGCACGCCGACGGGCACACCTGCTCGAAGGCGCGGGCCAGCGCGCTGCTGGCCCTGCTGCGGGCCGGCACCGGGTCCGCCGAGCAGCAGCGGCCCGGCCCGCGTCCGGTCAGGGACGTCGCATGACCGCCGTGATTTTCGGGTGGGCGGCCGCGGGCCACGGCCCGGCCGCCCACCCGGACACCACCACCGAAGGGAGCAGAGGCGATGGCAGCCCCGAGGCACTGGCGGGTGGTGCTGCGCGACCCGGACGGGCGGCGTTACCCGCCGCGCGACGTCGTCGAGGACATCGACCAGCCGGGCCGGTTCCGGGCGCATCTGCTGTTCATCGCCCGCATCGAGGACCCGGAGAACACCGACCGCGGCGAGAACTGGATCGGGCGTTTCGAGTTGGAGGTCATCGACCCGGAGGCGCCCCGCATCGGGCCGGTGCGGGTGCTGCGGTGGGAGAAGCCGTGATGGCCGGGCACCGTCGCACCCGGGCAGCCGCGGCCGGCACCCCGGCGCCGCCCGCCACACCACGAACCCAGCGCGCTGGGCGCCGCGACCGGCGCCGGGAGCGCTTCGCCGCGCGCTACGCCGCCGCGACCACCCCGGCGGCCCGGCTGGAGGCCGCCTACGACTACCTGCGGGGCGCGGCGACTCGCCGCCAGCCCGACCCGGCGCGGGCCGGGCAGCTGGTCGACGACCTGGCCCGGCAGCTGCTCGCCGCCGGCGACCAGCTGCTGACGTGGCAGGCCCGCGAACGCACCGACCCCGCACCAAGGAGGAGCGCATGACCACCACCACCACCACCACCGACCCCGAGACCGACCACGACAGGGAGACGGAGGGTCGGTCGCTGCACGACCGGTTGACGGGCTGGGCGCGGGCGCAGCTCGAGGCGCCGCCGCGGTTCGTGTCCGAGCGACCGCCGTCGCTGACCGAGCACATCGCCTACGCCAGGGCCGGGGAGTGGCACTCGCAGCCCGACGGGGCGGCCCGTCGCTGGCATCTGGCCTACACCTACGCGATCGCGGTGCCGGTGGTCGCGGTGGCGGCGTGGGCGGCGTGGGCCGCCGCCCGGCCGGGCCGGCTCGCCCCGCTGCTGGTCCTGCTGGTGGTGCTGGCCACCGCGCTGGACGCGATTCCCATCGTGGCCTGGTTCGTCCCGGACTGGGCCTCGGCAAGCAACTGGCCGCCGCGGTCGTGGCTGGCCCGGAAGGAGTGATAACCATGAATCCTGGAGTGGCAGCAATCGCGGGCATGGCCCTGATCGTGGGGCTGTGGCTGTACTGGCACCGCGACGCGCCGAAGTTCACGACGTTCCTGTTTCTGATCGCCGGCACCGGCATCGGCGGTTACCTCGGTCAGCTGCTCGGCCAAGCGCTGAACACGGTGCTGGGCACCGTGGGAACCCAGACCGGGCAGTGGGTCGGCATCGGCGCGTCCACGCTGACCGCAGGGGTGGCGCTGGTCGCCACCCTCGAGATCGTGATCAAGGGGCTGTACAAGAAGAAGGCCAAGCCTCAGCGGTGGCATCCGTGGCTGGCGCTGGCGTTGCCGACGATCATTTTCGCGGCCGGGTTCCCGTTCCTGGTGCAGATCATGGAGGCGTTCGAGACCGGCGTGACCACCGTCGGTAACTCGGTCTCCGGGATCGGGGGCTGACCGATGGAAGCCTTGATCCTGTCCGTGCTGGTCGCTACCGCGCTGATGCGTTACGGCGTCACCGACCTGATCTCCACGCTCAAGGGCACCGAGTCGCCGCGGCATAAGGAACGGCAGCAGCGCCTCGCGCAGCAACACGAGCGCGCCATGGCCGCCCTGGCCCAGCGGCAGGGGCCGACGATCAGTGAGGCCGTCGCCTCCCGCATCGCCGCCCGCATCGGGCAGCCGAGACCGCCCAAGGACCGCGGCGGGCAGCGGGCGGCGCGGCGGTACTTCGGGGCGCTGTGGGACGACGCCTGGACTGACGCCACCGTGCGCCACCAGGTGCGTCACGAGCGCGCCCGGGTGGGCGATCTGCCCCGGCAGCGGGCCGCCCGCGCGGCCAGGAACGCCGTCGCGGCCCGGGCGGCGCGGTGGACGCAACGTCGCCGGGATCGGGCCGCCGATCCGGATGCTGGCCCCCTCGACAACACCGACGTGCCCGGACCGCAGGCCGGGACCGAGCACACCGACACGACGAATCGAGAGCCCATGACCGATCGCGACACCCAGCCGGGCGAGGAGGACCCGGCCGACAACGAGCAGGAGCAGGAGCAGACCGAGCCCCCGGCCGGGCGCGGCTGCGACTTCCTGGTCTCCACCGCGACGCCCTACGGCGAGAAGTGTGGCCAGCCGGCGGCGGGCCAGTGGCACAAGAGCGATGACGAGTGGTTCTGCGCCGGTCACATGGGCGACGAGGACGCCGCCGCCGAGATGTCGATCTGTCCGCGGTGCGGCGTCTGGCACGACTACCGCAGCCCGCGGTGCGGTAGCTGCGACTTCTTGATGGCGTCGGACTACCTCCTCGACCCCGACGACCCCGACCCGGACGACGACCCCGACCCGGACGACGACCCCGACCCGGAACCACCGGAGCCCTCACCCGAGGACCCCGCACAGCCGGCGACTCCGCTGGCGACCATCCACCCGATCGGAGACACCACCATGCAGGCAGGCGAGATCTACAACCCCGAGTCGGCGATGGCCGACGCGAACGCGATCAGCGCCGAGGTGGCGCAGCTGGTGTCGCACCTCGATGCCTCGCACGGCGCGCTGACCGAGCGCGGCGTGTCCGGCGCCCCGCTGGATGCCTACGCGCAGATGCTCGACGCGGCGCAGTCCCTGGTCGCCGCCGCGGACACCGCCGCGTCCAGCTTCGCCGGGCATCAGGACATTCACGACGTCGTGCACTCCGACGACACCGTGGGCGACGGCGACTACCTGGAGCTGGCGCAGACCAACCGCTGACCCCAACCGGCCCTGCCCCCACACAACCCGGTGGGCGCCCGTTCGCGGCGGGAGCAGGGCACGCAGCACCCGCAGGATGCACAACGGCCCACGGGAGGATCCCTCTGATGGCGCGCAAGTCGATGATCCGACGGCCCGGCCGCAACCCCAGTCCGGCCCGGGGCAAGGGCAAGGGTGGCTGGCGGCAGCCCGGCCCGGATCCGCTGAACCGCGCCCAGCGGGCCGCGATCAACGCCGTGGTCACCGATGTGCTGGCCGCCGAACGCGCCCGGCCCACCCGGGCCGACCGGGACCGGCGGGCCGAGCGTGGCCCGGCGGCCGCCCTGTTCGGGCTGGGCAACACCACCACCGCGGCCCCCACGGTTCCCACCGGGCCGGGCGGGCCGGGGCGGGCCGCCGAGCAGGCCCGGCGCGACCGGATCCGGGCCGGGCGGGCCGCCCGCCGGTGGCCCTTCAAGGCCACCGCAGCCACCGCCGCCGCCGGGTACGGGGCGTGGGGCGCCGCGGAGCTGGCCGAGGTGGCGGCCGGCCCGGCCGGGCACCTGCTGGCCAGCACCACCATCGGCACGCTGGCGCTGGGTGCGGCCGCCACCGTCGGCGCCGCCTACCGCAAGCGCATCGGGGCGTGGCGCCGGCATTATTGGTGCGCCACCTGCGGGGCCGCCAGCTGGATCACGCTGACGTCGATCGACGGCGCCGGATGGGGGCTGCTCGCCACGCTGGTAGCCGGGGCGGCAGCCGTGTCGACCGGGTGGCTACGCGCCCACGAGGTGCCGGTCCCGCCCGTCGAGCAGCCCGACGTGGCGGTGCCGCCGGTCACGGCGGGCTGCGAGCTCGACACCCTCGCCGCCCGGTGGGCCACCGAGGTGGCCGGCAACCCCAAGCTGGCGCCCGACTCCGCGCTGACCGACGGCCGCCAGCACGGCAACCACTGCGAGTACACCCTCGAGCTGGCGGCCGGGATGACACTGGGCAAGCTGCGCGGGCTGCAGGAGGGCATCGCGTCGGCGATGCGCCTGGACCCGATGCAGCTCACGTTCGCGCCAGCCCCGGCCGGGGCGCACGGTTTCCGCGACTCGTCCAAGGTCGCCGTGCAGATCATCCTGTCGAGCCCGATCACCGGCCCGGTGTACTGGCGGGAACCGGCCTTCACCTACTCCGGCGGGTTCGGCCGCATCGGGCTCGGTCCCTACATCGACGGTGAGGCCCAGGCCGCCTACGAGCTGTTCCGGCCGCGGGGCATGTTCTCCGGCGTGGTCATCGGCTCCACCGGCAAGGGCAAGTCCAGCGTCGTCAACGGGATCGTGGTCTCGGCCCGCTCCTCGGGCATGGTGACCACCTGGTATCTGGACCCGAAGGGCAACTCGAGCCCGGACTTGGCCCGCCACGCCACCGTGTCCGAGATCGGACTCGAGCGCGCCGAGGCGTTCACCGTCGCCGCCGAAACCCTGGTGCGGTGGCTGGGCAAACAGGCCGCCGCCAACAATCAGGCCGGTTTCGCCCCCAGCGCCGACCGGCCCGGCTACCTGATCGTCATCGACGAGTGCGACATGCTGTTCGCGATCAAGGGCATGGCGCAGCGCTGGGGCCAGCTCGCCAAAACCGGCCGCTCGCTGGGGCTGTCACTGCTGCTGGCCACCCAATACGCCGGCATGACCGCCTTCGGCGGCAGCGAGCTGCTGCGCTCCAGCGTGCGGGTCGGCAACGTGGTGCTGATGCGCACCGAATCCAACACCTCCGATGCGCTGATCGCCCCCGACCTGCCCAAGTCGACCACCCTGCCCAGCGCACCCGGCTACGCCTACCTCAAAAACGAGGGCGCCGCCCCGGCCGCGCTCAAGAACTCCTGGCTGCTGACCAGCGACGAGCCGACGCCGGAGTGTTTTCCCGACGAGCTGGCCGACTACAACGCCGACGTGGCGCTGGCCGCGCATCCGGATGCCGCCATGTGCCCGATCGGGGCCAAGGCCGCGCAGCTGCTCACCGAGGTCGGCGGCCAGGAACGCGAGGAAACCCGCGCGGCCCGATTGCGCGACGAAATCGCCCGATTCCTCGCCGCACCGCTGCCGGCGCCCGCCGCGACGCCGGCCGGGTCCGGACCGGCGGAGCCGGCGCCGGTGCTGGCCGGGATGGGCGCGCGCTTCACCGCGCTGCCCGGCCCGCTGGCGCCGGTGGTGCCGCTGCACCCCGAAACGGCCGTTGAGACGGCGCCAGCGGCCGCGTCGGCGTCACTGGATCCGAACGCCCTGCCCGGAGCGCAGCGCGCCGTGCTGGCCGCCCTGAACGCCGGCCACACCAAGTCCGGCGAGATTGGCCACGCCACCGGCCTGGCCGCCGCCACCGTCTCCCGGGCACTGACCGCGCTCGGCGAGCACGGCCTCGCGCAGCGCCGCGGATTCGGCGAGTGGACCGCCACCGACGGCGACCAGCAGCAAGCCTCGTAGCCAAGCCCCTGGCAGCCAACCTTTGATGAGGAGCCACCCATGAGCATCCAGACCCACACCTGCATCACGATCGTCTGCAACGGCTGCGGTACCGCCCCCGAGTGCGACGAGGGTGAGCCGCACTACCCGTCGGCGGCCGAGGCCGAGCGTTACCTGGTAGACGACGACGGCGACCCGGCGCGCTGGGAGGTCGCAGACGGGCACCACCTGTGCCCGGACTGCCTCTGTAAGCGCGACGGCCACATGTGGGAACAGCCGCGCCGGTGCCGCTGCGACGGCCGGATCCAGCTACCCAGCCACAGCGCCGACTGCCAGGTGATGAACCGGTGGTGCGAGCGCTGCATCCGCGTCGACGAGCACATCGGCAGGCCGGTGGGCGGGTCAAATTGACGGTCAATTTTGACCTGCCTCGAGCGCGCGAGCGCGCGCATCGCGGTGGACCCCCGTTTCCGGGCCCCTCGCGGCGTACCCGATCAAGTTTGACCTCGGGCGCCACCTGGCTGCCTAAGGCACGTTATCGGCACCCAGACCCGGCGTGCGGGACTGCGGGAGTGCGGGACTCTCGAACTCCCGGATCGGGGGCGCGCGTCGTGAGCCGTCGTCCCGCGCGGTGCGGCCGTGCCGATCGTGCGGGCATCTCACCAGTCCCAGGGCCACGCACGCGCTGCGGGCACTCGCCGCCGCGAAGCTCGCGAGCTGTGCTCGGAGGCTTTGGATGACCAGTCGCGGTGGACCCCAATCGCCGAAAGCGACACCAGGAAGCCCATGGTCCCGTACACGGATACTTGGATTTCGTCGGTGCACGGCTTTAGCGTGATCACGCCACATTGGAGGGAGCACCGATGAGCACCCGATCCGGCATCGAGTGGACCGAAACGACCTGGAACCCGACCACCGGCTGCGACCGGGTCTCTGCTGGCTGCGATCACTGCTACGCCCTCACCCTCGCTAAGCGGCTCAAGGCGATGGGCTCAGCGAAGTACCAGGCCGATGGCGACCCGCGGACCAGCGGCCCCGGCTTCGGCGTGACCACGCACGAGAACGCGCTCGACGCGCCACTGCGCTGGCGACAGCCGCGGTTGGTGTTCGTGAACTCGATGAGCGACCTGTTCCACGCTCGAGTGCCCATCGAGTTCGTGCAACGAGTGTTCGCCGTGATGGCGGCGACCCCGCAGCACACCTATCAGCTGCTGACCAAGCGCTCGACCCGGCTGCGCCGGCTGGCGCCACAGCTACCGTGGCCGCCGAACGTGTGGATGGGCGTCACCGTCGAAAACGCCGACGCCCTCAACCGGACCGACGATCTTCGTGAGATTCCCGCCGTCGTTCGGTTTCTATCCTGCGAACCCCTCCTCGGCCCGCTCGCCGAGCTCGATCTCACCGGCATCGGGTGGGTCATCGCCGGCGGCGAGTCCGGACCTCACGCACGCCCGGTACAGCCTGCGTCGGTCGCCGATCTCCGGGACCGCTGCAATTCAGCAGGCGTGCCCTTCTTCTTCAAGCAGTGGGGCGGTCGGACCCCGAAGGCCGGCGGCCGGCAGCTCGAAGGGCGGACCTGGGACCAGATGCCAAACCTGGGGGCACTTGGCCACCGCATAGCGAACCCGTCGGCAGCGGCCTCCGCCGGTAAGGCTGGGTTCTAGGGTGTGCCGCGCGGGGCGCGCGGCCGCTCCACGACCCAATCCCTGGGGCGAGACGGACAAGGGCGTCGGATGACCAAGGCACCAGCTGTCTCCAGCGCCCGCACTGCACGGACCACGACTAGCTCGGTTGCTACGCCGAACACCCCGTTCATGACGGCGGCTGCCTGTCTCACCAGCTGGAAGCCGCTCATGGCGGCGAGGAGATCGCGAAGGTTTTCTTCCACGCGGCGTTGTGCCTGGTCGTCCTCGCGCTTGATGGCAGTCTCGGTGAGATCGCCCCAGGAAAACAGCGCGGGCTCGTCGGCGGCGTCGTCGGGCTCGGGATCGAGGCAGCGCAGCCATGCCTTGCGTGCCTTGGCGACGCTGTCACCGAACACCCAGCGGCCGTAGGGGCTGCGGGTCAAGAAAACCAGATGGTAGGTCGGTTGGTGATGTTGCCGCTTGCGCACCGGTATCGTGACCGCAGTTGCCCGCGCTGCGTGACCTAACCGAGCTGCATACTCGGTGGCGATCGCTTCGGCCGCTTTCTCGTAACTTCCGGTGTGTGACCGCTGCTGTGCCTCCAGCGCGATCTGCCGCCACCACTGCCCGCCGCAGGTCCGGTCCAGCGCGAGAACCCCGCTGTTGTCGGCTTGGCCAGCGACGAGCGCGCCGGCGGCGCGGCGGGTGAACTCCGCGCTGAAGTTGAGCAGCACCTCGGTCGCTGGCCGTACCCGGCACCGTTGTCCGCTCAAGAACGACGACAAGAACTCGAACGGCACGACCGCGCCACACGGGTCGAAAAAGCAAAACAGCGGCACACCGTGCGCCACACCAATGACGGTGTCGAGATGATCCTCGACCCGGCCAGGCTGGGCGATCGCGTCGACGCCCGCAGCACGATACTCCGCAACCACCGCGTCCAGCTTCGCGAAGCTCGACCGATCCTCCTCGACAAAGAACGTATGCACTGCGCGTGCACGGAACCGCTTCGCCGTCTTCATGATCAGCTCCGCGGACGCGGGCTGCCCAGAGTCATACCGCCCGCAACCCGCGTAGCCATCCACGATGACAACCCGGCCGCCAGCGCTCTGCTTCCCCGTCATGCCAGCGAACGGGTCCAGATACTGGCGCAGGATCTCGTGCTTGAACACAGACTGAGGACGCCCGACTGGCGAGCTCAACAGGCCGGCCGATGTGCCCCGCGCCATCACAACCCCTCTACGCCCTGCCACCGACAGTAGCCGCAAGAACGCAGGTGGTATACCGACGACCGGGCGAGTGCTTCGGGTGGGTCCGGACGGCTAGTCGCGGTAGGCGGCGTCGATGTAGGTCGCTGCCTGCGGGTGGAGCTCGCCACGCCCGACGTAGGTGTCGCGCAGCAGGGTGGCATGGCCCATCAGGTCGGCCTTCATCCGGTCCGACAGGGCCTGCTCGTCGTCGAGGATCGTCAGATAGGTCTTGCGGCACACGTGGCTGGTCGCCCACGGCATGCCGACCGCGTCGAACACCTCACGGAAGTACTTCCCGGCCCGTGAGGGGTCCTGCCACGACATCCCGGCCCGGCCGGCAGTGGGGAACACCGGCTCTCCGGCGGGAGCGTCGTCGGGCTTGCGGGCGGCCAGCATCGCCGTCGCGAACCCCGGCAGCGGCACGGTGCGCTTGGCCGCCGCGGTCTTGCCCTCCTCCACGCGCACCAGACCCTGGCCGTTGACCCGGGCGATGACCGGCCCCAGGTGCACCACCGGCACTGCTCGGAGCTGGCCGGCCTCGTCGACCACGGGCACGCCCTCCAGGTCCACGTCGCACCACCGCACCGCGCACGCCTCCCCGATGCGGGCCCCGGTCGCGAGCAGGAACCGCGCCAGATCGGGCACGTGACGCCGCCGCGCGGCGACCTGCTTGGCGGCGACCTCGTCATCATCCGAGGTGCCGTCGAGCCAGCCGAGCAGCGCCCGCCGCTCCCGCACAGTGAGGGCGCGCGGCGCCGCGGCGCGCTTGCCCTCCACGTCGTCGAGCGCGTCGACCGGGTTGGCCGCCATCACCCCGTGCATGACCGCCAGCTTGCACACCTCGCGCACCACGCCGCGCACCGCGCTGCGGTAGTTCCCCGACAGGCCCCGCTGCTCGAGGCGGGCCATGAACGCATCGAGACGGCTCGCGGTGCACTCGCGCAGCCGCAACTCCCCGAGAGCGGGCAGCGCAACGGCGTCGAGGCGGCGGCGGTAGGCGTCGCGGGTGGATCCGGAGCGCCGCGGCGTCACCTTGGTGGCCATCCACAGCTCCGCCGCATCCCGGAACCGCGAGCTTGGGTACAGCTTGTCGCTGCCGTGGCCCTGCCGGGCCTTGATGACGGTCTGCAGCTCGTTGCGGGCTGCGGTCTCGGAGCGGCCCCGCGTCTCCAATCGGCGTGTGACACCGTCCGCGTCGCGGTAGCGGCAGCGGGCGGCGAAACGCTTGTCGCCGACCTTGCGGACGCCGATCTTCCCGGGGGTGTTCAGCGGCAGCGGGGGACGGGCCATGCGGACCTCCACAAGCGTGATCAACGCCATAAGCGGACAGTTTCCGCTGTGTCGATCACCTTACCAGGCCCGGCCAAACCCGTTGACCTGCAACGTTGCTACGCCTTGCCGAGGATCCTGTTGATCTTGGTCCCGCAGGTGGGACAGGTGCCCTTGGCCATCCTGCGGCCGTTGGTCTCGTGCACCTGCCCACTGAAGTCCCGCTTCTCCTTGCACTTCACGCAGTAGCCGGTGTACATCGCGGCCATCTGACCCTCCTGGTGACGGTCGGTAGCGTCCGCAATGCGGACCGCATCACCGGTCACGCTACCTTCGCTCGGATGCGGACCTCTGCATACCCCGAATCCGGAAAGTCGACACCGTTCCTGCCGGTTGCCCACAGCTGTGGACAACCTGTGGGTAACTGCCGCTGTGGTGGGGACCGCCGGGGGACCGGGCTGGGGAGGACACGCACGCGCCGAGGGCGCATGCGCGTCGTCGCAGCCAGCCGTCCGTCGGGCGCATACTGTGGCGCGGTGAGCGAGAGCCGCCATGGGCAGTGCCGCAGGTATCAGGACCTGGGCGAGTCGGGCCGCTGCTCGCCATCCTGCGGCGGATCGGTGCCGTCCTGCGGGCCCTGTTCCTCGGGGGGCTCGCCGGGTGCCTGCTCGCGCGGAGCCTGGTCCGCGGTGCGCTCGAGCGCGGTGATCGGATCGTCGAGATCGGAGCTTTCGGTGCGGCGCTGGGCGAAGCCGGTCGGGTCGTCCAGATCGTCGGCGGTGGGCACCAGGTCGGGATGGGTCCAGACCGCGTCGCGGCCCTCGACGCCCCGGACGTCGGTGAGCTCCCGCCACAACCGGGCGGCGTCACGGAGCTTGCGTGGCCGCAGCTCCAGACCGACCAGGGTGGCGAAGGTCTGTTCGGCGGGACCGCCGGAGGCACGGCGGCGGCGCAGCGTCTCGCGCAGCGCCTCCGATCCCGGTAGCCGGTCGCCGACGGCGTCGGCGACCACGACGTCGACCCAGCCCTCCACCAGCGCCAGCAGCGTCTCCAGCCGCGCCAGCGCAGCCTGCTGTTCGGGGCTGGTGCTCGGCTCCAGCGCACCGGAGCGCATCAGCTGCTCCATGCTCTGCGGATCGGTCGGGTCGACCTGACGGGCCAGTTCCTCCAGCGCCTCGGTGTCGACGCGGATGCCGTGGGCGAACTCCTCGACGGTGACCAGCAGTTGCTGCCGCAGCCACGGGACGTGTGCGAACAGCCGGTGGTGCGCCGCCTCGCGGGCGGCCAGGAACACGGTCACCTCGGAGCTGCGGCGATCCAGGCCTTCCGAGAACCGCTCGATGTTGGCGGGCAGCAGCGCCGCGACCCCTTCGGGCCCCAGCGGAAGCCCGATGTCGGTCGAGGTGAGCACCTCTCCGCCGAGTTGCCCCAGCGCGCTGCCCAGCTGTGACCCGAACGCCAGGCCACCCATCTGCTCGAGCATCGCCATCAACGGTCCGGCCGCTTGCCGGGCCTCGGCCGGCAGCGCCTCGGCCCAGGAGCCGGCCATCCGGCGGGCGACCGGGTCACACAGCCGTTGCCAGGTCGGCAGGGTGCGCTCCACCCAGTCCCGGGGCGCCCATGCCGAACTGCTCGTGGAGCCGGTGGGCAGCGAGGTCACCGGGTCGAGCCACAGCTCGGCGAGCCGCACCGACTCGGACACCGCATCGGCCTGCGCGGCCGACGGCAGGCCCTGCGTCGAGAGGTTCTGCAGTGCCATCTGCTTGGCCAGGTCGTAGTTGACCGGCCCACCGCCACCTGAGGACGACTGGCTGAGCATCTGGCCGAGTTGAGTGAACATCTGGCCCAGCGCGTTGGCGTCGAAACCGCCGCCCGGAGCGCCGGAGCCGGCGCCGGCACCGAGCGCGCCGAAGCCGAACGGATCAGAGGCCTTGCCCTCGTTCCCGGAACGGCCTGGTTCGTGCGACTCGTCCGGGTCACTGCCCTCCCCCGGGTCACGGGGGCCGAAGCCGAAGGGGGGATCGGTCATGGGTCCACGGTACGCGGATCGGCGACCCGTACGCTGGCCACCCGTGACGCGCCGCACCTTGACCCTGCTGGTGAGTACCGCGCTCGCCGCCATGCTCGGCCTGCTGGGTGGTGTAGCCACGGTTCCCTTCGTCGCGCTCGGCCCGGGCCCCACCTTCGACACCCTGGGCGCGGTCGAGGGCAAGCCGGTGATCGACGTCGAGGGCGAGCCGACGTTTCCGACCGCGGGGCAGCTCAACATGACCACCGTGTCGGTGGTCGACGGCGTCACCCTGTTCGGCGCGTTGGGGTTCTGGCTGTCCGGCCGCAACGCGCTGGTGCCGCGCGAGGACGTCTTCCCGCCGCAGCTGTCCGAGGCAGAGGTCGAGCAGCGCAATAACCAGCTGTTCCAGACGTCCGAGACCACCGCCGAGGCCGCCGCGCTGCGCTACCTCGGCTACCCGACCACGGTGATCGCCGGGCAGGTGTCGGACGACGGGGCGGCGAGCGGGCGGCTGCAGCAGGGCGACGAACTGCTCCGGATCGACGGCCGTCCGGTCGACACCGCGCAGCAGCTCATCGACGTGCTGAAGGGGCGCGCACCGGGCGAGGCGGTGGACGTCACCTACCACCGTGGCGACGCCCCGCCGCGGACCGTAACGATCACGTTGGGTCCGGGAGAGCAGCCGGGGCGCGGATACCTCGGCCTCACCGTCGGCGACGAGAGCGACGTCGGCTTCGACATCGCGATCAGCCTCGCCGACGTCGGTGGCCCGTCGGCGGGACTGATTTTCGCGCTGTCCATCGTGGACAAGCTGACTCCCGGTGCGCTGACCGACGGGAGGTTCGTCGCGGGCACCGGGACCATCGACGCGGACGGCCGAGTCGGCGCGATCGGCGGCATCCCGTTCAAGATGCTGCGGGCCAGCGAGGAGGGTGCGTCGGTCTTCCTGGTCCCGGCCGGCAACTGCGATGAGGCTGCGCGGCGCGCGCCGGACGGCCTGCAACTGGTCCGGGTCGGCACGCTGGACGAGGCGGTGCGCGCCCTCGATGCCCTCGGAGCGGGCCAGCCCGCCCCGGCCTGCTGACCCCTTACTCCATCGTCGCCAGCAAGGCACGCAGCAGGTTCGGGGCGAGGTCGGGATGCTCGACGACCTCGTCAGCCCCGTTCTCGGCGCGCAGCCGGATCACGCACGCCCCCACACCTTCACGCAACACGGCGGCGACGAGCCGGGCTTCCCGCCGTTGCGGGTGCTCACCGACGACGTGGCGGGCCTCCTCCGGGTCGTCCGGGAGCCTGCCCAGCCCTTCCTCGGCGTCCGGGGGGAGCACGACGATCTCCTGTGCGAGCGCGCATCCCGCCACCGCCTCGGGCCATTCGATGCCCGCGAGGGCGGTATCGAGCTCACCCTCGGGCAGCGCCTCCTGGGCCACCGGTGTCAGCGGCGATGCGGTATCGACCTGGTCGGCGAGCTGGGGCTGGTCGGCCAGCAACGTGCGGGTGGGGACCAGGGCGAACAGCTGCGGAGACTGGTCCCAGCCGCCGGCTGCGACGAACTCCTCGACCTCTCGGGCGGTGCCGGGCAGCGTTCGGGCAAGCGAATCCTCGGGGATCGGTGGCTGGCTGTCGGGCGTGGGGGAATCGGCGGGGTCGCTCACAGCGGGATCGTCTCACCGTCGGCGCCGTAACGCTGAGCAGCCGTCGCGCCGAGAATCGGTGGCGCCGGGAATCGATGCCCGCAACCGGAACCTGAACGCCCGCCGTAGAGTTGGACACACAGGGTTCAAACCGGCGTGACCGGGGGGCCCGCCGCACCGCCGTCATCCTGGAGCGTGTTCCGTGGCCAGTCGGCCCCCCGTCGGAGTGCCAACCCTGTCCCGGCGCGGCCAGGTCCTGATCGCAGTCGGGGTCGTCGCGCTGGCTCTGCTCATCACCGGTTCCCAGTTGCTCGGGACCTACGTGAACTGGTTGTGGTTCGGCGAGGTGGGCTTCCGGGGCGTATTCACCACCGTGCTGCTGACCCGGCTGGCCCAGTTCGCCGTGGTGGGTGTGGTCGTCGGGGGGGTGCTCGCGCTCAACCTGGTCATCGCCTACCGGACCCGGCCCGTCTTCGTGCCCGTGGTCGGTCCCGAGGACCCCATCGCGCCCTACCGCACCGCGATCGTGCAGCGGCTACGGCTGGTCGGTATCGGGGTGCCGGTGGCAATCGGGCTGATCGCGGGGCTGTCGGCGATGGGCGACTGGCAGACCGTGCAGCTGTTCCTCAACGCGACCCCGTTCGGTGTCTCGGATCCGGTGTTCGGCTACGACATCGGGTTCTTCGCCTTCCAGCTGCCCTTCTACCAGCTGCTGCTGTCCTGGGCGTTCGGGGCGGTGGTGCTGTCGTTCATCGGTGCGCTGGTCACCCACTACATCTTCGGTGGGGTGCGGCTGGCCGGCCGTGGCGGGCAGGTATCCGGCCCGGCGAAGGTGCAGCTCGGCGTGGTCGCCGGCAGCTTCGTGCTGCTCAAGGCGGTCGACTACTTCCTGGACCGTTACGCGCTGCTGTTCTCCGACCGCCAAGCTCCGCTGTTCAACGGCGCGACCTACACCGACCTCAACGCGGTGATGCCGGCGAAGATCATCCTGATGAGTATCGCCGTGATCTGTGCGCTCGCGTTCTTCGCCGGAGCTGTGCTGCGCAACCTGCAGCTGCCCGCGATCGCGACCGTGCTGCTGGTGCTGTCGAGCATCCTCGTCGGCGCGGCGTGGCCGGCGCTGCTGCAGCAGTTCTCGGTGTCGCCCAACGCCAACGAGCGCGAGGCCGTGCCGATCTCGCGCAACATCGAGGCCACCCGGCAGGCCTACGGAATCACCAACGAGCAGATCGAATACATCGGGCCCTACGACACCAGCGAGGCGTCTGCGGACGAGGTGCGCGACGACACCGCGACCGTCTCCAACATCCGGCTGCTCGACCCGAACATCCTCGAGCAGACGTTCACCCAGCTGCAGCAGCGGGAGAACTTCTTCGGGTTCCCGGACAAGCTCGACATCGACCGCTACCGCGTCGACGGCGAGTTGCAGGACTACGTCGTGGCGCTGCGTGAGATGGAGACCACGTCACTGGCCGAGAACCAGCGCACCTGGATCAACCAGCACCTGCGCTACACCCACGGCAACGGTTTCGTCGCCGCGCCGGCCAACCAGGTCGACTCCGCGCTGCAGGACCCCAGCAGCGGTGACGGTGGCTACCCGCTGTTCACCGTCAGCGATACGACCCAGCAGGGTGACGTCCCGGTCGAGCAGCCGCGGGTCTACTTCGGCGAACTGATCGACAACTATGTGGTGGTCGGCGGTGAGCCGGGAGAGCCGCCGCGGGAATACGACAGCGACGGGCAGAACCACAGCTATCAGGGTTCCGGTGGTGTGCCGATGGGCGACCTGTTGCATCGGCTGGTCTTCGCCGCGTACTACGGTGAGCGCAACCTGCTGTTCAACCAGGCGATCGGCTCCGAATCGAAGATCATCTACAATCAGGATCCGCGGGAGCGGATCGAGAAGGTTGCGCCGTGGCTGACCCCGGACGGGGATCCCTACCCCGCGGTGGTCGACGGCCGGATCAAGTGGATCATCGACGGTTACACCACGCTGGAGAACTACCCCTACGCAAAGCGGACCCAGCTGGACGAGGCCACCCAGGACACCCTGACGGGGGTGCAGCGGCTGCCCTCCGAGGAGGTCAGCTACATCCGCAACTCGGTCAAGGCCACCGTCGACGCCTATGACGGGACGGTGACGCTCTACCAGGTCGACCGCAACGACCCGGTGCTCAAGGCATGGATGAACGTGTTCCCGGGGACGGTCGAGCCTCCCAGCGAGATCAGTGACTCGCTGCGGGCACACTTCCGGTACCCGGAGGATCTGTTCAAGGTGCAGCGGCAGATGCTGACCCGCTACCACGTCGACGACCCGGGCGTGTTCTTCAGCCAGAACAACTTCTGGGACGTGCCGAGCGACCCCACCGAGACCGGCACCATCGACCAGCCGCCCTTCTACATCCTCGCCGGCCCTCCTGATCGCCTCGGGCCCGCGCAGTTCCAGCTGACCAGCCCGCTGGTCAGCCTGCGACGGCAGTTCCTGTCGGCCTACGTGTCGGTGAGTTCCGAGCCGGAAACCTACGGCGACATCCGGGTGCTGGAGCTGCCGACCGACTCGCAGACGCTGGGCCCGCAGCAGGTCCAGACCCGTTTCGACTCGTCTGCTGAGGTCAGCCAGGAGCTGAACCTGCTGCGGCAGAGCCAGACCGACGTGCTGCAGGGCAACCTGCTGACATTGCCGATCGCCAACGGAGGGCTGCTCTACGTGGAGCCGATCTACGTCGAGCGGGCGGACCAGGAGTTGTCGTTCCCGCAGCTCAACCGCGTGCTGGTGTTCTACGGCGACCGCCTCGGGTACGCCCCGACACTGGCTGAGGCGCTCGACGAGGTGCTGCCGGGCGCTGGAGCGGCGGCGCCCTCGCCGGAGGACCAGCAAGACGAGCAGCAAGCGGACGACCAGGCGGAGACCCCGTCGCCCGGGGGTCCCGGGCCGGGCACGGATGCGAGCCCGGAGATGAGCCAGGCCGTCGGCGACATCAACACCGCGCTGGAGCAGTTGCGCCAGGCGCAGTCCGCTGGCGAGTTCGCGGCACAGGGTCAGGCTCTCGCGGATCTCGACGCCGCGGTCCAGCGCTACCAGGAGGCGCAAGCCGCGAACAGCAACGGCGGTGGTGGCGACGGCGGGTGAGGCCACGGAGCTGCCTGTGAACCGCTGACCACACGATTTGCAGGCAGCGCCGGCAGCCGAGTAATCTTGTCCACGTCAACGCGGGGTGGAGCAGCTCGGTAGCTCGCTGGGCTCATAACCCAGAGGTCGAGGGTTCGAATCCCTCCCCCGCTACCACCGCCAGAGGGCCACTGACCCGCACGGTCAGGGGCCCTCTCGCATGTCCGGGCCCCGGGCGGGAGTCACGCGCGTAACCTGACGCGCCCCGAGTTCATCCACCCGAAACACGCCGGTGTGCTTGCCGCAACAGTCGCTCTCGACCCTTCTCGCACGCATGAACCGAACCGTGCAGCCGAGGAGGATCGATGGACGTGGACACCGGTGGCACCGCCTGGGTACTGACCAGTGCAGCCTTGGTGTTGCTGATGACTCCTGGCCTGGCGTTCTTCTACGGGGGCATGGTCCGCGCCAAGAGCGTGCTCAACATGATGATGATGAGCCTGGGCACCATCGGCGTGGTCGGGGTGTTGTGGGTGCTCTACGGCTACTCGATCGCCTTCGGCAACGACATCGGCGGCGGCCTGCTGGGCAACCCTGTCGAGTATCTGGGGCTGGAAGCCCTGCTGGGCGCCCCTGACGATCCCGCCGCGCTGCCCGACCTCGCGTTCGTCGCGTTCCAAGCGATGTTCGCGATCCTCACGGTGGCGCTGGTCTCCGGAGCGATCGCAGACCGGACCCGCTTCGGGCCCTGGCTGCTGTTCGCCGGGCTCTGGGCGACCCTGGTCTACTTCCCGGTGGCGCACTGGGTGTTCGCGTTCGACAGCGACGACGGCACCGTGTCGGGTGGCTGGATCGCCAACGACCTCGGCGCGCTGGACTTCGCGGGCGGCACCGCCGTGCACATCAACGCGGGCGCCGCGGCACTCGCGCTGGCGCTGGTACTCGGCAGGCGGCATGGGTGGCCTGGCGACGCGATGCGCCCGCACAACCTGCCGTTCGTGGTGCTGGGAGCCGCGCTGCTGTGGTTCGGGTGGTTCGGCTTCAACGCCGGGTCGGCGGTGGCCGCGGACAACCTCGCCGCCACCGCATTCGTGAACACGCTGGCCGCCACCTGCGCCGCGATGCTCAGCTGGCTGCTGGTGGAGCGGGTCAGCGACGGCATGCCGACCACGTTGGGAGCGGCCTCGGGCGTCGTGGCGGGACTCGTCGCGGTCACCCCGGCCTGCGGCTCGGTGACACCGCTGGGTGCGCTGGCGATCGGCGCGACCGCGGGCGCGGTGTGCGCGCTGGCTGTGGGCATGAAGTTCCGGCTGGGCCTGGACGACTCGCTCGACGTGGTCGGCATCCATCTCGTCGGTGGTCTCATCGGAACGCTGCTGGTCGGGCTGTTCGCCACCGAGACCGTCACCGGCGACCCGGACGCGGAGGGTCTCTTCTACGGGGGCGGTCTGGCCCAGCTGGGTGCCCAGGGGATCGCCTCGGCGGCCGTGCTGGTCTATTCCTTCGTGCTCTCGCTGGTCATCGCGTTGCTGGTGAAGGTGCTGGTCGGCTTCCGTGCTGACGAGGAGGACGAGATGACCGGCATCGACGAGACCGAGCACGCGGAAAGCGCCTACGAGTTCTCGACGCGGTAGGACGGGGTGTCGTCGAGCCGCGCGGCTAGATCTGACGCAGGCCGCTGAGCACCCGCTCCATCAGCGCCAGGTCCGGCTGGCCGTTGGCCGCGCCGGCCGTCGCGTGCACCGTGACGATTCCCAGCGCGGCCATGTCGCTCAGCAGTACCCGGGCCACGCCGAGCGGGATGGACAGCAGCGCGGCGACCTCGGCCACCGACTGCGGCCGGCCGCGCAGGTCGGCGACGACGCGGTGCTCGAACCTCGACGACTCGGCGGCCAGCCGGACTCCGCGCTCAGACGTCGAGAGCAGTGACTCCACCGCCAGGTCGTAGCTGGTGCTGGTGCGGCCAACCGTTTCGGCCGCGCATTACCGTCACCGGCTACGACCATTGCGCCATCACCAAGCAGCCCACGGCGCGGACCTACGATCCGGTCCGGCACCCGTCACGTACATTGGACCACCATTCTCGCACGGGCGTTTACCTGAACATGTCCGTCGTGTAAACGCCTTGTCAACAAGCGCACACGTGGCGTGGCGCTCCCGCGGCGCGAGCAGTGCGCGCTGGACGGCCGGGTTTCACACGCTGGACGCAGTTCGGACCAGGAGTACGAACTGCGGTGGCACAACAGCAGTGGGAAGGTGGCGGTGTGGCGACCAGCAAACGGGACCGGGACCCGCAAGGACGACCCCGCAACGCCCGTCCCAGGGACTCGGCGGGACGGCCGTTGCCGCGCGGCGCCGAGGGGCTCGAGCAGCCGCCCGAGGACGACGCGGCACCCGAACCCCGGGAGGCGCTGCGCGAGGCGCAGCAGCTGCTCGACACCGGCTACCCCTTCCACGCGCACGAGGTGCTCGAGGCGGCCTGGAAGGCGAGCTCGGCCCCGGAACGGGACATGTGGCAGGGCCTCGCGCAACTCGCGGTCGGGCTCACCCACGCGCAACGCGGCAATGCCACGGGGGCGGCCGCGCTGCTGCGGCGGGGCGCCGAGCGGATCGGGACCAGGGCTACGGATCCGCCGCACGGGCTGGATCTGGCGGGGCTGGTGCAGCACGCTGTCACGCTCGCCGAGCGCATCGAACGCGACGGCCTCGACGGCCTGTCCGCCGATGACCTCATAGTGCGGTTGCGTGGCGCGCTCGCCGAGTAGCTACCAGCTGTGGCAGCTGGCCGCGCTCGACGTCGGCACCGAGCGCGTGCTGCACGACGTCGTCCGGCGCCTCGGCGTCACCACCGAACGCCAGCAGCAGCGGCCCGCCGCGATGCCAGAGCCACAGCTCGTCGCTGGCGACGCGGTGCCAGCCGGATTCCTCGCCGGGCCCCAGCAGGTAGTAGATGCCGGTCGCGGTGGCGCGGGACCCCTGGTAGCCCGGGGGGTCGACGGTGACATCGGAGCGCCAGGTGTCCCGGCAGGATCTCGCCGACGCGGAGATGTTGCAGTCCTTTTTGGACGCTGAGCTGCGGCCCGGCCTGGAGGCGGCGCTGGAAGATCAGATCCTGTCGGGCGACGGCCTCGGGGAGAACTTCGAGGGACTGGCCACTGTGTCCGGGGCCGTAGGGGGTCCGCCGTGGGGCTGGCTGCCGCGTAGGTCCGGGCCGGGGGCGGTTGTGGGAGCAGGGGTGTGCCTCCTTCGCCCCGGCTGGCGAGCGCGCCCCCCGGCCCGGTAGTCGCACCACGACGCATACCGTCGCACGTCGCTACCATCCCGTGTCACATGCAACCGATCGGAGGGGTAGCCCCGTGGGCACCACCGACGACAGCTCCACCATCGGCCAGCGGGCGCGCACGATTCGGCGCCGCCGTGGGCTGTCCGTGGAGGTGGCTGCCGGGCTCGCCGGGATCAGCAAGGGGTACCTGTCATTCCTCGAACGTGGGCACCGCAGGTTCGAGCGTCGCGGGCTGCTGGAGGACCTCGCCGGGGCGCTGGGCTGCGCTGTGGCCGACCTGACCGGCCAGCCCTACCTCGCGCCCGACCGCGACACCGCCGACGCGCTGGCCTGCCTGCCAGCGATCAGCATCGCGATACATGACTCGACGTTGACCGACGTGTCCGACGACGTACCCGCACGCCCTGTTGCCGAGTTGGCTCGGCTGGCACTCCAGGCCAACGGACACCTCGACGCTGCCCGGTTCTCGCTGGCTGGGCGTGGCTTGGGCGCGGTGCTCGCCGAGCTGCACGTCCATGCGGTAACCGGCGACAGCGATACCCGCCGCATGGCGCTGGGCGCGCTGGCCGAGGCGTGCTTGGTCGGTGCATCCGTCGCACGCCACTTCGGCTACGCCGACTTGGCCGTCGAGACCGCGCGCCGTGGTGCTGATGCCGCTATTCGGCTGGGCGACCCCACCCGGACGGGATTGCTCACCATGCACCGATCCCTAGGGCTGGCATGGATCGGTGCCCGACACCGCGTCACGACCGTGCTCGATGACGCGCTCGCAGAGATCACACCCGACCCGTCCGCCGCTGACACCGGACCTGCGCAGGCTGCCGGGATGATGCACCTGACCGCAGCCCTGCAACACGCCCGCCAGCAACGGGCCGCCCGTGCCGAGGACCACCTCGCCTTCGCTGAGGAGCTGGCGGGCCGCACTGGCGAGCGCAACGTGCTGTTGCAGCACTTCGGCCCGACCAACGTCACAACCTGGGGGCTCAACGTCGCCGTGGAGTCCCAACGCGGCCCGACTGCCGCAGAGCGGGTCGACGCCCTCGTACCCCGACTACTCGACACCTTCGACTCCGCCGTGCGTGGGGGTGCGCTGCACTTCGACCTCGCGCGCGCCTACGTCCAGGCTGAGGGCGCCCGTGACGCCGAGGCCATCCGGCACCTCGACGCCGCCGATCGGCTGGCTCCGCAGTACGTCCGTCCCGATCCGATCGCCCGAGACTTGGTCGGCATCCTGCACCGCCGTGCTCGGCGCCGGGTGTGGGAGCTGGACTCGCTGCGTAACCGGTTCGGCCTCAACTAAGCGGTTTACGAGCGGTAAACAGCTCGTCACACCCAGCCCGCGATGGTGCGCGGCATGCTCATTGACGTGCTGCTGTTACTGGCGGTGCTGCTCGGCCCGCTCGTGCTGGTGCTGCTGGTGCCAAAACCGCGCCTTTGTGACCAGCCCCGGCCACGGGAGCGTGGTCGTCACCGCCGCAGGCTGGCGGTGGCGCGATGACCGGGCCGACGTATGCGGCCACGCCGTACCTGCGGCACCTCACCGCTGAGAACGGGTGGCGCGGTGAGCTGATCCGTGACCGGCACGGCGAGCCCGTCGCGATCGCGTGCGCATCGGACCGACTTGGACCGATGCCGTCGCGATCGAGGGCGAGGACCGCTGTGTGGCCATGCGGCACCGCACCCACGACGACGGCGGGCTGATCCTGCCCACCGACCTGCCGGGTTGCTCGGGTGCGGTGTGGCAGCGCGACGGCCGCGCCGAGGATGTGCTCGCTGAGCTGTTCGAGCTACAGCGGGCACGGCCGCAGTGACGGCCTGCTGCCGTTGCCAGCGGCCCACTGCCGAGGGCGACAGCGTGCTCGTCGCGGTGCCTTTCGCGGACTCCGGGCCGGGCGGCCCCGCCTCCTACGCGTGCGTGCCCTGCGCCCGCGCCTACGCGAGGTCGGGGCTGGCCGCCCGGAGTGGATCGGCGAGGAGATCGCCAACACCGAGGCGCGGGCCAGCGGCCACTGCCCGCCCTGAAGCTCCGGCCGGTCACCGGTCGAGCGCCCCCGCATCCCCACGGCGCCCGGTGACCGGCCGGTCCCCACAAACGCCCGTCCCCCATGGGGAACTCATGAGGACCGGGGCGCGTTGCGGTGCGTCCCGGTGACACTCCAGCGCTGCGCCATGCGACACCCTGCGACACATTCATGCAGGTCAGGGATAGTGTGGAGCTATCAGTCCAGGTCAGCGCCCTCGCGCCCACGATAAGCGCACTTATCGTGGCTTTGGCAACGAGTGGAACCACGATAAGCATGCTTGTGGCGCGGATACCGGGCCGGGTACGGACACGAGGAGGAGCGACGTGCGGATCGGCATGCCCCTGACCTACAGCGGCGGGTTCACCGAAACCGTCGCCGAGCTGGCCGAGTACGAGAAGGCCGGATTGGACATCGTATTCGTTCCCGAGGCCTACAGCTTCGATGCGGTGAGCCAGCTGGGGTTCATCGCCGCGCGAACCGAACGGCTGCAGATCGCGTCGGGGATCCTGCAGATCTACACCCGGACGCCATCGCTGACCGCGATGACGGCGGCCGGCCTCGACTACGTCTCCGGCGGCCGGTTCACCCTCGGTATCGGCGCATCCGGGCCACAGGTGATCGAGGGCTTCCACGGCGTGCCCTACACCGCGCCACTGGGACGCACCCGCGAGCTGGTCGACATCTGCCGGCAGGTGTGGCGCCGCGAGCGCGTCGAGCACCAGGGCCGCCACTACCAGATCCCGCTACCTGCCGAGCAGGGCACCGGGCTGGGCAAGTCGCTCAAGCTGATCAACCACCCGGTGCGCGAGCGCATCCCGATCGTGATCGCGGCGATCGGGCCGAAGAATGTGGCGATGACGGCGGAGATAGCCGAGGGCTGGGAGCCGCTCTTCTTCCTGCCCGAGGAGGCGTCCGCGGTGTGGGGAGACTCACTGGCGCAGGGCCGGGCGCGCCGCGACCCGTCGCTGCCCGAGCTCGACGTCGTGGTGGCGGCACCGCTGGCCATCGGTGACGACGTCGAGGGGATGCTCGACGGGGTGCGCCCGATGCTCGCGCTCTACATCGGCGGGATGGGGGCCAAGGGCCGTAACTTCTACAACGACCTCGCCAAGCGCTACGGCTTCGAGGCCGAGGCCGAGCTGATCCAGGACCTCTATCTCGACGGCAAGAAGGAGGGGGCTGCGGCCGCCGTGCCGGACGACCTGGTGCGCAAGACGTCGCTGATCGGGTCGGAGGGATACGTGCGCGAACGGCTCGCGGCGATGCGCGAGGCCGGCGCGACGACGCTGAACGTGACCCCGCTGGCCGGGACCTCCCAGCAGCGGGTGCGGCTGATCGAGCAGGTCCGCGAGCTCGCAGAGTCCTGACCGCGTCCGCACCGCACCGGGATGAGGCTGCCACAATGGACGCGCCGACGGCCACTGTGGACAGCGCGCGGTGAGCGTGGCACGGTAGTGGGATGAGCGATCTCAACGCCACATCAGCCGCCCTGCTCGGCCTGCTGCAGCACGAGGGGCCGATGACCGGCGGCCAGCTCGTCGCGGTAGCGCGGCAGCGCTTCGGATCGTTCTTCTCGGTCACCCGCAGCCAGGTCTACCGCGAGCTGCCCTCGTTGACCGATGCCGGGCTGCTGCGACTGGGTAAGCAGGGGCCCCGCTCCAGCCAGCAGTACGTCATCACTGCAGCTGGTAGGCGTGCGTTCAAGGCGTGGCTGAACTCCGTACCCGGGGTCGACAGCATGCGCAGCCCGCTGATCCTGCGTCTGCTGCATGCGAACTCGCTGACCCCCAAGCAGCGCAATGCCCTGGTCAGCAGCGCTCGCGAGGCCTACGGTGAACAGTTGTCCATCGCGCGGGCGGAGGCGAAGCAGGCAGCCGACCCCTACAGCAAGGCGGTCGCCGACTTCACCGTCGCCCACGTCAGAGCTATGATCAAGCTGATCGACTCCATCCCGGCCGGATGACGGCCGATACACCCTACGAAACGGACACGCCCGGGTCGGGTGGAGGTCAGGACGGGTCGGAGCCACGATAGGCACCGGTCCACATCGCCACTACGGCGGCGACGGCGGTCGCCCCGGTCCAGGAACCGACGCCGCCGCCATCCAGGTAGGCCCAGAACAACCCGACGAGCGGCGCCGGGATCGCCAGCGCGAGATCGACCCGCAGGTGCCGCCACAGCGTCGCCTCACGAGCGCGACGGGCGGTGTCGGCGTCCGGGCGCGCGGGATTGTCGACGCACCGGCCGGGCAGCGTGGCACGGTGGGATCGGAGGGGTCGTAGGTGACCTCGATGCGGTTGCCCGGCGTGGGCCGGGCCCGCATCGAGTGCGATCTCGCTGGTCCGCGCAGGTCGCACTGGCGGCTCCCAGCGCACCCGCACGACATCGGGCCGCCCGTCGACACCGACGGCCGTTGATCTGCCCCGGTGCCCGGGCGGTGAGGCCGTCGAGCTGACGCTGGGCGACCTGCCACCGATGTCCAGCACAGTGCGGGCACCCAGTGCGCCGCGAAGGGACCCTTTACTGCGACTGCTGGTAGCCCTATTGCCGTCAAGGGCACCTTCACTGCGTCCGACGCCGTGGCGGTGCCCTTGACGGCAACGGGGGGAGGGCTTGACGGCAGAAGGGGCGAGTTGGCGGGCACGGACTACGCTGGAGAGTCGTGAATGCCGACGTCGCAGCCGATCTCAAGGCCTTGGCCACCATGCTGACCGGAATCGAGGCCGTGGTGGACATCGGCCGGCTGCGCGAAGAGGTCGCAGCGCTCGAGGACGAGGCCGGACGGCCGGACCTGTGGGACGACGGGGAGCACGCCCAGCAGGTGAACAGCCGGCTCGCCTACCGGCAGGGCGACCTGCGCCGGATCACCGGTCTGCGGCAGCGCCTCGACGATGTCGAGGTGCTCTACGAGCTCGCCGAGGCGGAGGACGACCGGTCGACAAGGGCCGAGGCCGATACCGAGCTGACCGAGCTTCGCGAGGAGATCTCCGCGCTCGAGGTTCGCACGTTGCTGTCGGGCGAGTACGACGAGCGCGATGCGCTGATGACCATCCGGTCGGAAGCCGGCGGCATCGACGCGGCGGACTTCGCCGAGATGCTGATGCGGATGTACCTGCGCTGGGCCGAGCGGCACGGTTACCCCACGGAGGTCTACGACACCTCCTTCGCCGAGGAGGCCGGCCTCAAGTCGGCCACCTTCGCCGTGCGGACCCCGTACGCCTACGGCACGCTCTCGGTCGAGCAGGGCACCCACCGGCTGGTGCGGATCTCGCCGTTCGACAACCAGGGCCGCCGGCAGACGTCCTTCGCCGGGGTGGAGGTGCTGCCGGTCACCGAGACCACCGATCACATCGACATCCCGGACAACGACCTGCGCATCGACGTGTTCCGCTCCTCGGGCCCCGGCGGGCAGAGCGTCAACACCACGGACTCTGCGGTGCGCATGACCCACCTCCCGACCGGGATCGTGGTGTCCTGCCAGAACGAGAAGTCCCAGATCCAGAACCGGGCCGCCGCGCTGCGGGTGCTGCAGTCGCGGCTGCTGGACCGCAAGCGGCAGGAAGAGCAGGCCGAACTCGACGCGCTCAAGGGGGAGGGCAGCTCCTGGGGCAACCAGATGCGCTCCTACGTGCTGCACCCCTACCAGATGGTCAAGGACCTGCGTACCGACTACGAGGTGGGGAACCCGAGCGCCGTGCTCGACGGCGAGATCGACGGCCTCCTCGAGGCCGGTATTCGCTGGCGCAAGCAACAGGTCGCCCCGGCGGCGCGCTGAACCGCCACGCCGTGTCCGGTCGCCGGGCTGCCCGTGGGTAGACTCGCCGCCCGTGATCCGGCTCGAGCACGTCAGCAAGGCCTACAAGACGTCCACCAGGCCCGCCCTCGACAACGTGTCGGTGGAGGTGGACAAGGGCGAGTTCGTCTTCCTCATCGGCCCCTCCGGCTCTGGTAAGTCGACGTTCCTGCGGCTGCTGTTGCGGGAGGAGATGCCCACCAAGGGCGACGTCTTCGTCGCGGACTGGAACGTCGGCAAGCTCTCCCGCCGCCGGGTGCCCCAGCTACGCCAGCGGGTCGGCTGCGTGTTCCAGGATTTCCGGCTGCTCAACAACAAGACCGTCGCGGAGAACGTGGCGTTCGCCCTCGAGGTGATCGGCAAGCCGCGGCACACCATCCAGAAGGTGGTGCCCGAGGTGCTGGAGATGGTCGGGCTGGACGGCAAGTCGGAGCGCATGCCCTACGAGCTGTCCGGCGGCGAGCAGCAGCGCGTCGCGGTTGCGCGGGCGTTCGTCAACCGCCCCTTAGTGCTGCTGGCCGATGAGCCGACCGGCAATCTGGACCCCGAGATCAGCCAGGACATCATGCTGCTGCTCGAGCGGATCAACCGCACCGGCACGACCGTCATGATGGCCACCCACAACCACTCCATCGTCGACTCCATGCGGCGCCGCGTGGTCGAGCTGCAGCTCGGACAGCTCGTCCGCGACGACGCCCGTGGCGTCTACGGCGTGGGCCGTTAGACACCCCCGACGACCCCTGAGGCGAGGAACCCCGACTCCCGATGCGCGCCAGCTTCGTGTTCAGCGAGGTCGTCACCGGCCTTCGCCGCAACCTCACGATGACCGTGGCGATGATCCTCACCACCGCGATCTCGCTCGGTCTGCTCGGTGGTGGCCTACTCGTGGTCACCACCATCGACCGGATGCAGGACCTGTACTACGACCGGGTCGAGGTCGCGGTCTTCCTCAGCGAGGATGTCAGCGCGAACGACCCGGAATGCTCGGCGGAGCCGTGTAGCAGCCTGCGCGCGGAGCTGGAGGCCACCTCCGGCGTGGAGTCGGTCGCCTTCGAGAGCCGCGAGGACGCGTTCAACCGGTTCCAGCAGATCTTCGAGTCTCAGCCCGAGCTGCGCGAGCTCGCCCGGCCCGAGGCCCTTCCGGCGTCGTTCCGGGTGAAGCTGGCCGATCCGCAACGCTTCGACGTGATCGCGCAGGAGTTCACCGGCCGGGCCGGGGTGGACCGGGTGCAGGACCAGGGGGAATACCTGGAGGAGCTGTTCCAGACGCTCTCAGGGGTGCGCAACGCGACGTTCGCGGTGGCACTGGTGCAGGCGCTCGCCGCGCTGCTGCTGATCTCCAACACGATCCAGGTCTCCGCGTTCACCCGCCGGACCGAGGTCGGAATCATGCGGCTGACCGGCGCCACTCGCTGGTACACCCAGCTACCGTTCCTGCTGGAGGCGGTCGTGGCGGGACTCATCGGCGGCGTGCTGGCCGTGGTCGGCCTGACGACCGCGAAGACCGCGTTCATCGACGTCGTGCTCGCCGACGTGTTCGAGGCGGGCATCGTGCCGCGTATCACGCTCTCCGACATCGCATTCATCTCGCCGGTACTGCTGCTGGTGGGCGCCGGGATCTCGGCGGTGACCGGTTACGTCACGCTGCGGCTCTACGTGCGGACCTGACCCGTGAGTAAGGAGCGCGGCCGGAAAGTGATCGTGTCCAACCGGAGGGCACGGCATGAGTACTCGGTGCTCGACACCTACGAGGCGGGGATCGTGCTCACCGGCACCGAGGTCAAGTCGCTGCGCGCCGGGCGGGCGTCGCTGGCCGACGCCTTCGCCGACGTCTCGGACGGTGAGGTCTGGCTGCGGGGGGTGCACATCCCCGTCTACAGCGAGGGGAGCTGGACCAACCACGAGCCCCGGCGCATCCGCAAGTTGCTGCTGCACAGCCACGAGATCATCCGCCTGATCGGCAAGACGAGGGAGAGCGGGCTGTCGCTGGTGCCGCTGGCGATGTACTTCTCCGACGGCAAGGTGAAGGTCGAGCTTGCGCTCGCCCGGGGCAAGCGCAAGCACGACAAACGCGCTGACATCGCCAAGCGCGACGCGCAGCGTGAGGTGCAGCGTGCGGTGGGCCGCCGTATCAAGGGCATGGGGTGAGCCGCTGCTCGCATGGCCTGGCCGGCCGGGACCCACTGGCCGCCCCGCCGGTCGACGATGCCGACGTGCCCGCGTGGACGGCTGCGCTGGGGCTCGACGGGCTGGTCGACGCCCACGTGCACTTCCTGCCCGAGCGGGTGATGGCGAAGGTCTGGGCGTACTTCGACGCGGCGCGCGAGCATTACGGCGTCGACTGGCCGGTGCACTACCGGCTGCCCGAGGCTGAGCGCCTGGCCATCCTGCGCAAGCTGGGTGTGCGCGAGTTCGCTCCGCTGGTCTACCCGCACAAGCCCGGCATGGCCGCCTGGCTCAACGGGTGGGTGTCCGACTTCTCCGCCGAGGTTCCGGAGGCCGTGCCGACCGCCACACTCTACCCGGAACCGGGGGTTGACGACTACCTGGCCGACGCGGTGCGGGCCGGGGCGCGCTGTATCAAGGTGCACGTACAGGTCGGCGACTTCGACCCGCGCGACGCCCTGCTGGACTCCGCGTGGGGGCTGCTCGCCGAGGCGGGGCTGCCCGTGATCGTGCACTGCGGTCACGGGCCGATGCCGGGCAGGTTCACCGGCCTCGACGTTTTCGAGGAGGTGCTCACCGCGCATCCGCGGCTCACCGCGGTGCTCGCGCATGCCGGGATGCCCGACCACGAGGCGGCCCTGGACCTCGTCGACCGCTACCCGCGGGTCTACCTCGACACCACCATGGTCGGTGTCCCGTTCGTCGAGTCGACCGCCCCGCTGCCGCGAGATTGGGCGGCGCGGCTGGTCGGCGTCGCTGACCGGATCGTGCTGGGCACTGACTTCCCCAACATCCCTTACGACTACGCCACCCAGCTGCGGGCGATCACGTCATGGGCCGTCGCGGACGACCGGCTCGGCACCGCGTTCCTGCGCACGGTCTGCCACGACACCCCGGCGGCACTGCTGCAGCGGGCGGCGGCACGGAATCAATCGTCGCCTGTTGGATGATGTGGCGGCCCCGGTGCGTTATGATGACCGTCCCAACCTGAGCAAGGGGGTGAACGGTTTCGACTCCGGACGTTGAGTCAGTGGGAAGCGTGCCGGTGCAGGCGAGAGACCACCGTTAAGCGTCATCGCAACCAAATAAGCGCCGACTCTAGTCAGCGCGAGTTCGCCCTCGCCGCCTGAGCGAGGAGCGACTCTGTCGGACCGGGTG
>WHTH01000113.1 GCA_009377865.1 Pseudonocardiaceae bacterium | reverse complement strand
GGTCATCCCGTGGTGGGCCGCCTGGTCGATGATCGCCAGCAGTCCCGTGACGATGGCCGGGTTCGTCCTGCCCGGCCGTCCCGTGGCCACCGTCGGCATCGCCGGCCTCGTCTTGCTCCTGGTTGGCAGTCTGCCTGCAGCTCAAGCGATGGCAACGATGGCAACGCGACACCGAGCTGCCACCCTCGGACCTTGCTGATCGCTTAGCGATCCCCTAACGGACGCATGAGCTGACTCGCCGGGCCACCTCGTACGTCGCCCCAAGGCGAATCGGTACGTCGTCACCATGGGACCACTCCTGATCGCCAGGGTGGGGAATGTCGTGATCGCTGACACGTGATGAGCATCCGACCGGGTCCGCCAGCGCATCCAGGACTCCGGTGTCAACGATGATCACACCGCGACGCTACCGGCCGTACCCTTCGCGTAGCAGCACCTCCGCACGCTCGGAGACGTCGCTGCGTCCACTGTCCCCGATACCGACGAATGCCGGCAGCCGCTGACCCCCAGGCGTCGAGTACAGGTCCCTAGTGAGACGAAGCAGCTCGTCGACCTGCTCCTCGGGCAGATCCTCGACAAGCTGCAGCAGCTGCTCCTTACTGGTCATGTAAACCATGATACGGCCCGGTCAACCGCGAGATACAATGCTGGAACATTTCGGTTCTGACCCCCAATGTTCGGTCAGGCTCATTCGGTAGCCCGGTTGCCGGTCCATATGGAAACGCGGTCTCACCGGTCACCTACTCCGCCGTCTGGCGGAAGGCCCGCACGGCAGCCCTGACCGAGCGCCAGGCAGATACTGCCCGTCGGCCGTACGACCTCCGTCATGCGTGTGTCTCCCCGTGGCTCGATGCCGGCGTTCCAGCCACGCAGGTCGCAGAGTGGGCGGGACACAGCGTGGACGTCCTCATGCGCGTATACGCAAAGTGCATCTACGGACAAGACGGCGCGGCCAAGCGACGAATCGAGGCGGCGCTCAAGGCTGGAGAGGGCAACGATCCCAACCTCGCCGCCTGACCAAACTGCGACGCATATTCGACGCAGATAGCCGTAGACAGCCGGACAGCACCGTAGATCGCCGGACCCCTATGACCCTCATAGCGAAGGGCCCCTGGCCAGTGTTCGTGCTGGTCAGGAGCCCGTTTCGGCTGCTGCGGGCGGAGGGCGTGGGATTCGAACCCACGGAGACGCTCCCGCGCCTCAACGGTTTTCAAGAGCGGTGCATACATCGCTTTGACCTGGTCAAACGCGGCCCTACAGCGCCGCGTCACCGCACATTAGCCATATCCAATGTTCCAGCTCATCTGCGGGGTCGAGTCGGCTGGAACATTTTGCAGTCGCGCCAGTCGCGCCAGTCGCGCCAGTCGCGCCAGTCGCGCCAGTCAGAGGGATGTGGCGCCACTGCCTGAGCCTCATCCGGTGGGTGCGCAATTGCGGCCCCGCTCCCGCCAGGGAGCGTCTTGCTCGCGACGTCCAGGCGCCCGAGACCTAGCCATTCCGCTGGGACCGCGGTGCGGCGGGGTCGTCGTGAGCTTCCTGGAGCGACTGGTGCGGCGATCTCCATCGCAACCTACTGGAGGAGATCGCGAACCTCCGTGCTGCGGCCCTATCAGGCGGTACGTACCCCTGTGACGGTTTCGCCCAGCTGGGGGCAATCAGGGACGCCGGCGCGGCGATGATCCGCTCTTGGAGGTGTGAGGCTTACGTGGCGCCGCCTCTGTCAGGCGCTGACAACGCGGCTGATGGCTTTGCGGATGTCATCCCATGGGAGGATCTTGCCTGGCGCTGATCGCGGGGCATGGAGCGGCCAGACATCGTGGCCGTAGACGAGGTGCACCCCTGCCCGAGTGAGGGCCTCGATATGAGCGGTCCATGCGGGTTGGCCTGCGTGCGCCGCGTTGACCCGCGGGAACACTACGACGGGCACGTCTCCACCACCGATGGCTTCACACACCTGGGTTAGCGCTTGGTTGTCCGCGATCCCGAGGGCCAGCTTCGCGACCGTGTTAGCGGTTGCAGGTACCACGGCGTAGCAGTCGACGGTCGGATGCGGACTGACCTCCGTGGGGAGTTTTGGTCGATCGCGGACCGAAATGCCAGTCAACTCTTCGATCAGATCGAACTCGCCGGACGACCGCAACCACTCTGCCGCGGTGGGTGTCACCGTGACCGCAACTCGCCAGCCATCTGTGACCAGCGGCTTAATCAGCTCCGCACGCACATCCTCAAGGCCCCCAGCGGAGCAACAAACCAGACCGAGAGTCGGCTCGGTCATGCCACGGCCCTGCACCGTTCGGCCAACCGCGCGAAGTCCGACCCTCGCCTTCCGCTTGTCACCGGGGACCGTCGCTGAATATCCCGCACGGTCTCACGCACGAGTGGGCTGTGGTGGACGAGCTGAGGAGCATCCCGCTCGGCGCGCAATAGAGCATCGACTGCCTCGCTGTCCTGTGCAACAAAGCTGTACGCCCGCGCCAGATCAATCTGGTGAGAGATGCGTCGTTCTGCCGGCAGGTTCTCAGCCGTGACGTCCGCGCCGTGCGCGATGACGTACGACACATCACCAAGGTCGAGCGCGGTCGAAAGGTCGTGCAGCAGCACGTTTGTAGGCCCAAAGGCGGTCTGCCAGTGGTTCGCGTCTTCGCCGAGCTGCTCGGCGGCCGACCGAGCCTTTCGCAGAAGGTCGTTCCGCACCCCACGGTCTTGCCGGCGTGCAGCGGCGACGGCCATTCGGAGATTCAGCATCCCGAGGAGGCTCAGTGCAGCCGGGTCGCTCAGAGCGATGCGGGATGTGAGCCAGCTGGTCGCGGTCGCACCCAACTGGAGTGCATCGTCGTACCGGCCAATGGCAAGTAGCGCATGGGTTCCAGCGCGAGCAGCCGAGGCGAGGACCAGCAGGTCATCTGCCCGGTCGGCGGCGCCCATCGCCCGTTCGGCAGCGATCCACGCAAGATCCGCTTCACCGATCTTGCTCAGTGTGGTGCCGGCCAGGTGGTGAATCCGGGCAGACGTCGCCCAGGCACCCGCTCGCTCGGCGCCCTCCCCCGCCTCAAGGGCTTGCGCGGCACGAATCAGGTCAGGAAGCGCAGCGACGCTACGCCCTACCCGTCCTGCTTGATATTGGGCCCAGACCGCCTCCGCAAGATCTGCGGTGCGCTGCACGTCTGGCAGCTCGTGCGGTGACGGCCCGACGAAGAGCACTCGCGACAGGCGATGGGGAGCCATCAGTGCATCTCGTATGGCTGGAACGTCATCGTTCTGGTCATCGTCCTCGAGGAGAACAGGCTCCCCAAGTAGGTCACCGAGATTCACACGGAGCGCACGCGCCACATCCACCATGACGCTGATGCGGTCCATCGGGCGGTCTCCCCGCTCGATCTTGCTGACCCAGTCTTCCGTCTTGCCAACAAGATCTCCGAGGACTGCTTGCGTCAGTCCACGGCGCACTCGGTAGAAGGCAACACGCTGTCCGATGCTGAGGTGATCGCCGGCTCCATGCATGTTGTCAACCTTAGGCGAGGGGATCCCCGAACGAGCCCGGACAGTTTGTCCGGGTCGCACCCGCTGATCCGCGTTCTCCTATGTGCGTGCCGTCCGTCCGGGCGGTGACATGGATCGGAGAACGACCGTTGGTACTGCTCGATCGCAAGTCGTCGACTGGAAGTCATGCGCGCCGCCTATCGGTGTGCGTCCGGCTGCCCGAGTCGCGCCTCGATGGCCATCAGACGTGCGTTGATCTCACGGAGCTCGTCACGTACCTGCCTCAGCCCGTCGTCGAGATGCGCGTCATCGGTTCCACTCGACTCCCGGCCGCGCACACGAGCCCCGGATCCGGGGACCTGTTCGACGAAACCCATCTCGACAAGCTGCTGAATTGCCTGTCGAGCTGTGGACCGACCGTAGCCGTGATGCTCGGCGAGCTGACGCTCTGCTGGAAGCCACGAGCCCGCGCTGATCTCACCCGCCTCGATCTCCCGCGCGAGCTGGTCCGCAAGCTGCTGAGCTTTCACTGGTGGTCGTGCCATTGGGCCTTGACGGTCCCTTCATGGTCCGTTTACGGTATGTCTATGGCACTTCTATGGTACTTCTCGCCTCGATTCACGAACACCGTGTGCGGCGGTGATGTCGCATGACGACGGCACGTCAGTCCGTACTTGGTCTTGATCGCACGGCTCCGTGGATGGTGCTGGATGCGCCGACCGCGGTGTGCGCGGAGGTTGACCCGGAGCTGTGGTTCCCGGAGAAGGGCGGCTCCACGCGGGATCCGAAGCGGCTGTGTCGGTCGTGTCCGTTGATGGCGGCGTGCCTGGAGTGGGCGCTGGATCACCCGAGCGAGAGCCGCCACGGCGTGTGGGGTGGCATGTCCGAGGGGGAGCGCTACGCGCTGCGTCGTCGGCGCCGCACTCTCGCGCCGGCCGTCACCGGGGCTGACGACGACGAGTTGGCGGAGGTGGCGTGATGTACGCACCGACCTACTACCGCACCCGGTACCCGGCCGCCTGGACGAAGTCGGGCAGGGCGACTGTCACGGTCCGGGTTGGCGGCACGTACGAGGTGTACCTGTGCATCGGTCACCTGCGTGTGCCGCTGCGCACTGACGAGGCATGGGCGCTGTTGACTGCACTCGGTGCGGCGATGCCGGCGGAGTATGGCGCGGCGCCGGCGTGGACCGACGAGCCGGTTGCGCGAGAGGTGGCTGCCTGATGCGCGCCGCGAAGAAGCTCCGCCCGGACTGGTGGGACCCGACCGGTGCCCGGCACGGCGGCCTGCCGACGTACTGGTGGCGGGGCGCTCCGGATGGGTTGATGACCCGCCGTCAGCTGCGCGCCGCGGGCCTGCGCCCGGGTGGGCAGGACATCGCTGCTCAGGTGGTGTGGCGGCGCCGGAGACGGGTGCAGGTGGCGTACCTGTACCGGGTCGACCTGGCCAAGCCCAAGCGTCTCGTGACCACCGCGCAGCTCATCGCGCTGGATCGCGCGATTGCCGCCCGCCGCACCTGCCCGACCTGTCGCGTGGTGCGTGGCTACTGCATCCCGCTCTCGCTGGGGGAGTGCGTCGGCTGCGCTTACCCCGACGCCACCGAGCACGACGCGGCTCCTGACTCGCTGCTGGAAAGGCAGGCCGCCTGATGGAGACCACACCGACTCGCCCGCTGGTCGGCATCGACGACGAGGTGCAGGGTTTCGCGCCGCTGTCGGCGCTGTGGGCCGCCTGCGCAATCCCGGGACCCGGACCGGAGTACCGCTTCACCGGCACCCGCCGTGGTCGCCTGCACCGGGCCGTCGCCGCGCTGCGGATGCGCCGCGCCCGCCGGCGCTTTGCGGGCGAGCTGCGCCGGCTACTGAGAAACGGGGGCCGCTGGTGTTGATCGTCGGATTGATCTTGGGCATGTTCCTGGGCCTGGTGCTGGCGGCCGCGGCGTGGGCGACCGGGCGCCGCCCGTACCTGCGCGTGGACGTGCAACGGCACACCACCCGCGAGGTGGTGCATCACGTCGTCGACCACACCGGCCTGCCCGGCGCTGCCGCACCGCGCGTCGTCGACCCGGCGGTGGTGGTGGAGGCGTTGCCGGCGATGCCGACGGTGCGCCGGCATCCCGCGGTCTATCGGGATGCAGTGGCGGCGCCGGTGCGGAAGGAGATCGGGCGATGACCGAGATCGAACGCATCGTGGAGGCCGCCGCTCGGCTGGTGGCCGCGGCCACGCACGAGGAGTTCGAGCACGCGTTCGCCGAGCTGTGTGACGAGCTCGGGCACG
>WHTH01000039.1 GCA_009377865.1 Pseudonocardiaceae bacterium | reverse complement strand
GGGTGGTGCGAAGCCGTAGCGGCCGGTGACCTCGGTGACGATCGCCAGGGCTTGCGGCCAGCGGGCGTCGGGCAGGTTGCCGGGCGCGTACCAGGACGCCAGGCTGCGGCTTTCGGCGGTGGGCACGTCGGAGAAGTCCCCACAGCCGGATCTGTTGCCCTCGCTGTCCTGGATCCATTCGCGGATGCCGATCTCGTCGACCAGGCGTTGGCGTAGTTCGGCCTGCATTTGTTCGTACTGGGCGGTCATCTCGTCAATCGTCGGCCGCGCCGCTAGCGTGGCCTGCTGCTCGTCCACGGTTCCACCTCCCGGACTCTGTCCCGCACATCCCGCCGCCAGCGTCGCCGCGATGGCCACCATGGTGAGCAGCCGCACCAACCCGATCATCTGACCCATAACCACCGCCCGCTGCGCAAGTAGTCGCCGAATCCACGACCGTCGTCGTGGACGGCCTGCTCGGGCACCCCGGCGACCACGGTGCTGATGTTGTGCTGGCTGGTGGTGCCCTGGGCGAGGTACCCGTTCTTGGGATCGTCCTTGTCCCGGGTGGCATGACCGGTGGTCTCGGACAGCTGCTCTCCGTCGACGGTCTCCTCCTCGCGTGCCGACAGGTTGGTCACCCCCTCCATCTGGTTGGGATCGGCCCCGAACCGGCCGAAGTCGGCCACATAATCGCCGCGGGCCTCCACGGCATAGGTATGCCCCGCCGGCACATTGAGGTCCTCGACATCGGAGGTTCCCATCCCCGGCGACCCGATCACGACCACGTCATCGACCCCGGTGCCGGGCTGCTGCACCGCCATCCCGGTCGTGGTCGACCCGTAGGAATGCCCGATCGCGGTCAGATGCGGATCGTCGGCCCGGGAGGCGTTGATGCCCCGGTTGAACTCGGCCAGATCGTCCGCCCCGGCCTCGGCCTGCCCGGCCAGGCCGCTGTCGCCGTACTGCTGCGGAGCCTGATACCCGATCCAGGTCACCGTGGCCACTTCCTCGCCGCCGTACTGCCGTAACCGCCGCTCGGACTGATACTGCAGCTGGCGCATCTGCTCGTCGTAGCGTTCCAGTCCGCCGTCCACGGTGCTGCCAAGGCCGGGGGTGAACACCGCCACATGCTCGGCGGTGTCGACATCACCGACCGCGACGGCGGCCTCGGCTCGATCGCCGGACAGGTCCAGCACCAGCAGCTGCCGGTCCCCCAGCTTCAGGGTGTCGCCGATCTCCTTGAGAGAGGCCCGCTTGGCCTCCAGCTGCTCCAGTCGGCGCAGCTCCTCGTGGTGCGTCACGTCATAGCCCGGTCCACCACGCGGGGGCAGGTCGGCCCGCAGTCGGTCGATCTCGGCGTCCAGTCGCTGCTTCTCGGTGCCCAGCCGGGCCCGGTTGGCCTGATCACGCGCCCTGGCCGGCAGCCCGTTCAGGTTGCCCACCAGACCCGGGCTGGTCAGCACCAGTGCCTGGCGCACCCCCGGCGACAGCGATGCCCACCAGGCCGCGTTCTGCTCCGGTGTGCCACCCGCCGGCGGGCTGGGCAGCATCGACGTCCCGGCCAGCATCTGACGGATGCCGGCCAGCAGGAAGGCCAGCACTCCAGGGTCGGTTCCGAACGGCTCCCCCCACGGCAGGCCCGGCTGCGCGCCCATCCCCGCGGCCAGCTGCTGCGCCGAGTATCCGTACTCGCCGGGCTCGGCGCGCCCATCACCGTCATGGGCCCGGTACTGCGTCCCGCCATACAATGCGTTGATCGCGTTGGCACACGCCCGCTCGGCGGCCTGGAACTCGGCCACCGCCGCATCGACCGCGCCCCCAGCCGACGCTCCTCCTCGTCGGCGGCGTCCTGATCGGGCGCGCCGACCCCCGGGGCAATGCCGGCTGCGACCAGCGCCACGGCCTGCACGCGAAGCTGCTCGAGCTGTTGCTGAATCGGGCGCACCGTGTCCGCGTAGGTCAACAGCGCACGGCCCACCGTCTGGTTATCCTCGCCCACCGCGGCCGATACGTGCTTCACCGGCAGCATCGCGGCCAGCAGCTGATCCACCTCCGGCGCACGGTAGAACGCCGCCAGTTGCTGCCAGGTCGCATGGATCCGCTCGCCGATCTCGGCGAAAGCCACCCCGAACGCACTGATCGCCCGCGCGTTCCCCGCCAGGGCGTCCATATCCCCCTCGATCCGCGGAATCGACGCCGGATCAATCACCCCGCCACCCCCGTCACCACGCTCTGCGGCGCGGAGCCTATCGTCGCCGTCGGCCTTCTGTCACGGCACCATCACCGAACGAGCGCCCCAGTGTGAGCAGCGAGCATAGCTGGCGTCGGGCGCAGCCTGCGCATCACGTCCGACCCTGCGGTGTGTCACGGCCGGCCGACGGTGCGCGGCTTGCGTTATCCAGTCGAGAATCTGCTCGAGCTGCTGTCGTCAGGCATGACGATCGACGAGGTGCTCGATGACTACCCCGACCTGGAGCGTGACGATTTGCTCGCGGCACTGGAGTTCGGCGCGCTCGCGGCGGGCGGCGGCCGGGTGGTCCCGCTCGGCGCCGCGTGAAGTTCCTCGTCGACGCCCAGCTTCCTGCTCGGCTTGCGTGGTTGCTCAACGGCGTCGGGCACGACGCGCTGCACACCTTGGAGCTTCCGGACGGCAACCGCACGACCGACGTTCGGATCGCGGAGCTGGCGGAAAGCGAGGGCCGCGTCATCGTCACCAAGGACCGGGACTTCCGGCACGGGCACCTGCTGGTTGACTCCCCGCGCCGACTCCTGGTCGTCGCGACCGGCAACATCACGAACGCTGCACTGTTGGCGTTTCGTACACCGGCGCCGAGGAGACGGGTCGGCGCGTTGAGCCGGTGAGGCGTGATTCACCACCGCTGGCGGCCCGCTGTCGTCGTAAGGCATCCGAACCTGGCGCCGCTGATCCGGTTCTCACCGGATGAACCGGATCAGCCGCCGCTGCGGTAGCGCTGCCTGGTCCCCTGCAGCGCCTGGTAGGCAACCGCACCGCTGCCCGCGCCGGCGATGATCGCCAGCGTGTCGGCGAAACCGCCGCCGCTGGTGAGCAGCAGCGCCAGCAGCGCGACGCCGACGGTGGCGCCGGCGACCGGCAGCCGGCTGCGGACGTACTCGCTGACCGGCTCACCACCGGCTCGCCGCCCGGCCGCCGAACTCAGCATGTAGAGGTACCCGCCGTTGGCCAGCGAGGCGAGCAGCCCCGCCAGGGCGACGATGACGGCGATCGCGTTGTACATGCCCTCAGTGTGCCTGTTGTGGGGCGGGGGCGGGGGCGGGCGCGGCGCTCAGTAGCCCGCGGTCAGTGGCCCAAGCTCAGTATCCCGGCCGGCCACGGCCGAGCCGCAGCAGCAGCATGGCGAGCTCGCGCCCCTCCGGGCCCAGCTCCCGGTAGCGGTCGAGCACGGCCATCTCCCGTCCGTGCACCACCCGGGGGCCGCCTTCGGCCATCCGGGCACGGCCGATCACCTGGGAGACCTCGCTGCGCCGCTGCACGAGCCGCAGGATCTCGGCGTCGAGGTCATCGATCTCGTCCCGCAGCGTGGGCAGGTCGGTCTCCTCGCTGCGATCGCCCGCCGCCGACCCAGTGGTCTCGGACATCACTGGTTCCGCCATGTCAATGGTCTCCCTGTTCTGGCCCGCCGGTCCACGGCCCCCGGCAGCACGACGCCCCGGGGCCGAGGACTCCGGGGCGTCGTGGTGGTCTGCTTCGCGCGTCACGCCTCCACGGGCACCGGAATCCGGTACCCGTAAAAAAAGCGGCGGCGGGTCAACACGTCATCGAGTATGCCATGCCCCGCGAGTGACCGTCCAACCCGTCACTGTCGCCGCCCGCCGGTACCGTGGTCGCCACGATGAGCGCAGCTGCCACCACCCCGTCCCCGTCGGACCTCGACGAGGGTCTGAACCCGCAGCAGCATGCTGCGGTGCAGCATGCGGGCTCGCCGCTGCTGATCGTTGCCGGAGCGGGGTCGGGCAAGACCCGGGTGCTGACCGAGCGGATCGCCTACCTGCTCCGCGAGCGCGACGTGACACCCGGTCAGGTGCTGGCGATCACCTTCACCAACAAGGCGGCCGCCGAGATGCGGGAGCGGGTTGCCGCGCTGGTGGGACGCCGGGCGGCGGTGATGTGGGTGTCGACGTTCCATTCGATGTGCGTGCGGGTGTTGCGCCGCGAGTACAAGCACCTGCACGACCTGCTGGTCGGGACCGAGCCGTCGGCCCGGTTGACGTCGAGCTTCTCGATCTACGACGCCGACGACACCCGCAGGCTGGTCACCCAGGTCGCGCGTGACCTCGATCTCGACCCCAAGCGCTACTCGGCCCGGATGCTCGCTGCGCGGATCTCCGATCTGAAGAACGAGCTGATCGGACCGATCGAGGCGGCCGACGCCGCCGGCGACGACCGGCAGCGCCGTGTCGCCGAGGTCTACGCCACCTACCAGCAGCGGCTCGGGCGCTCCAACGCACTGGACTTCGACGACCTGATCATGCGGACGGTCGAGCTGCTGCAGGCGTTCCCGTCGGTCGCCGAGCACTACCGGCGCCGGTTCCGCCACGTGCTGGTCGACGAGTACCAGGACACCAACCACGCGCAGTACGTGCTGGTCCGCGAGCTCGTCGAGCCCGCCGCCGAGGGGGAGGAGCCCGCCGAGCTGTGCGTTGTGGGCGATGCCGATCAGTCGATCTACGCGTTCCGGGGCGCGACCATCCGCAACATCGAGGAGTTCGAGCGCGACTTCCCTGACGCCCGGACCATCCTGCTCGAACAGAACTACCGGTCCACCCAGACGATCCTGTCCGCGGCCAACGCCCTGATATCCCACAACCCCGACCGGCGTGACAAGCGGCTGTGGTCGGCCGCCGGGGACGGCGAGCCGCTGGTCGGCTACGTCGCCGACAACGAGCACGACGAGGCCGCGTTCGTCGCCGGTGAGATCGACCGGCTGGTCGACGCGGGCGAGGCTCGGTTCGGCGACATCGCGGTCTTCTACCGGACGAACAACTCGTCGCGGGTGTTCGAGGAGGTCTTCATCCGGCTCGGCCTGCCGTACAAGGTGGTCGGCGGGGTGCGGTTCTACGAGCGTCGCGAGGTGCGCGACGCGCTGGCTTACCTGCGGGTGCTGAACAACCCCGAGGACACGGTCAGCCTGCGGCGCATCCTCAACACACCACGGCGGGGCATCGGTGACCGCGCCGAGGCGGTGATCGCGGCGCACGCCGACCGGGAGCGGGTCTCGTTCGCCGCGGCGCTGCGGGCCGCGGCGAGCGGGCAGGACATCCCGCAGCTGCAGTCCCGGTCGCGCAATGCGATCACCGGCTTCGTCACGTTGCTCGACGAGCTGACCGAGAGGGTCACCTCAGGGCGCGACGTCGCCGACGTCCTCGAAGTGCTGCTCGAACGCACGGGTTACCGGGCCGAGCTCGATTCCTCGGACGACCCGCAGGACGGCGCCCGGCTCGACAACCTCAACGAGCTGATCACCGTCGCCCGCGAGTTCGGCGAGGGTGCTGCGCCGGCACCGGAGACCGCGGAGGCCGGGGAGGGTGCGCCCGAGCCGGGCTCGCTCGCGGCGTTCCTCGAACGGGTCTCGCTGGTGGCCGACGCCGATCAGATCCCCGACGACGACGGGGAGTCCGGCGGTGTGGTGACGCTGATGACGTTGCACACCGCGAAAGGCCTGGAGTTCCCGGTCGTGTTCGTCACCGGCTGGGAGGACGGGCTGTTCCCGCACCAGCGCGCGCTGGGTGATCCCACCGAGCTGGCCGAGGAGCGCCGGCTGGCCTACGTCGGGCTGACCCGGGCGCGACGCCGGCTCTACCTCTCCCGCGCCGTCACCAGGTCGGCCTGGGGCCAGCCCGCGAGCAACCCACCGTCCCGGTTCCTTGCCGATGTCCCGGAGGCGCTGCTGACGTGGCGCCGCGTCGAGCCGGAGCGTGCCGGACCGGTGGGCCGCACGGTATTCGGGGGCTGCGGCTCGGACCGCACCGGGGCCGACTCGGCACAGGCGGCGGTGGCCGCTCGCGGCATGCGGTCCACCGGGTTCCGCGGTTGGGACCGCACCCCGGCCGCTGCGCTGTCGCTCGACGTCGGGGATCGGGTCACGCACGACAAGTATGGGCTGGGCACCGTCGTGGCCACCGACGGCTCGGGTCCCCGGGCGACGGCCACCATCGACTTCGGCGGCGCCGGGACGGTGCGCCTGATGCTCATCGGCGGCGTACCGCTGACCAAGCTGTAGCGAGCGGATGCTCGATGCAGCCGAGCTGCCTGCCGGCTGGGCGACGCTGCGGCAGCGGCTGCGGCCGTTGCTGACCGGCTGGCAGGCATTGCTGGCGAGCCACGATGCTTCGGCCCTGCAAGCAGCCCTCAGAGCTCGATGCCGTGCTCGTTGAGCCAGCTCAGCGGGTTGAGCTTCTCGCCGTCCGGGGACCAGACCTCGAAGTGCAGGTGCGGACCGGTGGATTGGCCGCGGTTGCCCATCTCGGCGATCTCCTCGCCTGCCTCGACCTGCTGGCCCTCCTCGACGAGCGTGCTGTTGATGTGGCCGTACACGGTCTTGCTGCCGTCGGAGTGCTCGATACGTACCCACAGGCCGAATCCACTGGCGGGCCCGCTCTCCTCGACGACGCCGTCGGCGGCGGCGACGATCGGCGTGCCGATGGAGTTGGCGATGTCGATGCCCATGTGCGAGCTGCCCCAGCGGGAACCGAAACCCGAGGTGAAGGAGCCCTCGGCGGGCAGCACGAACAGCGGGCGGCGTGCCTCGGCCTCGCGGGCCGCGCGCTCGGTGACGACCCGCTCGCCCTTGGCGAGGGCCGCCATGTCGGCGGTGTCCTCGGCGTCGGGCAGCGGCAGGGCCTCCGGAGCTGGGGCGGACCCGCCGACTCCCATCGAGGCGGTCGCTTCACGACCGGAACCCAGCGGCATCACATCCCGCGCGGCAGCGAGGGCAGCACCGTCGTCGGGAACGGACCGGTCGAGGTTGATGGTCTGGCCGGCTGCGACGAAGGCACCTGCCGCGACGGCTGCGACGACCACTCGCCCGCGCACAGCGGAGGACGGCGCCACAAGCCGGTGCGCCGACCCGGTCCGTGCGGGAGCTGTCCGCACCGACGAGGAGGCACCGCGTAGCGCCGCCTCGAGAACCGGGCTTGGTCGATGGCCACCGGGGGAGCGGTGTCGAGCCAAGACCTGACCTTCCGTATCGGGGGATCCGGCTGATACCGGGCGGGGGATCCCGGAGAGCCGACCTGGGGGCCGGCTCCACGATCACTCGTAACCGGACCGTGACAACGGACCGGGGGACAGTAGCGAAGCAGCGGCCCGCAGGCAACTCCCCTCCGCCGGGTGTGTTCAATTCCCCATGGAGCACCTGCCGAGCGATGCCGGCTTGCTACTGTCCGCACGATGGCGGTCCGCATCCTGCGCGGCGATCCCGACGGAAGCACGGCTGAGGGGGTCTCGGGTCCAGGGACGGGCGTGCGTCCCGGGGTCATAACGCTCGCGGTCGGAGCGCTGGCACTGGCCGTCGCCCCGCTGCTACCGGTGGTGACAGCTGCTGACGCAGCGCCGGCGGACGCCGGATTTCCCTCCTGGCCGCTGCTGGTCGTGCTCGCGGTCCTGCCGGCAGCGGTTGCGGTGGTCCTCGCGTATCGTGGGGCCGGGTCGGTTGCCGCAGGCGTGGTAATCGGTGTCGCCGCGCTGGCGCCCGGCAGGGCACTGCTCGACGTCCAGCTGATCGCCGACGCCGGGCTGGCGGCGCGGCCCGAGCTGCTGGTGCCGACCAGCCTCGCGCCATTGCAGGCCGGACCTGCCGTGATACTGCTGCTGGCCGGTCATCTGCTCACCGCCGTCGCGGGGGTCTGGGTGTTGCTGGCAACCAGGTCCCCGGAGCGTGCCGACGAGTCCGACCCGGCCGATGGCTCGGAACTCGAGCTGATCCCCGAGGGCCGCACCGGATCCCGGCAGGGAGCGTTCGTCGCGGTACTGGGCCTCGGCGCGGCCGCCGCGGTCGGGGTGCTCGTCGCCCCCTTCGGCTCCGACAACGCCTACCTGCTGGGGCGCTCGGCACTCGATGCCCCCGGCTGGACGCTCGCGGGCGGCGTGCTGCTCGCCGTGCTGGCACCGGCGGCGGCCTGCCTGCTGGTCAGCTCGGCCGAGCGGGGCCGGGCTCGCGGCGGGCTGCTCGGTGTGGCGCTGGGGCTGACGGCGGTCGCGGCGCCCCCGGTTGTTGCCGCCCTGGTCGTGGCACAACTGCGGCCAGCGTGGGGCCCGATCGCGACGCTGCTCGCCGCGGCCGGGCTGATCATCTCGGTGGCGCTGCTGCGCGCCCGGCCGGGCACCGAGCATCCGGCGCGGGAGCTGACTTTGCCCGCGCTGCTGCGGCTGCACCGGCTTGCAGCGGTTGCGGCGCTGCTCGCCGGCGCACTCACGCTGGCCGCTGCCGCGTTGCCCGCCATCGCCGCGTCGCCGTCCGGCTCGGCGCCTGCGGTCTCGGCTGCGCGGCTTCTGATCCCCGCAGGTGTCGTGGTGTTCGGCCTGGGCGTCGCGATGCTGCTGCTCTCCGCTGGTGCGGGATTGGCACGGCCCGCGCTGGCGGTCTCGTGGGTGGTGGTGCCGCTGGCATCCGGCGCGGTGCTCGAGACGGTGCTCACCGCCGGCGTGCTCGCTGACGTCGGGCTCGGCGCCGGTTCTTGGGTTGCCGTTGTCGCAATCCCGGTCGCCGCTGTCGCCGGACTCATCGCCGCGCTGGGCGGGGCCGTCGAGCGCGACGACGTCGACCTGACCGAGCTGGCCGCCCGTGGGGCGGATCGTCCGGTGTTGCTCGCCGGGACGCTCGCCGCGGTGCTCGCCGTGCCGGCGTTCGGCCTTCCCGTGGCCACGGGTCCCGACTACCGGGCCGCTGCGATCGCCCCCGGGTCCGGGCTCGCGGCGTGGGGCCTCGCCACGGCGATGGTCGCCGTGATGTTCGCAGCGCTGGTGGCGGCTCGCTGCCGCCCGGTGCGCGCGGCCGCGTTGTTCGCGGGAGCAGGCCTGGTCGTGATGGTCCGGCTGGCCGAGCTACCGCTGGTGGCCAGCCGGATCGGAGGTGCCGCCGCCGCGGCGGGCACCTGGTCGTGTCTGGCCTGCCTGACCCTGCTGGCGGCCGCGACGGTCGTGGCGGTGCGCCCGGCCGCGACCCCGGATGTGTCCGGTACCACCGCCCGCGCCTCGGGGAACCGGGCCCCATAGCGGATTAAGCTGCAAGCCAGGGGCCGGCCGGCACGAAGAGGAGCGCGACATGAGCGGGCGGATCCGGGTGGTCGTCGCCAAGCCTGGTCTCGACGGGCATGACCGGGGTGCCAAGGTGGTCGCCAGAGCGTTGCGCGACGCCGGCATGGAGGTCATCTACACCGGGCTGCACCAGACCCCGGAGCAGATCGTGGAGACCGCGCTGCAGGAGGACGCCGACGCCGTCGGGCTCTCGGTCCTCTCCGGTGCGCACATGACGCTGTTCGCCAAGCTCATCGAGCTGCTCGCGGCCAAGGACGCCTCGGACGTGCTGGTGTTCGGCGGCGGCATCATCCCCGAGGAGGACGTCCCGAAGCTGCACGACCTCGGAGTGGCGAAGGTCTTCACCCCTGGCGCCACCACATACGAGATCGTCGACTGGGTGCGCGACAGCGTACAGCCGGCGCCCGTCGAGTGAGCCGTCTCACCAGCCCCTGCGTCCCACCGCTGCCCCCGGCTGGATAAGGTCACCGGACCGCGGCCCCAGCGGCTGCATCGGCATCGACGTCGTCCGTGGGCGGTTGATCGGCCGTACCACCAGATGGAGACCCCACGTGGATCTTTTCGAGTATCAGGCGAAGGACCTCTTCGCCGCGCACGGTGTGCCGGTGTTGCCGGGGCGGGTGGCATCGTCGGTGGTGGAGGCCGAGGCTGCCGCAGCCGAGCTCGGCGGCACGGTGGTGGTCAAGGCGCAGGTCAAGACGGGTGGTCGGGGCAAGGCTGGGGGCGTGAAGCTGGCCGCGACGCCAGCGGAGGCGGCGGAGAAGGCCGGGGCCATCCTGGGCATGGACATCAAGGGCCACGCGGTCGCACGGGTGTTGGTGACCGCGGCCTCGGAGATCGTCGAGGAGTACTACTTCTCGTTCCTGCTCGACCGCACCAGCCGCACCTTCCTCGCGATGGCCAGCGTCGAGGGCGGCGTGGACATCGAGGAGGTGGCGGCGAGCAAGCCTGAGGCGTTGGCCAAGGTGCCGGTCGACCCGCTCGAAGGGGTGGATGCGGCGAAAGCGCGGGAGATCGTGGTCGCGGCGGGGTTCCCGGCCGAGGTCACCGATGCCGCCGCGGCCGCGGTGGTGGCGTTGTGGGATGCGTTCGTCGGTGAGGATGCCACGCTGGTGGAGGTCAACCCGCTGGTACGTGACGGCGCGGGCGCGGTGATCGCGCTGGACGGGAAGATGACGCTGGATTCCAACGCCGCGTTCCGCCACCCCGAACACGCCGAGCTTGCTGATACTGGGGCGGCCGATCCGTTGGAGGCCAAGGCCCGAGCCAGGGATTTGAACTACGTCAAGCTCGACGGGCAGGTGGGGGTGATCGGCAACGGCGCCGGGCTGGTGATGTCGACACTGGATGTGGTGGCCTACGCGGGCGAGCGTCATGGTGGGGTGACGCCGGCGAACTTCCTCGACATCGGCGGCGGGGCGAACGCGCAGGTGATGGCCGACGGGCTCGACGTCATCCTGGGTGATCCGGATGTGGTGGCGGTGTTCGTCAACGTCTTCGGCGGGATCACCGCCTGCGATCAGGTCGCGACCGGGATCGTGCAGGCGCTGGAGCTGTTGGGGGATGCGGCCGGCAAGCCGCTGGTGGTGCGCCTGGATGGCAACAACGTCGCCGAGGGGCGGGCGATTCTGGCTGCGGCGGCGCATCCGCTGGTGACGATGGCCGACACGATGGACGGCGGAGCCGACACGGCCGCGAGGCTGGCCGCGAAGGGAGCCTGAGCCTGATGGCGATCCTGGTGAACAAGGACTCGCGGGTGGTCGTGCAGGGGATGACCGGTTCGGAGGGACGCCGCCACACCCAGCGGATGCTCGATGCGGGCACCCGGATCGTGGCTGGGGTCAATCCGGCCAAGGCCGGCCAGACCGTCGACTTCGACGGGGCAAGCGTGCCGGTGTTCGCGTCGGTGGCCGAGGCGATGGCCGCCACCGGTGCCGACGTGTCGGTGGTGTTCGTGCCCCCCAAGGCCGCCAAGGGCGCGGTGATCGAGGCCATCGACGCCGGGATCGGGCTGACAGTGATCATCACCGAGGGCATCCCGGTCCATGACACCGCCGCGTTCTGGGCCCACGCCTGCGCCACGGGTAATCGCACCCGGGTCGTGGGCCCGAACTGCCCCGGGGTGATCAGCCCCGGGCAGTCCAACGCCGGGATCACCCCCGCCGACATCACCGGCCTCGGGCCGATCGGGCTGGTGTCGAAATCGGGCACGCTGACCTATCAGATGATGTACGAGCTGCGCGATATCGGGTTCTCGACCTGCGTGGGCATCGGTGGTGATCCCATCGTCGGCACCACCCACATCGACGCGCTGGCCGCCTTCGAGGCTGATCCCGACACCGCCGGCATCGTCATGATCGGCGAGATCGGCGGCGACGCCGAGGAACGCGCCGCCGACTACATCCGCGACCACGTCGCCAAACCCGTGGTGGGCTACGTTGCCGGCTTCACCGCCCCCGAAGGCAAGACCATGGGCCACGCCGGCGCCATCGTCTCCGGCTCGGCCGGCACCGCCACCGCTAAGAAAGACGCCCTGGAAGCCGCCGGCGTCACCGTCGGCAAGACCCCCAGCGAAACCGCAGACCACATGCGCACCATCATCAACAACCAGCGCTGACCCGGGCGGCGCGGTGCCACGAAGGGGACCCTCGCAGAGGCACACGCGGCAAAGGACCCCTTCGCGGCACATCACGTGCCATCGATGACCCCCTCGCGGCAGTAGCTGGGCCAGCGCAGTTCCTGCTGTCGCCAGGAGTTGTTCTTGTGCGTCAACTACCGTTCGGCGGGTCAGCGCTTCGATGCAGGGAGGCTTTCGCCATGTCCACCCCGTACGGCCAGCAGCCCCCGGCGCCGCCGCCCGGCCCGTCCCGGCCCTCGCGCGGCGCACTCGACCTCGGCGGGATCCTCGCGCTCGCGGCCGCGGGCCTCGGCCTGATCATCTACATCGGCAGCTTCGCAGCGACCGCACTAATCGTGCGTGGCAGCTTTTCGCTGGTGCTCGTCCTCGGCGCCGGGCTGCTCGCCGCCGCCACCCTGCTGCCCAACGTTTCCAGGGTGCTCGTCCCGGCCGCGGTGCTCTCCGCGCTCGGTAGCCTGACCCTGATCAGCGTCGTGGGGAGCTCCGTCCCGGATGCTGCTGCACCCCTCGGTCCGGACGGGCGTACTCCGGGCATCGTGATCACCATGCTGATCCTCGGCATCCTGCAGACCGGTGCGCTGGTGGCGGCGGTGCTCGTCGAAGCCGGGATCATCGAAACGAAGGCCGGTGCACCCGCCCGCCAGCAGTCGTCGGGAGCGCCGCCGCAGCCGCCGCCACCGCTCGCGCAGCAGGGCCAGTACCCACCCGGGCAGTACGCCCCGCCGCCGGGGCATTACCAGTACCCGCCCGGGCAGTACGGCCAGCCGGGACCGCCGTATCAGCCCCACTACAGCCAGCCGGCTGCACCGCAGCAAGCCCAGCAGGCCCAGTACGGTCAGCCGGCTCCACCGGGGGCGTACGGGCAGTACGAACAGCGGACTCCCCCCAGCGGTCAGCCGAACCACGGTGGCGACACCGCCCAGTTCCGCCCCCCCGACCCGGACGAGCAGGACGAGCCGGACGAGCCGGGGAAGCAGGACTTGCGCCGTCGTTACGGGCCGCCGGAGGGCGGTTCGCCCGGTCAGAACTGATTACCGCACTTCCCTCGATCCGGTCACGCGGCGGCGCGTCGACCTCGTCCTCACCCGGATGGCGCAGTGTCATCGCGAGGGTGGCGGCGTGAGCGTGCTCTCGGCGCTGACCGGACCGAGCGAGCCCAAACCGTCCGGCGAGAACCGATCCGACCTGGGCCGGGTACTGCTCGCCGTGGCCTGCGGTCCCGCCCTCGCCGGATACGCGCTGGTTGCCGCCGTGCTCGGGCTGGTGATCAGCACGGCACCCGGCGCGGAGATCACCATGGCGAGCACCGCGCGGGCGGCAGGCGCGGTGTGGCTCGCCGCGCATCGGGTGCCGCTGATCGTGGCGGGGGCACCGCTCGGGGCGCTGCCGCTGTTGCCGACGCTGTTGCTCGGGCTGCTGGTGGCTGCCTGCACCGGGCGCGCCGCCCGCCGTCATGGCCTCGATCAACCCGGCGATGCCGCGCGGCTGGCCGGCACCGTCGCCGGGATGCACTCGCTGTTCGGCCTGACGATCGCGCTGGCGGCCACACCATCGGCGGTCAGCGCATCGCCGGTGCAGGCGGCGCTGGGGTGCGGCGTCGTGGCGGGGTTGGCCGCGGGGTGCGGGCTGATGCGGCCGTGCCGGCTACTGCCGGCGGCACTGCAGGGTGCACCCGACTGGGCACGGCACGCGCTGTCCGGTGCGGCGCTCGGCTTGGCGGTGCTGCTCACCGGCGGTCTGGCGGCTGTACTCGCTGGACTGCTGGTCTCGCCTGGGGCGGTGCACGACGATTTCGCTGCGTGGGGGCCGGGCGTGGGTAACGGGATCGGTCTCACGCTGCTCTCGGTCTCCTACCTGCCCAATGCGGCGATCGCGGCGGCCTCGTGGTCGGTGGGGACAGGCGTCTCGATCGGCGCGGTGTCGGCGACCCCGCTCGGCGTGCTGGCCGGTCCGGTGCCCGCCGTACCGCTGCTCGCGGCGCTGCCCGAGGGACCGGCGGCCTCGTGGTGGGCGGTCGCGTTTGCGCTGCCGGTCGCCGCCGGCGCGATGGCGGGCCGCCGCTGCAGCGCCGCCGGGGACGATCCGGCGGTACGGGTTCGGGCAGCGGCAGCGGACGCCGGGATTATGGCGGTGGCCTGCTTCGTACTCGCGGTGCTAGCCGGTGGCCGGCTGGGCGAGGGTGCCTTCGACCCGGTGCAGGTGCCCGCGGGCTCGTTCGCGGTCGCGGTGGCGGCCTGGACCGTCCTGCCTGCCGTAGTGGTGGCCTGGTGGTCGGGCCCCCGCGCAACCCCGACCCCGACCCCGGACCCGGACCCGGACCCGGACCCGGACCCGGACTGAACTACTTGCCGTCGCGGTAGAGCAGCTCCATGGCCGCGGAGGTCACCCGGCGCCGCAGAGCTCCCGCGAGGCCGTGCTCGCCCAGCGCGGCCCGCGCGGCAAGCCAGCCGCACACCCCGTGGACCCCGCCGCCGGGATGTGCCGACGCGCTGGCGAGATAGAGGTTGCCGATCGGCGTCTCCGGGCGGCCCAACCCGGGCACCGGGCGGAAGACGAGCTGCTGGTGCAGCTGCGCGGTACCCCCGTTGACGGCGCCGGCGACGAGGTTCGCGTCGGCCGCTTGCAGCTCCCCCGGTCCTTGCACGTGCCGCGCGACGATGTGGCCGCCGAAGCCCGGCGCGTACTGCTCGACCAACTCGTCCACCCGCGCGGCGAGCGCCGCTGCGTTCGCGTCATCGCGCACCCCGCGCGGCAGGTGGGTGTATGCCCAGGCGCTTTCGGTTCCCGGTGGCGAGCGGGTCGGGTCCGCGGTGGTCATCTGGCCGAACAGCAGGAACGGCTGCGACGTCGCCGCGCCCGTCTCGATCTCCGCTGTCCAGCGCACCAGCCCGTCCGCATCCCGTCCCAGGTGCACCGTGCCGGCATCACCGACCGCTGCCGCCCGCCACGGGATCGGCCCGTCGAGCGCCCAGTTCAGCTTGACCACGGGGGTGTCCCACTGGAAGCGATGCAGGTCGTCGAGCAACCGCCGCGGCACGGCGTCAGGGGCGAGCAACTCGCCGTAGAGGCTCGGGGCGTCGACGTCGGCGAGCACCGCGCGGCGGGCGCGCACCGTCATCCCGGTTGCCGTCCGCACCCCGACCGCCCGTCCGCCCTCGACCAGGATCCGCTCCACCCGCTGTCCGGTGTGCAGCTGCGCGCCGGCGGTCGTGGCCCGGCGGCCCAGCGCGGCCGAGAGCTCGCCGGACCCGCCGACCGGCACCGGGAAGCCGCCGTCCTGGCCGAGCATCGCCAGCAGCCAGCCGAACACTCCGCTGACCGCCGCGTCGGCAGGCACGTCGGTGTGCACCGCGTTACCCGCGAGCAGCAGCCGGCCGGCGTCGCCGTCGAAGAGCTCGCGGCCCATCCGGTGCGCGGGCAGCGCGAGGAAGCGCGCCAGCCGCAGCGCGTCGGCCGTCCCGATGCGGCGCAGCAGCGCCACCGGCCCGCGTACCGGGGGGAACGCGGTGAACAGCGTTCGCAGCAACGGTTCCCGCAGCCGGTCCCATTGCCGGCACAGGTTCAGCCACGCATCGCCGTCACGGCCGCCGAGACCGGCCGCGGTGTCCACGCGACGGCGGTGCAGCACCGCGGCATCCTCGCCGTCGGGGCCGAGCGGGTGTGCCAGCACCGCGGGTGCCTGCGACCAGCGCAGCCCGTGACCTTCCAGGTCCAGCGAGCGCAGGATCGGCGAGGCATGCGCCAGCGGGTAGAAGGCGCTGAACAGGTCGGTGACGTAGCCGGGGTGCAGCCATGCCGAGCGCACCGCCCCACCCACCCCGTCGGATGCCTCGAGCAGGCAGACGTCCCAGCCGGCATCGGCCAGCACTGCCGCGGCGACCAGGCCGTGATGCCCGCCGCCGACCACGACGGCGTCTGCGGTGACGTCCATGCGCCCACTATCGGCTGCGAGCGGCCCGACTGCACCCGCAGCGGCGCGGCGGCTAGTCTTGCGGCCGAGCCCGCCCCCTCTGCCAGGAGTTCCCGCGCTGAGCACCGCGCCCGCTGTGCACCGGCTGCAGTTGCCGGTGCCGACTCGCGTCGTCGTCCTGGTCTCCGGATCGGGGACGCTGCTGGCATCCCTGCTCGACGCTACGGCCGAGCCCGGCTACCCGGCGGATGTGGTGGCGGTGGGTGCGGATCGGTGGGATGCCGGCGGACTGCAGCGCGCCCAGCGTGCCGGTCTGCCGGCCTTCGCCGTGGCACTGCGAGAGCATCCCGACCGGGCCGGATGGGACTGCGCTTTGACCGCCGCCGTCGCCGAGCACGAGCCCGACCTGGTGGTCTGCGCGGGCTTCAGGAAGATTCTCGGCCCGGCGTTCCTGGAACGCTTCGCGGGCCGGGCCATCAACACCCACCCCGCGTTGCTGCCGTCCTTTCCCGGCGCGCACGCGGTGGCCGATGCACTCGCGCACGGCGTGCGGGTCAGCGGAGCCACCGTGCACCTCGTCGACAGCGGGACCGACACCGGCCCCATCCTGGCGCAGCAGGCGGTCGAGGTGTTCCCGGGCGACACGGCGGACGGGCTGCACGAGAGGATCAAGACGGTGGAACGACGACTGCTGATCGACGTGGTGGCCTGCCTGGCCCGCTGCGGCGCCACCGTCACCGGACGAAAGGTTCACTTCCGTGACTGCTGAAGATCGCGTGCCGGTGCGCCGGGCGCTGGTGAGCGTGTCGGACAAGGGTGGCCTGCTGGAGCTCGCGACCGGATTGCACGGGGCGGGGGTCCAGATCGTCTCCACCGGGTCGACCGCCGACCGGATCAGCGACGCCGGGGTCCCCGTGACGACCGTCGAGGAGCTCACCGGCTTCCCGGATGTCCTGGACGGACGCGTCAAGACGCTGCACCCGCGGGTGCATGCCGGGCTGCTGGGTGACAGCCGCAAGCCCGAGCACGCCGAAGCGCTCGGCTGGCTCGAGGTGGCGCCGTTCGACCTGCTGGTGGCCAACCTCTACCCGTTCGTCACGACGGTCGCCTCCGGAGCCGATCCGGAGGAGTGCATCGAGCAGATCGACATCGGTGGCGCGGCGATGGTGCGGGCTGCGGCCAAGAACCACGCGTCGGTCGCCGTTGCCGTCGATCCAGCCGGCTACGGCGAGGTACTCGACGCGGTGCGGTCGGGCGGGTTCACACAGGCACAGCGCCGGGCGCTGGCCGTCGCGGCGTTCCGGCACACCGCCGACTACGACATCGCGGTGGCATCGTGGATGGGCTCGGCAGTGTCCGATAAGGACGATGCGGATGCAACGGAAAGCTTCCCCACCTGGATGGGCGCATCGTGGCGGCGCGGCGCGGTGCTGCGTTACGGCGAGAATCCGCATCAGCGTGGCGCGCTGTACCTGTCCGGAAACGGCCCGGCCACCGGGCTTGCCGGCGCGGAGCAACTGCACGGCAAGGAGATGTCTTACAACAACTACGTCGACGCCGATGCCGCTTGGCGCGCCGCGCACGACCACGGCTCGACCTGTGTCGCGATCATCAAGCACGCCAACCCGTGCGGCATCGCAGTCTCGGGCACCGGCGTCGCCGACGCGCACCGCAAGGCGCACGCGTGCGATCCGGTCAGCGCGTTCGGCGGGGTGATCGCCGTCAACCGCGAGGTCACCGTGGAGCTGGCCGAGCAGGTCGCCGAGGTGTTCACCGAGGTGGTGGTCGCACCGTTCTATGCCGACGGGGCGGTCGACGTGCTGGCCCGCAAGCGCAACGTCCGGCTGCTGGTGGCGCAACCGCCGGCCCGCAACGGGGTGGAGTTCCGTACGGTCTCCGGCGGGCTCCTGCTGCAGGACCGCGACGTGCTCGACGCCGCCGGTGACGACCCGACGGCCTGGACGCTGGCCTGCGGCTCACCGGTCGACGACGCGACGCTCGCCGATCTCGCCTTCGCGTGGCGGGCCTGCCGCGCGGTGAAGTCGAACGCGATCCTGCTCGTCACGGACGGGGCCACCGTCGGCAGCGGCATGGGGCAGGTGAACCGGGTCGACGCCGCGCGACTCGCGGTCGGCCGGGCAGGCGAACGGGCGGCGGGTTCGGTGGCCGCCTCGGACGCCTTCTTCCCGTTCCCGGACGGGCTGGCGGTGCTGCTCGACGCCGGGGTCCGCGCGGTCGTGCAGCCGGGTGGGTCGGTGCGCGACGCCGAGGTCACCGCCGCGGCGGAGGCCGCAGGCGTGCCGCTCTACCTCACCGGTACGCGGCACTTCGCGCACTGAACGGTCACGGCGTCGCTCGTCGCGACCGCGGGAGCGGGAACGTCCACCCGATTACCCGCTTGATCAGTCGAGTGACACTGGTGACACTGAGCCGCGTGGCTGCAGGCCGGAAGCGGGGAGCGCCATCCGTCCGGAGGCGCCCGGTCGGTCGTCGGAACTCGGGGGCCGACGCGGCTGCTGCCCGCTGCTGAACGGGCTGCACGGGTCAGCCCGGAAGCTCGAACTCTCCGGCGAGCACCTGGTCGTACACCAGCTTGCCGAGCAGGAAGTAGCAGGCCGTCGACTCGTCGACGAGTTCCGCGTGGGAATGCTTGGCGGCCTGACTGCTCCAGTAGACCTCCCAATGTCCACCGGTCGGGACCATGCACCATGCCGAATCGACGTGGTGGCCGAGTGACACCAGCGTCATCGGGATACCGATGCGCCGCAGGGTCTCGTCCAGAACGTGAAGATTCACCAGTCCGCCTCCAGGGCGTCGCGCGGCACCACCCCTACCATAGCCGGTCGCTGATCCCTGACCCGGCCTGTTTGCAGTGCGCTTCGCACGCTAGCCGGTCCACGGCACGGAACCGAACCTCCGAACGGGTGGGGCATCACCGTTTCGCATGAGGCATGCTGCGACGTTCCGTCACAACCTTCAGGCCCGGCGCTTGACGTCGATCGCACGACGGGGTCTAATGATTCATATCGAACATGTGTTCGAGTATTCGCTGCCTTCCCCGCAGCGGGGTCCGGACGCGCCGCCGCGCGCGCTGCGCCGTCAGGAGGGAGGCTGTCAGATGGCTGGCGCGACCGTCGCTTCAGTGCTGCAGCGGCTGGACGGCCTTGGCCGGCGCTCGGTTGTGGTCTCGGCGTCCGCCCTGGATGAGCGCCCCGACATCCCGGGCGGCAGGCCCCCGTTCCCGGTGGCCGCGCCGTTGCTGCCGTTGCTGCCCGACGGGGGGCTCCGACCCGGGACGGTGGTCGCGGTCCGGGGCTCGGTGTCGCTGCTGCTGGCATTGTTGGCTGCGGCCACCGCCGACGGGGTGTGGGCAGCGGTGATAGGCGTGCCCGACCTCGGGGTTCTCGCTGCTGTGGAGGCGGGGGTGGCGGTGCGCCGGCTGGCACTGGTGCCCGCTCCCGGGCCGGAGTCGTCCCAGGTCGCGGCTTCTTTGCTCGACGGGGTGGGTCTGGTCGCGCTGTCGGGAGCCGACCAGCTCCCCTCCGGGGCGCGGCGGTCGCTGGCAGCCCGGGCGCGGCAGCGTGGCTCGGTGCTGCTGCCGCTCGGACGGTGGCCGAGTGCCGACGTCGAGCTGGAGTGCCGCACCGATACCTGGCACGGCGCGGAGGCGGGCCACGGCCGGCTGCACAGCCGCGAGGTGCTGGTGCGCGCGGCGGGGCGGGGTGCGGCGGCGCGACCCTGGACCGCGCGGTTGCTGCTGCCCGGGCCCGGCGGGCCGGTGGCTGCCGTGACGCCCGGCTCCGACGGCGCGGATATCCGGACGGTGAGCTGAGATGGCTGCGGATCCGGTGGCGGGGCCGGCACGTTCGGTGCTGCCGGCACGGGTGGTCGCCGTGTGGTGCCCGGATTGGCCGGTGGTCGCGGCGGCTGCGGAGGCAGGCATGCCCGCCCAGCGGCCGGTCGCCGTGGTCGCGGCGAACCGGATAGTGGCCTGTTCGGCGACGGCCCGGGCGCACGGGGTGCGGCGTGGGCAGCGTCGCCGGGAGGCCCAGGGCCGCTGCCCCGAACTGGCCGTGCTGCCCGACGATCCGGACCGCGATGCCCGCGCCTTCGAACCGGTGGTGGCCGCGGTCGAGGCGCTGGCACCCGGGGTCGAGGTCGTGCGCCCCGGGCTGGTGGCGGTGCCCGCGCGTGGCCCCACCCACTATTTCGGCACCGAGCTCGCGGTGGCCGAGCGGTTCGTCGACCTGGTGGCCGCCGAAACCGGGGTGGAGTGCCAGGTCGGCATCGCCGACGGCCTGTTCGCGGCGACACTGGCCGCGCACCGGGGGCTGCTGGTCGGCCCGGGGGAGACCGGCGGGTTCCTCGCCCCGCTGGGCATCGCCGAGCTGCGCCGACCCGCCACGGGTCCCGACCGGTCCGAGCTGGTGGACCTGTTGCACCGGCTCGGGCTGCGCACCCTCGGCGCGTTCGCCGCGCTCCCGATCGACGACGTGGCATCCCGGTTCGGGCCCGATGGGGTGTGCGCGCATCGGCTGGCGCGCGGGCTCGACGAGCGCCCGCTGGCCCGGCGAAGCCCGCCGGCCGATCTCGCCGTCACCCGCACGCTCGACCCCCCGGTCGAGCGGGTCGACGCCGCGGCCTTCGCCTCCCGCGAGCCCGCCGAGCAGCTGCACGCCGCGCTGGAAACACGCGGGCTGGCCTGCATCCGGCTCGGGGTGAGCGCGCGCACGGAGGCCGGCGAGGAGCTGCACCGGGTATGGCGGTGCGCCGAGCCGCTGTCTGCCGCCGGCATCGCCGACCGGGTGCGCTGGCAGCTCGACGGGTGGCTGACCTCCCGGGCGGCCAGGCCTAGCGCGGGCGTCACCGGGCTGGCGCTGGTCCCCGAGGAGGTGGTGGGAGGACAGGCTCTGCAGCGCGGCCTGTGGGGTGAGACCGGCGAGGACGACGAGCGGGCCGGGCGGGCGCTGGTCCGGGTGCAAGGGATGCTGGGGTCCGAGGCGGTGCTCACCGGCGTACCCGGCGGTGGCCGGGGTCCCGCTGACCGGGTCCGACTGGTGCCCTGGGGCGACGAGTCGGCCCCGGCGCGGGTCGTCGACGCGCCCTGGCCGGGGCGCCTCCCCGCTCCGTCGCCGTCCCGGGTGCCTGCCCGATCACCGGCTGCCGAGGTGCTCGACGACACCGGACGGGTGGTCGGGGTTAGTGGGCGGGGGGTACTCAGTGGCGTCCCGCACCGGGTCGCGGTGGCCGGCAGGCCGCCGCGACGGGTGCTGTCCTGGGCCGGGCCGTGGCTTGTCGACGAACGGTGGTGGGAGCCCGGCGGCGGGCTGCGTTGTGCCCGGCTGCAGCTGGTGCTCGACGGCGAGCCGGGGGAGGATTCTGGCTCCGGCCAGTCGCTCGCGGTGCTGCTGGCCCGTATCGCCGGTCGCTGGCAGGTCGAGGGACTTTACGAGTAGTAGCGAACGGTTCGGTACTACCCTCGCAAGATGGACTTACTGCTGGCTGAGGAGCTGTTGCTGATCGCGCTGGATGACCAGAAGGGCTCGTCCCGGAACAGTCGCCTCGACCTCGGACTGGCCGGTGCACTGCTGGAGGACCTCGGCGGGGTCGGTGCACTGCGGGCTGAGGGCAAGGAACTGCACTCCGTCGATGCTGCCGCGCCAGAGCACCCGCTGCTGGTTCGTGCCCATGAAGTGCTCGTCGGCTCGGGCAAGCCGCGCAGCGCCAAGGCATGGCTGGGTCGGCTACCACGCCAGCTCAAGCCGATCACCGGAACTGTTGCCACGGGGCTGGTCCAACGGGGCGTGCTCGCCGAGCAGCGTCGCAAGGCCCTCGGCGTGTTCCCGAGCACCCGGTACCCCGAGGCTGACCCTGGTCCGGAGCGGCGGCTCCGTGACCGGCTCACTGCGGTGCTCAATGGTCAAGGCCGCCCCGAGGAGCGCGACGCGCTGCTGCTCGGCCTGCTGGTGTCCTTGGAGATGATCAGTGAGTTGGTGGAATGGAGTCAGCGTCGTGCGGCGCGCGAGCGCGCCAAGGAGATCGCCGATGGAGGCATTACGGGCAACGCGGTCGCACGAGCAGTTCAACAGCATATGAAAACTGCTGCCGGCGCGAAGGCCGGGGCAGCTGCCGCAGCAGGAGGCGGTGCCGGCGCGGGTGGCGGGTGAGCATGACTGGCCGTGGGGACACGAAGCAGCACCCTGAGCACGACCCATCGCGCCGGACGCGCATCACAGCCGAAACGTTGCTTCAGCCCGGCAGCCTAGCGAGATGGCGCAATGGCACCGGCGAGCGGTGTTACGCCATCGTCTCGTCGAGGACCAGGCAGAACGGATGGCCCGCCGGGTCCAGGTACACCCGGAAATTCGTGCCCGGCTGGATGTCGGCCTTGCGGGCGCCCAGTGCCAGCAAGTGCTTCTCGCCGACATCGAGGTCGGGTACGTCGAAGTCCAGATGCGCCTGCTGGGGATTGTCGTCACCCGGCCACGCCGGGGGGCCGTGCCCGGGCGCGTGCTGGAACGCCAGCGTGGCGCCGCCGTCGCTGCGCAGCTGCACCCAGTCACCGTCGTCGTGGTTGATCTCCCAGCCCGTGATCGCCGCGTAGAACTCAGCCAGCGCTCGCGGGTCGGCGCAGTCCAGTGCCGTCAGGCTCAGCCGTGCGATTCCACTCATGTGGTGAACGGTAACGCCGCCCACCGACAGTCAGGCCCGCGCGCTCTGCTGGCCCGACATCCAGCGCACCTGCTACCGCAGAGCGCGCCGGACGTGTGCTACACTCGAACATGTGTTCGATACGCCTAGCGTCGATGAGCCGCCCCCGCGGGAGGCGGTCGTCGATGGGGCTGCGTTGGACGATGCGGGCGTTCCGGTTGGGGAGGAGTGGGATGTCTGGATCGAGCAGGTATGCAACGGGCGGGTGCCTGACCCGGAGGAGGTCGGGCAGGTGCCGGCCTCGCAGCGCGTCCCGTCAGGGTGGTCGGCGTTGGAGTTGGATCAATCCACGGCCGATCCGGCGGGGTTGTCGGATGCGGACCTGATCGAGGGGATTGTGGGTTTCGATCGCATGTCGTCGTGGGCAGCGGCGCGGCAGTCGCGGTTGCTGGCTGAGTTCGCGCGCCGCCGCCCTGCCATCGACACCGCGTCGGGCCCGCGCCGTTCTGATGTGTGCTCGGGTTACAGCGAGTTCGCCGCCGATGAGGTGGGGTTGGCGCTGCGGCTGTCGCGCACGATCGCGGCTGACCGGCTCTACACCGCGGAGCTGCTGAGCGCCGAGCTGCCCGCGACCCTGGCCGCCTGGCAGCAGGGCAGCATCGATGCGTGGAAGGTGCGGGCCATCGTCGAGGCTGTCCGGTTGCTGCCCGGCGAGCAGCGGGGCGCGCTGGAGGCGCGGGTGCTGGGCCGGGCGCCGGAGCAGACGCTGGGCCAGCTGCGGGCGTGCCTGCGGCGCGGGGTGCTGGCACTCGATCCGCACGGCGCCGAGGCCCGGCACCGCGAAGCCCGCAAGGACCGGCGGGTAGCCCTCGGTGACGACACCGAGGGCATGGCCACGCTGTGGGCGCTGCTGTCGGCGCCGGATGCCACCGCCGCCTACCAGCGGCTGTGTCAGCTGGCCCGCGCGCTGGGCGCCGCAGACCCCAGGGGCATGGACGCCCGCCGCGCGGACCTGCTCGTCGACCTGCTCACCGGCCGCCGCTGCGCGGCCACCGGCACCCCCGAGGACGAAGCCCCCGAGGACTGTGCGGGCTGTCCCGGTGGCGATTGCGAAACAGCGCCCACCGGCGACGACAGTGACCTGGCCGACGACGACGGGAACCCAGCCGGCGGCGACAACCGGGGCTCCGGCGGGCATCGCTGCGGCGCCGGGCCGGGAGCCGGTAAGCCGCTGGTGCACGTGATCGTGCCGATCACCATGCTGATGGGTCTGGATGAGACACCCGGCGAGCTGGTCGGTCACGGACCCATCCCCGCCGCGCTGGCACGCGAGATCGCCGCTGGCGGCACCTGGCGGCGGCTGCTGACCGACCCGAAGTCGGGGACCCTGCTCGACTACGGGCGCACCACCTACACCCCACCGGCCGGGCTGGCCGACCATGTCCGCGCCCGGGACCTGTACTGCCGGTCACCGATCTGCCGGCAACGTGCGGCCACCGCCGACCTCGACCACACCATCCCCTACCCCGACGGCCCCACCAGCGAATTCAACCTCTACGCCGGCTGCCGCCACGACCACCTGGCCAAGACCCACGCCCCCGGCTGGCACGTCGAACAGCACCCCGACGCAACCATCACCTGGACCACCCCGACGGGGCACACCTACACCAGCCGACCCCACGACTACCGGCCCGAGCCAGGGCCAGATCCACCGCACCAGCCACAAGACACCGACCCGCCGCCACCGTTCTAAGGGCCGCGCGATGGGGTGGAACAACCCGCCGGTGCGGTGGGCCGAGTTGGAGCGGGCGCTGGCCGGGCGGTCACGACCCTCGGGACCATGGCGCCGCGATGAGCAGCACCCCGGTGACGGCGGGGACAGCCCGGCCTGGACCCGCCACCGGGACCGCTATCAGCCGCCCGCGCTGGCAGCCCCGGCCGGGCAGCACGTCGCTTACGCCGAGTTGCACTGCCACACCAACTTCAGCTTCCTCGACGGGGCCAGCCATCCCGAGGAGCTCGTCGAGGAGGCCGTCCGGCTCGGGCTGGACGCGATCGCGATCACCGACCACGACGGCATGTACGGGGTGGTGCGTTTCGCCGAGGCAGCCCGCGAGCTGGGGGTCGGCACGATCTTCGGCGCCGAGCTCGGCCTCGGACCGGCTGCGACACCGGACGCGGCCCGGGCCGGCACCACCGATCCAGCGGGCGAGCACCTGCTGGTGCTGGCACGCGATCCGGAGGGCTACCGCCGGCTGTCCCGGGTGATCAGCGATGCGCAGCTGCGCGGTGGCCAGAAGGGCAAGCCGGTCTATGACCGCAACGAGGTGGCAGCCGCCGCGGGCGGGCACTGGGTGGTGCTCACCGGGTGCCGCAAGGGCGCGGTCCGCCGGGCACTGGAGCGCGACGGGCCGGGCGCGGCCGCTGCGGCGCTGCGGGACCTGACGCGATTGTTCGGCGCCGAGCACGTCCGCGTCGAGCTCACCGACCAGGGCCTGCCCGACGACACCGAGCGCAACGATGCCCTCGCCGAACTCGCGGCAGAGCACGGCGTGGACACCGTGGCCACCAGCACCGCCCACTACGCCACGCCGTCACGGCACCGGCTGGCGACCGCGCTGGCCGCGGTCCGCGCCCGGCGCAGCCTCGACGACATAGACGGCTGGCTGCCGCCGGCGGGGACGAGACACCTGCGCTCGGGGGCCGAGATGGCGCGACGGTTCGCCCGCTACCCGGGAGCCGTCGAGCGGGCCGCCGCGCTGGGCCGCGAGTGCGCCTTCCCGCTGCACCTGGTGGCCCCGGATCTACCGCTGTTCGACGTACCGGCGGATCACACCGAGGTCAGCTGGTTGCGCGAGCTGACCTGGCTGGGCACCGTCAAGCGTTATGGGTGCTACGACGAGCGGCCCGGCGCGCACCACCAGATCGACCACGAGCTCACCGTGATCGAGGCAAAGGATTTCCCCGGCTACTTCCTCATCGTCTCCGACATCGTGGAGTTCTGCCGCCGCAACGGTATCCTGTGCCAGGGCCGCGGCTCGGCGGCCAACTCCGCGGTCTGCTACGCGCTGGGCATCACCAACGTCGACGCGGTCGGGATGGATCTGCTGTTCGAGCGTTTCCTCGCCCCGGACCGCGACGGCTACCCCGACATCGACCTCGACATCGAGTCCGACCGGCGCGAGGAGGTCATCCAGTACGTCTACGGCCGCTACGGGCGTGACCGGGCGGCCCAGGTCGCGAACGTGATCACCTACCGGGCCCGCTCCGCGGTGCGCGACGTGGCCAAGGCACTGGGGTATGCCCCCGGAACCCAGGATGCCTGGAGCAAGCAGATCGACCGCTGGGGACCGCTCGACCAGACCACCCTGGGCGCCGACATTCCCGAGCACGTGGGGGCGCTGGCCGGTGAGCTGGAGGGGTTCCCGCGGCACCTGGGCATCCACTCCGGTGGCATGGTGATCTGCTCGCGCCCGGTGGCCGAGGTGGTGCCCGTGGAGTGGGCGCGGATGGCCGACCGCACGGTGGTGCAGTGGGACAAGGATGACTGCGCAGCGGTCGGGCTGGTGAAGTTCGACCTGCTCGGGCTCGGGATGCTCTCCGCGCTGCAGTACGTCATCGGCCTCGTGCAGCGCCATCACGCTCACCGAGTCGACCTCGCCGAGCTGCACCCGACCGACCCGGCGGTCTACGAGATGCTCTCCCGAGCCGACTCCGTCGGGGTGTTCCAGGTGGAGTCCCGCGCCCAGATGGCGACGCTGCCGCGCCTCAGACCCCGCTGCTTCTACGACCTGGTGGTCGAGGTGGCGCTGATCCGGCCCGGCCCGATTCAGGGCGGCTCGGTCCACCCCTACATCAAGCGGCGCAACGAGCGGACCAGATCCTGGGACTACGATCACCCGCTGCTGGCCGACGCGCTGCGCAAGACCCTCGGTGTGCCGCTGTTCCAGGAGCAGCTGATGCAGCTGGCGATCGACGTCGCCGACTTCACGGCGGCCGAGGCCGACGAGCTGCGCCGGGCGATGGGCGCCAAGCGGTCCACCGAACGGATGGAGCAGCTGCGGGAGCGCTTCTATGCGGGCGCGGCCCGCCACGAGATCACCGGTGAGCTCGCCGACCGGATCTTCGACAAGCTACTCGCCTTCGCCAACTTCGGCTTCCCGGAGAGTCACTCGATCAGCTTCGCTTCGCTGGTCTACTACAGCGCCTGGTTCAAGCACTACTACCCGGCAGCGTTCTGCGCGGCGCTGCTGCGGGCGCAGCCGATGGGCTTCTACTCCCCGCAGTCGCTGGTCGCCGATGCCCGCCGGCACGGGGTGACGGTGCGCGGCCCCGACATCAACGCCAGCGAGGTGCACGCGGACCTGGAACCGGCAGCCGAGGGGGCACCGGAGCGGGCGGTGCGGATCGGGCTGGCCACGGTGCGCTCGATCGGGGAGGACCTGGCGGGCCGGCTGGTGACCGAGCGGGACGCGCACGGCCCCTACGGCAGCATCGGCGATGTCGCCCACCGGGTGGGCCTGACCGGACAGCAGGCCGAGGCGCTGGCCACCGCAGGCGCGTTCGGCGAGCTGGCACCGCAGCGTCGGCAGGCACTCTGGACGGCGGGCGCGGTCGCGGCGCAGCGGCCCGACCGGCTGCCCGGCACTGCGGTGGGCGTCGCCGCTCCCGTACTGCCCGGGATGAGCGAGCTCGAGCTGGCCGCTGCCGACGTGTGGGCCACCGGGATGTCGCCAGACAGCTTCCCCACACAGTTCCTCCGGGAGCACCTCGACGCGCTGGGCGCGGTGCCTGCCGCCGGGCTGCACACGATCGAGGACGGCAACCGGGTGCTGGTCGGCGGGGCGGTGACCCACCGGCAACGTCCCGCCACCGCGGCCGGTGTCACCTTCCTCAACCTCGAGGACGAGACCGGCATGGCCAACGTGATCTGCTCACCCGGGTTCTGGACCCGCTACCGCCGGGTGGTCCGGTCCTGCCCGGCGCTGCTGGTCCGCGGCCGGCTGCAGAACGCCGAGGGCGTGGTCAACGTCATGGCCGAGCGTGCCGAGCCGCTCGACATGCGAGTGGCATCGGCCTCCCGGGACTTCCGGTGACCGCCACTTCGATCGCGGCTAGGCTTTCCGATCACACCCAGCAGAGGGAGCACGAGATGACGCAGCGCAGCGAGGTGGCCTTCCGCTCCGGCGGGGTGGACTGCGCGGCCTACCTCTACCGCCCGCCCGACGCGGTCGGCGACGTGCCGTGCGTCGTGATGGCGCACGGGTTCGCCGCAACCCGCGACGACGTGCTGCCGGCCTATGCCGAGCGGTTCACCGCGGCCGGATGTGCCGTGCTGCTCTTCGACTACCGCCACTTCGGGGCCAGCGGCGGCCAGCCGCGCCAGCTGCTCGACATCCGTTGCCAGCAGGCCGACTATCGCGCCGCGATCGGGCACGCGCGCTCGCTCGACGGGATCGACCCCAGTCGCATCGTGCTCTGGGGCACGTCGTTCTCCGGCGGTCACGTCCTCGCGGTCGCCGCGACCGACTCGAGGATCGCGGCGGTGATCTCGCAGGTGCCGTTCGTCGACGGGCTGTCCTCCGCCGCCCAGGCCCCGCCGGTCACGGCGCTGCGGCTCGCCGCTGCCGGGATCCGCGACGCCGCCGGCGCCGTGCTGCGGCGGCCACCGCAGCTGCTGCCCGCCGTCGGGAGCAGGGGTGACGTCGCCGCGATGACCGACCCCGAGGCCGAACCGGGGGTACGCGCGATCCTCGCGCCGAACTCGTTGTGGCGCAACGAGTTCGCCGCGCGCCTGATGCTCGTGCTGCCGACCTACCGGCCGGGCAGGGTCACCGAACGGCTCGGGATGCCGCTGCTGGTCTGCGTTGCCGACGCCGACCGCACCACGCCGCCCGGACCCGCCGTCCGCGCCGCGCGGCGTGCCCCTCGTGGTGAGCTGCGCCGCTACCCGGGCGGACACTTCGAGCTCTACCTCGGTGACACGTTCGAGCAGGTCGTGACCGATCAGGTGAACTTCCTGGGACGGCACGTCATCACCAAGCCCCGCTGAGTGTGGACATCGTGACGGACAGCACGGGTGAGGACGTCGGCTCTCCTACCCTGCTGGGTTCGTGAGCTCGACAGCAGCGGGGTCGCCGGGCCCGCACATCCCCACGGCGGCCGGCCTGCTGGCCGCCGTCGCCGTCGGGACGGCGCTGGCTGCTCAGGCACGCATCAACGGTGAGCTCGGCGGGCGTATCGACGACGGGGTGGTCGCCGCGCTGCTCTCCTTCGCCGGCGGGGAGCTCGTGCTGCTCGCGCTCGCCGCCACCGTGCCCGCGGTGCGGGCAGGTCTGGCGCGCACCGCGCGGGGGGTGCGGTCCGGGCGGTTGCCGTGGTGGCAGCTGCTCGGTGGCCTGTGCGGGGCGTTTCTGGTGATCACCCAGGGGCTGACCGTCGGCGTGATCGGGGTGGCGGTGTTCACCGTCGCGGTCGTGGCCGGGCAGGCCACCTCCAGCCTTGTGGTCGACCGGGCCGGGCTGGGGCCGGGAGCGGCCCAGCCCGTCACCGTCACCCGGATCGCCGGGGCGGTGCTGACGATCGCGGCGGTGGTGCTCGCCGTGTCCGACCGGCTCGGTACCCCCGCGGCGCTGTGGATCGCGGTGATCCCCGTGCTGGCGGGCATCACCGTCGCCTGGCAACAGGCCGTCAACGGCCGGGTCAACACGGTTGCCGGCAATCCGCTGGCGGCGACACTGGTCAACTTCACCGTGGGCATCGCGCTGCTGCTGGTGGTGGCGGCGGTCGAGGTGGCGGTGCGCGGGCTTCCCGGGCCGCTGCCCAGCAACCCGGTGCTCTACCTCGGCGGGCCGCTGGGGATCGTGTTCATCGCCACCGCGGTCACCGTGGTACGGCTGACCGGTGTGCTGCTGCTCGGCCTCGGCACGATCGCCGGGCAGCTGGTCGGTGCACTGCTGCTCGACGTGTTCGTGCCGGTCACCGGCGAGCAGCTCACCGCAACCGCCGTCGCGGGTACCGCGTTGACGCTGGTGGCCATGGCCGTGGCCGCGCTGCCCTCCCGCCGGCTCTAGCCAGGCCCGAGCGCCGGTGGCGTGGTCCTGCTGCGAGGATGGTCGGCGTGGGCGCGACGATCCTGGACGGCAAGGCCACCCGAGACGAGATCCTCGCCGATCTGAGCAGCCGGGTGAGCGCGCTGCACCAGCGCGGCATCACCCCCGGGCTGGGCACCGTCATCGTCGGCGACGATCCCGGCTCGCACGCCTACGTGCGGGGCAAGCACAGTGACTGCGCGAAGGTCGGCATCGCGTCGCTGCGTCACGACCTGCCGGTCGAGACCACCCAGGCCGAGCTGCTCGAGGTGATCGACCGGCTCAATGCCGACCCGGCCTGCACCGGCTACATCGTGCAGCTGCCGCTGCCCGCCGGACTCGACACCGGCGCCGTGCTCGAGCGGATCGACCCGGACAAGGATGCCGACGGGTTGCACCCGGTCAACCTCGGGCGGCTGGTGCTCAACGAGCCCGGCGCGCTGCCGTGCACCCCGCGCGGGATCGTGGAGCTGCTGCGCCGCTTCGACGTGCCGCTGTCGGGCGCGAACGTCACGGTGATCGGCCGTGGTGTCACAGTCGGCAGGCCGCTGGGACTGCTGCTGACCCGGCGAAGCGAGAACGCCACCGTGACGCTGTGCCACACCGGCACCAAGGACCTCGCCGCCGAGGTCGCCCGCGCCGACATCGTGGTCGCCGCGGCGGGCCGGCCCGGTCTCATCACCGCGGAAATGATCAAGCCCGGCGCGGCGGTGCTCGACATCGGCATCACCCGGAGCGATGCCGGGCTGGTCGGCGACGTCGACCCCGGCGTGGGCGGGGTGGCCGGGTTCCTGGCACCGATGCCCGGCGGCGTGGGTCCCATGACCCGCGCGATGCTGCTGGCCAACGTTGTGGACATGGCGGAGCGTGCGGCGGGATGATCACGGCGACAGGGTGGCGCCAGCACGCGGCGTTCGCCGTGGTGCTGGCAGCGGTGGCGCTCGGCCTGGTGCGGATCCTGCTGTACCACTGGCGGGATGGCACGGCCATCATCGCGGGGGCGTTGCTGCTCGCCGCCGGCCTGCGTGGACTGCTCCCGGCCGACCATGCCGGCCTGCTGGCGATCCGCAGCCGCGGTCTCGACGTGCTGCTCTACGGCGGTTTCGGGATGCTGACGCTCGCCGTGGCGCTGACCATCGTCGGCGGCCCGATGGCCGGGGGATGATGACCGCTGATCTGGAGGATGTTCACGCATGGCACGTTCCGGAAGGGTCGCCGTCATCGGCGCCGGCTTCTACGGCTCCACCACCGCCCAGCGGCTCGCCGAGTACGACATCTTCGACACCGTCGTGCTCACCGACATCATCGAGGGCAAGCCAGAGGGCTTGGCGCTGGACATGAACCAGTCGCGTCCGGTCGAGGGGTTCGAGACCAGGGTCGTCGGGCAGACCACCGGTCAGGACGGGTCGGGCTACGACGCCATCGCGGGTGCGGACATCGTCATCATCACCGCGGGGCTGCCCCGCAAGCCTGGCATGAGCCGGATGGACCTCATCGAGACCAACGCGGGGATCGTCCGGCAGGTCTCCGAGAACGTGGCGCGCCACGCTCCCGACACCGTGGTGATCGTGGTGTCCAACCCGCTGGACGAGATGACAGCGTTGACTCAGATCGCGACCGGATTCCCCCGCCACCGGGTGCTGGGGCAGGCCGGGATGCTCGACACCGCGCGCTTCACCAACTTCGTCGCCGAGCAGCTCGACGTCCCGGTGGGCTCGGTGCGCACGCTGACCCTGGGCTCGCACGGCGACACCATGGTCCCGGTGCCCAGCGCCTGCACCGTCGACGGCAAGCCGCTGGCCGACGTGATGGACCAGGCGAAGATCGACGAACTGGTCGACCGCACCCGCAACGGCGGCGCGGAGGTCGTCGCGCTGCTCAAGAGCGGGTCGGCCTACTACGCGCCGTCTGCCGCCGCTGCCCGGATGGCCCGCGCGGTCGCGCAGGACTCCGGCGACGTGCTGCCGGTCTGTGCCTGGGTGGACGGCGAGTACGGCATCTCGGGTGTCTACCTGGGTGTCACCGCGGAGCTCGGCGCCGCCGGGGTGCGCAAGGTCGTCGAGACCGACCTCACCGCCGATGAGCTGGCGGCGCTTGCCGAGGCCGCCGAGGCGGTCCGCGCCAAGCAGGCCGACGTGCAGCAGCTGTGACGGTGCTCGCAGCTGCGCCTACCGTGGACGGGTGCCGGAGGTGGTCGAGCGGCTGCCGACGCCGCGCGGTGAGCTGGTGCTGCGCCGTGACGGCGAGCACTTCGAGGTGATCGCCAACGGGGTGTTCCTGATGGACACCCGGGACGGGCGCTCCGAGCGGCTGCTGGTGGCAGCGGCGCTCGAGCGCATCGATGCGCAGCGGCCGCGGGTGCTCGTCGGGGGACTCGGCGTGGGTTTCTCGCTCGACGAGGCGCTGTCGGATCCACGGGTCGGCGAAGTGACCGTCGTGGAGCGCGAACCCGCGGTCGTGCGCTGGAACCGCAGCTATCTCGATGGCTCCACGCGCCTCGACGACCGGCGCACCCGGCTCGTCGTCGCCGAGCTCGGCGGCTGGCTGGCCGATGGCGCGCCGACCTTCGACGTGCTGTGCCTCGACATCGACAACGGGCCGGACTGGACCGTCACCCCGTCCAACGCCGAGCTCTACAGCGGGACCGGGCTGGTGCTGCTGGCGAGCCGGATGGCGCCGGGCGGGGTGCTCGCGGTGTGGTCGGCCGCGCCCAGCGCACCGTTCGAGGCTCGGCTGCGCGTCCACTTCGAGGAGGTGACCATGCTGACCGTCGACGTCCCCCGCGGTGCGCCGGACACCGTCTATCTGGCGCAGCGGAGCCGGGCGCGGTAGCCGCACACCAGATCCGGCACCGGCGGTCTAGCCACGGCATCGGGTCAACAGGTCTTTGGAATCGAGCTCACGCGAGCCACAGGCGGTCGAGCTGGCAGACATGGATGCGGTCTTCCGCCGTGTAGGCGACTGGGCCGAGGTACAGCACCATCCCACCGATGAACGCGTCGCCCAACCGGTCACGCAATTGGCGCAGGCCGCGCAGATCGGCTGGACGGACCTGGCTGGCCGCCTTCACCTCGATCGCAGCCACCCGCGTATCTGCGCCTTCGATGATCGCGTCCACCTCGATGCCGTCGTGGGTGCGGTAATGGCTGACCCGCAAGGGCTCGTCCAGCCAGCTCGCTTGCTTGAGCAATTCTTCTACGACGAACGTCTCGAGCAGGTGCCCGAATTCGGAGAGCGCCGCTGGATCGCGGGAGGCCACTCTGTCCTCGGTAATCCCCGACAGCGCGGCGGCAAGACCGGAGTCGATGAGATGCACCTTGGGTGAGCGTGCTGCCCGGGCGCTGAGGGTGCGTCCCCACGCTGGCAACCGGTGCACGGCGAAGACCGCCTCCAGCAGCAGGAGGTAGTCCTCGACGACGGTTCGCTCCAGTCCTATGCGGCGAGACAGCTCGCTTACGTTGAGCACGCTCGCCGTTTGAGCAGCGAGTCGCCGCAGCATCAGTGGCAGCACCTCGCGTTGGCGAACCCGCCGGATGTCCAGGACGTCACGGTCGATGACGAGTCGAACGTAATCGGAGAACCAGCGTGTCCGACGCTGTCCGGGGGGCGAGCCAGTGCGAGCGGCATCCCGCCAGCTAGCACCCGCTGCGCGTAAGCCTCGCGACTGGTATCCGATCGGGTCGCCGTGACGAGCTGCTGCGGCCGGCACAGGAGCTGATCGAGGAACGTCTCGGTGCGACCGGCGATCTCACCCTGGCTGAGCGGCCACACCGGCAGCACGTGCACGCGGCCGGTCAGTGTCTGACCTGCTCGCGGCAGCGTGGTGTAGCTCGTCGAACCCGTCAGCACGTAGCGTCCTGGACGTAAGTCGCGATTGAGCTCTGCTTTGATCGCGTCGAGCAGTGCGGGGACGTGCTGGAACTCATCGATGAGCACCGGCTCGGGAGCTGCGGCGTACAGCGCGGGATCAGCGTCGACAGCGTCGCGCACAACGAGCTCATCGAGGTCGATGACCGTCGCGGTCAGGTCCTCGGCGAGGTCTCGAAGCAACGTGCTCTTGCCCACCGAGCGCGGTCCGTGCAGGACGACGACGGGCTCATCTCGCATACGATCTTGGAGAACGCGCGAGAGTCTGCGGTCGGCCTTGCCGGTCAGAGAGGCTGTCACGAGTTGAGAATACCCATGTTCGTGGCTCGAATATACCCAGATTCGAGCCACATTGAATCCCAATATCGAGCGACCTGTGTGCCCAGATCCGAGCAACTGGTCGAGCGAGGAGCTTGCCGGCGGCGCGATGGCGCCGGGAGCAGCCCGGATTGGCCGTGACGGCGCCCGGGCGACGGTTGGCCCGCCAGCAGTACGCTCGTACCGCTGAGGGCCGCCAACCGTCGGCTCCGCTGCGACCCGCTCGTGCAGCACGGAGGTCTGTCAAGGCCGTGAAGGGAGCGCCTCACTCCATGGGCAAGATCAAGGTCGAGGGAACCGTCGTCGAGGTCGACGGCGACGAGATGACGCGGATCATCTGGCGTTTCATCAAGGACAAGCTGATCCACCCGTACCTCGACATCGACCTCGAGTACTACGACCTCGCCATCGACAGTCGCGACGCCACCGATGACCAGATCACCGTCGACGCGGCCCATGCGATCGCCAAGCACGGTGTTGGGGTCAAGTGCGCCACCATCACGCCGGACGAGGTGCGGGTCGAGGAGTTCGGCCTGAAGCAGATGTGGCGCTCGCCCAACGGGACGATCCGCAACATCCTCGGCGGCGTGATCTTCCGCGAGCCGATCATCTGCTCGAACATCCCGCGCTACGTACCGAGCTGGACCAAGCCGATCATCGTCGGCCGCCACGCCCACGGCGATCACTACAGCGCCACCGACTTCAAGGTTCCCGGCCCCGGCGCCCTGACCATGACCTACACCCCGGCCGACGGTGGCGAGCCGCTCGAGTTCGAGGTGGCGCAGTTCCCGGAGGGCGGCGGCGTCGCGCTCGGGATGTACAACTTCCGCAAGTCCATCGAGGATTTCGCCCGCGCCTCGTTGCGCTACGGGCTGGCCCGCGAGTACCCGGTCTACATGTCGACGAAGAACACGATCCTCAAGGCCTACGACGGCATGTTCAAGGACGTGTTCGCCGAGATCTACGAGCAGGAGTTCAAGGCGGCGTTCGAGGAGCAGGGCCTGAGCTACGAGCACCGGCTGATCGACGACATGGTCGCCGCCGCGCTGAAATGGGAGGGCGGCTACGTCTGGGCCTGCAAGAACTACGACGGCGACGTGCAGTCCGACACGATTGCGCAGGGCTTCGGCTCGCTCGGGCTGATGACCTCGGTGCTGATGAGCCCGGACGGCGGCACCGTCGAGGCCGAGGCGGCCCACGGCACCGTCACCCGCCACTTCCGCCAGCACCAGGCCGGCAAGGCCACCTCGACCAACCCGATCGCGTCGATCTTCGCCTGGACCCGCGGGCTGGCCCACCGCGGCGAACTCGACTCGACACCCGCGGTCACCGAGTTCGCCCACACCCTCGAGCGGGTCTGCATCGACACCGTCGAGAGCGGCAAGATGACCAAGGACCTGGCCCTGCTCGTCGGCGCCGACACCCCGTTCCTGTCCACCGAGGAGTTCCTCGACGCACTCGACCAGGAGCTGGCGCTTCGCGCCTCATGAGTGGCGATGCGAGCCCGAACTCGCATTGCCACTCACGACCGGCGTTGGGTTGGCATCGATTCGTTGAGCAGCGACCGTGCCTGGATCAGGGTCGGTGCGCCGGGCTGGCCGGGGGCGGGCAGTTCGAGTATTGCGGCGGCGGTGTCGGCCAGCGCGCCGCTGCGTTGCCAGACGAGGCCGCCTCGGGCGCCGGGGGCGTCGGCGAGCAGCCGCACGGCCAGGGTGTCGGTGCGGTCGTAGATCCACAGTGCGTCGGTGTGGCCGGGCCAGTGGCGGGCTCCGACGAAGCCGCCCAACTGTCCGTTGTCGTCGGGGATGGGCAGGAAGTGCCATCCGGCGTCGCGGAACTCATAGATCTGGGCGAGTTCGAGGTAGGCGCGGATCGTGTCCGCTGCGGTGATCACGACACGGCCAACGTGGGTTGGGATGCGGCGGGACCGGAGGAGGTCGGGGTCGGCTCCGGTCCCGCCGCAGTCAGTGCCCGACCGTTCCGTCCGGTGACTCGCGCGGGGCGACGCGAGAGCGGCACGGCCGGGGTCATGCGGACGGGCGCCCATGTGAGCATCCGTCGTAGCGGCCCGGGTCGGTGGTGGCGGCGGCCGTTCCGCCGGTGTGCGGGGTCGCGCCTGCTCGGCGGCGCGGCCTGCCTCGTGCACTCGGCACACGAACGACCCTCGGGGTCGACCATCGACGTGGCCGTCACGGTGTGGCCACACAGCGCCAGGTAGCGCCCGATGCGAGCGTCCCGGCCGGCTGCCATCTGCTCATCGCTGACCAGGTGGCAACGACCGTCCCGCACGCAGGTCAGTGGGATGGTGCATGCATGCGACATCGACGCAGCGCTCGCCGCCTGTGTCACGTTCATGCTCGGTAGCGTCGGCGCTACGCTGGTCGTGATCCAGTGTTGCCCTGTTGGCCAGCTGGCACGGTCAACAGGGCAACACCCGTGATCGCCGGGAGGGAACGCATGGTGCAGCCGAACTTCGGCCAGGAGCTGCGCCGCTTGCGCGGCGCCGCCGATCTGTCGCTGCGCGGATTGGCGCGGCAGGTGCACTACGACCCGGGCTACGTCTCGAAAGTCGAGAACGGCGCGAAGAAGCCGACCGCCGAGCTGGCAGCCGCGTGCGATGGCGCACTGGAAACCGGAGGTGTCCTCGCAGGCCTGGTGTCGCCCGCTCGTCCACCGACTGCCCGCAGTCCCGGTCGCCGACGATGTCGCGCACCCTGTGCTCGCCACGCGCGCGCTGCCCGGCGTGACGGTCGCGGTCGCGAGACGCGGCGGGACGCAGGAGTGGGACCTCGCGCTGCCCGGAGGCCGTACGTTCGGCGCGGCGCTGCGGGCGCAGCCGATCTCATCGACGTGGACAGACGGGCACCTGGTCGTTCTCGGTGCAGATGACATCGGCGCTCTCGGCCGCACCCCCTGCTCGGGGCTGCGCTCGGTCATCGTGACACCGTTGCCGGAGGCGGACGAGGCGCCGACCTATCTCGCGATGGATCGCCGGACGGCGCGCAGACAGCTACAAAGCGGCTCGGTCATCGTGCCCGGCGCCTTCGCAATGGATGCGCTGACGCTGGGCATCCTGTGGGCGCTGGCCAATCTCGATGACGCACTGCTGGCCGACGACACCGAGCTCACCGAGTGCCGGCGGCTGCTGCGTACCCAGCTTCCGTCAGCGGATATCTCGATCCCGCCGGAGCTCGTGACCGAGCTGAGCGCCACCTCCTACGGGTGGCTCGGCTCGGATTCCTGTGCCCGGTACATCGTGCGGGCGACCGAGACCTTCACCACGCGGCCAGTGTTCTGGACCCGCGAGCAGCGCGGTGAGGAGGCTTCCTCGTGGCTGTTCTTCCGCCACAAGCTGGACTACCTGCGCGTGACCAGCCATCGGTTCGGTTCGAGGGGCGATCCCGTCGTCCGCGACTTCTGCATCCCCGAGGAGACCGTGTACACATCGCCTCCCGCGGAACGTGTGCTGGTGCTGCTTGCCGCCGCGCTGATGGAGTCCCTCGGGATCCGAACCCAGGTGTGCACCGATCCGCAGCTGTCCACGGTGGACGGTTTCGTGCTCGCGCCCGGCACGCGTGCGGTCATCGCTACGTGGGTCCGCACCGAGGGGCGCTGGCACGTCGACAGCACCGCGTCCCGCTCAGCACTTGCTGCGTTCGGGACCAGGCAGGCGGCGGTGCATCAGATCCGCGACGCGCCCAGCCCCGTCGAACGCCTCACCGCGCTGGCCGGCTACCTCGGCCTCGACTGGATCTGGGTTACCCGCCGCTGCCGAGAACTCTCCCCGCACACCTGCGCGGGTTTCGCACGGCCCCGCAGCCGCCTACTGTCCACCGAGGGCGTCGACGTCGCATGCCGGTACCTTGCGCAGTTGGCCGACCCGGCGTGACAAGCCCTGACCGACCCGAGGACCCCTAGCGTGACAGGTACAGAATCGACATCCCATGTCTCGGTGATCTCCCTCGGTGGCACGATCGCCATGACCCCGAGGTCCACCAGCAACCACGGTGTGGTTCCTGCGCTCGATGCCGATGCCCTGCTTGCCGCCGTGCCAGGTCTTCAAGACAGCGGTATCGCACTGGCCGCCCGCAGCCTTCGTAGTTTGCCTGGCGCCTCCCTCGGCTTCGATGATCTCAACGAGCTGGCTTGTGTCATCACCGAAGATGCCGCGACCGGCCACTCTGGCTTCGTGATCACCCAAGGTACCGACACCATCGAAGAGACCGCCTACTACCTTGACCTGGCAACCGACCTCACATTGCCGATCGTGGTCACCGGCGCGATGCGCAACCCGGCCATGGCCGGCGCCGACGGCCCAGCGAACCTCCTCGCCGCAGTGCACGTCGCCGCCAACTCCGATGCGCGTGGCATGGGATGCCTCGTGGTGATGAACGACGAGATCCACGCCGCCCGCCACGTGCGCAAGACCCACAGCACCAGCACCGCAGCGTTCACCTCGCCCAACACTGGCCCGCTGGGCTGCGTGGTCGAAGGTCAGCCGCGGTTCCATACCCGACCCGGCGTCCGCCCCACCCTGCCCAGCGACAGGCCTCGACGGCAGCCGCGTGTCGCGCTTGTCCCGATCTGCCTCGGCGACGGCGGAGAGCTGCTGCGTTGCCTCGGTGAGCATCTCGACGGCCTCGTGGTCGCGGCCTTCGGAGCCGGTCACGTCCCCTCCACGCTCGTGCCGCTACTCGAAGACCACGCTCGACGCATCCCCGTGATCCTCACCTCCCGCGCCGGTGCTGGTCCCGTGCTGCGGCACACCTACGGTTTCAGTGGCTCCGAACAGGACCTACAAGACCGAGGTCTGATCAACGGCAGCTGGCTGGACCCCTACAAGGCGCGCGTCCTGCTGCACCTGCTCCTGGCTCGTCAGGCCACACCCGACGAGATCACCGCTGCGTACCAGACTGCCACCAGCCTCCCCGTGCTGTGACACGCTGCGTCCTGTGCGCAGCCATGAACTGATCACCGGCCGGACCTTCGGCCTGGCTTTTGACCACGGCGACGATTTCTTCACCGCCCTCGACCAATTCTGCCGCGACAACGACGTACGCCAGGGCTACATCCCGATGTTCCTGGCCGGGTTCGCCGAGGCCGAGCTGGTGGGCACCTGCGAGAAGCTGGCCGACTCCGCCGCGCCCGTATGGTCCTGCGTCCACCTCACCAACGCCGAAGCGCTCGGCTGTGGCACGCTGGCCTACGATGACGCCACCGAGACCGTCCTGCCGCATGTGCACGTCGCTGTCGGCCTGAAGGAACACTCCGCGACCGCGCATGCTAGCCACCTGCTGTCTGCGCGGGTGCAGTTCCTCACCGAGATGCTGCTCGTCGAGGTGACCTCACCGCGCATGTGCCGCTTCGCCGACCCTGACCTCTACAACGTCCCCCTCTTGCGCTTCGGATCGCAGCCTTAACTCGTGGAGTGACCAGCACATGAGGTTGTCCCCACCGGTCGTGCAAGTTGATGTTGCGGCCAGCCTATGAGCTGTCCTCCGACACCGAGGTGCTGGGCGGATGGCGCTGGGCCCCATGCTGGCGGGGTTGTCGACCCGCTGCTACCGCATCGGGCTCTGGCTGGTCGGCGAGTCGTTCGAGCGTAGCTAATCAGCTGGTGTAAGCGCTGGGGGTAGCCAGGCTCCGGTGGTGAACAGCTGGTGGAGGGCGTCGAGTTTGTCGAGTCCCCATTTGGTGGCGGTGTCCAGGTAGGACTGCACGGTGGCGAAGTCGATCAACCCTT
>WHTH01000004.1 GCA_009377865.1 Pseudonocardiaceae bacterium | reverse complement strand
GAAGGGATGCTTCACGCGGGCGGGTGGTAGCCATCGGGTTGCGAGGCGGTTCATCCGGTCCCAGTTGATCCGCGTGCGCTGGCTGCGGCGCCGCAGCGCCTTGTACCAGTGCCGGGTCGCCTGGGTGCGGAAGGCTGCAACGCCGCCCGCGACCGGCAGGACCTCGCCGGGGTGCGCACCCGCGGCAGCCGGGTCCCCGAGCTGAGGCGCACCCGGTGGTCGAGACCCCGTGCCGCCCGGGCTCGGGATCAGGTCTACGCCAGATGCCTTGCGGGCCAGGAGGAGATGGCCCGCAAGCGGATCGACGCGACCCTGCGAGGCATGTAAAACACGAGCGGGTCGTGCGCTGTACAGGAATGGCGCGTAGACATCCCCGCCGGTCCGACCGACGTTAACCGGCGGGGATGAGGCCTTGAAGCGTAAGTCTATTCAAACCTTCCTGACTGCTGACTGGATAGGGGTGCCCTTCACGACGTTCTGCGTGACGGGGGAGCCGTCCTCGGCAGCAGCGCGGATCTCGTCTAGGACGGCGGGATCCGCGTCAGTGTCGACCTCGACTGTGTACGAGATGTTCGTAAAGCCGGGCGGAAGACTGGGGTCGAGAGCGAGATATCCCTGGAGGTCGTATTCGCCTTTTGTCTCGATGCGGAGCGACCGGAAGTCGATGCCTCTCTTGTTGGCGTGTGTGACCCAGCCGATCTGCAAGCAGGTGCCCACCGCCGCCAACAGGAGTTCCATGGGATCGACGGCCTTGTCGGTCCCGCCTAGAGGTGCGGGCTCGTCGGTTTCGATCGTGAAGGAGCGCGCGGTGGTCCGGGCCCGCGCTCCATCTACCCACTCAGTGACTGCCGTAAAGGCTCCTTGCCCGAGCTGAGGATCGTTTCGGATCGCTTCTCTCGTCTGGTCATAGGTGTCCATGTCTAGGCTGAAGCAGCTGCGGGTCATATTTTCCTCCTGGTGTTCTGTCGGCACCATCCAACCAGACCGACATCGTAACGCCGCGCGGAGAGGCAGCCAGCCGTCCTCGGCCGAGACGGCCCAGAACACGTCAGGGGCGCTCGACAGCCGCTGCGGGCGCGGCTGCCGGAGGCAGAGCGCCGACGCAGACCGAGAAGGGGTTGGGTGTGCTGGCCCTCGCTCCACCGAAACTTAGGCACGTATTGGGCACAGCTATCCGACGAGCACCGGACATCGCCGGACACCACCGGACATCACAAGATCGGCATATGACCGTGTTTGTGCAGGTCAAGGGCCGGTTCTGGGTGGTCAGGCAGGAGTGCCCCCGGTGGGACTCGAACCCACACTGGGATCCTTTTAAGGGACCTGCCTCTGCCGGTTGGGCTACGGGGGCGCACCGGCAGCGTAGCCACCCCCGACTGATCAGCTCGACGTCGCGCGAGCGAACTCGGCCTTCGGGTCGTTGATCTGCCCGAGCGCCACCACCTCGCGGCGGAACAGCAGCGCGCCCGTCCAGTCCGCGAGGATGCGCACCTTGCGGTTGAAGGTCGGCATCCGGCTGATGTGGTAGGTGCGGTGCATCAACCAGGCGGGCAGGCCCTTGAGCTTGATGCCGTAGATCTCGGCGGCACCGCGGTAGAGGCCCAGGCTCGCCACCGATCCGGCGTAGGCGTGCTTGTACGGGCGCAGCGGCCGGCCGTGCAGGTACGCCAGCACGTTGTCGGCGAGGACCCCGGCCTGCCGGACGGCGTGCTGGGCCGACGGGGCGGTGGTCGCGTCCGAGTCGTCACTGGTCAGGTCCGGCACGGCGGCGCAGTCACCGGCCGAGAACACCTCGGGCGAGTCGACGACCTGCAGCGTCGCCTCGCAGGGAACCCGGCTCTTGCCGTCGAGCGGCAGGTCGGTCTGACGCAGCACCGGGTTGGCCTTCACCCCGGCCGTCCAGACGATGGTGTCGGTCTCGAACTCGGTGCCGTCGTCGAGCACCACGGTGCCGCCCTCCATCGTGGTGACCCGGGTGTCGAGGAAGACCTCGATGCCGCGCTCGGTGAGCCGTTCGACGGTGTAGGCACCCATCGCGGGGCTGACCTCGGGCATGATCCGACCGCTGGCCTCGACCAGCGCCCACCGCATGTCCTGCGGCGCGATGCTGTCGTAGTAGCGGCAGGCGTAGCGGGCCATGTCCTCGAGCTCGGCAAGCGCCTCGATACCAGCGTAGCCGCCACCGATCACCATGAACGTCAGCAGCTTTCGCCGTGCCGCGGGGTCGAGCGTGGCCTCCGCGACGTCGAGCCGCGACAGCACGTGGTTGCGCAGGTAGATCGCCTCGCCGATGGTCTTGAAAGAGATGCCCTGCTCGGCCAGCCCGGGAATGGGCAGCGTGCGTGCGATCGAGCCGGGCGCCATCACCAGCAGGTCATAGGACAGCACCTCGGTGCGCCCGTCACCGGTCTCGACGGTGGCCGCGTGCTGCGCGTGCTCGACGCGCACCACCCGTCCGTTCAGCACGCGGCAGCCCCGCAGCACCTTGCGCAGCGGCACCACCACGTGCCGCGGTTCGACCGAACCGGCCGCGGCCTCGGGCAGGAACGGCTGGTAGGTCATGTGCGGCTGCGGATCGACCACAGTGATCGTCGCCTCACCGCGCGGCAGCTTGGACTGCAACCGCAGCGCCGTGTACATCCCCACGTAGCCACCGCCGACGACGAGGATCTCGGTGGGTTCGGACTTCGTCACAGCCATACCTGCATGTTCCCACTCGGACGGCCGACTATGCGCGATTGGAGATGGTGACGCTGGTCGCTCACTGACCGATGCCGGCGAGCTGGGCGCCGCGGCGCAGCACATCGGTGAGCATCGCGGGCGTGAGCTTTCCGGTGAACGTGTTCTGCTGGCTGACGTGGTAGCAGCCGAGCAGGTGCAGCCCGTCGAGCTCGACGTGGAAGCCGTGACCGAATCGCGGCCGCGGCGTGGGAATCGGGTGGCCGGCGGCCGACAGCGCCGGCAGCAGCGCCTGCCAGCCGAACCCGCCGAGCACCACCACGGCGCGCAGCGTCGGCGCCAGCAGTTCCAGCTCGCGGACCAGCCACGGCCGGCAGGTGTCGCGCTCGGTCGGGGTGGGCTTGTTGGCCGGTGGTGCGCAGCGCACCGGCGCGGTGATCCTGGTGGCGTGCAACACGAGCCCGTCGCCGCGGTGGGTGCTGGTGGGCTGGTTGGCGAGCCCGACGGCGTGCAGCGCGGCATAGAGCACGTCACCGGAGCGGTCGCCGGTGAACATCCGGCCGGTCCGGTTGGCGCCGTGCGCCGCCGGAGCCAGACCCACGATGGCCAGCGCGGCGTCCGCCGGGCCGAAACCGGGCACCGGGCGCGCCCAGTACTGCTGGTCGCGGTAGGCAGCGCGCTTGTCGACCGCCACCTGCTCGCGCCAGGCCACCAGCCGGGGGCACGCTCGGCATCCGGCCACCCGATCGTCCAGTGTGGACAGGTCGGGGGCGGGGCGCGTCACCTCGCCACGATATCGGTGGTACGCGTCGGACCGGGGGCGGGTTAGGGTCGCGCCCATGGCAGGCGAGGACGAGAAGGCGGCCGAGGAGAAGACAGCCGAGACGGCGGACGAGGCCGACGAACCCACCGACGATCTCGTCACGACCCGGCACAGCCTGACCATCAAGCGCCGCAAGCTCGGCTACACCGCGACGGCGGGCCGGATGGTGCTGCGCGAGGAGAGCATCTCCGACGGCGCCTTCGAGGGGCACCAGGCCAAGGCCGAGATGTTCGTGGTCGCCTACACCCTCGATGGGGCCGATCCCACGACCCGCGCGGTGACGTTCGCGTTCAACGGCGGCCCCGGCTCGTCGAGCGTATGGCTGCACCTGGGGCTGTTGGGCCCGCGGCGGGTGGCGATGGGCGACGCGGGTTCGCTGCAGCCGCCACCCTACGGCCTGGCCGACAACGCGCAGACCCTGCTGGCGCACTCCGATCTGGTGTTCATCGACCCGGTGTCGACCGGGTACTCCCGGGCGGTGACGGGCGGCAAGCCCGCCGACTATCACAGCTACACCAAGGATCTGGAGTCCATCGCCGAGGTCATCCGGCTGTGGACCTCGCGCAACCAGCGGTGGCTGTCGCCGAAGTTCCTGGCCGGGGAGTCGTACGGGACGCTGCGCGCGGCCGCGCTCTCGCAACACCTGCAACGCCGCCACGGCATGTACCTCAACGGCCTGATGCTGATCTCGTCGGTGCTCGACATGGGCACCATCCGCTTCACCGAGGGCAACGACGTGCCCTACTCGCTGTTCCTGCCGAGCTATGCCGCGATCGCGCACTACCACGGTCGTCACGGCTCCCGATCGCTGCGTTCGGTACTGGACGAGGCGGAGGCCTTCGCCTCCGACGAGTACCCGCGCGCGCTGGCGGCCGGGACCCGGCTGCCGTCGTCGGAGCACGACGCTGTGGTCACCCGGCTGGCAGGGCTCACCGGGCTGTCCGAGGAGTACCTGCGTCAGGTGCGGCTTCGCCCCGAGCACCTGCGGTTCTTCCGCGAGTTGCGGCGTTCCGAAGGGCTGGTCGTCGGCAGGCTCGACGGCAGGTTCACCGGGTGGGAGGCCGACGACGCCGGCGAGCGCCCCTCGGCCGACCCGGCGCACGCCGCGATCACCGGCCCCTACACCGCAGCGCTGAACCACTACGTGCGCGCGGAGCTCGAGTACTCCTCCGACCTGCCCTACGAGATACTCACCGACCGCGTGCACCCCTGGTCGTATTCAGACTTCGAGGGCGAGCACGTCTCGGTGGCCGGTGAGCTGGCGACCGCGATGCGCAACAACCCGCACCTGCGGGTGCACATCGGTTCCGGCTACCACGATGGCGCGACGCCGTACTTCGCCGCCGAGCACGTGCTCGCTGCGCTGCGCATCCCCGACGAGCTGCGAGCCAACATCGAGACCCGGTACTACGAGGCGGGCCACATGATGTACATCCACGAACCGTCGCGGATCCAGCAGTCCAGCGATCTCGCCGACTTCGTCTCCGCCTCCTCCCGCCGCTGACCACGAGCTGAGGCAAAGGGCCCCTTCGCGGCGTGGCGGCGCGGGGCGGAGCGCGGTCGGCGACGGGGACGGAGCGCGGTTGCGCCGGTCAGGCGAGGCCAAGGGCGATGCCGTCGAGGATGTCGTGCTCGCTGACGACGAGCGTGTCGATGCCGGCGCGACCGTGCAGCTCCTCGGCGAGCACCCGGACGATGAGCGCGCCGCCGGCGATCACGTCGACCCGGCCGGGGTGGATGACGGGATTGTCCGAACGCTCCTGGTGCGTCGACGTCAGCAGGGCGGCAGCCGTCGAGCGGATCTGGTCGAGCGTCATCGTAGAAAGGTGTGTTCGCTCCGGGTCGTAGCTGGCTAGCCGCTGGGCGACCGCCGACAGCGTGGTGACAGTGCCCGCCACCCCGACCCACGTCCGGGCCTTGCCCACCGGCACGTCGTCGAACGCCGCCTCCAGCGTCCCTGCCGCGAAGGCCTCCGCTTCGGCCACGTTGCCGGCCTCCGGCGGGTCGTCGCGCAGGTACCGCTCGGTGATCCGAACGCACCCGACATCGACGGAGCGGGAGGCATGCACGTCCGCGCGCACCCCGTCCCAGTTCCCCAGCACGACCTCGGTCGAACCACCGCCGACATCGACCACGACGAACGGGCCGTCGCCGGGATCGAGGTCGCCGACCGCGCCGGTGAACGACAACGCCGCCTCCTCGTCACCGGTGATCACCTCGGCTTCGACGCCCAGCGTGTCACGGACCATCTCGAAGAAGTCGTCCCGGTTGGCCGCGTCGCGGGTGGCCGATGTCGCCACCATGCGCATCCGCTCGACACCGGCCTGTTGCGCGATCGCGGTGTAGTCGGTCAGCGCGGCGCGGGTGCGCTCGATCGCTTCAGGTGCGAGCCGGCCCGTTGCATCGACATCCTGCCCCAGCCGGACGATCCGCATCTCGCGATGCACGTCACCCAGCGTGCGACTGCCGTCCGCGCCGATCGTCACGTCGGCGACGAGCAGCCGGATGGAGTTCGTGCCGCAATCCACCGCTGCGACCCGTGACATTCGCACCTCCCGTATTGCTGTCCCCGGTATCACCGTAAGCCGGTCGGTGTGATCGGCGCAGCGTAGGGCCTGGGTGGCTCCCGGTCCGCGCCATCAGGGTTCATTGCTGTCGCCGGCTGGCCGCCTTGGTGTCATGCCCACTCCCACGCCCGTGGGATACGACGCGCTACCCGCCCGGCTCGGTCGTGGTCGTGGTCGTGGTCGTCGTGGTCGTCGTGGTCGTCTCGCTCGGCGGCTCGCTGGTCTCGGTGGGCTCCGTTGTCCTGGTCGGCTGGGGGCGCGCGGGGGTGCTGCCGGGGGGCGCCGACACGTCGGGCAGGTCCGAGACCGGCGAGCTGACCGGGCCGCTGGGCAGGCGTGGAGGTGGCGGGGTTGAGTCGTCGGACAGCGTCACGGCCTCGGCCGGCGGCAATGCCCGTACCTTGTCGGGACCGGGTGGTGCCGGTGCGGCGTCGTAGACCTGGGTCCACCGCATCGTCGACCGCACGAACGGCTCCGAACGCTGGTACCGGAAGGCTGCTTGCGCCTGCCCGTCGCGAGTGCGCAGATCGGCGTCGTTCTCGCACAGGTAACGACCTGCCGCCAGCGCCGCGTCGTACACGTTGTGCGGGTTGGCACTGCCTCCACTGTCGCTGTCGGCTGCTACGCGCTGCCACACGACCGGAATGATCTGCATCGGTCCGGCGGCGCGATCCCACGTCTTGTCCGCGTCCAGTCGCCCGCCATCGGTGTCGGAGAGCTCGGCACTCCCCGGACTGCCGTCCAGGCTCGGTCCGAGGATGGGCCCGATGGTCGTGCCCCGCTCGTCGAGGCCGCCACCACGCGCGTGATCGGAGACCACCCGCCCGATGCCGGCCAGCAGTGACCAGGAAACACCGCAATCGGGTATCCGCAGCGTCAGAATGCGCTCGGCGCGCAGGTAGGCGTCGAGCACCACCGGCGGGATGACGATCGCACCCGCTGGTACCGCGACGGGCTCGCCCGCCGCGACCCCGCCGGTCGGCAGCTCGCGCATTGTGGGCAGCACGCCCGATGCGCCCAGCAACTCCAGGTCCGGCTGTCCCGGCCGCCCCGCCTCGCCCGTCAACGGCCCGCCCTCGGAGCGCACGCCGTCCGACGACCTCAAACCACCGCCCGCGAGTGCCGCGGCCGGCCCGATCACGATTCCCACGGCCAGCACCGCGAGCCCGACGCTTCGGAAGCGACCGCCAGCCACCAACTTCGCACTCCCTTGCCCGCGCGGATCAGGGGGGCGACACCCACCTGTGATGTTATTCGCACTGACGGGTGATTTCGTTTCGCGAGCGTCGGTCTCGGCACAGGGCATCACCCGGCCTGGTCGGCTCGGACCGTGCGAGATTACTTTCAGTACATGACCGCGACAAGTACCGCGCACACGCACGAGGTGACCAACCAGCCGCCGCCGCTGGACGGGTTCGACCCGCTCGCCTGCGATCCGGCGCTGGGCGACGCGATGGCACGCCACGGTGGCTCGTCCGCACTGCCCGCGCTCGGCGAGCTGGCGCGGCTCGCCGGATCGGCCGCTGCACGGGAGCACGGCCGGCTCGCCGACACGAACCCGCCCGCGCTGCGCACGCACGATCGCTACGGCCACCGCATCGACGAAGTGGACTTCCACCCGTCCTGGCACTGGCTGATGTCCCGCGCGATCGAGCACGGGCTCAACGCCGCACCGTGGGGTCACGACCCGGGGCCGGCACCGCACCTCGTCAGGGCAGCCGGCTTCTACCTGTGGAGCCAGGTCGAGGCCGGCCACGGCTGTCCGCTGTCGATGACCTACGCCTCGATCCCCGCGCTGCGACGCGCTCCGGAACTGGCGGCGGTGTGGGAGCCGGGACTGTGTTCCCGTGCCTACGACCCGGCACTTCGCGAACCGTCCACGAAGGGCGGTCTGCTCGCCGGCATGTCGATGACCGAGAAGCAGGGAGGTTCGGACGTACGGACGAACACCACGAGCGCAACGCCGGCCGGCGACGGCAGTTATGCGCTGACCGGGCACAAGTGGTTCACCTCGGCGCCGTCCAGCGACGTCTTCCTCACCCTCGCGCAGGCGCCCGGCGGGCTGACCTGCTTCGCGTTACCGCGGGTGCTGCCCGACGGCTCGCGCAACGCGATCCGGCTGCAGCGGCTCAAGGACAAGCTCGGCAACCGGGCCAACGCCTCCGCCGAGATCGAGTACGACGGGGCGCTGCGCTGGCCGGTAGGTGATGCGGGCCGCGGCGTGGCCACCATCATCGAGATGGTGTCGATGACCCGGCTGGACTGCGTAGTCGGTTCGGCCTCGACGATCCGGGCTGCGCTGTCGGAGGCGGCGCACCACGTGGCGCACCGCCACGCCTTCGGCACCCGGCTGGCCGATGCGCCGGCGATGGCGGCGGTCGTCGCCGACCTGGCGATCGAGAGCGAGGCGGCCACCGCACTGTCGATGCGGCTGGCCGCCGCCGTAGACGGGGCGGCCGACGACCGCGAGCGCGCGTTGCTGCGGCTGGCCCTGCCCGCAGGCAAGTACTTCGTCTGCAAGCGCACCCCCGCCGTCGTCGCCGAGGCGCTGGAATGCCTGGGTGGGAACGGCTTCGTCGAGGAGTCGGGGATGCCCCGGCTCTACCGCGAGGCACCGCTCAACTCGATCTGGGAGGGGTCGGGCAATGTCACCGCCCTCGACCTGCTGCGCGCCTTGAGCCGGGACCCGTCCCTCGCCGACGTCCTGCTCGGCGAGCTGGAGGCCACCGCGGGGGCGCACGCCGCGCTCGACGCGACCGTGAGCAGGCTGCGGTCGGAGCTGGCCGACCCGGCACCGGAGCGGGCACGGCGGCTCGCCGAGCTGGTGGCGCTGACGTTGCAGGGGTCGCAGCTGCTCCGGCACGCGCCGCACAGCGTCGCCGAGACGTTCCTCGCCTCGCGGCTCGGCGGTGACGGCACCGGCCGCACCCTCGGCGCGCTCCCGAGGGGCACTGACACCGCTGCACTGGTCGATCGGGTCACTCCCCGGACGGGCTAGACGCAGGGGCCGGCCGACCACCAGTCGCCGAGCTGGGCGAGCACCTCGTCACCGAACGGGTTGACGCCGGAACCGGCGGCCAGCGCGTGCGCGACGTGCACGTGCAGGCACTTGACCCGGTCGGGCATGCCACCCGCGCTGACGTCGGTGCCTAGCGCTTCGAGGGCGTCGCGCTCGGCGAGGTAGCGCTCGTGGGCCCGGCGGTAGGCGGCTGCGAGCTCGGTGTCGCACCCGAGCCGTTCGGTCATCTCCCGCATCATCCCCGACGCCTCCAGCGATCCGACGAGTCCCGTCAGCCGCGTGCAGGTCAGGTAGTAGAGGGTGGGGAACGGCGTGCCGTCCTCGAGCCGGGGGCTGGTCATGACCACCGCGGGCCGACCGCACCGGCAACGGTGCGCGATCCCCCGCAGCCCCCGTGCCGGACGCCCGAGCTGCGCGGCGACCGCATCCCGGTCGCCCCCGCCGACCGGTTCGCTCATCCGCCGTCCCCGGTGATGGAGTGCCACAACCGGGTGTACCAGGGTTCGCGTGGCTCGAGTGCCTGCTCGGGGTCCGCCGCTGCGGTGGGCGACCGGGGCAGTTGCACCACGTAGGGTGTATCGCCCGGATAGACGTAGCGCAGCCGCTCGCGGGCCTGCGCCTCGGTGTGATTCGGGTCGGAGAGCAGCTCCCGGCGGCGCTGCAGCTCGGCAACCTGGTCGGTGAGCACCTCCTGGCGCGCCCGCGCCTCGGCGATGTCGGCCCGCTGCCCGAGGTAGTTCTGCAGCGGCACGGCCACCGACAGCCCGAGCGCGAAGACCACCATCGCGAGTATCGCGGCGCGGCGTGTCGAGGTCACCCCGACCGCGCGGCCGAGTCGCAGCAGTAGACCAGGGCGCATCACCGGTGACCGCGGCATGCGCCGCAGCCGGTCGCCACCCTGGCTCATCCCCGTCAGGCCTCCGCGGACAACCGCGGGAAGGCCAGGTCCCCGGCGTAGCGGGCAGCGTCTCCGAGGGTCTCCTCGATGCGCAGCAGCTGGTTGTACTTCGCGACCCGTTCGGAGCGTGCCGGGGCGCCGGCCTTGATCTGACCGCATCCGGTGGCGACCGCGAGGTCGGCGATCATGGTGTCCTCGGTCTCGCCGGACCGGTGGCTCATCATGCAGCGGTACCCGCTGGATTGCGCGAGCGTGACCGCGTCGAGCGTCTCCGACAGTGTGCCGATCTGGTTGACCTTCACCAGCAGCGCGTTGCCCGCGTGGCGGGAGATCCCCTCCTCGAGGCGCTCCGGGTTGGTGACGAACAGGTCGTCACCGACCAGTTGCACCCGCTCGCCCAGCTCTGCGGTCAGCTCCACCCAGCCGTCCCAGTCGTCCTCGGACAGCGGGTCCTCGATGGAGACCAGCGGGTAGGAGCCGAGCAGGTCGGCGTAGTAGCGCGACATCTGCGCCGCGCTGTGCCTGCTCTTCTCGAAGGTGTATGCGCCGTCGGAGTGGAACTCGGTGGCGGCGACGTCGAGGGCCAGCGCCACGTCGCGGCCCAGCTTGTAGCCGGCCTTGTCGACCGCCGTGGCGATGAGGTCGAGCGCATCACGGTTGCTGGCAAGGTCGGGCGCGAAACCGCCCTCGTCGCCGAGACCGGTGTTCAGAGCCTTGCCTTTGAGTACCGCCTTGAGTGCCTGATACACCTCGGCGCCCCAGCGAAGCGCCTCCCGGAACGATTCGGCACCGATCGGCGCGATCATGAACTCCTGGACGTCGACGCTGGTGTCGGCATGGGCGCCGCCGTTGAGGATGTTCAGCATCGGCACCGGCAGCACGTGCGCGTTCGGGCCACCGACGTAGCGGAACAGCTCCAGCCCGGAGGTCTCGGCGGCAGCCTTGGCCACCGCCAGCGAGACACCGAGCAAAGCGTTGGCGCCGAGACCCGACTTGTCCGGAGTGCCGTCGAGGTCCACCAGCTTCTGGTCCACGACCCGCTGCTCGACGGCTTCGAGCCCGACCAGCTCGGGACCGATCTGGTCGAGCACGCCGCGCACCGCGCTCTCCACACCCTTGCCGCCGTAGCGGCCGGTGTCGCCGTCCCGCAGCTCGACCGCCTCATGCTCGCCGGTGGAGGCCCCCGACGGCACCGCTGCACGGCTCAGCGTGCCGTCGTCGAGGGCCACCTCCACCTCGATGGTGGGGTTGCCACGCGAGTCCAGGATCTCGCGTGCGCCGACCTGTTCGATGACGGCCACTGGCGGGTCTCCTCACTACGATGCTCGGGTGTACTGCTCGCGCAGCGTCGCATCAGCCAGCGTAACCGTGCGCCTCGTTCACTCGGGGGAGCCACACGCCGGTCACGACGGGCATCACAGCTGCCGGAACCGAGGCGGCAGGTCAAGGCTCGTGCAAGCTCGCGACGGCAGGTAGCGTTGATCCAATCATGACTGCCGCAGACCGTCCCGGCGACACCGTCGAGCAGTTTCGGCTTGCCGAGTCGCTGGTCTCGGAGCGCCGCCCGTTGGAGGCGTTGCGGCAGCTACGCCCGGTACTCGACGTGGAGCCCGACGCCCCCAGCGTGCAGCTACTGGCGGGTCGCGCCTACCTGCTGTCCGCGCAGCTGGCGCACGCGGAACAGGCCTTTCTGCGGGTGCTCGAGCACGACCCCTCCGACCATTACGCCCGGTTCGTGCTGGGGCGCACGCTGCAGCGGCAGAGCCGGTACGAGGAGGCGAGGGCGCAGCTGGCCATGGCCGCCGCGATGCACCCCACACCTCGCTACCAGGAGGCCCTCAACGAGTTGCGGATGAGGCTGGCCGTCGACCGCTGACGACGTCAGTCTGATCTCAATCTTGCGAGCTCAGCGCGTACTGCTCGGCGCCCGAGTAGACGTTCTGCGCGTAGGACATCGAGTTGTTGTAGGACAGCACCGCGCCGAGCCAGCCGTCCCCGCTCGCCAAGTCGCGGCCGCCGGCGCACAGGTAGCGGGCCGCCGCCACCGCCGAGTCGTCGATGTTCTGTGGATCGCCGATGCCGTCGCCGTTCCCATCGCTGCGCCACCGGGCCCAGGTGCTCGGGATGAACTGGAACGGTCCCACCGCCCGGTCCCACCGGGTGTCGCCGTCCAGCGCGCCACCGTCGGTGTCGCCGATCGCCCGCACGCTGGGTGACCCGTCCAGCGGCACGCCGATGATCGGCGACGACGGGAGCCCGTCGTCGCCGAGCGTGCGGCCCTGGTACTGGCCGTGGTTGGACTCGACACGGGCGACGCCGGCCAGCGTGACCCAGGTGAGTTGGCAGCCGGGCTGGGTCTCGGCGACGACGGCGTGCGCGTTGGCGTAGGCCTGCAGCGCCCGCGCCGGGATGCCGGTGGGCACGGCCATGTCGGCTGCCCACGCCGCGAACGACGGCTCCGGTCGCTCCCGGGGTTGCGGTCGGCTCTGGGGCTGCGGTCGATCCTGCGGTTGGGGTCGGTCCTGGCGCTGCGCGACCGGCGCGGGAACTTCGCGCGGCTCCGGGGCGGGCACCGAGGGCAGCGCCGCCGGGATCGCGGCAGCCGCCGGAGATGCCAGCGAGGCGGCGGGTTCGGGCAGCGGTGCTGCCACCATGCCAAGGGCCACGACCGCCGCTGCGGCGGTGCCCAACGCCACGGTCGACAGCACCCCCCGCAGCACGTAACCGCGCGCGGCCGGACCCGGCCGGCACCGACGGGAACGGGACGGTCGCCGACGGGATCGCCGCATCCGCGCTGGCAGCACCCGGCGACGAGCGCCGGCTGCGGTTCCCCCGGTGGGCGCACCGGCACGCTCGTCGTCATCCATACGCGCGCTCACGATAACCCCTGACGCCGGGATTTGTGTCACTCGAACGAGCTACATGGCGCCACCGCCCCGGGGCGGGGTCAGCCACTGCTGCACGCCAACCCGCGGCTGTGGACAGGTCGTGAGTGATAATGCGAGCTGGCGCTCGTATCGCCACTCACGGGGCCGAAGGCCAGTGCGCGCGCCACTGCTCGGGGGTCAGCTCCGCGGGATCGAGACCGGCGCCGCGGGCGGCGCGCTCAGCGGCCCGGAGGTCGTCGGCGAAGCGCCGCGCCGCTGCCCGCAACTCGGCCTCCGGATCCTCGCCGGCATGCTTGACCGCCGCGACGACGGCGAACAGCGCGCCGCCACCGCTGCCGCCGCCCGGCAGCAGGTCGGCGGGCAGTCCGGCCTTCGCGGTCCGAGAGACGAGCTTGGCGGCCAGCGCGGCTGCGGGCTGCGCCAGCGCGACCCCGTCGACGCAGGACGCACGCCGCTTCTCGGTGCGCTTGAGCTCTTCCCAGCGCAACTCCTGGTCGGCCGCAGTCGCGACCCGTTCCGCAGTGTCGATCCCTTGTGGCCTGAACACGTGTGGATGGCGAGCCATGAGCTTGGCCACCAGCGCGGCGGCCACCACGTCGACGTCGAACGCGTCGACGGCCGCCTCGGCGGCCACCCGGGCGTGGAAGAGCACCTGCAGCAGCACATCGCCGAGCTCCTCGCCGATCGCCACGCGATCGCCGTCCTCCAGCGCCTGGCACAGCTCGTAGGTCTCCTCGATGAGGTAGGGCAGCAGCGAGGCGTGGGTCTGCTCGGCGTCCCACGGGCAGCCACCCGGGGAGCGCAGCCGGTCCATCACGGCCACCGCGTCGAGCAGGGCCGCACCGGCCGGTTCGGGGGTGGGCAGCAGGTCCGCGCCGGCGGCCAGCCACGACGCGGCCGTGCCGGTCCCGGCATCGACGGTGAGCAGCAACCCGTCGGGCTGGTCAGTAGCGGACTCGGCCTTGAAGGCGTGTCGCAACGCGGGTGGTAGATCGGCGTCGGCACGCACCACCGCGCCGGTACGCAGCAGCGGCAACGCCGCGGCCGGCAGTACCGGACCGAGCCGCGCCGAGACGACGACGACCGCGGCGGCGGGCGAGCGGGTCACGCCGCGGGGGCTTCGCGCAACGGCTCGATGAATCCGGTCGTCTCGTTGGCGCTGGGCACCGCCTGCAACGACACTCGATCCCAGACGCCGTACCGTGGGTTGAGCCGCACCCCGGCCCGCTCGGCGGTCACCGCGAGCTGCCGCAGCCCGGCAGCGGCCAGCAACGACTCATCCAGACCCTCGATCTCGTCGGCAGGCTGCGAGCTACCAGCCGTGGCGCTGCGACTGGTCACCACCATCACGAGCCAGGAGCCGGCCTGCTGGTCGGACGGGAAGGCGACCACAGTGCCCTCCTGTACCCCGAAGATGGGTGCGGAGGCGAACGACGGGTTCTGCGCCGCGACGATCCGCTGGTCGAGCGCCGCCGCGCCGCCGCGCTCGACGTCGCGCCGGATCTGCTCACGAGCGCCCGCGGCACCGGCCGCAGCGAGCTGTGCAACCCGCTGCTGCGCGGCGGTGCGGGTGCCGGTAGTGGTGTAGTCGACGGTGACCGCGAGGCGCGGCAGGTACTTGCGACCCAACTCGACGGCCAGCAACTGATCGCGCGCCCGCTCGCGGAAGTTCCCGGCAGTGTAGATCGTGCCCCCTGACGCCGCCTCGGCGCCGCCGAGCTCGTCGATCAGGCTGGTCACCTGCTGCGCGTCAACCGAGAGCCGCTCGCGCTGCGCCATGATCGTCAGCAGCTCGTGCTGGACCTCGAGGCTCACGATCTGGCGTGACACATCATCGAGCTGGTTGCCGGCCTTGAGCTGGGCCTTGGCCTCCGGGCCTTCCTTGGACAGCACCGTGTTCAGCTGCTGCTGCACCTGGTCCAGCGGTACGGCGCGGTCACCGACGATCGCGGCAGCACCGACCTGGGACGGTCCGGTCCCACACCCGGCGAGCAACCCCAGCGCGAGCGCGGCCGCGGCCAGCACGACACCCGGCCGTGTTCGGAGCACCCTTCGCACGGCCCTACCTTCTCATGGACGGATCAGGACCAGGGTCAGGCCGGTCGCGACGGGGCGGTTGACGGGCGTGGGGATACGAAGTCCCCACGTAATCACCAACCGGGCTCGACAGGCACCGCTAGCACCCCTACTGTCCCGCGCCAGGCGAGGCCGCGCGTGCGCTCTGAAGCGGAAGGCCACGCCATGACGCAACGCCCACAACCCAGGGCACCTTCCCGGCCCCGCGCGGGGTCGCACCGTGCATACATGACGTCGCACGTCGGTACCATTCCGTCTCACAGGTAACCGACCGGAGGGTTAGCGCTGTGGGCGCCACCGACGACAGCACCATCGGCCGGCGGGCGCGCACGATCCGGCGCCGCCGGGGGCTGAGTGTGGAGGTTGCCGCTGGGCTTGCCGGGATCTCCACTGGGTATCTGTCGCTGCTGGAACGTGGGCTGCGACGGTTCCAGCGCCGAGGGCTACTGGAGGACCTCGCCGGGGCGCTGGGCTGCTCGGTGGCCGACCTGACCGGGCAGCCCTACGTGCCCGTCGACCGTGACACGGCAGACGCGCTGTCCGCACTGCCCGCGATCCGGGAGGCGCTGCACAGCTACGGATCGGACGAGGTGCCCGACGTGACCCCGCGCCCGCTGGCGCAGCTCACCCGCTGGGCAGCCGAGGCCAACGAGCACACCACGCAGGCTCGTTACTCCCTGGCCGGGCGGAACCTCGGCGCGGTGCTGACCGAGCTGACCGCCCACGCCCACACCGCCGCCGCGTCCGAGCGAGCCCTGGCGGCCACTGCTGCTGTGGTCGCGTGCTTCGCCGCCGGGGTGCTCGCCTCCCGGACCGGTCACGCTGACCTCGCGGTCGCCGCCGCCCAGCGCGGATACGAGCTGGCCGCCCATCACGACGACGCCGCCGGGCTTGGGTTCGCCCGGTGGTACTGGGCGATGGAGCTGACCAGCGTGGCCGCTCGGGATCGGGCGCACGCCGTGGCCGCTGTCGGGCTCGACGAGCTGACCGGTTCGGTGAGCACCGGGCACACCGCCGATACCCGACCCGCCGAGGTGGCCGGGATGCTGAACCTCCAGCAGGCACGGGCCGCCGCCCGGCACCACCGCGCCGACGATGCCCACGCCCACCTGTCCGAGGCTGCCGACCTCGCCGACCGGATCGGGGAGCGCAACGGGTTCGGCTTGCACTTCGGGCCGACGAACGTCGCGGCCTGGCGGCTCGCGATCAACATCGAGCTGGGCGAGGGCGCCCGAGCCGCCGAGGACTTTGCCCGCGCCCCGGTCGACGTCGCCGCCCTGGAGAGCGCCGAGCGGTCCTCGTCGCTGCACCTGGACATGGCACGCGCGCTCTCACAGCACGGCGCCGAACGCGACGCCGAGGCTATCCGGCACCTGGACACGGCCGACCGGATCGCGCCCAGCCGTACCCGTCCCGACCCGATCGCCCGGGAGCTGGTCGAGACCCTGGCCCGCCGGGCACGGCGTCGGGTGTGGGAGCTGGACTCGCTGCGTAACCGGTTCGGCGTCAACTAGCGGCCCCTTTACGAGCGGTGAATAACTCGTCACCCCTGGCCCGCGATGGTGCGCGGCGTGCTTATCCGCCAGGCATCGGGCAGGCACCCGGTGACCGCCCAGCATCCGGGTGAGACCTACCGCTCCGGCCGGGATGGACGGTAAGCAGGTGCCGGTCACTATGTGTGTTTGGCACTTATATGACCCACGCCTGCACCGTTAGGTTTCGCGGCACGGAGTCCCTGTCGCGTAACCATCCCGAGGAGAACTTCATGGGTCGACGGACGGCCGGCGCGCTCGCCGCATTCGTGGCGGCGGCGCTGCTCGCGATCGCGACACCACATGCCGCAGCCCAGGACGACGAGGGCGGCGGCGACGAGCCGACCACCGTCCGGGTGGCGTTGAGTGGCTACGAGAACAACCTCACGCCGTTCACGGTCACGTTCGCCTCCGGCAGGCCCGACGACCTCCTCATGCTCGTCTACGACTCGCTGTTCTGGTCGCAGGTGTCCGAGGATCCCGAGCCGTGGCTGGCGGAGAGCGCCACGCCCTCGAACGACTTCCGGACGTGGACGGTCACGCTGCGGCCGGACCTCACGTGGCACGACGGCCAACCGCTGACCGCCGAGGACGTGAAGTTCACGTTCGACTACTTCAACGAGGTCGCCGGGCCGGGCCGCTGGACGCACCACGTCAGCGACGAACCACCCTACCGGGGCGGCGAGGTCATCGACGACCGGACCGTCCGGCTCGACTTCGCGCGCCCGGCGCCGACGTTCACGATCCTGCCCGGTGCCGACCTCCCGATCCTGCCGCAACACATCTGGCAGGGGATCGACGACCCGGAGACGGCCACCGGCGAGCCGCCGGTCGGCTCCGGGCCCTACAAGGTCACCGAGATCGTGCCCGACCAGCGCTACCGCTTCGAGGCCAATGAGGACTACTTCAAGGGCGAGCCGCTCGTCGACGTCATCGAGATGCCGATCGTCACTGACCCGAACGCGGCCTTCCAGGCACTGCAGACCGGCCAGGTCGACTACGTCGACCGCGACGTGCCGCCCGCCGTGGTGGACCGCTTCGAGTCTGCCGACGACATCGAGGTGGTGCGCGGCACCGACTTCGATTCCACCGAGTTGCGCTTCCACACCCGCCAGCCGCCGCTGGACGACCCGCGGCTACGCAAGGCGATCGGACTCGCGATCGATTACGACGCCCTCGTCGAACAGGTACTGCAGGGTGACGGGCAGCCGGGCAATGACAACTGGGTACATCCCCGCTCGCCGTGGGCGCTGCCCGGTGGCGACGAGCACGAGTTCGACCCGCAGCGCGCCGAGCGGCTGCTCGGCGAGGCGGGGTACCGCCGGGGTCCCGATGGCCTGCGGGTCAGTCCGGACGGTGCGCCGCTGGACTTCGAGGTACTCGTCTCGTCGTTCGAGCCGGAGTCGCTGCGTGCCGTGCAACTGGCGGCCCGCCAGGTGCAGGACATCGGCGTGCGGCTGCGGCCCGAGGCGCTCGATCCCGCGACGCTGCGCCAGCGCACCAGGCCGGGGCCGGGCGGCCCGCCCGCCTACGACGCGCAGATGTCCGGGTTCGACTGGCACGCCCACACCGATCCGGACAGCCTCTACTTCTTCTTCCACTCGCCCGGACAGCGGGGCATCGGAGCGATTTTCACGGGCTGGTCCAACGACAGGTTCGACCAGCTGGTGGAGCGCGCCGCGGGGCTGCCGGCACAAGCCCGCAAGCCGGTGCTGCACGAGGCGCAGCGCGTCCTGGCCGAGGAGGTGCCGTTGCTCACCTTCTGGTACCGCGACGGGGTGAACGCCTACCGCCCGGCTGCCTACGACGGCTGGGTCACCGACTTCGGTCACGGGATACTCACCAAGCGCTCGTTCCTGCGCCCCTATGCGGAGCCGACGGCCGCCTCCGGTCGCGGCGGCGGGGACGACGGTGGCGTGCCGTGGGTCGCGCTGGTGACCGTGCTGGCGGCGGGCGGCGTTGCGGTCGCTGCCGTCGTGGTCGTCCGTCGCCGGCGTCAGGCGGGAGCCGAACAGGGCTTCGAGTAGTGCTGCTGCGAAGCCTGAACCGGGCTCTCGGATACGTGGGTGTCCTGCTGGCCGCCATCGCGCTCAACTTCGCGCTCCCGCGACTGGCGCCAGGTGACGCGGTCGACTACCTGCTGCCACCGGAGGTCGCGGGCGAGATCACGGCCGCGGAGCGCGAGCGCGTCCTGTCGCAGTACGGCCTGGGCGAACCGGCGCCAGTGCAGTTCTGGCGCTATCTCACGAACCTGGCCACCGGCGACCTCGGCGTCTCGGTGCGCTATGCCCGCCCGGTCACCGAGGTGCTCGGCGACCGGGTCGGCTGGACGGCGCTGCTGGTTGGCGGCGCACTCGTGCTCTCCACGGTGTTCGGCACGCTGCTCGGCTTCTACTCGGCGTGGCGACGCGGCAGCACCGCCGATGCGGGAACCCTGACGGCCGTGATGGTGGTCGACGCCATGCCCCCGTTCTTCCTCGGGCTGCTGTTCATCCTGCTGTTCTCGGTTCAACTGGAGTGGTTGCCGATCTTCGGCGCGCTGCCCGCCAGCGGTGCGGGCGGAATCGGCCTCGTCCTCGAGGCCGGCGAGCGGCTCATCCTGCCGCTCGTCACCCTCACGCTGGGATACCTGGGATCGGTCTACCTCGTCGCGCGTGCGTCACTCGTCGGCGAGCTGCAGGAGGACTACGTGCTGATGGCCGAGGCGAAGGGCCTCGACGCGCGAGGGGTGCGCCGGCACGCCCAGCGCAACGCGCTGATCCCGATCGCGACGATCACGCTGGTAGGGCTGGGCACGCTCGTCGGCGGCGCGGCGGTGGTCGAGACGGTCTTCTCCTACCCGGGGCTCGGGCGCCTGATCTACGAGAGCGTCCTCGCGCGCGACTACCCGCTGCTGCAGGGCGCGTTCCTGCTGCTCGCGGTCGGCGTCGTGCTGGCCAACCTCGTCGCCGACCTGCTCTACCCGCTGCTTGACCCGCGCGTCCGCCGTCCGGGAGCGCGCGTCGGATGAGCGATCGGGGCACCCAATCCGCCGGCACGCGCACGGGGAGGCGGCTGGGCCGCGTCGGCGCGGTGCTGCTGCTCGTCGCCGCACTCGCCGCCGTCTTCGCGCCACTGCTGGCCGCGCACGACCCGAGCGCGCCGAGCGGGGCACCGTACCAGCCGCCGAGCCTGTCGTTTCCGCTCGGCACCGACGACATCGGTCACGACCTGTTCGCCCAGCTCGTCTACGGGGCACGGATCTCGCTGACCATCGGCGTGGCGTCCGCCGTGCTGGCCACCGCGATCGGCCTGGCGGTCGCCGTCGTCGCGGGCTATTTCCGCGGCCGCGTCGAGGGGCCCCTGATGCGCCTGGTGGACCTGACGCTCGCCTTCCCGTTCTTCGTCCTCGTCATCGTGCTCGCGGCGTTCTTCGGCCGCAGCCTGCTGATCACCGTGGGGGTGATCAGCGCGGTGCTCTGGGCCAAGCCGGCGCGCGTGCTGTACTCCGACGTCGTCAAGGTCCGCGAGTTCCAGCACGTAACCGCCGCCAGGGCCATGGGCGCCTCGCCGCTGCGGGTGCTCGGCAGGCACGTGATCCCGCGGCTGGCGCCGCTCGCGGTGTCGCAGTTCGTGCGCACCGCCAACGTCGCGGTGTTCCTCGAGTCCGCGCTCGCCTTCCTCGGCCTCGGCGACCCCACCAACGTCAGCTGGGGCAGCATGCTGTTCTTCGCCAACGCTCGCAGCGCCTTTCTGACCGATGTCTGGTTGTGGTGGATCGTGCCGCCGGGGCTCGCGCTGACGGCCGTGCTCGTCGGCTTCGCCTTCCTCGGCTACGCGATCGAGGAACGGGCGGACCCACGGCTGTCCGGTCGACGCGCACGCCCCGGGCCCCGCCGCCGCGACGCCGGCAGCACCGCCGCCGAGCCCGCGACGCCGCAGGCGACCGGCACGGTCCTCGAGGTGCGCGAGCTGACCGTCCGCTACCGCAGCGAGGCGCACGCGACCGAGGCCGTCGCCGGTGTGAGCATGGCGGTCGCGCCCGGGCGCATCGTCGGGCTGGTGGGAGAGTCAGGCAGCGGCAAGAGCACGCTCGCGCTCGCGCTGCTCGGGCTGCTGCGCCCGCCGGCGGAGGTGCTCGGCGGCCGGATCATGCTGGGCGGGCGCGACCTGCGGACGCTGCGCGGACCGGAGGGCGCCCGGATCAGGGGCCGCGAGATCGCGCTCGTGCCGCAGGGCGCGATGAGCGCGCTGAACCCCGCCTATACGGTGCAGCGCCAGGTGACGGAAGCGGCCGCGCTGACCCGGCCCGACGCTGCGGCGGCAGCCGTCCGGGCACGGGAGCTGCTCGAGCAGGTCGGCATCGCCAGGGACCGGCACGGCGCCTTCCCGCACGAGCTCAGCGGTGGGATGCGTCAGCGGGTGCTGATCGCCATGGCGGTGGCCAACGAGCCGCGCGTGATCGTGGCCGACGAGCCGGCGACCGGGCTGGACGTCGTGACGCAGGCCCGGATCATGAAGCTGCTGCTCGACCTGCGCGAGCGGTTGGGGGTGTCGGTGGTCCTCATCTCACACGACCTGCCGCTGGTGGCGCGGACGGCCGACGAGCTGCTCGTCATGCAGGCAGGGCGGATCGTCGAGACCGGGCCTCCGGAGGCGGTAGCGCGCGAGCCACAGCATCCCCATACCCGTGCCCTGCTCACCGCCTCAGCCGGCATCCGTGCAGCGTCGCCCGCCCCGCGTCCCGTGCGAGGCCGGTGATGAACGCACCCGTCCTCGAGCTGCGCGAGGTGTCGCGGACGTTCGCGCGCAGCCAGGCACTCCGGCATCGGGGCGGCGGCGACATTCCCGCCGTCGCCCAGGTCTCGCTGAGACTCGCCGCGGGGGAGACTCTCGCGCTGGTGGGCGAGAGCGGAGCCGGCAAGAGCACCGTCGGACGACTGGTGCTCGGCCTCGAGTCGCCCGACGCCGGCCAGGTGATCTTCCAGGGCGTTGACCTCGCAGACCTGCACGGGCGCGCCCGCCGCCGGATCCGCCGGCGGATGCACCTCATCCTGCAGGATCCCTACGAGTCGCTGCACCCGGGCATGCAGGTCGGTGAGGCCGTCGGCGAGCCGTTGGCGATCGCCGGGGTGCGCCGCGACGAGCGCCGGGAACGGGTTGGGGACGCGCTCGAGGACGTCGAGCTGTCACCGGCGTCGCGGTTCCTCGAGCGCTTCCCGCACCAGCTGTCCGGTGGTCAGCGGCAGCGGGTGGCGATCGCGCGCTCGTTCATCGCACATCCCGAACTCGTCGTCGCCGACGAGCCGACCTCGATGCTCGATGCCTCGCTGCGCTCGGAGATCCTGGCCCTGATGGCGGGCATCCGCGAGCGGCTGGGGACGACGTTCGTCCTCATCACGCACGACCTGACCGCCGCCCGGGCCTTCGCCGAGCGGGTGGCGGTGATGCAACGCGGGAGGGTCGTCGAGGACGGACCGATCGACAGGGTGCTGTCGGCGCCCGCTGATGAGTACACCAAAGTGCTCCTCGCCGCGAGCGAGGGGCGACTACCCGAGGAGCAGACATGATGCGGCTCATCTTCTTCGCGTCGGCCGATCCTGCGACCGACCCGAAGCCCGTCTGGTCGGCCTACCACTTCGCCAACGTGGCGAGCCAGGCCGGACTGGACGCCGAGGTCCGGCTGGCCGGTGACGCCGTCCGCGTCGCCATGGACGAGACCGAGCTCAGCGAGGACCTGCGCGCCAAGATCAAGCGTGGCGCGGCGGCCCCGTTTCTCGTCTCGCTTTGACCGGGCTGCGTCGACACCCGTGAGGTGTCTTCCGAGCAGGTCGAGGCCATCGGCGGCATGCAGCGGCCGCTCGCCGAGATCCTGACAGAGGTGGCCGAGGGGCGGTCGACTCTCACCTACATGGGCTGAGGCAGTCCTGGGACTTGCCCTGGTCGTACCGTCCCGGCGCGGGGGTCGCGACCTCGTCACCATGCTCACGCAGCCGTTCGCGACCCCGAACATGTCGTCGTTGCTGATGGCGCTCAGAGCGGGTGCACCTGCAGATCCGGCAGGCATCCGGCGAGCACCCTGAAGTCCCGGTCCCGGTGCAGCAGCACGGCGCCGGTCCGGGCGGCCACCACCGCGATCAAACAGTCCACCAGCGAGCGAACGGTACGGCCGCGCTGCCGCGCCGTGCGGTAGACGGTGGCGGCTGCTCGGTAGTCGAGTTCGGCGTCGACCGGCACCACGCGTAGGCCGTCGACCAGGCGCTCCAACGTGGCCACCAGCTGCGGATCCGTCGGCCCGGCGAGCAACTCCATGACGATCGGCTCCGTCACGACAACGCTGCCGGGTTCTTCCTGAAGTAGGCGCTTGACCTCGACGTTGGCAGGTGAACCGGTACGTCGGAGGTACTCGATCCATGCCGACGTGTCGATCAGATGCGTCACAGCTGCGGCGCGCCGGCCGAGTCGCGCATGCCGTCGAGGTCGCCATCCCAGCCGATCCCCTCCAGGCTCGCGAGGAACTCCGGCGAGAGGCGGGGCCCGACCAGCCGCCGCAGCGCCAGGTCCACGGCCTCCCTCTTGGTGCTCAGACCGTACCGCCGCATCGCATCGGCGATCAGCTCATCATCGATGTCGATGTTGGTGCGCGCCATGCACAAACCATACACCAACCCCAGCGGCAGGCGCCGCATCCCTCGCCGTGACGCTCAGCTGGTGCTCGCGGGGTCGTCGAGCGCGCCGGTGACGAGCTTCGTGCACCAGTCGAGCAGCTCGCGGTCGCGCAGCGGCGGAGCGCCGATAACGGCCGGCTGCCTGCCCGACGACGCCGTCGGCCGCGGCACCGCCACGGTCGCCATCGCCGGCTTGTAGACCGCCTTGGGGTGCAGCCGCTTGAGCCGCACCAGCTGCGAGTCCTTCAGTTCGACCGGCGCGAAGCGCAGGTTCGAACCCTGCGCGGTCACCTCCTGCACCCCGTAGTGGCGACACAGCTGCCGGAAGGCGGCGACGTCGAGCAGCGTCACCACCGGGACGGGCAGCGAGCCGTAGCGGTCCTCCAGCTCGGCCCGCACCGCCGCGAGGCCGTCGCCGTCGCCAGCCTCGGCGATCTTGCGGTAAGCCTCCAGCCGCAGCCGCTCGCCGGGGACGTAGTGGTGCGGCAGGTGCGCGTCGACCGGCAGCTCCACCCGCACCGGCGTGGGTTCGGCCGCGGTGTCCGACGCCCCGACCCCGGCCGCCGACCGGAAGGCCTCGACCGCCTCGCCGACCAGCCGCACGTAGAGGTCGAACCCGACGCCGGCGATGTGCCCGGACTGCTCGCCACCGAGGATGTTGCCCGCGCCGCGGATCTCGAGGTCCTTCATCGCCACCGCCATGCCGGCCCCGAGCTCGCCGTGCTGCGCGATGGTCGACAGCCGGTCGTGCGCGGTCTCGGTCAGCGGCGTCTCCGGCGGGTAAAGGAAGTATGCGTAACCGCGCTCCCGGCCGCGCCCGACCCGGCCACGCAGCTGGTGCGCCTGCGCCAGGCCGAGCATGTCGCCGCGCTCGACGATCAGCGTGTTCGCGTTCGAGATGTCGAGCCCGTTCTCGACGATCGTGGTGCACACCAGCACGTCATACTCGCGGTCCCAGAACCCGGCGACAGTGCGCTCCAGCTTGTCCTCGTTCAGCTGGCCGTGCGCCACCGCGACCCGCGCCTCCGGCACCAGCTCGCGGATCCGGCGGGCGGCCCTGTCGATCGACGAGACCCGGTTGTGGACGTAGAAGACCTGCCCCTCGCGCAGCAGCTCGCGGTGAATCGCGGCGGCGACCTGCTTGTCGTCATAGCCACCGACATAGGTCAGCACGGGATGGCGCTCCTCGGGCGGGGTGAGGATGGTCGACATCTCGCGGATGCCCGCCAGCGACATCTCCAACGTCCGCGGGATCGGGGTGGCCGACATCGTGAGCACGTCGACGTGGGTGCGCAGCGACTTGATGTGCTCCTTGTGCTCGACGCCGAAGCGCTGCTCCTCGTCGACGACCACCAGCCCCAAGTCCTTCCATCGCACCCCCGTCTGCAGCAGCCGGTGGGTGCCGATGACGATGTCCACCGAGCCGTCGCCGAGTCCACTGAGGACGGCTGAGGCATCCTCGGCGTGGGTGAACCGCGACAGCCCCCGCACGGTGACGGGGAAGCTGTGCATCCGGTCGGTGAAGGTCTGCAGGTGCTGCTGGGCGAGCAGTGTCGTGGGCACCAGCACGGCGACCTGCTTGCCGTCCTGCACCGCCTTGAACGCGGCCCGCACCGCGATCTCGGTCTTGCCGTAGCCGACGTCGCCGCAGACCACCCGGTCCATCGGCACGCCGCGCTGCATGTCGGCCTTGACGTCGTCGATCGCGCCGGCCTGATCGGGCGTCTCGACGTAGGCGAAGGCGTCCTCGAGCTCGGACTGCCACGGGGTGTCCGCACCGAAGGCGTGCCCGGGCGAGGACTGCCGGGCGGCGTAGAGCTGGACGAGCTCGGCGGCGATCTCCTTGACGGCCTTGCGCGCGCGGCCCTTGGTCTTGGCCCAGTCCGAACCGCCCAGCTTGTTCAGTGTCGGCAGCTCGCCGCCGACGTAGCGCGAGACCTGGTCGAGCGCCTCGGTGGGGATGAACAGCCGGTCGGCCGGTTGACCCCGCTTGCTCGCGGCGTACTCCACCAGCAGGTACTCCCGGGTGGCGTCGCCGACGGTGCGCTCGACCATCTCCAGGTAGCGGCCGATGCCGTGCTGCTCGTGTACCACGTGGTCGCCCGGCTGCAGCGCCAGCGGGTCGACCGCGTTGCGCCGCCGCGCGGGCATCTTGCGCATGTCCTTTGTGGACGTGCCGCCGCGCGCACCGGTGAGGTCGGCCTCGGTGAGCACGGCCAGGCCCACCGCGGGGGCGAGGAAGCCGTCCTCGATGGCGCCGCGCACGACCGTGACGGCACCCGGCGCCGGCAGCTCGTGCAGCCCGTCGGCGGCGAGGGTCGCGGGCACCTCGGCGTCGCGGAGTTGCTCGACGGCGCGCTGGGCGGTGCCGGCGCCGGGGACGACGAGAACCGCGGCGCCGCCGCTGGCGGTATGGGCCCGCAGGTCGGTGAACGCGCGGTCGATGTCGCCGTGGTACGGCTCGGCGGCCGCGATGTCCAGCTGCAGCGGGCCCTCGATGTCGGTGCGCAACGGGCTGAGCGTCCACCATCGCCGGTCGGTAGCGCGGGCGTGCTCGGCGACATCGGTCAGTCCGCGGTATGCCGATGCGGACAGATCCAGCGCCGCGACATCGACCGGCGCCGAGCCCCCGCCGGCGGCCACCATCCACGACGCCTCGAGGAACTCCTCGCCGGTGCGGACCAGATCGGCCGCGCGGGCGCGGATGCGTTCGGGATCGGCCAGCAGCACGTGCGTCCCGGCCGGCATCGCGTCGGTCAGCAGCGACAGGTCCTCGCCGGCCAGCACCGGTATGAGTGCCTCCATGCCCTCGGCGGGTATCCCGGCGGCGACCTTGTCGATGATCTCGCCGACCGGTCCGGTCGGGGCGTGCGCGACAAGCTCGGCGGCACGGGCACGGACACTGTCGGTGAGCAGCAGCTCGCGGCACGGCGGTGCGTGCAGCTCCTCGGCGGTCTGCAGGGACCGCTGGTCTGCCACCGCGAAGGATCGGATCTCGGCGACCTCGTCGCCCCAGAACTCCACCCGCACCGGGTGGTCCGCGGTCGGCGGGAAGACGTCGACGATGCCGCCGCGCACCGCGAACTCGCCGCGCCGGTCGACCATGTCCACCCGGTTGTAGGCGAGGTCGCTCAGCCGGGACAGCAGGCCGTCGAAGTCGTGCTCGTCGCCGACCTGCAGCCGCACCGGGGCGATCTCACCCAGCCCGCGCACCATCGGCTGGATCAGCGACCGGACGGTGGCTACCACGACCCGCAAGTCGTCCGCAGCGTCGTCCTCGGGGTGTGCCAGCCGGCGCAGCACCGCCAGCCGCCGCCCGACGGTGTCGGCCCGCGGTGACAGCCGCTCATGGGGCAGCGTCTCCCAGGACGGCAGTTCGGCGACGGCGTCGTCGCCGAGCAGGTCGCCGAGCTCGGCGGTGAGCTCGCCGGCCTCGCGCCCGGTGGCGGTGACGGCGAGCACGGGGTGGCCGGCCTGCGCGAGCGCGGCGACGGCCAGCGGGCGCGCGGCAGTGGGGCCCTCCAGCTCCAGTGCGGGCGCACCGGCACGGTCGACCAGCTCGCGCAGCGCCGGGTCCGGCAGCACGGCGTCGAGCAGGCCGGACAGGGGGGCCGAGTCGGTCGTATGGGCTGGATCGGTGGTCAGGGCTGGTAGCGAGGTCGCTACGGACACCGGAGCATCGCCTTTCGGGCAGGACGGTAGAACGCGAACAGACCCCTGCCCGGGACGCGTCCGGCACGAGGGGCTCGCCCCACTCATGTTAGCCCGACCCTCGTCCGTGCCCCCGCGCGCGTTCCATGCTCACGCGCGCGACGTTTCGCGCGCGTGGGCACGAAGTCGCGCGCGAGAGAGCACGAATCGGCGGCGGCGGCGTCGTCCGCCCTTGACCGACGTTACCCTCAGAGTTGAGACTATCAGATGTGATAGTATCATAAAGTGGAGTTCATCGGACGGCAACATGAGCTCGCCCTGCTGACGCGGGAGCTCGAGCTCGTGCGCAACGGCGGTAGCCGACCCGGCCGCTGTCTGATGCTGCGCGGTCGCCGCAGGGTGGGCAAATCCCGCCTCGTCGAGGTCTTCGCGGAGCGCAGCGGCTTCCCGTCGGTCTTCTTCACCGCCTCAGGCGCTGCCCCGGCGCTGGAGCTACACGAGTTCCACCGGGAAGTGCTCGGGTCCGACCTGCCCGGTCGCGAGCTCTTCGAAGGCGTCGCGCTGCAATCGTGGGAGGGGGCGCTGCGGCTGCTCGCCTCGGCCCTGCCGCAGGACCGGCCGAGCATCGTGATCCTCGACGAGCTGCCGTACCTCGCATCCTCCGATCCCGGCTTCGAAGGCATGCTGCAGCGGGTGTGGGACCGGGTGCTCGCCCGGCGACCCGTGCTGCTCCTGCTCGTCGGCTCGAATCTGTCGATGATGGCGGCCCTCAACGAGTACGGCCTGCCCTTCCACCAGCGCGGCACGCCGATGCTGCTCCAGGCGCTGTCCCCGGCCGAGGTGGGCGACATGCTCGATCTCGGCGCGGCGCAAGCCATCGACAGCTACCTCGTCACCGGCGGACTACCGCTGATCTGCGCCGACTGGACACCTGGGATGAGTCGGCACGAGTTCCTGCGCAGCTCGCTGGCTGCGCCGACCTCCGCACTGGTCGTATCGGCAGAGCTGGCACTGGCCGCCGAGTTCCCGGCCGAGGCGCAGCCCCGCACCGTGTTGAGCGCGATCGGGTCGGGCGAGCGGACGTTCACCGCCGTGCTGCGCGCCACCGGCCTGCCCGCCGCCTCGCTGAACCGCGCGCTCGACCTGCTGGCACGCAAGCAGATCGTGGCCACGGACCGGCCGCTGTCGACCAGACCGTCCAGGGAGACTCGCTACCGGGTGGCCGATCCGTACCTGCGCTTCTGGCTCTACTTCCTCGGCCCTCGGGTCAGCGAGATCGACCGCGGCCGAGGCGACCGGGTGCTGGCCCGCATCGAGCAAGGCTGGGGCAGTTGGCGCGGCCGTGCCGTCGAGCCCGTTATACGCGAGGGGCTGCGACGGTTGACCGATTCGCCCGCCGTGGGCGGCTACTGGACCAGGAGCAACGACGTTGAGGTCGATCTGGTCGGCGCCGACCGCGATGCTGTCGCCGGCCACATCGACTTCGTCGGCTCGATCAAGTGGCACGACGAGCGCGGCTTCGATAGCCACGACCTCGCCGACCTGCTGCGGGGGCGCGACCGCGTACCCGGCGCCGATGCCGAGACGCCACTGATCGCGGTGTCGCGCGCGGGGATCGACGTCGACGGGCTCGCGCGCTGTTACGACCCCGCCGGCCTGATCGAGGCCTGGCGGCATTGAGTCGCGCGATCCGGTCGCCGCTTACTGTCAGACCTCGCCGCTAGCGTCCGCGAGGTGCGATATCCGCGGAACCGCTGAGCCTTCGCCCGGTTTCACCTCGGCTGCACCGGGCGATCGGGCATGATCCGCCCATGCGCCACAGCGTGATCGCCCTCGTCCTGCTGCTCGTCACCGGCTGCTCGGCCGGGGGCCCGGAGGCACCCGTCGGCACCGCCGTGCCGGCCCCGCCCCCGCCACCGAACGACGCCTCCCCGGCGCCCATGTCGCCGCCGGCACCGCAGATCCGCGTGCAGCAGGTGGCGACCGGACTGGAGCACCCATGGGACATCGGCTTCCTGCCCGACGGATCTGCACTGGTCACCGAGCGCCCGGCGCGCATCCAGCTGCTGTTGGGCACCGGCCCCGGCGCCACGGCCACCGAGATCGATGCCGAGCTGTCCGATGTGTACGTCGAGGGCGAGGGTGGGCTGATGGGCCTCGTGGTCCACCCCGACTTCGCGCAGACCCGCCGCTTCACGACCTGCCAGACGCAGCAGCGCGACGGTGAGCCGGTCGACGTGCGGCTGCGCGCCGCTCGTTCCGGCCCGGACGGCGCGCTCTACGTCACCACCAGCAACGGCGACGACGACAAGGTGCTCCGCGTCGCCCCCGCGTGATGCTGGACGGCCAGGCGCAGTTACTGGATGGGCGAGTCCGGCGGCGGCAGCTGAAAGCCGCGCTGCCGTTCCACCTCGGCGACGCCCGGCACGGACTCCAGTGCGGCGAGCGCACCCGGCTCGATCGAACCGGTGACCGCGCCCACCGCGTCGGCCACCTGATCGACGACCATACCGGCGCCTCGCATCCGCTCCACCACGTCGGACAGCACGTCGAGATGGTCGTCGTCGACCGAGACCACGATCCGCTCCACGAGCGGCGCCTCCCTGCTCAGCGGCTGCGGTATTACGGGGCCTGCACCAATCCTGCCCCGACATCGACCGATGGTACGTCGAGCCGCCGCGCCGTCTGCCCGAGCCGCGCCCACAGCTCCCACGGGTCGGCCTGCGGATAACGGTGCGCGATCAGCGCCGTCACCCCCGCAGCGTGCGGGCACGCCATACTCGTCCCGCTGATGGTGTTGTCACGCTCCGGCATCGGCCAGGACGAGTACACGTCGACTCCCGGACCCGCCACGTCGACCTGGCCGCCCGGATCCACCGAACCGGAGGAGAAGTAGGCGACCTGCTTCGCCACGTCGATGGCGCCCACGGCCATGATCGACGGGCAGTTGGCGGGGTGACCGACCGGCGCGACCTCGCCCGGGCGGTTGCTCGCATTGCCCGCTGCGGCGATGATCAGTGTGCCGCGGCCCATGGCGCGACGGGCGATCCGCTCGTAGACCCGGGAGTGCGGCGTACCGGGCTCGATGTCGGCACCGAGCGACATCGAGACGACACGGCAGCCGTTGGCGATCGCCCAGGAGATGCCGGCCAGGATTCCGCCGTCGCCACCGGAGCCCTCGTCGCTGAGCACCTTTCCGGCGTAGATGTCGGACTCGTAGGCGACGCCGTAACCGGGTCCGGTGTCCGGAGTGCGCGGCCCGCAGGCTGTCCCGATGGTGTGGGTGCCGTGGCCGTGACCGTCCTGCACGGACTCACCCTGGATGAACGACGAGGTGACGAGGTTTCGGCCGGCCAGATCCGGGTGCTCGACGTCGACGCCGGTGTCGAGCACCGCCAGCCGCACCCCGGCGCCGGTGGCGGTGCTGTCGGGCGCCCCGACCGCCTGCAGACCCCAGGTGAACGTGCTCTCGTCGACCGACTCGCGTTGGGCAGCGGGTGCGGTCGGGGCGAGCGCGTACACCGTGCGCTCCGGCTCGACCCCCGCGATCGCCCCGCGCTCGGCCACCGCCCTGGTGAGCCCGTCTGCCTGATCGGCACCGGCCGTCACGATGGCGACACCCAGCTCGTGGAGCACCACTCCGTCCGCGCCGCCGAGCAGCTCCGCGACGGTGGCGGCCGGCGCCGCATCGGCGGTGCTGACGGTGCGCAGACCCGCCAGCCGGGTCATCGCCCGGGTGCCCTCGGCAACCGCGTCGTCCTCCAGCAGGACCAGGTAGCGCCCGGTCATCCCGGAACCAGAACCGGTCATCATTGCCTCCTCGGCGATGGACACCGTCGTCGTCGGTGATGTGCGCCGCCCGATCCTGCTCTCGGCGCCAACGGACGGCAATCGGCCGAGAGAGTGTAGCGCTGCGTCCCGAGCGGTCACCACAACGTAATTGCCCAGATGCACGGCGACAGGGCCAACCGGTGGTTGAACAGACCATGAGTAACCGGGCGTCACACCCTTGTAACACTGCGGAGGAGTACTTCGATACCTTACGTTGGAGTGTTCCGACGGAAACGCGCGCGACGGTGACAAAAACATGCTTTCGCCACCCGACCAGGTCAGCTACACGGAGAGACAGCAGTGATCAGAGACGGTAGGTTGGTTCACCGGGGAGGGATCCGGGTACATGTGTTCGACGGCGGAGGAGCCGGCCGATTCCGGAGACAATCTTCCCAACGAGGATTCATGCAGCGACCATGATGTCGAACTTCTCGGTAAACACAGCCGACATACTCGTGTCGCCGAATCGGAGCGGTCGGCTTCGCGGCCGATACGGGCTTGGTCTCGATGATTGGTCTATTTGGCGGAACCCGCGGTGCTGGCATTTCTTGCTCCCTGAACGGCGCAGTGTCACAACGGGGATGACGTTCCGAGTCGATCCCCCGGAGCTGGTTCGACCGGCTCGTGCTTCACCGGGAGCCTCCCGGCGGTGATCGCCAGCATGATAAGAAGGAGGTCGCCGGTGGCGCGCAGCGTCAGGTGCGGGTCGAGGACGACGAGGACGAGCAGGAACCACAAGCAGACCTGCAGCGCCGCGGCGGTCGCCCCGAGCGCGCCGGGCTGGCCGACCCGCTCCCTGGTCCTGCGCAGCACCGCCACCGACAGCCACCCGAAGGCAGCCAGCAGTGCCGGCCCACCGATCCAGAGCAGCCCGAACTCGGGAATGTGAACGTTCGACAGGTTGTCCCAGAGACCGAGGTCTGCGAAGCTCTCCGGCCCGCCGATGCGCGCGAGTGCCCCGACAGCGACGGCGACCGGGACGAACCAGAGCAAGCGCACCGCGGCGGGGCGCAGCTCGGGAAAGCGCCCGAGGATCAGCGCACCGGCCACGGCCGCGGCGATCCAGGTAAGGACCTGCCCCGTCGCCAGCACCCCGGTCGCCAGCGCGAGGCCCAGCACCAGCCGCTCCCGGCGGTGCAGCAGCCCGTAGGCGCCGCAGCACAGCACCAGGACCAGACAGATCATGAGGTAGCCGCCGGTGGCGATCGGAAAGGCCGGCACCGGGCCGAGCTGCAGCATCTGCACGATCGCGATCACCGCCCCGGGCCAGACGATCAGCCGCAAGCAGCACAACAGGTGCGCCTCGGTGCCGACGGTGAACCGCACCAAGAGGTAGACCGCGAGCAACGTCACGATCGGCAACACCGCGACCACGTCGGTGATCGCCGGCAGCTGCCCGCGCACCATCAGCGGCCACGCCGTCGCCAGCAGCACGAACACCACGAGCAGGGCGTCGAGCCGGTGCAGCCGGAACGGCACCGTCGCACCCCGACGGTAGCGCAGGTAACCACCGAGGATCGCCCCGGTGAGCAGCAGCGCGAGCAGTGCCTCGTTCGGCCGCACCAGCGGGAGGAGTTCGCCCCGGTCGATACCCACGACGATGGGCAGCGTGGCCAGGTAGGCGTAGGTGGCGAAGACCGGCCGGTAGGCGGCCGCGGCGAGGAGCCCGATCCCGAGCAGCGCACCCAGCACGCCGAAGGTCACCAGCGGCCCCGCCGCCGCGGCGAGGAACCCACCCACCAGCGCGCACCCGGTCGCGCCGAGCTCGAGCCGCGCGCTGATGGCCGTCGAGGGTGCTTCGCCGGGCGTCACTGCCGGCGGGGCCACGGCGCGGCCTCAGTTCCTGATCCAGCGCCGCACCGCCAGTACGACGGCTCCGGCTGCGACGATCAGCCCGATCAGCGCACCGGTACCACCGGCGACCAGCGGCCGGGGACTCACCGCATCGGGCACGGGGTATGCGGGAGTCAGCAGCTGCGCGTTCAGGCCGGACGCGCTCGCGCTCGCGATGTTCAGGTCGTCGAGCTGTGCCTGGATGTCCTGCTCGCGCGAGAGCAGCGTCTGCAGCTCGTTGTCCGCGGCGGTGACAGCCGCCGAGTCCCCGATACCGGCCGCTGCCTCGCTCTGCAGTTGGGTCAGGCGGCCCTGGACATCGGAGATACCGGACTGCACGGTCGCGAGCTCACCGTCGAGGTACTCGCGTACGCCGCTGGGCTGCGACGAGCTCTTGAGCGCGAAGTATTGGTCGACGATCGCCTGCAGGGTTCCGATCGCGGCCTCGCGTGACGGACCTCGGGCCTCGACCTGGATGACCTCGCTGGTCTCGACGACCTCCACGGTGACGTCGTCCTCGAGGTCCTCGACCGTGCGACCCTGCCCTTGCGCGACTGGACCGAGAACCGCCCTGCCCTGCAGCAGCACCAGCTGGGTCGTCAGGTTGCGGTCCTCCCGCATGAACCCGGTGGCCTCGTCCTGGCGGATCGGGTACAGGATCTCCGCGCGGGCGGCGTAGGTGGCAGGCCACACCAGGGCGCCGAGCAGCCCGGCTCCCGTACCCAGCAGCACGATGGTCACCGCGAGTACCGCGAGCCGCCTGATCTGCGCGGCCGCCAGGGCTCGCCCGCGCGGAGGCTCCGCCCGCTCGGCCTTGCGCTCCGGCCGGGCGACCGATGCCGGCGGGTCCGGCGGCGAGACGGTGGGAGGCGGGTTCGGTTGCGCGGGGACGGCCGGCGGGACCGGTTGCGGGGGGGCCACGGGCAGGTCCGGCTTCGCGGTTGCGGTGGGCAGGTCCAGCCGGGCGGGCAGTACCGGCAGGTCCGGTTTCGCGGCCGTGGGCGGGTCAGCCTGCGCGGGCGCCGCGGATTCCTCCTTCGAGGCATCGCTCGGCACGGTGGTCCGCTCCGGCGGCGCCGAGACCGAGCCGCGCGCCGCTGCTGCCTGCGCACTGGGCCCGCGCGGATGTCGGTTGGTGGTTTCATTCGCCCTGGGCAGGGAAATGTCGGGGGTGTTCGTCACGATGCACCTCTGAGCATGTCGCAGACCCACGCAACCTGGTCGGCGGTCAGGGTCGGTCGGTGTCTGACTCGGTGTCCGACTCCGTCTCGGTGTCCGACTCCGTCGGATCGGACGGCGTGGTAGTCGGCGGTTCCGACGAGGGCGGCGGGTCCGGCGGTTCCGACGACGAGGGCGGCGGGTCCGGCGGTTCCGACGACGTGGGCGGCGGGTCGGGCGGTTCCGACGACGTGGGCAGCGGGCGGGTACGGGGATCCGGGGTCGGTTCACCGCCCGACGGCGGGCCGCCCCGTTCTGGCGGCGCGTCCGGTGGCCGCAGGGCCGAAGCTGGGGGTGACGGGTCACCGGAAGGCGGCGATCCCGGGTGCGGCGGTTCGTCGGGCAGCGGCAGCACCCCGTCCACCGGAGGCAGCGCGGCGACCGCGCCGGGAGGCACCGGTCGCTCGATCGTCCGCACGCCGTAGGCACGGGACCAGGCCAGGACGGCGCGTACGAACACGTTCGAACGCTGGTAGCCGAAGACCGCACGCGCCTCATCGGTGCGGTTGCGGAGGCTTGCTCCGTCGCTACACAGATACCGTCCTGCGGCCAGAGCGGCGTCGAACGCATTGTGGGGGGTCGCCGTGGCGTTGCCGTCCGCATCGGCCCCGACACGGCTCCAGACCGTCGGGATGAGCTGCATGGGGCCGACGGCCCGGTCCCATTCCCGATCACCGTCGAGGCTGCCGTCGTCGGTGTCGGGAATCTTCGCGAGCCCGGGCGCGCCGTTCAACCGCGGTCCGAGGATGGGACCACCGGTGGTGCCGTCAGCTGCGAGCCGGCCACCGCCATGATCAGAGATCACCCTGCCGAGTCCGGCCAGCAAGGCCCAGCTCAGGTCGCAGTCAGGGGAATCCGAGGCGAGGACGGCCTCGGCGCGCCGGTAGGCGATCAGGGCGACAGGCGGGATGTCGAGAGGACCGCTGGGCACTCTCGCTGCCAGGTCGCGAGAGGTCCCGATAGCAGCCAGCACGGCAACGTTCAGTTCGCCGGATTCCGGCAGGATTCCCGAAGCACCGTAGGCTCCGGCCGATGCGGGATCGGCGCGCGGCACCTGTCCGGTGGAGTGCGCACCAGCGGGCTCGAGCCACCCGAAACTGCCAGCAGCGACCACCGCGACCGGCAGGAACAGCGTTCCAGCGGCGAGCACGGTCAGCGCGGCGCCGCGGAACCGGGTCGACGGGCTGGCCTTACCCACGCTGTTCCTTCCTCTTAACAGGGCTGACGCGTGGCCACCGCTACGCTGTCGTCTGTCGCTGCCGGGGTCTCGTTCGTTTCACCGACCCGAGCTCGCCGCCCCACTGAGGCTGGGTGCCCGTCCGCCCCTCCCACCAGGTGCCGGGTCTCCACGATGTCGAAGACCCGCTCGAAGCCCTGCTTGCTGGTGTCGATCTGGGCGAGCGCGCGCTCGCGCAGGAGCCGGCGGACGTCCGTCGCCTCGCTCCATGCCCCGTGGATGGCGCTGCTGATCCGCTCGTCCAAATCGGGCTCGTCCAGCCGCACCAGGTGCACGCCACCTCCGAACATGTCGCGGAGGCCGAGGAACTTGCCGTCGTAGTACCGCGACGAGGTCAGCCCGACCACCGGGATTCCCTGCGACAGAGCGAAGACGCCGAGGTGGTAGGCGCCGGTCACCAGCACACGGCACCGGGACACGCGGGCCGCTACCCCGCGAGGCGTGACGTAGCGGCCGGGCGGCGGGACGATGTTCGCGAAGCCCTCGACGAGCGGGAGCGTGGCGCGTCGGTCCTCCGACCGGTACTCTGAGATGATCAGCGGCACGAGGCCGGCGCCCACCTCGCCCGCGATCCGGCGCACGACCCGGCCGACGGTCTCCTTCGTCTGGGTGGCCACCGGCGAGTAGTCGGCGATGCGCAGGCACACACCCAGGTCGGAACCCACCTGCTCTTGCCGCGCCTCGTAGCCGAGCTCGACGGCGTCGTCGCCGGTCACCGAGGTCCGCTCGACCGCAACGCCGAGCCGTGAGAGCAGTTCCGGTCCCTGCAACCCCTCCCGCAACGCGATGAAATCGAGCTGCGGCAGCACACGCGCGGCGCGGGCCACCAGCGTTGCATCCTCCAACGGCCCCAGGCCCTGCCCGACCATCACGGCGGGGATCCCCCGATCGCCAGCGTGCTCCAGCAGGTCCAGCGTGCGGTGCGCCTGCTCCGGGTCGACGTCGGCGAAGTAGCCGCCACCCATGGCAAGCACGAGCGATGCGTTGCGCAGCGCCGCGGGAACGTCCTGCGGCACGACCTGCCGGCGCGGTAAACCGACCCCGACGACGCGGCGCAGCGCCTGGTCGAGACGGCCCGAGTACTGGCCTAGCAGGTCCATGGCCGTCAGCCGGCCGATCGCCGCCGGCCCCACCACCCGTGCCCCGACCCGCTGCGCCAGCCGGGCGGTCACGCCGGTGACCGGCCAGTCGCCCGTGCCGCGGTCCGAGATCGGTTCGGCGCCCGGCTCGACCGCCCGCAACAGGTTGGGCGCGCTGGTCAGGACGCCGATGCGGGCGTCGGGCCAGCGCTCGCGCAGCCGCCGGATGGTGACCTCGAGCATGGCCGCATCACCGTGGTTGCACAGCCAGTACTCCCCGTTCTGGATGACGACACGTATCGCCCCGTTCGCGTCGGCCGGCGTGACCTGCGGCCGGCGTCGGCTGACCGGAGAAACGCTCGCGGGCTGGCGCCGGTGCACTCGGGACGCAGCCTCGAGCATGGCGGAGGCCAGCCCGCCCGGGGGGATCCGGTTGGCCGTGATGGCCCACAGGTGATGGTTCTGGCGAGCGCCGCCCACGTTCAGAAAACCCTCCATCACGCCCTCTCGGAGCATGCCCAGTCGGCGAGCGCCCCAGGCCGCCGCGATGTTGCCCTCGCAGATCGGCGCGGTGATCCGGTGCAACCCCAGCTCGGTCACCGCGTGGTCGACCACCAGGCCGGCCGCGACCGTGGCCACTCGCTGTCGGGCCCACGTCGAGTCCATCCAGATGCCCATCTCGCCGATGCCGGCGACCGGGTCGATCCCTTCGAGGTTGCATTGACCGGCGAGCTGCCCGTCGAGCTCGATGACCAGCGGCAATGCCCTCTTGGCACGAGCTTGCCGGCGGGCTTCGAGCACGTAGGACACCCATTGCACATCCGTGTGGCGCTCGGCCCAGCTCAACGGCGAGGTCGTCCACCACCGCTCGATGTGTGCCTGCTCCCGCAGCCGCACCTCGCGCCACTGCGCAGCATCGCCGAGCCGGGGGCTGCGCAGGATCAGCTGGTGCCCCGCGACATCGACGGGACCGAGCCGGCCCCCCCACGTCCTGGAATCCGATGTGCGCACCGCTCGGCCGACGTCGTACCAGGCCGATCGCAGGTGGAACCGGAGCACCGCAGCCAGCGTCTGCGACGAGATCGGACCGTTCATCGAACCAACTCTCGACGTGGCCGGTGGGTGCCTGCTTGTCGGTGACGACTGACCGCGCGTTACCGGACGACCGCAGGCACGCCACCGACCGGCGTAACGGCAGGGCCGCCGGGGACGACGAGTCGGAAAGGAACCATCCGACCGCGGACTGGCGGACAGAGGGAGCACGCGTCTCATGAGCCTTCCCCCGAAGCGGCCCGAGGCCAGCCCGCCGATGTTCAGCTTCCTCACCACCGCGTACCGAACCGAGCAGACGCTCCCGCGGACAGTCGAGGCGGTACGGACGCAGACCCGCGGGGACTGGGAGCTGGTCGTCGTCGACAACGGGTACTCCGACCGGATCGCGCAGCTCGTCTCGCCGCATCTGGGTGACCCGCGCGTCCGGCTCGTCCGCCAGCGCAACAGCGGACCCACCGGCGGTGTGATGGCAGCAGCCGCCGTGGCCGGTGGCCGGTATCTCACCGTCCTGAACTCGGACGACGCGGTCGCCCCGGAGTTCTGCGCCCGGATGGGCGAGGTCCTCGAGGCGGACCCCGGCATCGCCGCCGTGACGTGCGACGCCCGCCTGTTCGTCGACCCCGGCGGGCGGCTCCACCGCCGGAGCTACCTGGAGACGGCGGGGATGCGGTGGCGGCCCGACGTCGGCCAGCGGTTGCGCGTCGCCGACGTCGTCGACGGGCCGTGCCCCTACTACTCCGCCGCCATCCGGCGCGACGTGTGGGACGCAATGGACGGCCTGGTATGCGACACCCCGATCGTCGATGACCTCGACTTCTGGTTGCGTGTGCTGCTGGCGGGATACGACGTCCGCATGATCCCGGATCAGCTGGGTCTGTTCCGCATCGAGCAGGGATCGGAGAGCCGCCCGACCGAAGCGAGCCGGCTCGAGGCGTTCGAGGCACAGCGCGAACGTGCGCTCGTCCGAGCCGCCACGGCGTCCGGCGCGCCGGCCGACGCGGCGGCGCTCGGTCGCGTGCTCCGGCGTCTCCGGTACGACCAGGCCATCCGCCGGGCCAGGGCCGGTCTGCAGGCCGGCGATGTGGCCACCGCCCGCCGGCAGGCCGCCGTGGCGTTCTCGCTGCGACGGACGGTGCGCAGCGGCGCCATCCTGCTCGCGCTCGCGGCATCACCCGGACTGCTGGCACGGGTGCACCCGATCAAGCAGCGGGTGCAGGCCCGGCTCAACCCGCCATGAAAACCATCATCCTGACGTCGCGGCCGATCCAGTCGCGGCACAGCGGGTACGACCTGCGGGTCGCGAACCTGTGTGCCCACCTCCCTGGCGAGGTGCACCTCGTGGTCGCACCGCTGGTCGCTGCGGCGGATCCGCGGCTCAGCATCGCAGCCGACGAGATCTTCGACAGCATCGAGGAGCTGCCCCCACTGCTCGCGGGTCGGCTGTCGGTGCGGCGGCATCTGCGCCTGTCCGACGACCACTTCCTGCAACGTGCGATGCCGGCCGCATTCGCCGCGGCCCGGGACCGGTTGCGCGCGGTCGTCCGGGAGCGCGACGTCACGCACGTCGTCGTCTTCGGTGGGGAACTCGCCGAGCTTGCCGCCACGCTCGACCACCCCGGCGTGGTCCTCGACGTCTGCGACAGCAGATCGCTGACGGCTCGCCGAGCGCTCGAGTGGTCCGCCCACCCGCCAACCGGGCTGCACAGGTGGCGGCGGAGGCTCGCCCTGCACCGCATGAGGGCGAGCGAGGCGCGGTTTCCGGAGCGGTTCGGTCACGTCACGACCATCAGCGAGCCGGACTCCCGCGAGATCCTGGAGCTGCACGGTCCCGCGACCAACGTGCACTCGATTCCCAACGGGGTCGCGGAATCGTTCCTCGCTCCACTACCGAGTCCCGGGGCCCGGCGTGGCGTGGCGTTCTGGGGGAACCTCGGGTTCGCTCCCAACGCCGAAGCCCTGTGGTTCTTCGTGCGACAGGTCTACCTGCCCGTGCTGCGCGACGCTGATGTGGAGCTGTGCGTGGTGGGCGCCGACGCGCCCGGGTGGCTCACCGAGCTCGCCGCGAGCGAACCGCGCATCGCGCTGACCGGATTCGTCGAGGATCTGCGAGCGGCAGTGACCCCGTACCCCATCATGATCAACCCGATGTGCACCGGCAGCGGGATGAAGAACAAGGTGTTGGAGGCGTTCGGTCTCGGGCTTGCGGTCGTCTCAACGCCGCTGGGGGTCGAGGCGGTGCCCGCGGCCCGCGACGGCATCCACTTCGTGGGTGCGGCCGACCCCGCAGCCCTCGGGTCAGCGGTGCTCGACCTGCTGGCCGACGAACCGCATCGCCGCACCATCCGCGGGCAGGCCAACGCCCTGCTGCACGAGCTCTACCCTTGGGACGTCGTCGGCCGGAACTGGCAGTCGTTGTTCGGGTGCGATCAGACCGCGATCGGCTGACCGTGAGCGAGCGTACAGATGCCACCCCGGTCGGCAACCTCGGGCAGACGCTGCGCCGCGGAGCGATGATCTCGGCCGGCGCCCTGATCGTCGTCCAGCTCATCCTGCTGGCCCAGACACTGGCTCTCGCGCGCATCCTGTCACCGGCGGAGGTGGGGATCTTCGCCGCCGGGACCGTGCTGTCGGGCTTCCTGCTGACCTTCTCCGAAGGTGGTCTTCGCAACGCTCTGGTGCAGCGGCAGCACGGGCTCGAGGACGCGGCGAACACGGTGTTCTGGGCCAGCCTCTGCGGAGGGCTGCTGTGGGCACTCGCGGCTGCGGCGGCCGCGCCGCTCGTGGCCTGGACCTTCGACAGCCCGCCCGCCGGGATGGTCGCCGCGGTCTCGGCCGGGACGATCCTGCTGCATGCGTTGACCAACGTCCCCGACTCGCTGATGCAGCGGCGCTTCGACTTCCGCCAGCGCGTCGTCGTGCGGCCGAGCGTCGTCATCTCTTTCGCGGTCGCCTCGGTGACCCTCTGCGCCATGGGTTTCGGTGTCTGGGGCCTGGTGATCGGTTCCTACATCTCGCACGTGGTCTGGATCCTGACCACCTGGGTACTCGCCCGGTGGGCGCCGGGACGTGGCCGCCCCTCGATGCGGGTATGGCGCGAGATGGCGACGTTCGGCGTTCCGCTGGTCCTGGGGACGGTCGTGGACAAGGGCCGGGACGTCTTCGAGACGGTGGTCGTCGGGAGTGCACTGAGCACGACGGCACTCGGCCACTACCGCTACGGCCGCAGGCTCGCGATGGTCCCCAGCACCGTTGTGATCGAGGTCGGGTCCTATGTGCTCTTCCCCGCGTTCTCCCGGATCGCCGGTGACGCGGTGCGGCTCAAGTCAGCGTTCCTGCGCGCCTTGCGCGCGCTGTGGTGCATGGCCGCGCCGGTGGCCGGGTTCATCATCGCCGTCGGGGAACCGGCGATCGTGCTGCTGCTCGGTGAGCCGTGGCGCCCTGCGGGGGTCATGTTCGTCGCCCTGGCAGGCTCCGGGCCGGGGGTCGCGATGGCAGCCGTGGGTTTCGAGTCGATCAAGGGATGCGGCCGCACGAGCCTGCTCAACTGGGTGACCGGGTTAGGAACGGTCGTCGGCGTCGGGTTGCTCCTGGCGCTGTTGCCGTTGGGCCTGGTCGGAGTCGGGTTGGCGCTGTCGATCACGTCCTTTCTCTCGGGTCTGGTGGGCCTGCTGCTTGCCAGGGGACTCGTGGGTGTGTCGCTGCGCGAGCTCGTCGATCGACTGGTCCCGCCCCTGGCGGCCACCGCGCTCGCAGCCGTGGGGATCGGCCTGGTCGAGCATCTCGTGAGTCACTCCGACCAGCGCGGCATCGCGCTCGGACTCGTGATCGTGCTCTGCGAGGGTCTCGGTTTCCTGGCGATCTACCTCGGGACGCTGCGCGTGATCGCGCCCGCCACGCTGACCGAGCTCTGGGCGGCGGTCCGCAGGATGCGCGATTCCGAGCAGCAGACGGTGGCGGTGAGTTGAGGTGTCACCCGCTGCGGCCACGTCATCGCGTCTCGCTAACACCTGGGCGCGCGACGCGATACCCCGAACGGACCGGGTGGCTTGCGCTGCGCCCGGCCCGATGCCGAGCACGACGACGCAGCTCGACAGCCACATCGTGCGATGTGGCCCCGGTCCGACGAAGGGCAGCCGATGAGTCCACTCCGCATCCAGCTGGACCGCATCCGCCGCCGTGCCTGGCTGGTCCTCACCGTCACGGTGCTCGCGGTCCTCGGAGCGGCCGCTGCGTCGCTGGGCCAGGAGACGACCTTCACCGGCAGGTCGACCCTGACGATCATCTCGCCGGACCGCGCCCCGGAGCAGGACGCGCCGCTCGCGCAGGGTTATGCCGAGTACTTCAACGAGCCCTCCTACCAGGGGGTGCTCGCCGGGAAGGCAGGCGTGCCACCGACCGTCACCTTCATCGCGCGGACGGCCGCCACGAGCCCGATCGTCTACGTCGAAGCCACCGCCTCGAGCGCCGAGGCAGCATCCTCCGCCGCAGCCGCGATGTCCACGGCTTTCCTCGACGACGTGAACGCGAACCTGCGGGCCGACCGCGACAGCGCCATCGCCGAGTTGCAGCGGCAGGTCACCGAGGAGCGTGCTCTCCTCGCGACCCTCGCCGAGGACAGCCCCGAGGCGTCGCTGTCCACACAGGCCGTCCTGAACCTGCAGGACCGGGTCAGCTCCATCCAGTCGGACACCTCAAACCAGCTCCAGGAGCTGCAGCTCTCCGCCGGGGTGTCGACCAGCGCGCCGAAGCCCGTGCAGAACATCGCCCTGGGACTCGTCGGTGGCCTCATCCTGGGCTGCATGCTCGCCCTCGGCTTCGCCGCCGTCGAGAACCGGCTCGCGACCTCCGACGAGGTCCGCGACCAGCTCGGGCTCGACACCCTCGCCGTCGTCCCCGGCGGCCGATCGCGCGCGACCGAGCGCACCCGCCAGCAGCGCCTGAAACAGCTCGCCAACCGGGTCAGCCTCAGCGACCTCGCCCGCCCAGCGACGGTCGTGATCATCTCGCCACGCGCGACGGTCGGTGTCGCCCACGTCGCAGAGGCACTCGCCTACTACCGGGCGGTCCAGGGTGAGCGGACGCTGCTCATGCACGCCGACCTGCATCGGTGGGGCCGATCCGACCCGCGGGGAAACCCTGGTGTGGCGGACTTCCTCGCGGCTCCCTACGGGGTCGGCGTTCAGGGCCGTGTCCTGCCTGGCGCGTGTCCGACCATGCAGGTCATGCCCGCCGGCAGCTCCCGGGACGATCCGTACGCGCTGTTCGCCCGGGACCGGTTCGCCGACCTTGTCGGGCATGCAAGTGCCATCACGGATCTGGTGGTCATCGAGGCTCCCCCGATCGTGGACGCTGCCGAGGGGCAGGTCATCTGCGCCACGGCCGACCGGACGATCTTGGTTGTCGAGGAGGAGGCGACGCGGGCCGCGGACGCCGTCGAGGCCTGCCAGCTCCTCGAGCAGGTCGAGGCGACGCTGCTCGGCGTGGTGATCACGAGTCCCCGGTCACGTCGAACACCGGCAGCGTTCCCTCTCGCATCGGGCACCGTCGCGTCCGGAGCACGCGCGGGTAGCGAAACCGACGTGGCGCCGCCGACGGCCCCCGCAGCGGCCCAGGCCGGCGATGCCCGAAACGGGGCATGACCGTGGGTGCGCCGCCGGCGAGCGGCGTGCAGCACCCGGCTCGCGAGATGGCCGGCTCCGAGCTGACCGTGGCCGCCGGTCGCCGTCCGTGGCTCCTGGCCGTGCTCTTCATCGAGACCATCGGCTTGCAACTGGCGCTGCTGGCGACCGGGCCCGCGAACGTCGGGCTCGCCGTTCTCGCACTCGCCACCGGGACGGCGATCGTGATCGCCGGGCTCGGCAACCCGACCATCGCCGTAGCACTGCTGCTGATCGCCGCCTTCTTCCGGCTCGCCCTGCCCGCGGACAGCCTCCCGGCCGACCCGTGGGTGCTCGCGTTCGGGGGCGTCCTCGGGGCAGGGGCGATCGCAATCGCCCGGCGGGTTCACCACCTGCCGCAGCTCGGGGGGGTGGAGGCCGCGATGGTCCTCTACCTGGCGTGGAACATCGGCTCGGCGCTCGCACCCCATTCGTTGCCCGCGAGCCTGCCGACCACCGGCGAGGAATTCGCCGTGTGGCGCTTCATCATCACCGGCACGCTGCTGCCGTTCGTGCTCTACGTCGTCGGGCGGTTCGTCTTCGACCGCCCGCCCGTCGTGCGACGGCTGCTGTGGATCGTCCTCTGGCTCGCCGGCTACTCGGTCGCGGTGACCATGCTCCAGTTCCACGGTCCGGCCGCCCTGGTGTGGCCCCGCTACATCGTCTCGGCGCCGAACTGGGAGGGACGCGCCGTCGGCGTGTTCAACCAACCGGTCGTCAACGGCCTCATCCTCGTCGTCGGTTTCGTGATCGCGCTGTACGTCGCCGCCCAGCGAGACGAGCCGCAGTGGCGGCGAGCCTGCGCCGCGGTACTCGCCGTCACCTCGGTGTACGCCATATACCTGACCCACACCCGCGCCATCTGGCTGGCCTTCGCCATCCTCCTGGTGGCCGGTTCGGTCTGGGCGCGAGGCTTCCGGACCGGCTTCGTTGCCCTCCTGGTCGCGATGGTCCTCGCCGTCGGGATGAACTGGTCGACCTTCACCAGCACCGACAGAGGGGCGGGAGGCGTCGGGTCCACCAACGAGGTGCACGACCGGCTCAACATGGCCGCCACCGCGATCTGGGCCATTCAGGAGAAGCCGGTAGCCGGATGGGGGATCGGACGCTTCACGGTGGTCAACACCTATCACCACAAGCAGTGGTCGCCGGAGATCCAGTGGGAGCGGGGGTACGGCTTCGCGGCGCACCACAACGAACTGGGCATCGCGGCCGAGCTCGGGTTGGCCGGTGTCGCGCTGTGGCTCGCTGTTCTCGCCCTCGTGCTGCGCCGGCTGATCCGCGCCGCGCGAACGCTGCCCACCGATGGGATCTGCGGGCGTGGCCTGGCGATCGTCGCGCTGCTCGCGTTCGGCTGCTGGGTTCTCACCGGCTCCACTGTGGACATGCGCTTCTTCGAGTTCCCGAACGCCCTGGTCTGGCTGCTCGCCGGCACCGTCGTCGGCGCCGCCGAACGTGCGGGACCACTCCCGGGCCGCGGAAACGACCGGCGCCGACACCAGGTCGTGCACAAATGAGCAGCCGCGCCGTAGTCCGCGAGCACACCCGCAGCGCGCTGTGGGTGTCGACCAGCCTGGCGACCCGCGGCGGGATGTCGACATTCGTGCGCACCCTGCAGGGGACCCCGCTGTGGGCGAACTGGAAGGTCACACACATCGCCACCCACCGTGACGGCTCGGTGCCGGCTCGGATCATGGCATTCGCGGATGGCACGGTCGCATTCGTCCACACGCTGGTGACGAGACGGCCCGACCTCGTGCACCTTCACACCTCCTCCTACGGCAGTTTCGTGCGCAAGGCCACGCTGGCGTGGCTCGCCACCGCCGCTGCGCTACCCGTCGTGCTCCACGTCCACGGCTCCGAATTCGGCCTCTTCTACGAGCGATCCCCGCGCCTGCTCCAGCTGATCATCCGGGCGACCCTGCACCGGGCGGCCGCGGTCGTCGCCCTCGGCGACCGCTGGGGGGAACGGCTGCGCCGGATCGCCCCCGACGCCCGAATCACAGTGATCCCCAACGCGGTTCACCTCGACCGCCCCGTCGTGCAGTCCTGCGGCAGCGACCCGGTCCACGTGGTCTTCCTCGGCCGGATCGGAGACCGCAAGGGCACCTTCACGCTGCTCGAAGCCTGGGCGCTGCTCGCGCCCGCCGCATCGACCGCCCGACTGACCATCGCAGGCGACGGCGAGGTCGACCGCGCCCGCGACGAGATCGCACGTCTCGGCGTGAGTGCCTCGGTGGAGGTCCTGAACTGGCTCACACCGGAGCGAACGCACGCGCTGCTGCGCTCCGCACACGTGCTCGCGCTGCCGTCGCGCGACGAGGGCCAGCCGATGGCGGTTCTCGAGGCCATGGCCAGCGGCCTGTGCGTGGTGGCCGGCAACGCGGGCGGCATCCCCGACCTCATCGACGACGGCGTTACCGGCCTGCTCGTGCCGCCGTGTGACGTGGCCGCTCTCGCCGCCGCGCTGTGCAGCGTCATCACCGATCATGACACCAGGGCACGACTGGGCGGCGCCGCGCACGAGCGGGCTTGCCGGGACTTCGACGTGGAAGTGGTCTGGAAGCGCCTCGACGCGCTGTACCAGGAGGTGCTGACATGAACCTGCTCCGACGCGCGGTCCGGCGGACCGGGCCGCTGCGGGTACTCTACGTCGTCCCGGACCTCCGCGTCGGCGGGGCGGAGCGCCACGTCACCACGCTGCTCCCCGCACTCGACCGCACCCGGTTCACGCCGTCGGCCCTGTGCATCGGCCAGCAGGGAGCACTGTTCGGTGCGCTGGCGGAGGCAGGCGTGCCGTCGCGTGCCCTGGGCCGCACCAAACAGCAGTTCCTGCTCACCCTCGCCGGCCTGGTACGACAGATGCGGCGCAGCCGCCCGGACATCGTCATCACCCGGGGCTACAACGCGGAGATGCTCGGGCGCATCGCCGCAATGCTCGCCCGCGTACCACGCACGATCGTCTGGGTCCACCACTGCGGTGACCTGGCACCGCGCAGCCGGCTGCGGCGACTCGCCGATCGGCTGCTGGAACCCGCCACGAGCGCCTACTACGGGGTCGCCCACGGTCAGGTCCCCTACCTCACCGGCGACCTCGGCTACCCGGCGGCCAAGATCCGGGTCGTCCCCAACGGAACGGATCCCACCGCCGTCGGGGACGATCCGACGGCGCGCCGGGACCCCGCGATCGCAGCCACGCTCGGCATCGGACCGGACGACCCGGTCGTCGGGATCCTCGCGGCACTGCGCCCGGAAAAGGACCACACGACCTTGCTGCGGGCCGCCCGGCTCGTGACCGACGACATCCCCGGGACACGGGTCCTGATCGTCGGTGACGGCGCGCTGCGCCCCGAGCTGCAGCGCCTCGCGGTCGAGCTCGGCATCGGCGACCGGGTGCTCTTCGCAGGCAACCGGTCCGACGTCGGCGATCTGTTGCGCGTCATGGACGTCTTCACGCTGAGCTCGACCACCGTCGAGTGCGCCCCGATGGCACTGCTGGAGGCAATGGCCACCGCGCGACCGGCCGTGTGCACGGCGGTGGGCGGCATCCCGGACATCATCGTCGACGGGGTCACCGGATACCTGGTGCCGCCGCGCGACCCCCGCGCGCTGGCCGACCGGCTGGTGCCGCTGCTGCGGGACCCGGAGCGGGCGCGGCTGATGGGGAAGGCGGCACGGCAGCGACTGGAGGCCGAGTTCACCCTCGAGGGCTCCCTGCGGGAGGCGCAGCGAGCCCTCGAGGAGACCGCCGGCCGAATCTCGCCCGGCCGAATCTCGTCCCACCCGGCCCCGTCCGGCCCGGTCCGCCTCACCGTCGTCCTCGACCGGATCTCCCTCGGCGGCGCCGAAACCCTGCTGCTCAACCTCCTCAGTCGCCTCGATCCGGCCCTCGTGTCGCCCCGCGTCGTGTGCCTGCGGGAGGGCGGGCCGCTGGCCGCCGACTTCCGCGCCGCCGGGATCCCCGTCGACGTGCTCGATCGCACCGGGCGGTTCGACCCGCGGACCGTTCCCCGCCTGCTGCGCCACTTCCGCCGGCACCGCACCCAGGCCGTCCTCGTGACACACCACCACCGGGCCGCGCTGACGCTCGGCCGCATCGCGGCCCGCCTCGCGCGCGTCCCGGCGAACATCGTCGCCGCCCACGACATGGACCTCACCGCGGTGGGGAAGCGCTGCCTGCCGCGACATGACGTGGAGACCCTGTTCCTGTCCAGCGCTCTCGTGTTGCTGACGCCGCGCCAGGGGGACTACCTGCACCGCGAGGAGGGCATCGGGCGATACCCGTGGCGACGGCTGCCCGAGGTCGTCATCCCCAACGGCATCCCGCTGCCGCCGGTCTCCACCCCGGACGACCGGGCCCGGGCGCGGACCGACCTCGGCCTCGGCCCGGACGACTTCGTGGTCGGCATCGTGGCCCGGCTCGCCGCGCAGAAGGCGCACCACGTGCTGTTCGAGGCGGTTGCCCGCCTCGCGCCGTCACATCCCCGGCTGCGGCTCGTCGTGGTCGGCGACGGGGTCCGCGCGGCGGAGCTGGCCTCGCTCGCACACCGGCTCGGGATCGCCGACCGGGTGCGGTTCACCGGTGCCCGCCGCGACGTGCCGCGGCTGCTGCCCGGGTTCGACGTCTCCTGCCTGTCCTCGGTGCACGAGGGCGTGCCGATCACGGTCATCGAGTCGATGGCGGCCGGGGTACCGGTCGTCGCCACCGACTGCGGTGCCCTGCGGGACATGGTGACCGACGGCGAGGAGGGCTTCATCGTCCCGGTGGGAGACGCCGCAGCGCTCGCCGACCGGATCGCGACGCTGGCCGCCGACCGCCAGCTCCGCGCCCGGCTGGGCGCCCGCGGGCGGTGCCGGGCGGAGCGTGACTACCGCATCGAACGCACCGCGGCGGGCTTCGAGCACCTGCTGACCTCGCTGGTGCCTGATCGATGAGGAGGGCGGTCAGTTGCGGAGCAGGATGAGCCCGTCCCGCCCGGCGATCGTGACCGTCTGCACGACCCGTCCGTTGTTCGTGACCGGGTCCTGCGAGCCGCTCAATCGCTGGTATGGCCGGGCCAGGCTGACCCTGCGGGACTCATCGCTCAGGTTGTGCAGCACGATGCCGTGCTCGAAGTCCCGCCGGAACAGGCCCTCGGCGAGCCGGCCGACACCCTCGGAGTAGGGGGCCTGCAGCTGCGCCGGTGTCGGGTCGGGCACCAGCGGGTGGCCGAGGTATCCGGTCCCGAGGCCACCCCCGTCCAGCTCGTCGTAGTGCACGAGCTCGCCGTAGTCGTCACCCATCGGAGCCCAGTAGCCATTCTGCAGCAGCGTGGCCGTCAGGAAGAACCGTGCCCGGCGCTGACCCTCCTCGGACAGCGGGTTCCCGGTTTCCTTGTTGATCGTGAGAGTCAGCCCCGGGAGCCGGTGGGCACCCTGAGCGCTCGCCGTCAGGTAGCCACGCAGGTCGTAGGCCGGGTCGCGGTCCACCTCAGGATCGGCGAAGTTCTCCCACACGCGCCCGTCGAGCTGCCGGGCGCGCAGCGTGCGGTCGGCGTTGGCCACCAGGATCGCCTCCGGGATCCGCTCGCGCAGGGCACGCTCGGCGCGGTTCACGCCGCGCTCCCAGGGGTTCCCGACGCCGTAGATCGTCGACGCCGGCTCGTCGACGCCGTCACGGTCGACGTCCCACTCGTCGAGTGTCGCCCCGTAGATGCGATCGCCCCACACGTCCAGGAAGACGCCGTCCCACACACCTGTCGACCACACCTGGTCCACGATCCAGTCGGTCGCGTACTCGGCGAAGGTCTGCCCGTTCACGCGGGGGGCCCGGTCGGTGAGGTTGGCCATCAGCGTCGATGGGTACTCGCTGACATAGCTGCCGTCGCTCGATCGCGCCAGCCATCGTTCCGGAAATCGGCTCGCGGTGGGGCCGGTGAACTGCCAGAGGGCATAGCGGTCGGCCCACCTGTCGGACGACCCGAGCTCCGGCGGCTGGTCGATCACGTTCACATAGGCGAGCAGGACGATGTCGGGGTTGAGCTGACGCATCCGGGCGAAGAAGCTCCGCGGCGCCCGGTTGTCCCACTCGCTGTCGAGGACGACGACGTCGTGGCGGGCGAGGGTTTCGACCGTCGGCAGCTCCTCGTGCTCCAGGAAGTAGACCGCGGTTCTCGGGTACGCCGGGCCTGACGGGGTGACGGCCACCGTCCGCACCGGTTCGGCCGCCGCGGCGACCTCCGCAGGCTGTGGCGTCGAGCATCCCGCAGCGAGAAACGTCACGATCCCGACGAACGCCGCCACCACGCGCAATCGGCCGGCGCGGCGTGCTCGCCGTCGCCGAGCCTCGGAGTGCACATGTCCAGGATGCCAGGTGCTCCGCTGCCCATTGCTAACGCGCCGGAACTCCTGGCGATAGCCAGTGTGAAGCGGGTCGACCTGTGCCCGGCCGCCGGTTATCCGCACCATCCGGCGACACCTGCACGGTCCCCACAACCAGGAGGAGTAGCCGGTGAGCGAGCGGGTGCTGATCTTGGTCGAGAACCTCTCGGTCCCGCTCGACCGGCGGGTGTGGCAGGAGAGCCATGCCCTCGCCGAGGCCGGCTACGAGGTCGTCGTCATCTGCCCCATGGGTCGCGAGCAGGACACCGAGGCCGAGGTGACCATCGACGGCGTACGCATCCTGCGCTATCCGTTGCAGGCCGCGACCGGCGGCCCGGCGGGCTATGTACGGGAGTACGGCCAGGCGCTGTGGCACACGCTGCGCCTGTCGCTGCATGTCCGTCGGGAGGGACCCGTCGACGTCGTGCACGCATGCAACCCGCCGGACCTGCTCCTGCTCGTGTCGCTGCCACTCAAGTTGAGGGGTGCGCACCTGCTGTTCGACCACCACGACCTCGTCCCTGAGCTGTTCCTCTCCCGCTTCCGCGGATCCCGAAAGCTGCTCTACCGACTGGCCGGGCTCGCCGAGCGCCTGACCTTCGCCCTCGCCGATGCCACGATCTCCACCAACGAGACCTACCGGCGGGTGGCGATCGAGCGGGGACGCATGCGAGCCGACCAGGTCACGGTGGTACGCAGCGCGCCCGACCTGGACCGGTTCGTGCCCCGGGAACCGGACCCTCGGCTGCGACGGGGACGTGCGCACCTCGCCGCCTACCTCGGCGTGATGGGCCCGCAGGACGGCGTCGACTACGCGTTGCGCGCGCTGGCGCACCTGCGTCACGAGATCGGCCGCGACGACCTGCACACCATCTTCATGGGCACCGGCGACGCGTTCGACGATATGGTGGCGCTGTCCGAGCGGCTCGGACTGTCCGACTGTGTCGAGTTCACCGGCCGCGTGCCCGACGACTTCGTGCAGCAGTGCCTGTCCACTGCGGACGTGTGCCTGTCGCCGGACCCCAAGAACCCGCTCAACGACGCCTCCACGATGAACAAGGTCGTCGAGTACATGGCCATGGGCCGCCCGCTCGTCTCGTTCGAGCTGACCGAGGCGCGGGTCTCAGCGGGCGAGGCGGCCGCCTATGTCCCCGCCAATGACGAACGTGCCTTCGCCGCCGCCCTCGACGAGCTGCTGCGCGACCCCGACAGCCGAGCGCGCATGGGCGAGGTGGGCCGCCGCCGGGTCCAGACGCAGCTGTCCTGGGCAGTGTCTCGCCAGAACCTCCTCGACGCCTACCGGCGGCTGTGTGACTAGCAGTAATTGCACCCCCTCGGGGGGCTGTTCGGTAACGAAAGCGGTCAGTGCGACGACGGAGTTTGTACACATTCGCGCCTGATGTGCGCGTCTCACGGGAGGGGGCACACGTTGAGTGACGATGTGGTTCGCCTGTCCGTGATCTGGCAGATCGTCTGCCGGCGCTGGCGACTGCTCGCCGTCGTTGCGGCGGTGGGTGCGCTGCTGGGGGGCGGAGCCTCGCTGCTGTTCTCACCGGGGTACCAGTCCGCGAGCAGCGTCCTGCTGCAGTGCCCGCTGGAGGACGAGGAGCTGCAGACCGAGGCGCAGATCGCGATGAGCTCGATCGTACTCGACCGGACGGTCGCGGCGCTCGGGTTGGACGTCACCGGCGACGAGCTGCGCGGCTCGGTGAGCGCCGAGGTGGTCGACGGGAACGTGATCCAGATCAGCGGCTCGGCCGAGAGTGCTGACCGGGCGCAGCAGCTCACGGACCGGCTGACCCAGGAGTACGTCACGTTCTCGAGCGAGCTCGTGAACCGTGCGGCCGGTGCCTCGGCCCAGGTCGTGGAGACGCTTCAGCGGCGGGTCGCGGACACCGACAGGCGCGTCGCCGAGCTGCAGGGATCGGCCGCGCCGGGAACTGTCGAGAACGCGCAGGACAGTACGGAGCTCGAGGGGTTGCGCACCACCCTGGCCGACGCCATCACGAAGCTGGAAGAGATCGGCGGGGGCGAACAGCGCGCTGAAGCGGGGGCGGCGTTCGGCCGAGCGCGCATCCTCGTGTTGGAGCCGGCCGCGCTGCCCTCGGGTCCGGCCGCGCCCACACTGGTGCAGTTCATCGCCGGAGGGGCGGTGCTGCTGTTCCTGCTCGGCGTGTTGGCCCACGTCGTCGCGGCGCGGACGGACCGGCGGCTGTGGAGCACCGCGGAGATCAGCGCAGCGCTGGGTTCGCCGGTCGTCGGCAGTGTCGACATACCGGACGGCACGGACGACCCAGCTGCGCAGCGACAGCCCGGGTCCCGCAGCTGGCGGGCCCGGATGTGGCGGCTGGTGCGCGACGACCGACCGTGGGACGCGCCGCCGGTCTCCGGAAGCGACCTCGACCGGGACGTCCGCTGCCGGCGCGTGCTGGCTCGGCTCCGGGGTGCGCCCGGCGCTGGCCTGCGGTTGCTCGTCCTCGTGGCCGACGACGACGCCACGGCCCATCGAGCTGCCGCACAGCTCGCCGTAGCAGCCGGAGTTGACGGCTCGGATCCGGCGCCCGGCAACCACCGAACGGTGCTCCACGTCGTCGACGTCTCCGCCACCCGGCCAACGGTCCCGGACTGCGGGCACCTGTCCGGAGCGCTGGTAGTGATCACCGCGGGGACGAGAACCGCCTGGGAGCTCGTCGGCATCGCTGAGGCTTGTGCCGACGTGGGCCACCACGTTGTCGGCGCTGTCGTCACGAACCGCACGCGGCTGATCGAGCACTCGCCTGAGGTCTCATCCAATGGCAGAGCGATGGCAGGTTCGACGTGACGACGACGAGCCCCTCATCGACTCCCGAACCGCTGCTCGACCTACCGCGGCTCGTGTCCGGGATCCGCTGGCGGCGCCGCTTCTGGGTGTCCCTCGGGCTGCTGGGGCTGCTCGTGGGTGCCGTGCTGGCGGTCCTCGCGCCCCCGCCACCGACGGCGGTCGCCCGGCTGCTGATCGTTCACGAGGAGGAGTCATCGGACAGCGGGCAGATGGACACCGATGTCGCACTGCTGGAGACGACGCGAATCGCTGCCGCCGCGCTGCAGCGGATCAACGCAGCCGAGCGTCCCGAGGACTTCCTGAAGAGCTACGAGGGCGAGGGCCTGACGGGCAACGTGCTCGAGCTGACGGTCAGCGGATCGAGTGACCGCGACGCGGTCGTCCGCGCCCGAGCGCTGGCCGAGGCCTTCATCGCAGACCACCTGCAGCGGACCGAGGACACGGCCAACGCGGAGGCACGTGCACTGCTCGACCGCCGCGCCCGGGTCGAGGCCGAACTCGCCGGTGTGGACGACGTCCGCCGCGCCGAACTCACCGCGCAGCTCCAGGAGCTCGGACAGCGCGCCGAAGAAGCCCGCACGAGTTCGCCGCGCGTCGCGGCGGGAACGCAGATCGCCGACGGCCCCCGTGCGGTCACCGAGTCTCCGCTCATGACGGGCGTCATGAACATCGCAGTGGGTGTCGTGCTCGGGCTCGGTGCCGGGCTCGGGCTGGCCGCCGTCGCGAGCGTGGTGCAGGACCGCCCAGTGCTGCGACGCGACATCGCCGCTCACCTCGGTGCCTCGGTGATCGCGCAGCTCCCGGCGCCACGTCGTGGGCCGACCAGGCTGTGGCGGCGCTCGCGAGGCGTGGCCGAGCGCCAGCGCATCGCCGCGACGCTCGCCCGCATCATCCGGGACGACCCCGGCACCGTGTCGCTGCTGGAGCTCGGGTGCCCCCGAACCGCAGCCGCGCTCGCACTGGACATCGCCCAGGATCTCGCCGGCGATCGCCCTGTCGTTGTCGTCGACGACCTGCCCGGGCAGTACCTCCGAAAGCTCAGCGGGCAGCCGGAGCGACCGTTCCCGATCGTGGATGCCACCGGCTACGACCGGCCCTCGCCGGTTCCGCAGGAACGCCACATCGGCGTCGGCTCGGTCGGGCCCGGCACCGCATGGACCGACCTCGGGCGGCTCGGTTCCGGGACACTGCTCGTGGTTCGGACCGGGCACGCCGGCACGCTGTGGCTGCACACCGTGGCTCGACAGCTGGCAGATGCGCGGATCCCCGTGATCGGGGTGGTGCTGGTGCACCCCGACCCGCGGGACCGCTCCGACGGCACGCTATGGGACGGGCTGCACACCGCCCTGCGCGGGCGCACGGCTGGGGTCACGGCTGTGCACACGGCGCCGGCGTCCGAGGAGGTGCCGAGCCGTGACGAACGTCAGGTAGTCGGCACGCCTCTCGCTACCAACACCGCCGCGGTCGTAGCCCCACGAGCACCGGGAGTGCCCCGAGCGCCACGAGGGGCGGCCGTGACGCTGGCCGTCCCCGGGCGGCGGTTCGATCGTGGTGGTGCAGGCGGGACCTCAGGCACCGGCGAACCTCCGACCGGCGAAACACCCGCGGTCGAGTCCAGCAAGCCAGAATCCGTGGAGGTCTCGTGAACGTCACGCTGTTCGGGCTCGGCTACGTCGGCACCGTCACTGCCACATGCCTGGCAGCCCGCGGTCACCGCGTCGTCGGCGTCGACACCGACCCCGGCAAGGTCGCCGCGGTCAATGCCGGCCGTCCGCCGGTGATCGAGCCGGGGTTGGACGAGCTGCTCGCCGAGGTGGTCGGATCGGGTGCGCTACGCGCCACGGAATCTGTCCGTGACAGCATGCAGTCCTCCGACCTCTCACTCGTCTGCGTCGGGACGCCGTCGGCGGCCAACGGCAGCACCGACCTGGTCCAGGTGAGCCGGGTGAGCAGCGAGATCGGTGCCGCGCTTGCCGCGACAAAGCGCCCGCACACGGTGGTCATCCGGTCGACCGTTCCGCCGGGCACTGTGGACGCCGTCATCGTGCCGCTGCTCGAGGCCGGCTCCGGGCGCACGGTCGGCACCGACCTGCACGTCGCCATGTGCCCCGAGTTCCTGCGTGAGGGGTCGAGTGTTACCGACTTCTTCGGTCCGCCGTTCCTGATCATCGGGGGCTCGACGGCCGCCGCGGCGGCGGTGCGTGAGCTGTTCGGGTTCCTCGACTGCTCCGTGCACGTCGTCGAGACCCGGTCGGCGGAGAGCGTCAAGTACGCGTGCAACGCGTTCCATGCGCTGAAGGTGTCGTTCGCGAACGAGCTCTCGCGGCTCTATCGCATGCTTGACGTCGATGCCCGCCAGGTGATGGACGTCTTCGTGCAGGACCGCCAGCTCAACATCTCGCCCGCCTACCTGCGCCCGGGTTTCGCCTTCGGCGGGTCGTGCCTGCCCAAGGACCTCCGGAGCCTGCTCTACCTCGCACGGATGAACTCCGTGGACCTCCCGGTCCTGGAAGCGTCGCTCGCCTCCAACGAGATGCTCATCCGCGAGGTCGCCGACCGGATCCTGCTCGCGGTGGACGAGAGTGGAGGGCACAACCGGCGGGTGGCGATGCTCGGCTTGTCGTTCAAGCACAACACCGACGACCTGCGGGAGAGCCCGAACGTCGCTCTCGCCGAGATCCTCATCGGCAAGGGCCTGGACGTTCGGATCCACGACCCGGTCGTCAACCCGGCCCAGCTGTCGGGCGCCAACCTGCGGTACGTGCAGGCACGGCTCCCCCACCTGCACAAGGTGCTGCACGACGACGCCGCGGACGCCCTCGACGGTGCCCACGTCGCGGTCGTCTCATCCGCGAGCCGCGACGTCGTGGACGCTGCCGTCGCAGCGAAGCCCCCCGTCGTACTCGACTTCAACGGCAGGCTCGGCACCCCGATCGAGACGCTCGACGGCTACGAGGGTGTGGGCTGGTGAGGCTCTGATGTGCGGTATCGCAGGCACCTACCTATGGCCGGACGGCGGTCCGCTCACCGAACGCCTCACCGCAGCGGTCACCCACCGCGGCCCGGACGGCGACGGCCAGTACACCCATCCCGCCGGCGACGGGCAGGTCCACCTCGGGCATCGCCGGCTATCGATCATCGACCTGTCGGAGACCGGGGCACAGCCGATGGTCGCCGACGGTCTCGCGTTGACCTACAACGGCGAGCTCTACAACGCGCCCGAGCTGCGCGCCGAGCTGCAGGCCGCCGGCGCGTGCTTCCGTGGGACGTCCGACACCGAGGTGCTGCTGCAGGCGTGGCGGCGCTGGGGGACGGACTGCCTGCCGAGGTTGCGCGGGATGTTCGCGTTCGCGGTGTTCGACGAGCGCACCGGCGAGCTCGTGCTGGCCCGCGACCAGCTGGGCATCAAGCCGCTGTTCCTCGTGCGACGCGGGCGCGGCCTGGTGTTCGCCTCGGAGCTCAAGGCGCTGGCAGGCGCGCTGGGGGACGCGCTGCACGTCGACGACGCAGCGCTGGTGGCCTCGCTGCTCTACTACTGGGTCCCGGACACCCGCTGCGCGTTCCGGGAGGCCGAGAAGCTGCCACCGGGGACATGGCTGCGCTGCCGGCCGGGCGGGCGGGTCGACCGGGGCCGCTTCTGGTCCATCCGCGACGTCGCGCAGCAGGCCGAGAACATCCCGGAACCGGACCTGGCTGTGCCTGATTTCTTGAATGGGATCATCGCCGACTCGACCCGGCGTCACATGCTCTCCGACGTCCCGGTCGCGACGTTCCTGTCGGGCGGGCTGGACTCCAGCTACCTCACCGCGCTGGCGGCACAACACCAGCCCGGCATCTCCGCCTACACCATCGGGTTCCGGTCCGAGGACGCGAAGTTCGAGGCGATGCCCGACGACCTGCGCTACGCCCGGCAGGTCGCGCAACGCTTCGGCGTCGACCTGCAGGAGATCGAGATCGCGCCGCGGATCCTCGACCTGCTGCCCCACATGACCTACCACCTCGACGAGCCGATCGGCGACCCGGCCGCGATCAACACGTTCCTGATCTGCTCCGCGGCCCGGGAGGCCGGCGTCAAGGTGATGCTGTCCGGGATGGGCGCCGACGAGCTGTTCGCCGGATACCGCAAGCACCTGGCGAACCTGCTCGCCGTGCGCTACCAGGGCGTTCCGCAGCCGGTGCGCCGGCCGCTGCAAGCCGCCGTCGACCGGCTGCCGGTGGCCACGTCGCGGCGCGGATACCGCTCGGTCCGGTTCGCCAAGCGCTTCCTGTCCTTCGCCGACCTGCCCGAGGAGACCGCGTTTCGTCGCAGCTACACCATGTACGACCGCCTCGAGCTGCTCGACCTGGTCAACCCCGACCTCGCCGGGACCGTCGACGACGTGCTGACCGAGCACGCCGACACCTACGGCGACAACGCGCTCGGCGACCACGTCAACCGGATGTGCCTGGCCGACGCCCGGATGTTCCTGCCGGGCCTGAACCTGGCCTACACCGACCGGGCCAGCATGGCCGCCTCGACCGAGGTGCGAGTGCCGTTCGTCGACGTCGATGTCGTCAAGGCGGCGTTCAGCATCGCGGGCAACCGCAAGATCGTCGGGCGGCAGGGCAAGGTCGCGCTCAAGCAGGCCGCGTCGTCGATCCTGCCGCGCGAGATCGTGTACCGCCCGAAGGGTCTGTTCAGCGCGCCGCTGCGGGCGTGGATGAGTCGTGACCTCGCCCCGCTGGTGCGCGAGGTCGTCAACGACGGGGTGCTGGTGTCGTCCGGGTTCCTGCAGCGCGAGGCGTTGCAGCGGCTCGTCGCCGAGGACGCTTCCGGGCAGCAGGACCGGTCCAAGCATCTGTGGCACATCGTGAGCCTGGAGTACTGGTACCGCGGCGCGACGGCGGCCGGTGCCGGCGCGAGCGCGAGCCAACCATCGATGCCGGTCGAGCTGCACAGGTGAGGGGACGACAGTGAAGCAGGTCGTGCAGAACTACAAGACCGGGGAACTGGCCCTGCTCGAGGTCCCGACCCCGGCGTGCAAGCCGGGGGGCGTGCTCGTCCGCACCCGGTTCTCGTTGATCTCCACCGGAACCGAGCTGATGAAGGTCGGGGAGGCCGGCATGTCGATGCTGGCCAAGGCCCGCGCCCGGCCGGACCAGGTCGCCAAGGTCATGCAGAGCGTGGCCACCAACGGGCTGGCCGCCACCTACCGCAAGGTGAACAACCGCCTCGACTCCTACACCCCGCTGGGCTACTCGCTGTGCGGCGTCGTGCAGCAGCTCGGGGCCGGTATCACCGACGTCGCGGTCGGCGACCTCGTCGCCTGCGCAGGCAACGAGCACGCGCTGCACGGCGAGCTCAACTGGGTTCCGAAGAACCTCTACTGCCGCGTCCCCGGCGGTGTCGCCGCCCGGCACGCCGCCTTCGGCACCGTCGGCTCGATCGCCATGCAGGGTGTGCGGCGCGGTGAGCCGCAGCTCGGCGACACCGCGCTGGTCATCGGTCTCGGCCTCATCGGGCAGCTCGTGGTGACGCTGCTGGTCGCCTCGGGGGCACGGGTGGTCGGCGTCGACCCCGATCCGCAGCGATGCGAGCTGGCGGAACGGGCCGGTGCGCTGGTCTGCAGCAACCCCGGTTCCGGTGTGGTCGACACCGCGGTCGGCGAGCTCACCGGGGGCCATGGCGTCGATCAGGTCTACCTGACCGCCGGCGGCAGCAGCAACGAGCCCGTCGAGCTGGCCGCGCGGCTGTCCCGCGACCGCGGCCGCGTCGTCGACATCGGCAAGTGTCGCCTCGACCTGCCGTGGAACGCCTACTACGGCAAGGAGCTCGACGTCCGCTTCTCCCGGTCCTACGGGCCGGGCCGCTACGACCCATCCTACGAGCTCGAGGGCCGCGACTACCCGATCGGTTACGTGCGCTGGACCGAACGGCGCAACCTCGAGTGCTTCCTCGACCTGATCGCCAGGAAGCGCGTCGACGTCGAGCCGTTGATCTCGCACGTCGCTGACTTCTCGGCCGCGGTCGAGACCTACCAGGCGCTGGACAGTGGCGAGCTGAAGGCCGTTGCCGTGCTGTTCCGGTACGCCGACCGGCCCACCGACCCCCTCGCGGCGCACGAGCCGGCACCGGCGGCGCTGCCGTCCAATGGCCACACCCACAGCCCGCCACGGCAGGCCGCCACCGCCCGACCCGGCCGGCCCCGACCGGATCAGGCGCTGCGCGTCGCCTTCGTCGGCGCCGGCAACTACGCCTCGTCGATGCTGCTGCCGCACCTTGCCGAGCGCGACGACGTCGAGCTGCGGCAGGTCGTCACGACCTCGGCACTGTCGGGCGCCAACGCCGCGCGCAGGTTCGGCTTCGCCTCGGCCGCGACCGACGTCGACGCGGTGCTCGGTGACCCGGCCGTCGATGCGGTGTTCGTGGTGACCCGGCACAGCTCGCACGCCGAGCTGACCTGCCGCGCCCTGCTCGCCGGCAAGGCGGCCTTCGTCGAGAAACCACTCGCACTCACCGACGCCGAGCTCGGTCGGGTGCTGGCCGCGATCGAGGAGTCGGGCAACGACCGGCTGCAGGTCGGGTTCAACCGCCGCTTCGCGCCGCTGCTGGGCCAGGCCAAGCAGCGTCTGGGCCGGCGGGTCGGGCCCGCGACCGTCAGGTACCTGGTCAACGCCGGGCAGCTGGACCACGGGAGCTGGTACGGCCAGCAGGACAGCGAGGGATCGCGGTTCGCCGGCGAGGGCGGGCACTTCGTCGACACCGTCAGCTGGCTGCTCGACGGCGACCCGACGGCGGTCTTCGGCAGCGCGACACCGGGCCAGACCGACCTGCAGGTGGTGCTGAACTACGGCGACGGCTCCACCGCAGTGATCACCTACGCGACGACCGGGTCCACCGGTTTCCCCAAGGAGACCATCGACCTCATGGCCGACGGCAAGGTCCTGCGCCTCGATGACTTTCAGCGCGCGTCGGTCTTCGGCCGGAAGCGCTGGTCGGCTCCCCGGCTGGCATTGCCTCGGATGGCCCGGGGCAGCGACAAGGGCCAGCGCGCCGAGCTCGACGCGTTCGTGACGGCGGTCCGGTCCGGTGGGCAGATGCCGGTTCCGGTCGACTCGCTGGTTTCGACAACACGGGCGACGCTCGCGGTGGCCACCAGCCTCGCGACCGCGGCACCGGTGCGACTCGCGGCTCCCGCGACGACCGCGGCTTCGACGAACGGAGCTTCGACGAGCGGGGTCCACGCATGATGGACCTCGGCTGGTACCTGCGGCGGCTGTCCCGGATGGGGCCGCGCGAGATCGTGGGCCGCGCGGTCACGGCCGTGCGGATCCAGCGATGGCGCGGGCGGCTCGACAGACCGGCGTCGAGCGGGTCGGATTCGCTGCCCGACCGGCGGTTCGCGGGCGCGCTCCCCGACGACGCCCTCGCGTCGGTTCCCGACGAGGCCCGGGCACGCCTGATCGCGACGGCAGACCGGATCATGGACGGGCACGCCGACTACTTCGGCATCACTCGCGACGATCTGGTCAACCCGGACTGGTCGTTCGACCCACGGACCGGGCGCCGGGCGCAGGAGGACGCCTACGCCTTCGACATCGACTACCGCAACGAGCACGCCGTCGGGGACATCAAGCAGCTGTGGGAGCCGTCGCGCCACCAGCACCTCACCGTCCTCGCGGCGGCCTATGCGCTGAGCGGCGACGACCGCTACGCCTGCCGGGTGGCCGACCACCTGAAGGCGTGGTGGGCAGCGAACCCGCCGCTGCGCGGGGTGCACTGGGTCAGCGGCATCGAACTCGGTATCCGGCTGCTGTCGTGGGTGTGGGTCCGCCGGCTGCTCGACGGCTGGTCCGGCGCACCGGGTCTGTTCGAGGACAACCCGGAGGCGCTGCACCAGGTCTGGCACCACCAGCGCTGGCTCGCCGCCTTCCCCAGTCGCGGCTCGTCGGCGAACAACCACGTCATCGCCGAAGCGGCCGGTCAGCTTGCAGCTGCGTGCGCGTTTCCCTGGTTCGCTGGGTCGGCGCGCTGGCGGACCGGCGCGATGCGGTCGCTGGACGAGCAGTTGCAGCGCAACACCTTCGGATCGGGGCTCAATCGCGAGCTCGCCACCGAGTACCACGGTCTCGTCCTGGAGCTCGGACTGGCGGCCGCGATCGAGGCCGATGCCGCCGGTGTGCCGGTTCCCGAGTCGACGTGGCTGGTGCTGCTGCGGATGACCGACGCGCTCGCCGCTGTCGTGGACACCGAGTTGCAGCCGCCCCGCCAGGGCGACGCCGACGACGGCCGCGGCCTGGTCGTCGACGGCGCAGCGGTGGACCGCTGGGCGTCCCTGCTCCGTACCGGGGATGTGCTGTTCGGACGGCTGCCCTGGTGGCCGGCGGTGGATAGCGATGATGTCCGCACTCCCCTGCTCGCCGCGCTCTGCGGGCCGCACTGGCCCGCTGCCACCCGACCCGCCCACCGCCCGCCGCACTTCGCCGATGCGGGGCTCACGATCCTGCGCGCGCCGCACCCTTCGGGTGAGATCTGGTGCCGATGCGACGCCGGGCCGCACGGGTTCGGATCGATCGCCGCGCACGCGCACGCCGACGCGCTGTCAGTAGAGCTCCGCTACGACGGGGTCGACGTGCTCGCCGATCCCGGCTGCTACTGCTACCACGGCGAGCCCGAGTGGCGGTCATACTTCCGCTCGACCCTCGGGCACAACACCCTCGAGCTCGGCGGCGAGGACCAGTCGACGTCCGGCGGTCCGTTCCTGTGGACGCGGCACGCCCGCAGCCGGGTGCTCGTCGCCCATGCCCAACCGGAGGGTGTCTCGCGCTGGCGAGCCGAGCACCAGGGTTACGGCCGCCGCGGCCGCCCCACGATGCACCGCCGGTCGGTCGAACTCGACAGCGCGTCGCGGGAGCTGCGCGTGCTAGATGAAGTCGTCAGCTCCCGGCAGCATGAGTGCAGGCTGGCCTTCCACCTCGGACCCCGGATCGCCGTGGATCTCGAAGGGACGCGGGCACTGCTCCGGTGGACCGACCGCAGCCGTGATCGGACCGCCGTGCTCGACCTCCCCGGTGAGCTCACCTGGACGGCGCACCGCGGCGAGACCGACCCGCCACTGGGCTGGTACTCGGCCGGATTCGGCCGCCGGGAACCTGCCGTGACCCTGGTCGGGCGCGGGTTTGCCGAGCCCGGCACCGCGACCCTGAACACACTGCTCCGCTTCGACTCGTGAGCCCGATCGAGGAGATGCCCGCAATGGTCAACCGCACGGTGCCGCTGCGTGGCCTGAGTTTGCTGGCACCTCTGCTGGTGCTGGGCATCGTCCTCGCGGGCTGCACGACCACACCGGATCCGGGGGCGTCCGCCGGATCCGGCTCGGAGTCGGCCCCGGCACCGGCACTCACCGGCGAGGTGGACGCGGTGTGCGACAACACGGTCCCCGGGCCGGCCGCACCACCGCCGGACGCGATCACCATCGATCCGGCTGTCCAGGGCGACCTCGTGGACAAGAACGACGGCAATCCAGCCGGGACGACATTCTGGCTGGCCTCCGGCACGCACACCCTCAGCGACGGCCAGTTCGCGCAGGTCGAGGCCAAAGACGGCAACACCTACGTCGGCGCGCCAGGTGCGATCGTGGATGGGCGCGACAAGAACCAGTACGCCTTCACCACCGATGCCGAGAACGTGACGATCCGCCACCTCACGGTCCGGGGGTTCGTTCCGCCCCAGGATCAGGGGGTCGTCAACCACAACTCCGGCAACGGGTGGGTGATCGAGCACAACACCATCGAGGACAACCGCGGCGCCGGGCTCATGGCGGGAGCCAGCCAGCAGGTTCGCGGCAATTGCCTGCGCAACAACGGCCAGTACGGAATGAACGCCTACCAGGCCGGCAACGGAATCGTCGACCTCGTGGTCGAGGGCAACGAGATCGTCGGCAACAACACCGAGGACTGGGAGAGCAAGGTCGAGGGGTGCGGCTGCAGCGGAGGCGTGAAGTTCTGGTCCGTCGACGGCGCAGACGTGCGCGACAACTGGGTCCACGACAACCGGGGCGCCGGACTGTGGGCGGATACCAACAACAACGACTTCCTGATCGAGGGCAACCTGATCGAGGGCAACGACTCCGAAGCGATCTTCTATGAGACCGGCTACAACGTGATCATTCGCGACAACACCATTCGTCAGAACACCTGGGTGGCGGGCAAGGAGTTCGCCGACAGCGGGGACAGCTTCCCGATCGGGACGATCTACCTGAGTGAAGCCGGCGGTGAACCACGCCTCCCGGCCCGCACCGACAGGATCGAGATATACGACAACGTCCTCGAGGACAACTGGTCGGGTATCACGGCGTGGGAGAACGCCGACCGGTTCTGCAACAGTCCCTCGAACACCTCGACCGGAACCTGCACCCCGCTCGTGTCCTCCCCGTCCGAGTGCACCCAGCCCGGTATCGCCAGCCCACCCCGCTACGACGACTGCCGGTGGAAGACCCAGCGAATCGACGTCCACGACAACACGTTCAGCTACGACCCGTCGGTCGTCGGTTGTGCCGAGGGATTCGCCGCCCGCATGGCGCTGCTGTCGAACTATGGCACGTATCCGGACTGGTCCCCCTACCAGGAGTCCGTCGTCCAGGAGGCGATCACCTTCCGCCAGGACAACCGGTGGTACGACAACACCTACACCGGACCCTGGACCTTCCTGCCCTACGACACCAGCGAACCGATCGAGACCGCCCAATGGCAGGCCCAGCCGTACAACCAGGACCCGGGCAGCACCTTCGACGGCGTCGCAGACCCAGGGGACTGCTGATGCCACGTGGGAGGCACGGTGACTGACCCGCGTCGTGCCCGCGGGAGCACCACAACGACGACACCACCGTTGGTCGAGCCGGCCGCCGGCGTGGGCGACGTCCGCATCCCGAGGCTGGTCGGGGTGGCTTGGGGTCTGTTGCTCGTCAACACGCTCGGTACCCAGGGTGCGGAGACCATCGTCCCGATTCCGCGGCTGGTCACGCAGCTGGTCACGATGGGCGCGCTGCTGGTCGCGTTCGCCCTGGCGCTGCTGCTCAACCCCCGCGTTCGGGTGCGACCGAGTGCGTACCTGCTGCTGCTGAGCTTGCTGACGGTCGTCAGCGTCATGTCGAGCATGCAACTCGACTCAGGGTTCGGTTCGCTGTTCCGCGCCGCGCGGTTGGGGCTGTTCGTCGTGACGTTGTGGCTGCTGACTCGATGGTGGCGGGCCGGCGATCTGCGGTTCGTCCGCTTCCATGTGTACGCGCTGGGCGGGGTGCTCCTCACGGTGCTCGCCGGTTTCGCGATCTCACCGGGGAGTGCGCTCTCCGGCCCGGGGGGCCGACTGGTCGGAGTGATCTGGCCGATCCCGGCCCCTCAGGTCGGCCAGTACTGTGCGGTCGCGGCCGGCCTGGCCATCGTGCTCTGGATCACGCGGACCATCGACGGCCGCAGCGCTGCCGTCGTCGCCGTTCCTGCGGTCGCTCTCCTGCTGCTCACCCACACCCGCACCGCGCTGCTCGGCTTCGTCGCCGCGTTGGCCGTGGCCGGCTGCAGCATGGCCTTCACCGACCCGCGTGCCCGGCGCGCCCTCGCGGCAGCCGCCGGACTCGGGGTCCTGGTCACCTTGGCGTTCAGCCAGATCATCCTGACCTGGCTGCGGCGCGGGCAGGATGCCGACGAGCTGGCCAACCTCACCGGTCGGCAGAAGGTGTGGGACGACCTGCTCGCGGAGGAGCGAACCGTGCGCGAGCAGCTGCTCGGGATGGGTCTGACGGACAAGTCGTTCGGCGGCCTCCCGATCGACAGCAGCTGGCTGTCGATCTACCACGAGCAGGGCTGGGCGGGAATCCTGCTCGTGGTCGCCGTTCTCGGCGTCCTGATCATCACCGCGGCGCTACGACGCCCGTCCCCGGCCCGCGCCTGCGCCATCTTCCTGATCGTCTACTGCACCGTCGCTTCGTACACCGAGGTAGGTCTCGGCGACGCGTCTCCCTACCTGCTGCACCTTGCCGTGGCGACTTCGCTGCTGATCCAGGGCACGCGAATCCATCCCGGGAGCGGAGCGACCGACCGATGAAGGTGCTGGTGGTCTACAACAGGTATCGGTCCGAGCAGCCGAGCGGCGAGGACCGGGTGGTCGACCAGGAACGAACTCTTCTCGCCGAGGCCGGGCACCACGTCAGCACCTTCGAGCGACGCAGCGACGACATCGCCGCCATGTCTGTGCTCGAGAAGGCTGCTGTCCCCTTCCGCGTTCCGTGGAACGCGGCGGTGCGCGCCGAACTCGCGGCCCGCCTGCGGGTGGAGCGGCCCGATGTGGTGCACATCCACAACACGTTCCCGCTACTGTCCCCGTCGGTCGTGACGTCGTGCGCCGTCGTGGGGGTCCCCGCTGTCGCAACCTTGCACAACTACATGATGGTGTGCCCGCCCGGCACCCTCTACCGCGACGGGCACGTGTGCACGGACTGCACCCGCCGGCTCCCGCTACCCGCGCTGCGTCACGGGTGCTACCGGGGCTCACGCCTGGCCACCGTCCCGATAGCGGTGAACATGGTCGCCAACCGTCGCCGCTGGTGGTCGGGCGTGGAGCGGTTCTTCTGCATCTCCGACGCCCAGCGCAAGATCCTGATCCAGGCAGGCATGCCGGCCGAGCGGTTGGCCGTCAAGCACAACTTCGTGGCCGACCCGGGTGCTCGTCGCGACGGTCCGGGCGAGCACGTGCTCTACCTCGGGCGGCTGACCACCGAGAAGGGCATCCGGCTGCTCATGTCGGCATGGGACGCGATCGCCGCACGCGGTGGCATCGGCGTACCGCTGGTCCTTGCGGGTACCGGACCGCTGCAGGAGGAGGTGTCGCGGTGGGCGCGGGACCGCGACGACGTCCGGTACCTCGGTCTGCAGTCGAAGACCGAGTGCGCAAACCTGGTGGCCGGTGCGGCGGCCGTGGTGGCGCCGTCGACCTGGTTGGAGACGTTCGGCCTGGTGATCGTGGAGGCGATGGCGGCCGGCGTTCCCGCGGTGGCCGCCTCCCATGGCGCGTTCGTCGAGCTCGTCGAGGACGGGGCGACCGGCCTGCTGCACCGACCGGACGACCCGGGCTCGCTCGCCGATTGCCTGCGGCGCGTCGTGGCCACTCCCGAGGAGAACCGGACGATGGGCGCGGCCGCCCGGCGCCGGTATGAGCAGGGCTTCACCCCGTCGGTCGGGCTGGAACGCCTGGTCGCGGGCTACGAGGCGGCCATCGCGGGGTCCGGCTCACGCGAGGCACTATGAAGGGGCCGGCCACGATGACGCGCAGCCTGTGCGGTGCGGACAGCTACCCGCCGCCACTTCTCGCGGTGGCCGGCTTCGGACTTCCCGGTGCGAGCCGGGCCTTCCCCCGGGAGCCGCTCGATGACGGCGCCTGGGCGTCGGTCCTCCCAGCAGCACGCGCCCATCGCGTGACCGGCTTGTTGCGGGCAACGATCGACGGCGGTGCGCTGCCAGTCACCGAAACTCAGGCGCAGCAAGCCCGATCCGCCCATCGGTCAGGCATGGTCCGCGCCCTCTCCCTCGAGCGGGAGTTGATCGCCGTCGTCGACCTGCTGGCGGAGTCCGCCATCGAGACCAGGGTGCTGAAAGGCAGCGCAGTCGCACATCTGGACTACCAGCAACCGGCGCTGCGGTCGTTCATCGACCTCGACATCCTCGTCCGCCCGGTGGACATCGACCGCGCCGTCCGGGTCCTCGTGGCGGCCGGCTTCGTGCGCACCCTGGCGGAGCCACGGCCCGGCTTCGACCGCCGGTTCGACAAGGGGACCACGCTGCGCAGCCCCGCGGGATTCGAACTGGATCTACATCGGACCTTCGTGCTCGGGCCCTGGGGGGTCCTCGTCGACATCGACGGGCTCTGGGACTGTGGGCAGGAATTCACCGTCGGGGGACGATCGCTGCGTGCTCTCTCGCGCCCGAACAGGCTCATGCACGCGTGCTATCACGCTGCGCTGGGCGACTGGCCGCTGCGCCTGGCGTCCTTGCGCGACGTCGCAGAAATGCTTCCCGACCCCGGCCAGGACGGCGAGACCCTCATCCAGCTCGCCTCGGCCTGGGGCGTCGAGGCGGTCGTGGCCGCGGCGGTTGCCGATGCCCACCGCTTGCTGGGCATTCCCGCCGCCGGTGAGCTCGCGCTGTGGGCGCAGCATCATGTCCCGAGCCGGCGAGACCTGGCCAGGCTGGCGCTGCACACGCGGTACGACAAGACGTTTGCCGCGCAGGCACTCGCGACGTTGCCCGTCATACCGGGCCTGCGGGCCAAGGCGGCCTACCTGCGCGCACTGGTCCTTCCCGACCGGCAGTACACCGCAGGGCGGCACGCCTCGGCACTGGCCCGGTTCCGTTTCGCGCTCCGGGAGGTGCGGCGAGGACGCGCCGCAGCGCGATAGTCCCTGTCCGGCACGCGCCGGTCGTCGTGCCTCACCCGCTAGCTCACAGGCCGCTTGCCGGGAAGCTCAGTGACAGGCTCCCCGGCCGCGGCGTCGCAGGACGTCGAGGACGAAGTCCTCGTCGTCGTGGTGTGTGATCTCGGCCAGTTCCGGGCGTGAACTCGGCGGGCATCGTTGCCTGCCCGATCGTCACGTGACCGACTTCGCGGAGTGAGCGGCGGGCTCGGGCAGTTGAACCCACGTCGGCTCGCTGCGCACCTGTGACAGTCCCGGTCATCCCCGCCGCGTGGGCGGGTCCGGCGTAGCCCACCTCGTCGCCGCTGTCGGTCGGGTTGACCCGGATCGCCGCAGTCATTGCGTGCTGTGCCTCCGGTCCGGCTTGCTGCGGTCGACGCCGGCGGCCGTGGCCATGCAGTCGGCAAGCTCGGCGGCCTGTTTCGGCGTCAGCGCCGCCCCCGTCGACAGCGCGCCGTGGTGTAGCAGCAGCACTTGGTCATCGAGGCGGATCACGAGCAGCGTGCAGGCGCCACCCCTGGCGCCGGTCTGCGGGTCGGTGCGCTGCGCGTGGACGGCGAATCGGTATCTCTCGCCTGCGGTGTGTCCGGTCATGTGGCGAGACGCTATGAAAGCCGGCGAGGGTGATCTTGTGTGCGGCACAAGCTCACCCGTTCGGGCGCGATGGACTTGCCTCGCGGGCAAGTTCGGCCGGTCAGCCAGCTACGCCCATCCGGTAGGCGAGGCCGCGCAGCTCGCGGCCGCCCGCGTCCCTGCGGGCGCGGGTGAGTAGCTCGGCCACTGTGTCGCGGGCGAGCGGGTTACGCAGCACCCGCGTCGGGTGCAACTGCTCAGCACGCCGCAGCGCCACCACAGCCTTATCCCGGCGGCCTCGCAACCGAGCCGCCGCCCGCCCGAAGTCCAGCCAGTAGGTAGCTTGCCGCTCCCGGGAGTGATGCGCCTCCGGGTGCAGCCCTTCGGCGATGCTGACAACCCGGTCGTAGTCGCCCGATTCCAGCGCGGACGCCATGCGCCACAACCCGACGTTCGTCGGCCCGAACCCGAACCCGTAGGCGTTGCCCTCACCGGTGCGCTGCGCCAGCTGCCCGGCCTCGTCGAGCGGACCCGACACGTCCGCGGGCCGCTCCGCCGCCGCCGCCACCAGCGACCGCTGCATGAACAGCATCCCCGCGAGCTGGGTCGACTCCGGGCTCGTCGTCGGCACCGTCACCGAGGCGAGCTCAGCTTCCGCCAGCTCGAACGCCCCTCCGGCAAGCATCTCCAGCCCCGCCCCGAACGCCGCGAGCCCGAGCGCGGTCGGGGTGTCTCGCGCCTGCGCCGCCTGCTGCGCCAGCGACGCCGCCTGCCAGCGCAGATCGAGCGCCCACCTCCTTGAGGTCCCGATCCCTAGCCGGAGCCAGCGCCTCGACTCGAGCGCGCAGCTCGTCGACGGTGCGCACTTCCCCACCGGGCCGGCCGCGGCTGACGGCCATCATCGCGTGCCGCACCGCATCGATCGTCGCATCGGCGTCACCGTTGGCCGGTGGCGGCATGGGAAGCTGCGTCAGGTCCGATGGGGCGACCTGAAGGGCGTTCGCCAGCTTCACGATCAGGGAGCGGCGGTCAACGGCATGCTCGCCACGCTCGATGCGGGACAGGTGGCCCTCGCTGATCCCGGCCAGCTCGGCCACGGCCTTGAGCGTCTTACGGCGCCAGATGCGGATCTCGCGCAGCCGGCGGCCGATGGTGCGCTCGTTCTCGTCCACTTGCTTGCCGCTCTCACTCAAGGGGCCGTCTATGTCCACCACGAGCGTAGCGGCCGGGGTCCGTACTTCCCCGAGATACCGGCGACCGGTGGCTGATGCATGTCGTGGCCAGCCACGCCTGCTGCAGCAGGACCGTCGAGGGCGCGTGCGGGAAGTCCGAGAGCCAATTCTCCCGCAACACATCCGGGTCGACCAGCTCCGTGTCAACACCGTCACCGTTCCACTGCCGCGCGAAATCCCGAGTGTGCTCTCTGAAGACTGCCGTGTTGAAGGTCGCCTTGGTGCGCCGCTCGAGGACCGCGCGCGGCAGCACATCGTCGAACAAGTAACGCATGGTCGTGGTCCGCCCGGTCCAGCCCCAGAATCCGGCCGCGGCCGCCACCGCGCCGACGAAACCGGCGTCCTGGAAGGGATGACCGTACTCGACACCGATCTCCGATCCGAGCGTGCGAAACGTCTCGTACCCCCGCCGCGTACCACGCCGGGCCACGAACTGCCAGGCGTGCCGACCTGCGTGCAGCGCGTAGGCCGCGACATCTTCTGAATACCGGCGGGCCAGCAGCGTTTCGACGTGCTCCCGCAGCCAGGGCTGCCGGTACCGCTGCCGACGGGCCACCCGTCGACGGAACCAGGCCGGCGCGAGCGCTCGGGCGGCGTGCAGGTAGAGCCGACGATCTGCCCTACCCCGGGCCTTCAGCACCTTGATCAGCGGGGTGATCCGCTTGATGCCGAAGACCTCGTCCCCGCTCTCACCGGTGAGCAGCACCCCGCCGCGCGCCCGGTCCATCATTCGCCAGGTCGGAGCCACATTCGGTGGCCACATGAGGCCGTGGCGGTGCAGCAGCGGGGTGGCGATCGGTCCGACGATGTCGTGCTCGTCGTGCACCACGAGCACGACACGCTCGGTGATGCCCAAGTGATCGAGCACGTGGGCCTGCCAATCCGCCTCGTCGGTGTCCGTCGCGTCAGGGTAGGTGAGCGTGATCGGGATCGGCAGTGGCAGGCCCTCCAGGCGGGCCAGTGCGACGGCCACGGCGAGAAGAGCGGAGGAGTCCCTGCCACCGGAGAAGGCGATGAGGCAGGGCGACCGGACCAGGTACCGGAGCAAGACCTCGTCGAGCGCCTGCCGAGGGTCCGCGTGCGGCCCCGGGGGAAGCGGGTCCACTTCGTAGCCGTGGATCCAGCCCCCGGCAATCTCCAATGGATCCATCTGATACAGAGCCACGCACATCCCCTATGGCTAGGCTGAAGTCACGACAGGAACGGGCCAACGGGGTCAGCGAGTTGGCCCGCCGACCCCGTTGCTGACTACCTCAGGAGTAGCTTGGATCGGGGTCGTCGCCGCGGAACAGCGCGCCATCGAAACTGAGGGCGAAGCTGTCCTGTTGAGTGAGCTCCGTGACCGATCCCAACAGGGTGATTTCCGGAGCCTCGTAGGGCTGGCGCATGGTACACCTCCTCACGCGCGTCGTAGGGGCAGACGGGTACTCGTGATCTCGGCTGTCGGAATCCGACGCGACCCTGCCGGTCACGAGAACGTCAGACACCGAGGAGCGCGCCTGCATTGAAATTCGGCGTCGAGCCGACTGGCTCGCCTACCTCGGGGTCAGTTCGTGAAGCGACCCGGTCCTGCACGGTGGGGGCATACTTCCTCTTCATCTCTCACTCCCTCCGTGTTCCGCAGAATTCCGGGCCGGAGCCCCTTAGGAGGGAGGTCGGGTTGGCTGGGGAATCCGTTACAGTGCATCGCGATCTGTAGTCGGCCGTTTACGCTGCTGGCACGGGCTACTATTTGCCGATGCGCCTGACCCGACTCGCGAAGGCCTCCGCGGCCACGCCTCGTTTGATCGCGGGCGCCGCACGGGAGGTTGCGCGGGCCGACCGGCTGGGCACGATCGTCGCGGCGGCCTTCCAGATCGTCGGCGCGACCGCGGCGCTGGGCGTCGTCGCCGCCGCAATGCTCACCTTCGATGCACTCCTGGAGCCTGAGCAGGCCGCCATCGGCCTGACGCCCGCGCTGCTCGCGTTGGCGTTCATGACTGCGCTCTCGGGTTCGGTCGGCGCGCTGCAGACCCAGCAGCACCGGCTCCTCGGCGAGCGCGTGTCGCAGCGGGTCTGGGACCGGGTGCTCGACACGACGGCGCGCGCCGATCTGTTCACCTACGAGTCGTCCGGCTTCGCCACCGCCCTCGAGCGGGTGCAGCAGAACGCGGTGACCCGCCCGTTCATGGTCACCACGGCACTGCTCGGTCTCACCGGCAGCCTGCTCGGGGTGGTCACCATGTCCGCCGTGCTGGTCGGGGTCGAGCCGCTGCTGGTGCCGATCCTGCTGGCCGCGGGGCTGCCGGCGGTGCTGCTGGCCAGGTGGGCGAGCCGCACCGAGTTCGCCTTCGCGCAGCGGCTGACCGCGTCGTTCCGCCGCCGGACCTACCTCCGGCAACTGCTCACCCAGCGGCCCTTCGCAGCCGAACTCCGCGCGTTCGACTCGACCCGCCCGCTCCGGGAACGGCACCAGACCCTCAACGGCGAGGTCACCTCGGAGATGCGCGCGCAGGTCCGCCGCCGCCAGCTGATCGCCGTCCTGACGACCGTCGGCGTCGCCGTGGCGCTCACTGGTGCGCTGCTGGCGATCGTAGAGCTGGTGAACCAGGGCCGGATCGACCTGGCCGAGGCCGGTGCGGCGGCGATCGCGGTGCGGCTGCTGTCCGGGCAGCTCAACACGCTGTTCACCTCGGTGAGCGGCCTGATCGAGTCGGCCCCGTTCCTCGCGGACCTGCACCGCTTCGTGGCCTCCGGGCCCGCGGCGCCGCCACCGGGCCGCAAGCATCCGCTCACCGAGCGGATCGCGCTGCACGAGGTGAGCTTCAGCTATCCTCAGCAGGATCGGCCCGCGCTCAACTCCGTCGACATCGAGATCGGCGCCGGTGAGGTCGTCGCGCTGGTGGGTGAGAACGGGTCCGGCAAGACGACCCTCGCCAAGATCGTGGCCGGGCTGTACGAGCCCACCACGGGGACACGACACTGGGACGGCGCCGCCGTCCCGGCACCCGACATCCGGGCGTCCGTCAGCGTGATCTTCCAGGACTTCGTCCGCTACCAGATGACGCTGCGCGACAACATCGTGATCAGCGACGGGGACCGGTCAGCGAGCGAGGACGCGGTCACCGAGGCAGCCCGGCGGGCCAACGTCCTCGGCGCGGTGCGCGAGCTACCCCACGGCCTGGACACCATGCTAGGCCGGGACCTTGACGAGGGGACGGACCTCTCGGGCGGCCAGTGGCAGCGGGTGGCGCTCGCCCGCACGCTGTACCGGGACACGCCGCTGGTCGTGCTCGATGAGCCGACCGCCGCCCTCGATCCTCGGTCCGAGTACGAACTGTTCGCCGATGTCCGCGCCGTGCTGGGCGGCCGCGCCGCGCTGCTGATCTCGCACCGGTTCTCCAGCACCCGGCTCGCCGATCGGATCTACGTCCTGGACGGCGGGCGCATCGTGGAGTGCGGCACACACGACGAGCTGATCGCCAGGGCCGGGCAGTACGCGGAGCTTTACAGCCTGCAGTCGTCGGCCTACCGCTGAGCCGAGACCGCAACGCCGTCCAGCAGCCCGGGCACGACGTCCGGCCAGAACGGCGGGCCCCACGGAACCCTCGCCTCGAAGATCGGCACCTGTCCGACCAGGTCCGCGAGCGCCTGGAACTCACGGGCCGTCGATGCCGGCTCGATCCAGCCGACGACCCGCGGGAACTGGAGCATCCGCAACAGTGCCCGGGGCCCGGCCAGCCGCTGCACCGAGACCTCCACCGCATTGCGGCTGGGCAGCGGCACCAGGCAGGCGACGAGCGGCAACGGCTCGCCGGCATGGGCAGGTGCCCGCAGCGCGAGCCGCCCGTCAGCGGTGGGGCGAACGGCACCGGCGGGAGCGGTGTCTGCGAGCTGGTGCGCGTTCGCGCGCAACCGGCTCTCCGTGCTGCCCGGGTGGACGACCACGCCGTCCGTCAGGTCCACGCGCAACACGTCGTCGGTCACCAGCCGGTGGCCGCTCGTGCACAGCAACGCCGCGAGCGTCGACTTGCCCATCCCGGACGCCCCGACGAACGCCAGCGCCCCGTCGCCCAGCTGCACGGCGCTGGCGTGCAAGACGAGCTCCCCGCGAAGCCTGAGATGCACCGCCAATAGGGCACCGGCCGCCAGCACCGCGATCAAACCCGGATCGGCCCCAGGATGCAGGTCAACGGTGACGTCGCCCAGGGTCCGGTCGCCGACGAAGTCGCACAGGCCGGGATAGCGCAGAACCACCCGGTCCCGGTCCCGGCAGAGGCTGTAACGGAGCGTGCCGTCGGGCTTGCTCAACCCGGCCAGCCGGCCACCCGGCGGATGGTCGGACGGTATCGCCCGCGTGGCCCCTCGGCGCAGCACCAGGTCAGGTGGCCCGGAGGTCGGCATGCCTGGCTGCATCGCGAGTTCGACCTCACTGCAGATGACCAGGCCGTGGGCGCGGTACCAGTGCTGCATGACCACCTCATTGATCGGTCGAGCCGAGAGGAGCGAACTCGAAGGCCGCGGGATCGAGGGTTCTGCCGGCGAACTCGAGCCAGGAGTGCGCCGAGAACGCACCGGCGGTGTCCCGTCGCACTCCGATCCGCAGCACCGGCTTTAGTCCGCGCAGCCGGTGGCCGATCAGCAGGCACCGCCGCAGGCAGGTGTCCCCGGCCGGCCAGCGGGAGACGACGGCGAGCGAGGCGAGGACAACCCGCCGGCGCCGCCGCGGCAGCACCGCGAGTACAGCTCCCGGCGCCGCCGGACTGTCGAGGTCGTAGGCCACCCCCAGCCGCCGGCACGTCGTCGGCAGGTCGCTGGTCCGCAAGCTGATCTCGATCACGACCATCGGCCCGAGCGCCCGGAGGATCTCCCAGGCACCGAGCGCCCATCTGCGCATTCTCACCGCGTCCCGTTCCCGGCTGGACAATCAGTGGATGAGCTCGACGGCGCGGAGCCGATCGATAAAGGCTTCGATGTCGTGCCGCGCGGTCGCGGGGTCGACCTCATACTCGTCGACGATGGTTTCCACGAGCTCGTCGAGTGACGTGTCCTCGGCCAGCAGCTCGAACACTCTGGTTCCGACGCCGGTGATCGTGAAGTAGCTCGAGGACGGCAAGCTGAGGACGATAGTCTCGTCACCGATCGTGCGTGCCGAGATATTCGTTGATTGCAGACGCATCGTGCACCTTCCCGGAATGGAGCGTGGCGCCTGGCTGGCATGCGGCTGAGGATGGGGGAGCAGCGAGAATTCGAGCAGCACGCGAGTCGCGGCTTTTCGTAAGGTTCTTCGCTCGCAATCAGCTGAGCGTTACCCGCCAGGGTCCTGATCAGCCATCCGGGGTGCGCGTGCTCGCGGTGTCAGGACGCGCACGCGCTCAACTGTGTGGCAGTGCCAGCACCTCGGCGAGCACCTCGGCGCACCTGCCGTGCCGCTGCCACACCGCCCCGGAGTCGCCGCCGAGCGCGGCGGGCACGACCAGATCGGAGTCGTCGCGGGTGCGGTGCCGCATGGCCACGGTGTCGGTCTCCCCCGCGATGGCCACCGAGTCGGTCCAGCGCGGCCCCACCCGCACCGCGACCACCACATCCGGCCGACCGTGCCGGTCACACAGCAGCGACCCGCGCCAGCCTCGCTCGGCCGACAACTGCCGCAGCAGCGCCTCGGGTGGCTGACCGGTCACTGTGCCACTCCCAACAGTCTGCGGTGGCGCCCATCGCGGCAGGACCGGTGCGGACTGCGCGTGATCGGCACCAGCCAGCGGGTGATCGAGTAACGCATGGCGTCGAACCGTAAGGACGAGGCGCCTCGCCAGCCCCAACGCAGTGTTGGGGTTCGTTTTCGTAGACTCGGGCACATGACCGACGACGCCACCGTTGGCGAGCGCATCGCCTACTACCGGCGGCGCAAGGGCATGACGCAGGAAGTGCTGGCCGGCCTGCTCGGACGCAGCACCGAATGGCTGTCGCAATTCGAGCGCGGCGCCCGCGATCTCGACCGGCTGTCGACCATCGTCGCGGTAGCCGACGCGCTGGGCGTCGAACCGGTCCGGTTGCTGCCGACGCACTTCACTGCCCGGCCCCGCCAGCTACGCGACTCGGTGATCGGCACCGCACCAGACACGGTGCCAGCGATCAAGTCGGCGATGCTGCGCTACGACGGACTGGCCGGTCTGCTCGGCGTGCTGGACCGTGCGCCGGTCGACGTCGATGAGCTGCGGCGGCGCACCGGGTTCGCGTTCGAGTGCTCGCAAACCGAGCGGTGGTCGACGCTGGGACCGCTGCTGCCGGACCTGATCGCCGACGGCTGGCATGCCGCGCACACCACCAGCGGGCAGCAGCAGCGCCGCGGGTTCGGGCTGTTGTCGCTGATCTGGCGGGTGACCTCCGGGATGTTAGACCGGATCGGGGAACCGGACCTGCCATGGATCGCCGCCGAACGCGACCTGGCGGCAGCCGAACGCAGCGAGCAGCCGCTGCTCGTCGCCGGGGCGGCGTGGCGGCTGGCCGTGGTGCTGCGCCACGCCGGCCGTGTGTCGGAGTCCACCGACCTGCCGGTTTCCGCTGCCGATGCGCTGCGGCCCGATGTCGAACGCAGCCCGCAGCACGCCTCCGTCTACGGCGCGCTGATGCTCAAGGGTGCGGTGGGCGCGGCCACCTCGGGTGATCACACCACGGTCCGCGACTATCTCGCTGAGTGTGACCGCGCCGCCGCGCTGACCGGTGAGCGAAATGACTTCTGGTTCGCATTCGGCCCGACCAACGTCGCGATCCACCGCGTGTGGTTGGCGACCGAGATGGGCGACGCGGTCGACGCGATCGACCAGGCCCAGCACGTCGATACCACCGCGCTGCCCGACCACCTGTCCGAGCGCCGCGCCTCGCACCTGATCACGGTCGGATGGGCGCACCACTTGCGCCGCCACGACGACGAGGCACTCGCCGCGCTCACTGCCGCCCGGGCGGCTGCCCCCGAGCAGTTGCTGTTCACCAAACGGGTCCGCTCCATGCTCAACCAGATGCTGCGCCGGGACCGCCGCGGCCGCCGGGACCTGCGCGAGATGGCCGGGTTCGTCGGCGTGGCGTAGCCGAATGACCGAGACGGCGCCTGCGATGCGGGATCACTGGTGGTGGCGACCCGGCTGGCGGGCGGGGCGATCCTTCTACACCTGGCATGTCACCTTCGATAACCAGCCAGCCGCACATCAGCTCGCCGCGGACTACGCCCCGACAATCGAAGGGGTGCCCACGCTGGACCCGATCCCGCCCCGCTGGCTACATCTGACCATGCAGGGCATCGGGTTCACCGACACCGTGGACCGCGCGGACGTTGCTGCGATCGCCCACGCTGCCCAGCAACGTTGCGCCGCGCTGGCGCCGTTCACGGTGACACTCGGTCCCGCCCGATTGGATCCCGAGGCCCTGAAACTGCCCGTGCAACCAGCAGAACCGATCATCGCACTGCGCGGCACAGTCCGCGCCGCCATCGCCGACGTGTGGGGGCCAGATCGGGTGCCCGAGGATGCCGACAGCTTCCGCCCGCACGTCTCGCTTGCATATTCGAACGCAGCCGGTCCCGCAGAGCCGATCGCGGAGCGGCTGGCGGCGCAGCCACCACAGCGGGCCTGCGTGCGTCGGCACCCTGAGACACCCACAAGGTCCCCGTTGCCTCGAGCTGGTAACACTGCCCCAAACCCCGATTCGGTTCCAGAACGGGGTTCCCGGCCGGCAGCTGACCCCGTTTCGGTTCCAGAACGGGGTCAGCGGTGGCCCGCGCGGCGCCGGTGGTGGTGCTGGCGACGGCATACCTGGTCGACCGGCTGACCGACCGCAGCGGCGACGGATCAGACTGAGTCAGCCCCGTTGCGGAGGGATGCTCCGCGACGGGTCGAGCACGGTGACGTCTGTGAAGTAGCTGCGAAAGAACCCGCGATCTCGGGTGAGGAGGCGGTCGGCGACGAGGGCGGCGTGCGCTCCGACGAGAAAGTCTGCGACCACGCGGTCCCGGGCGCCTCCGTGCTCGCGGTACTGCCGCCAGGTCTCGCCGCAGCGGCTGGCCGCCTCCTGCTGCAAGGGCGTGAAGCGGATGCCCAGCCGGTCCATCACATCGGCGAACCGCTCGGCCTCGGAGAAGGCGGCCCTCACCTCGGCCCAGACCACCTCGCACGCCACCAAACCACCCTCTGTGCGACACGACCGCAGGACCTCTCGGGATGCCCAGCCGAAGGCCGGATCGGCTGACAGGACGTCGAGGACCACGTTCGAGTCAACAGCCGTGATCACGGACCGGATGTCCCGCGGGCATCGGCGACGAACGCATCGGTTCCTCCGGGCAGGTCGAGGATCCCGTACACATCGTCGATCGGATCGAACTCCGCAACCTTCCGTGCGACGAGCGTGCCCTGCTCGTCGTCGAAATCGAGCACCTGGCCCGCGCTGATCCCCAGCCGGTCACGCACCGCCTTGGGAATCGTGACCTGGCCCTTCCCGGACACGACAGCTCTCATACCTCAAGAGTAGTCTTTCCTACCTACGACTTCCAACCGAGCCCGCACCTCGCGACCGACCGCTCAGGCGAAGCGGCGGAAGACGGGCTTGACAGACCGCCCACCCATCCACGCGGCTGGATCCGAGGCGTCGAGCGCCTTGCGATACACGGCGCAGGCCTGCGCAACGACGTCGACGGTCCGATCTACGTCCTCCTCGGTGAGCGCACTGCTGACGACGAAGGACGGGGCCAGGACCCCGCCGGCGATGAGCTGGCGCAGGAAAAGTGTCCGGTAGTCCTGCGACGGCTGCCGGTTCTCGTCGAGGGTGGCGAAGACGAGGTTGCTGGCACGGCCGCGGACGACGACGTGGTCGGCGACACCCATGCCAGCGGCAGCGTCCCGAACGCCGGCGGCCAGCCGCTCCCCGAGTGCATGCAACTGAGCGGTGGTCCCCTCCTCCACATACGTCTTCAGCACGGCCATAGCGGCCGCCAACGAGTGCGTCTCGGCCCCATGGGTGGTGGAAAGCAGGAACACCCGCTCCTGGGAGTGGTGCAGACCGCCCCGCTCCATCACATCCCGCCGCCCGGCCAGCGCCGAGACGGCGAAGCCGTTGCCCAGCGCCTTGCCGAACGTCGACAGGTCCGGGACGACGTCGTACAGGCCCTGAGCGCCCGCCTCGGACCAGCGGAACCCTGTGATCATCTCGTCGAACACGAGAATGCAGCCGTACCGGTGCGCGAGGTCGCGCAGCCCCGCCAGATACCCGGGAGGCGGGTCGTGCTGGGTAGCAGCCTCGAGGATCAGACAGGCGATCTGGCCGTCGTGGCGCCGGAGCAGCTCGTCGGTGGCGTCGAGATCGCCATATGGGAAGGACACGGTGAGGTCGGCGACTTGCTCGGGTATGCCCGCCGATATCGGTGTGGTCGCGATGAACCAGTCGTCGGTGGAGAAGAACGGCTGGTCACCGCAGATGGCGATCAGCGGGCGATTCGTGACAGCTCGGGCCAGCCGCACGGCGGCCGTGGTGACGTCCGAGCCGTTCTTCGCGAACTTCACCATCTGGGCGGTGGGCACGGTCTCCAGGAAGCGTTGCGCCGCCTCGACCTCGACGACGCTGGGCCGCACGAAGTTGGCACCACGGTCGAGCTCGCGACGCACGGCCTCGAGCACTCGCGGATGGGCGTGTCCGAGACTGACCGAACGCAGTCCGGAGCCGTACTCGATGTACTCGTTGCCGTCGACGTCCCACACCTGGGCGCCGCGCCCGTGGGAGATCATCGGGGCAAGACCCTCGGGATACTGGTCGTCGCCTTTGGTGTAGGTGTGGGCGCCGCCCGGCACCATCTGGTGCAGCCGGGCGTTCATCTCGTCGGACCGCGGCAGGAACCGATCAGTGATCGTCATGTCAGCGCCCTCGTTGCCTCGGCGAGTGACGGCGCTTCCCTGTCCCGCGACGACATCAGCGTGACAGGAAGCGGCCAGGGGATGGCCAACTCGGGGTCGGCGAAACCGATCGAGATGTCCTCGGTCGGGTCGTGTGGCCGATCGATCCGGTAGGACACGTCGGCGGGATCGGTCAGCGCCTGGAACCCGTGCGCGCAGCCGGCAGGCACGTAGAGCGAGACCTGGGTATCACCGGACAGCTCGAAGAACTCCTGGTTGCGGTACGTGGGCGAACCCGGACGGAGGTCCACGACGACGTCGAACACCGCGCCGAACGAACAGCGCACGAGCTTCGCCTCGCCGGCGCCCGAGCGCACGTGCATGCCCCGCACGACACCCTTGGCGGACCGGGACAGGCTGTCCTGAGCGAACCCGTCCGGGTCGATGCCCACGGAGCGGACGACATCCCGGTCGAAGGTGCGGCAGAAAAACCCGCGCTCATCGACGTGCGGCGTGGGTTCGAAGAGGAACACACCGGCGATACCGGGAACCGGTATGGCTTTCACGAGATCTCCTGGGAATCGGTCCGTGCCCTGACAGCGAGCGGTGGCGGCTCGGCCCTGGGGAACAGCGTGGCGGACAGGACCGCGTACTGGTGCGCGAGCCGCCGTGCGTTCGCGCGGTTCCGCTCCACCATGGTGCGCTGCAGCTGGCCGCTCCGGCTCTCGAGTGCCGCGAACTGCTCGATCAGGCGCTCGACGTCGGGGAAACGGGCGGGCTGGCAGAAGTCGGCCAGGCCCATCTCTGCCATGAGGGCGTCACTCTTGGTGGAGTAGCTGATCGACACTGTGGGTTTCGCCAGCCGCAGCGCGCACACCACGTTGTGGTAACGCGTGGCGACGACGGTGTCGACGGACGCCATCTGCTGCATCAGGTCGTCCAACGAGGACGTCTGTTCGGCGACGACCCGCGACACCTCGACGACGGACCGGTGTGCTCGCAGGTCGGCGATGATCTCGCGCACGACGACCTCGTCGAGCTGATCGCCGGTGAACAGCCTGACCCGGCGACCGTTGTCGACGAGCCACCGGACGAAGCGCTTCATTGCGGCCATGTATGCGGTGTGGATCTCGTCGGCACGCCGGCGGTCGCCGTTCCCACCGTGCCATGCCATGACACCGACGCCGACTGTCCCCGTACCGCCCGGGGCGACAGGAGGTGACGGCAGAGCGAACGTCAGGTCGGCGTAGACCTCATCCCCCGACGTGTCGACGCCCATCCTGCGCATCGCGCCCTTCGAGTGGGTGTCGCGGAAGGACCGGTAGTGGGCCAGCCTTGCCGCCGAGGTGATCAGCCACCGGGTGGGACGCTGCTCGATGACCTCCGCTCCCACGTTGAGAAGTGCGATCCTCGTCCCGAGAAGCCTTCCGGATGCACAGACCAAGAAGAGGGCGTAAGGGAATCCCCACGGTCGCAGCGGAAGTGTCGCCTCGAGAACGCCCGCGCCGGGCACGATCACAACGTCCTGCCGACGCACCCACGCCAGCGTCCGGTAAGCGTCGAGGACCTTCCCTACCGCCTTCGCGGCAGCCGTCGCCACGCGCGAGGCCGCCCGCACGTGCGCGTCATACCAGTGCAGTGGTGTGGCCGGGATCCCGTATCGCGCTGTCACCTGCTCGGGCCCGGAACACAGGCAGCCCAGGGTCGCGTCGGGGTGCTCGACCCGGAGGTAGGCGAGCACAGCCTCGAGGGACCCGTCGTTACCGATATTGCCCGCGCCCAGCAGACCGAACAGCCCCACCCGAGGACCCGTAGCCGTGGACTGCCTTCGTTTCCCGGCAATGCCGCGCGAGGTCACGACGTCGGCCTCCGCCCCGGGACAACCGTGTCGACGGCGACGGTGAGCGCATCGCTGCCAGGGGCGGGCGGTTCCGCGGCCGGGCGCAACCGCTGGGGCAGGGCGCGGCTCGCCAGCCACTGCGTGAGGTAGCGGTAGCACTGCCGCCGATCCGTGGGCGAGAGCGGGGCGCGGCGGACCACCCCGACGAATCCCCAGACGTAGTCGGCGAGCAACCGGACGGTCGGGTGCCGCAGCCGGTCGACCCGGCGCGGGTCCAGGTTGGCGCAGCGGGTGCGCTTGGTCGGGTTCGCCCGCTCGGCCCGGGTGGGGTGGTCGCGGCGGAAGTACAGCAGCTCGGGTACCTGGTGGAACGGGCCGTGCAGGGCGATCTCGGCGACGATGGTCCGGTCCGCGTGGTGGTAGCTGTCGAGCGGCGCGATCCGGCGCAGCACCTCGGCCCGGATGACCCCGTAGAAGTCGTCGCCACCTGGGGCGAACAGCAGGCTCCGGAAGCGCTCCGGCGCATGCGGGGAGTCCGTGGCCAGCCGGTAGTCGAACCTCTCGGTGACAGCGTCCGCGCCGTCGATGATGGCGTGCCAGGCGTGGGCGAGCACGACGTGAGGGTGCTCATCGAGCGCCTCGACGCAGCGCCGCAGCAGCTCCCGGCCGTACAGGTCGTCGTGCGACGCCCACTTGAACAGCTCGCCACGTGCCTCCCGGAACACGACGTTGTGATTCGGGGCGGCACCGATGTTGTGGGGCTGGCGGATGTAGCGGATCCGGGGGTCCTGCGCCGCGTAGTGACGGCAGATGTCTGCGGTGCCGTCGGTGGAGGCGTTGTCGGAGATGATCAGCTCGAAGTCCTCGTAGCTCTGGCCGAGGAGGGCGTCGAGTGCTTCGGCTAGGTACTGCTCACCGTTGTAGACGGGAAGGCCGATACTCAACCGGGGAACGCGGCTCATGAGATCCTCATCTCTTCGTGGTCGACCTGTGTCGCGGCCGCGACAGGGTCGCCGGGCGCCGCTGGGGTTGCGAGCTCGCGGAGCCCGGCGCGGAGCTGGAACCACCACACCGCGGCGCCGAGCCACATGGCGAGCGCCGAACCCCAGCTCGTGCCGAACGCCCCGGCCACGCTCGCGCCGGCGAGCCCGCCGCCCAGGTACGCGGCGGACGCGAACAGTTGCGCGCGCAGGCTCCGGCGAGCAGCACCGAGCGCGCGCAGCCCGGCCGCCGCTCCGGCAACGATGCCGGCGCCTGTCACCGAGAGTGTGACCGGCAGGATGAGCGCCGAAGCGGGCTCCCAGACGGAGCCGAGGGCGAGCCGGCCGACGGCATCGGGCACCAGAAGCAGCAGCGTCAGGCCCCACAGCAGGGCGGTGGCGGCCTGCCCTCCTCCGAGGAGCAGGCAGAACCGCGGCAGCCTGCTCGGCGAGCGTCGGAGCACCCGCGCCGCTTCCGGAACCGCCACCAGGCTCAGCCCCATCAGCAGGGCGAGGAACGGACCGAGCAGCAGCTCGGCACCGCGGATGGCTCCGACGTCGGCGAGCCCCGCGATCGCACCCAGCCCGTACATCCGCAGCTGCGAGGCACCGCTGTTGCTGACGTTCTCAATCATGTAACGGGGACCCAGGTCACGCTGCTGCCGCAGCCATGCACGCATCCCGGCAGTCCGGGGCAGCAGCCCGATCTGGACGCATCCGTAACCGGCCGCGACCGCACCGGACAACCCCCAGGCCAGCACGAATCCGAACACACTCCCGCGTTCGGCCGCGAACACGAGTGCGGGAACCAGCGCCGCTGCCCACACGATGTCGTTGACGAACGCCTTGCGACCCTGCCCGGCGGCGAAGAACGCGAAGCGCCAGCTGTCCTGCAGCAACAGGGCCGGCAGGACGAGACCGAGGGCGACGAAGCCGGCGCCGAGCGCGCCACCGAGCGCAATGCCGGCGAGCACGCTGACCGCGCCCGAGACGAGACCAACGAGTAGAGCGGTGCCCGACGACCGGGACACCGCCGCTCGCCAGGACTCAGTGGGCACTCCGCTGAACCGCACCACCAGGGGATCGGTGGCGAGCCCGCGTGACACGTTGAGGACCACGCCGTAGGTCACCCATGCGAGGGTGAAGACGCCGAACGCCGTCGCGCCGAGCGAGCGTGCCACGTAGATCCCGACGGCGAAGTTGGTCAGGCTCGACACCGCCTGGTCGGCGAGACCCCAGCTGAGCCGCCCGGCTGTCGCACGGCCGGTACGGGACCGAGCCGCCGAGTGGAGTCGGAGTCGGGAAGACATCGGCGGGCTCAGCGGGTGACGACGTGCGGGGCGGGCATCGGGACCAGGTACTCCGCGCCCCAACCGCCGTCCGACTCGAGCGCCGAGATCACCTCGTCGGCGATGTCCCACGTCAGGATGAGGACGACGTCGGGGCGGGCGGCGCGGAGATCAGCGACCGGCCGGATGGGTACTGCAGCGCCCGGGATGCGGCGCCCGTGCTTGCCCGGGGCGGCGTCGACGGTGAACGGCAGCAGGTCGGGGCCCACCCGGCTGACGTCGAGCAGGACCGGCGCCTTCGACGGTGCCCCGTACCCGAGCACGGTCCGGCCCTGCGCTCGCTGGGCGACCAGATAGTCGTGAAGGGCGCCGGCGGACCGGTGCGCGGCGGCATGCAGCCCGGCGAGTCGTTCCGGGTCGGCCAGCCCGGCCGCCGCTTCGTCGGCGAGGACCGCCTTGACCGAGGCGTCGGCCACCTCCAGCCCGTCCGCGCGGCGCAGCATCACCTGCAGGCTGCCGCCGAACAATGGGACCTGGCGCGCGGCCACGACGGCGAGGCCCAGTGGTGCGGCCAGCCGGCTCACGGCACCGAGCGACAGGTACGACCAGTGCCCGTGCCGGACGGTGTCGAACTGGTTCTCGACGAGCAGCGGCAGCAGGTGGTGGAACTCGATCACGAGCAGGCCACCAGGGGCGAGCCGCTCGGCCCGCTCCGCCAACGAGCGGCCGATCGCGGGTTGGTGGGCCAGACCGTGCACGTCGACGACGAGCTGGGCTCGCTCGCCGTCGGCCGCAGTCCGGCAGCCCGCCGCCTGCAGGTGCGACAGCCACGATCCACCGTGGTGGCTGTCGAACTCCGCCACGGTCGCGCCGACGATCTCCGGATGGTCACGGACGAGCTCGCCCACCGACGTCTCGGCGTGCGCGAGGCTGGTGGCCGACTCGACGGCCAGCGGCGGCTCCGGCAGCTGCGGCTCGACCGGGCCCAGTTGGACGAGGGTGCAGGTCCGGCACAGCCACAGTTCCAGCGGCCAGCGGGGGTCGTCCCCGGGGGTCGACGCCGGCGGGAAGCAGTCGGCGCCGGGCTGGTGCCCGAGATCCACCACTCGGATCACGTGGCCCGAGTCGCACCCGCGACACCTCACGGCGTCGCCCCCGCGCGCACCGGCCGCATGTCCGCGGCGAGCTCACCGGCTGCCTGCCGGTCGGAGAGCCGGGCCAACCGGGTGAACCGGCGGTCGAAGCCCTCTTGGGTCAAGCCGTGAGCGAGGTAGGCGCGATACAGCTCACGGGCACCCGCCTCGATCGTCCACTGCGGATCGAACTCCGGAAGCGCAGCGCGAACGGCCGAGAAGTCCACCCGGTAGGAGCGGGGGTCCGGACCGTTCTCGCCGGTGATCGCCAGCGTGGAGCCGGGCACGGTGGCGACCACGGCGTCGGCGATCTGTGCCACCGTGACGTTGTTGGTCTCGCTGCCGATGTTGAAGGCCTTCCCGTGCACCGCTTGGCGCGGAGCCTCAAGCGCCGCGAGGAACGCCGCGGCGAGGTCGGCGGCGTGCACCAGCGGGCGCCAGGGGGTGCCGTCGGACAGCACCCGAACCACACCCGATAGCACCGCATGCCCGACGAGGTTGTTCAGCACGATGTCGGCCCGTAGCCGGGGGGAGAAGCCGAACGCCGTCGCGTTGCGCAGCGACACCGGGCAGAAGTCGTCGTCGGCCAGCGCGAACAGGGCGTCCTCGACCCGCACCTTGGACGCCGCGTACGGCGTGACCGGGCACAGCGGCGCGTCCTCACCGACGAGCTCGTCGCCACCGGCAGCCCCATAGACCGAGCAGGTGGACGCGTACAGGAATCGCCCCACACCGGCATCACGGGCCAGCGTGGCCAGCCGCGTGGAGGCGTGCTGGTTGATGTCGTAGGTGATCTGCGGCGCCAGTGAGCCCAGCGGGTCGTTCGAGAGCGCCGCCAGGTGCACCACCGCGTCGAAGCCGGCGAGGTCGGCAAGCTCGACGTCACGCAGATCCATCGCGAGGCCCGGCGGATCCTGTGGCGCGGGGCCGAGCACGCAGTCGGCGAACAGCCCGGAGTCCAGACCGACCACCTCGTGGCCGGCCGCGGCCAGTACCGGCGCCAGCACGGTGCCGAGGTAGCCCTGATGCCCGGTGAGCAGAACCCGCATGATGTCAATCCCTCCCGGCGCCGGGCGCGCCGGCCCCGAGCACGAACTTGGACACGTGGAATGCCTCGGCGTACCGGGCGTGGCACTGCACGCCGCGGATCCGCGCGAAGCCTGAGAATGCGTCGGCACTGAACCAGTCCCGGCCCCGCTGCGAGGCGTAGTGCTCGTGTAACAGCGCAACCTTCTCGTCGAGGACCTCGTCGTCCAGCGGCAGGTACGCCTGCGGCTGGACCAGGTCCCCATCCCATTTGAGGATCTCGTAGCCGAGCACCAGATGATCGCGGAACGCGGTCGCAACCAGCAGGGCGAGCTCGCGGTGGTCCTGGTGGGCGTCGTGCGGGGCGGGTGCGAGGATCAGATCCGGATCGCAGCGGGCGCGCAGCTTCTCCAGTGCCGCCTTGGCACGCTCCCAGTACGCCGGAACGCGGCCGTCGGGGAGGTCCAGGACCGTGACCGAAACGTCAGCCTTGGGGCAGAACGCGGCCAGCGCCATCCGCTCCTCGGTCTCGCGATCGGTTCCGGCGCCGGTCAGCACGAGCGCGGTGACCCGCAGGCCGGGATGGGCCCGGCACAGCGCGAGCACGGCACCTCCCGCCCCGATGGCGATGTCGTCGCAGTGCGCTCCGAGCAGCAGCAGGTGGTCGAGACGCTCGGGGATCACCGGGCGCATCACCTGGCTGCGCCTTCAGCGATGAGGTCCTGTAGCGGGCTGCGTTCGGACCGCAGTTCCCACAGCATCCACGGTCGACGGCCCGATTCGTAGGCCGCCTCCAGGGCCAACCGCTCCTTCACGGTGTCGGCGGGTTGCCAGAAACCCTGATAGGGGTATGCCAGCATCCGGCCACGCTTGGCCAGCTCCGTGCAGGCGTCGCCGACCAGGTCCCCGTTCTCCGGCAGGTGGTCGAACACCTCCTGGCGCAGGACAAAGTAGCCACCGTTCTCCCACAGCGGCATGGTGTTCACCGCGACGATGCCGTCCACCCTCGACTGCTCGCCGAGCTGCACGCAGTGGAATGCCGACTGCGGTGGCACAGCGAGCAACGAGGCCGTTGCATCGGAGGCTGTGAACCGGCTGATAATGTCGTCGAGCGGCGCGGCGGTGAGAACGTCGGCATAGTTGGCCAGGAACATCTCCTCGCCGTCGACGTGTTCGCGCACTCGTCGCAGCCGCTCCCCGATCGGCGAGTCGAGCCCGGTGTGCACGAAGGTGATCGTCCAGTCACTGATGTCCGAGGACAGCAGCTCGATCTCGCCGCCGCGGAACACGAAGTCGTTGGACGCGGTCTCGAAGTAGTTGAGGAAGAAGTCCTTGATGTGGTGGGCGCCGTAGCCGAGACAGAGCACGAAGTCGGTGTGGCCGAAATGCGCGTAGTAGCGCATGACGTGCCACAGCAGCGGTCTGGGGCCGACCTTGGCCATCGGCTTCGGCACGTCGGACACGCCATCGCGCATCCGCATCCCGTAGCCACCGCAGAACAACACGACTTTCATGGCGAGACGACCTCCAGGGACGGGATGGGAAAGACGAGCTTGCCGCCCCACTCACCGATGTAGGACAGCGCGTCGGTCAGTTCGGCACGCAGATTCCACGGCAGTACGAGCACGTAGTCGGGCCGGTCGGCCGCGATGCGTTCGGGCGCGTGGATGGGGATGCGGATGCCGGGCGTGAACCGGCCGTGCTTGTACGGGTTGCGGTCCACGGTGTAGCGCAGCAGGTCGGTGCGGATCCCGCAGTAGTTGAGCAGGGTGTTGCCCTTGCCGGGCGCGCCGTAGCCCACCACGGTCTTGCCGTCGGCCGACGCGTCGAGCAGGAACCGCAGCAGGTCGGCCCGTACCCGATCCACCTCGGGTCCGAAACCGGCGTGTCCCGCCAGGGTGTCGAGTCCCGCCGCACGCTCTTCCGCCAGCACCGAGGTCACGGCGAGCGACGGCGTCTGCGCCACCGCTGCAGGCCGCGCCCACAGCCGGATCGACCCGCCGTGTGTGGGCAGCAGCTCGACGTCGACCAGGACCAACCCGCCCGACTCCAGCGCCCGCGCCGCCGTGCCCACCGTGTAGTACTGGAAGTGCTCGTGGTAGATCGTGTCGAACTGGTTGTGCCGGACCAGGGTGAGCAGGTGCTGGACCTCGACGGAGACCCAGCCGTCATCGGCGACCAGCTCCCGCAGCCCCCGGGTGAACCCGACGACGTCGGGGATGTGGGCGTAGACATTGTTGGCCACGACGAGGTCGGCCGGCCCGTGCTCGCCGCGCACCGCTGCACCGGTGTCGGGAGTGAGGAACGCCGTCCGGGTGGGCACGCCACGCTCTCGGGCCGCCTCGCTCACGTTGACGGACGGCTCGATCCCCAGGCAGCGGATCCGCCGGTGCACGGCGTGCTGGAGCAGGTAGCCGTCGTTACTCGCGACCTCCACGACGAACGAGTCGGATCCCAGTCGCAGCCGGCGCACGGCGTCGTCGACGAACCGCTCGGCGTGCGCCACCCAGGAGTCGGAGAACGACGAGAAATACGCGTACTCGGTGAAGGTGTCCTCGGGCGTGATCATCGGGGGGAGCTGCGCGAGCAGGCAGTCGGCGCAAACCCGCACGTGCAACGGGTAGGTCGGTTCGGCCTCATCGAGCTGCTCGGCGGTGAGGAACCGTTCGCACGGGGGGGTGGCTCCGAGATCCAGAAAGGTCTGCAGCCGCGACGAGCCGCACAACCGGCAAGAATTCTTGTGACCATCGATACCCGTGGCATCGACGCGCGGGCGAGCTTCAGTAGGCACCGCGACCTCGCAGCACTGCGCCCAGGGTCTTCCAGAGAATCACTGCGTCCATGGCGAACGACCAGTTCTCCACGTAGCGCAGGTCGAGGCTGACCGTCTCCTCCCAGCTCAGGTCGCTGCGCCCGGAGACCTGCCACAGTCCGGTCAGGCCCGGCTTGACCAGCAGCCGACGGCGGGCGTCGTAGCCATACCGCTCCGCCTCGGAGGGCAGCGGCGGTCGCGGCCCGACCATCGACATGTCACCGGTGAGCACGTTGACCAGCTGGGGCAACTCGTCGAGGGAGTATCGCCGCAGCACGCTACCGATACGTGTCACCCTGGGGTCGGTGCGGACCTTGAACAGCAGGCCCGCACCCTCGTTGACGTGGTCGAGCTCGACGCGACGCCGTTCGGCGTCAACGACCATGGAGCGGAACTTCAGCATCGGGAATGCACGCCCGCCCTTGCCGATCCGCTGCTGGCGGAACAGGACCGGACCACCGTCGTTGAGCTTGATCGCCACGGCGACGGCGAACAGCACCGGGGCGATCACCAGGAGGCCGAGCAGCGCAGCAGCGCGGTCCACAACGGACTTCAGTATCCAGCGGATGCCGGTGAAGGTCGGCTGGCTGACCCGCAGCAGCGTCAACCCGTAGACCGGGGTGATGTGCAGCCGAGGCCCGGTGACCTCCATCAACGTAGGCGCCACCACGAGCTCGGCCGGCGAGCCCTCAAGTTCCCACGCCAGCTCACGGAGCCGCTGCCGGGTCCAGTGCGCGGCCGGCGCCACCGCGACGACGCCGTAGCCGCCGTCGCGCACGAGCGCCGGGACATCGGACAGCCCGCCCACCACCGGCACTCCCCGGACCTCGTGGGCAGGGCCATCATTGGTCTCGCCGGGGATGCAGACTCCAGCCACCAACCAGCCGTTGTGCGACTCCTTGCGGGTGCGATCGATGAAGTCGGCGACCCCGTCCAGGTCACCCGCGACGAGCACGGGATACATGCAACGGCCCTGCCGGCGCCGCGCGTGCAGCACGCGGCGCATCGCATACCGGGATGTCACCAGGCAGAGTCCGGTCGCCGGCAGCACACCGAACACCCACGGCCGGAAGTTCCCGATGTCCGTCGCCAGCGCGGTGAGGCCGAGCAGGAACACAGTTGCCAGCACCGCATTAGCCAGCCGGCGGAACTCCTCCACGCCCTGTCCGAGGATCCGCTGCTCCCACACCCGGCAGGTGGCCATACTGGCGAGCAGCACCACACCCGTGATCCCCGCGACCGCGCCGGGGAGCTGACCGAGGAGACGACCGTCGGTGAACAGGAGCCCGACGCGAAGCGCGACCGCGATGATGACGAGGTCGGCGAACAGCACCGCTCGCAGGTAACCGGCCTCCCATCGGGAGACGGGAACGCTCCTGCGACGCCGCTCAATCCTCGCATTCGGATCGACCTGAACCGCCACGACCCCTCCCACGCATGCACGACGTCCTATGACGGCCACGGAGCGTAAGCGACTTGCCGGGCGCGTCCGGTGAGATCGGGCCGACTGCGCAGGGCGGTAGCCAGCTGTGACCGGGATCGCCCTCTCCTGGCCCGTACATCGCCACAACGTGTGTCACTCGTTACAGCGATCGGGGTAAGAAATCTGACAATCGGTTCGCAGCTGCGGCAAATGTTGACGCGCTGGTATGAAGCCAGCACTCTTCGTAGTAGAGAATGTTCCGCTACCACCGTACGGGTGAATTACTGTATTCGGCCTGGAAGGCTGTGGCACGTGGCGCTGCGCTGATCAGGGTGCCCGCGCCGTCGAGGCGCGCGACCGTGGTGCCCGCGCCGATGAACACGGCGTCGCCCTGGTTCAGGCTGGTGGCGGTGTGGTCGATGGTCAGCGTGAAGCTGCCGTGCAGGCACAGCACGGTCCGGGGTCGCCGGTCGTGCCAGGCGTGTGCCGCTGTCGACGGGCAGCAGATCACCGACAGGCCGAAGTCGTCCACGTCCGGGGCGAAGATCTGTTCGACGCCGACACGGGATGGTGTGACCAGCCGCGGTGGTCTCGGCGAGTAGTCGGTGGCCTCGAGCAGTTCGGCGACGTCGACCCGCTTGGACGTCAGCCCGGCGCGCAGCACGTTGTCGGAGGGCGCCATGACCTCCACACCGACACCCCGCAGGTAGGAGTGGACGGTGTTGGGCGCGACGTACATCGCCTCGCCGGGCGCCAAGGTCAGCCGGTTGAGCAGCAGCGCCACGATCACACCCGGATCGCGCGGGTGCCAGGCTGCGAGCTCGACGACGGTGGCATAGGCCGGGTCGGCGGTCACCCGCGCGGCGGCGACCACGTCGGTCACCAGGTCGGCCGCGTGCCCGGGCGCCAGGGTCAGCAGCCACCGCATCGCCCGCCGGATGCCGGCGACCTCGTCACCGCGGCCCAGCACGTCGACCAGCCCGGCCAGGCCCGCAACACCCAGACCCGCCAGCCGTTCGGCGGCGCGGGCGGCAGCGACGAACCCGCACAGCACCTCGACCGGCTCCAGCGCGTAGATCATCTCCGGTTTGTGCCACGGATCCTGATACCCCGGCCACTGTTGGGCGAAGCGCCGCGCGGCCCGCGCGGCGTCCGGATGGACCTGCAACGACAGCGGGCGGTCGGCCGCGAGCACCTTGAGCAGCGGCAGCCGCCGCCCCGCCCCACCCGGCGCACCATCCACCAGCAGCGGATCGGCTTCGACGAGCTTGTCCAGCGCAACGCAGCAACCGACCGTGTCGGTGGCCAGCGACGGCGCCGACGGGTGCGCACCGATCCACAACTCGGCCTCCGGCTCACCGCCACCCGGCAGGCCGAGCAGCTGCGACAGGGCCCCGACCGACCCCCAGTCGTAGTTCTTCACCGGGCAGCTGAGCCGGTAGACAACGCCCACGATCACCTCATCTCACCGTCATCACCATCTGCCTGCCCGTGCGGGTGAGCCCGATGCACAGGGGATCGGGTCGATGCAGCCGTCCGTTACCGGCGACCTGCGCGATCGGCGGCATCTGATCACACGATCGACCCAGAGCCAGTGGGTCAGCCTGCGCGGCGACCGATGACGCCGTTATGGTCAAGTAGCCCCCGTCCGGCAGGAGTCAGATGAGCACGACGATGGTGATCGTCCTCGGGATCGTCGTCTGGATCATGCTCGCGATCGCGCTCGCCCTCTTACTCGGACGGATGATCCGGCTGCGAGACCGTCACGCTCCCCCCGCTGCGGACGCTCCGTCGGAGTCCCCGAACGGGAATTCCGGCGCCGGTTCGCACACCCAGCACGATCTGCACCGCCACGACAGCAATTGACTGTCGGCCAGCCCGCCCGGTCTGCCTCAGGTCGCCTCGCCCTCGAGTTCAGCGAGGCGTGCCGGATCCAGGCGATTCGCGGCAGCAGCTACCATCACCGCTTCGCGGTCCGATGAGACGTGCGCATACGACTCACCCAGGAACTGTGTGGCGACGTGGGAGTCGGTGATGGCTCGCCACCACCCGTCGGCCGTCCACAGCGCGATGCCCAGCACCCGCCGCCGGTGGGGCGACGTCGCCAGCACCACGTGCCCGAAGCCGGGACGACGGCCGGCGAGGGCGTCACGAAGCTGCGCTCGGGCCACACACCACATCGCCACCCCGGGCGGGGGGCGCTCCGGCGGGTTCTCCCTCGACGGAACCGGGCGGGGAGGCGACCCGTACTGCGAACGGGACACGCACAACCGGACAGCGGCCGGGTCACGGGCCAGCCACACCCATTCGACGGGCAGCAACATCCTGCCCCGGATCAGAACGGTCGCCAACGTCAACGGCTGGTCCATGGTGGGCTCCTCTCCAGGCCCGCCACCAGGGCCGCCGACATCGCCGTCCGCGGCCGTGGTGCTGCCCCCGCGACGCCTCACCAACCGTGCTGCCATGCCGCCACCGGTCGCTGCGAGATGCCGCCGTGCAGCGATAATCGAATGCGACGCAGGATCGTTACGCGCTCGCGCGTCCCGCCGCCACAGTCCGCTGCTGGCGGGGTGGCACGTATCCGGCGCTAGCGAGCGGTGCGCAGCCGCGGCTCGTGCTCGAGATGCGACAGCCCGTTCCACGCGAGGTTCACCAGATGCGCGGCCACCTCGTCCTTGGCAGGCTCGCGCGCCTCGAGCCACCACTGCCCGGTCAGCGCCACCATGCCCACCAGCGACTGGCTGAGCAGCCCGGCCACACCGGTGTCATAACCGCGCGCGTCGAACTCCTGCCCGAGGACGTGCTCCACCTGGCTGGCGATGTCGTTGAGCAGGCTCGAAAAGGATCCGCGCGCACTGGCCACCGGCGAATCACGCACCAGGATGCGGAACCCGCCGGAGGAGTACTCGATGTAGTCGAGCAGCGCGAGCGCCGCCTGCTCGAGTAGCTCCCGGGGGTGGCCCGCCGACAGCGCCGAGGTGATGTGGTCGAGCAGCCGGCGCATCTCCCGGTCCACCACGGCCGCGTAGAGCCCCTCCTTGCCGCCGAAGTGCTCGTAGACGATCGGCTTGCTCACGCCGGCGCGGTGTGCGACCTCCTCGATGGAGGCGCCCTCGAAGTGCTTCTCGGCGAAGACCGCGCAACCGATGTCGAGTAGCTGCTCCCGGCGCTGCCTGCCGGTCATCCTGACCCGGGCGATCGACGGCGCCACTGCCGGGCCCGGGGCGCCACCGGCCGCGGCATGCCGTGCCGTGCGCCGTCCCGTCATTCGCCAGGCACCTCAGTCCGGCCGCCGGGCGGCCCGTCGGGAATCAGCGCGAGCTGATCTTGGCGAGGCGCTGCGAGGTGGGCCAACGCACGTTGTATGCCCAGCCGAGCTTCTCGAAGAACCAGATCACCCGTGCCGACATGTCGATCTGGCCGCGCAGCACGCCGTGGCGGGCGCAGGTCGGGTCTGCGTGGTGCAGGTTGTGCCACGACTCGCCGGCGGACAGGATCGCCATCGGCCAGAAGTTCGCGGCCTTGTCCCGGGTGGCGAACGGCCGCCGCCCGATCAGGTGGCAGACCGAATTGACCGCCCAGGTGACGTGGTGCAGAAACGACACCCGGACCAGGCCCGCCCAGAAGAACGCCGTCAGCGCACCCCACCAGGACCAGGTCACCAGGCCGCCCACGGCAGCCGGTACCGCCAGCCACAGACCGGTCCACAGCCAGAACAGGTTGCTGACCCGGACCAGCACACGGTCGCGCAGCAGGTCGGGCACGAAGCGCCGCGGGTTGGTCAGGTCACGCTGGAACAGCCACCCCATGTGTGCGTGCCAGAATCCCTTGACCAGCGCCGGGGGCGAGCTGCCGAACAGCCAGGGCGAGTGCGGGTCACCCTCCTTGTCGGAGTACGCGTGGTGGCGCCGGTGATCGGCCACCCAGTGCAGCAACGGGCCCTGCATGGCCGTGCTACCGGTGATCGCGAGTGCGATACGCAACCAGCGCTTGGCCTTGAACGAGCTGTGCGTGAAGTGCCGGTGGTACCCGACCGTCACCCCCAGGCAGCTGATGAAGTAAGTGCCGACGAACAACGCGACGTCCACCCAGCCCAGCCCCCAGCCCCACGCGAACGGGACCGCGGCCAGCAGCGCGACGAACGGGACGAGGATGAAGGCGTAGACGACCGCGTGCTGGCCGGCTGGTCGTCGGCCCTCGATGACCGGCTCGGGCGGCGAGGATTGCGGACGGGCATCGGCGGTCAGCGTCATCGGCTGCTGCTCCTCAGTAGACGTCAGGGGCTCGTGCCGGGTGCGCTTGGTAGCCCTGGAGTACCAGCGCCCACGGTCATTGTGGGCCTCGTGGCGGAACCGCGGGTGACGATCGGTGCACGACCTACGGAACCGTAGGTTACGCCACCGTAGGTTGCGAACACCACCGCTGCCAAGACACGCCCGTAAAGTGTGGGTATGTCACGGCGAGTTGTCGGCTGTCACGAATCCGTCACCGGCGGGCGGCAGGCAGTAGCAGTCGTGGCAGCATGGCGGCTCCGGTGGCCGGGACGAGGGGGTGCGGGTAGGCGATGACATCGGCGGCAGCCGAGGAGGATCGGGTACAGCAACGCGCCTGGGAACTGCTCCACCGTGCCCAGGACGGCGACCGCGAGCTGCGCCGGGCTGCCCTGGCCGGGGTCGACCCGCTGCTGTCCGAGGCTCGCGAAGCCGGATTGCCCGCCGCCGTGCTGGCACGGCTGATGCGCGTGGGCGTGCTGGTGCGCGACATGGCCGACGACCCCGATCACCCGGCGGAACCGCTGCTCGAGGAACTCGTCAGCCACGCCGTCGCGCACGACCTGGTCGAGTACGAGGCAGGCGCGCACGCGCTGCGCGGCCAGATCACGCTGGCGCACGGGCGTCCCGACGCGGCAGTCGAGTCGGCCGCGGCAGCGCTGGTCGCACTGGACGGAGCGATCCCCTCCTACCAGCGCGGGCTGGCGCTGACCGACGTCGCCATCCTGCTGGTGCATCTCGGCCTCGAGGACAACGCGGAGCCGCTACTGGACCGCGCGCACGCCGACATCGCCACCCACGGCGCCGACCGTCACCGGGTGATCAGCACGACGAACCGGGTGCACACCGCGGTGGTGCACGGGCTCGGTCTGGAGCGCGCCGGGATGCCGGCCGACGCCGCCGAGCGATACCGATCGGCCGCAGCCTGGGCAACCGAGGGGCTGCGCAACTGGCAGCGGCTGGCCGGATCGAGTGGCGAGGCCGGCTCGGTCGACGAGGGACGCTCCGCCGACGAGGGGCTGGGCGAGGAGTACACCGCCGAGCTGCGCGCGGCGCTGGCGCTGGCTGACGTCGCGGGGGTCGCGGCCGATGGTTGCGACCCGCAGCACGCGGAGCTGCGTGCGCTGCTGCCCACACTGCGTCGCACCGACCGGAAGCTGATGACCGGGATCGCACTGTCGCGGTTGCTCGACCGCAACGGTGACCGCGCCGGCGCGCTGCACGTCCTCGGTGAGGTGGCCAGCGCCGAACCCGACCGCGACGTCGAGCGACAGCTGCAGCTCGCCGCGCTCCGGGAGATCGCCGAGCTTCGGGTCGGCCTGGCCGACGACGGCGGCCCGGTCGATCCACTGCGCCGCTACCTGTCACAGGTCGAGGCCGAGCTGTGGGCGCTGCGCCGCTCGCGCGCCGAGGAGCTGGGCTCGCGGCTGGCCAACGAACGGCTCCGCCACGAGCACGGCCGGCTCACCGTGGCGGCCGCGCAGGACCCGCTGACCGGGCTGGCCAACCGGCGCGCCATGCACGAGGTGCTCTCCCGGCTGCTCGCCGCCGACGGCACCCCGTCCTGGGTCGGGGTGGCACTGCTCGACCTCGACGGTCTCAAGCGGGTCAACGACGCCGGCTCGCACGCCGACGGCGATGCGACGCTGGTGGCGGTGGCCAAGGCGATGGCAGCCGCGGTGCGCGGCGACGACCTGGTGACCCGCTACGGCGGCGACGAGTTCGTACTGGTGATGCCCGGGACGACACCGGCCGAGGGGCTCGCGGCCGTGCAGCGCGTCGTCGACGCGGTCGCTGCCCTGCCGCCGGACGTGGGGTTCGGGGTGACCGTCTCAGCCGGCTTGGCAACGCTGCACCCGGGCGCCGTGGGTGAGCCCGAGACCGTGCTGTCCCGGGCCGACGCAGCGATGTACCGGGCCAAGCAGGCAGGCGGCAACCGGGTCGTGGCCGCCGCCCCGTGAACGCATGCCGGTGTCGCCGCACCGAGCGGGACACGGCGGCGTCGCGCGGTGAGCAGGTTGCGAGGACCCGTGTCACAGCGTCGTGCCACCATGACGCAGTAGGGGTCACCCGGCCGTCCCCGGTCGCCGGCCCGCCGATCCGCCGTGGTGTAAAGGCAGCACATCGGATTTTGGTTCCGATGGTCCAGGTTCGAATCCTGGCGGCGGAGCACTGCGGTTGCGGCGAAGTCCCCGCAGCCGTTCGTGATCGTCGGTGCAGTCCGGTGCGAAGGCGGCCCAGCCGCTGCGCGAGGAGCTGACCGACCGTCACCGTCACGAGTATGGCGTTCGCTCGCCCATCGGCTGATATGGTCTACTAGGTGTGTTCGACAGTTAGAGTCCGACCGACAGCGGAGCTGAGCTGGACGAGAGTCGAGCCGGATCAGGGGACGTGCAACGCCCGGTAGCTAGCGAAGAGAGGGTGAAGGTCTCATGGCCTACCGCTTTGTTTGAGAAGACGCCGGAGCGCTCTCGTGTGGAGCGAAAATTCGGGCTTCCTCGGAAGAGGACATGCTCAACAAGATCAGGGAGCACGTGAGAAGCAAGCACGGCGCCGAACCCAACGACACCATTGTGGACTACCTCGTGGAGCGCGTCGAAAGACAGTGACAAGGTAGGGGAACCACGCCGCCGAGCGATTCGCCACCGCCGCCAGAGCCACGCCACGCCGCCCCGTAGGATCACCGCCCGTCAGGCTCCTACGTGGAAGGGGTTACGCGGATGCTCCCGAACGGGCGCGCCGCAGCCGTCATCGTGCTCGCGGCGGGTGAGGGCAGCCGGATGCGCTCGGCGATCCCCAAGGTGTTGCATCCCGTGGCCGGGCGTCCCCTGGTCGAGCACGCGGTGCGCGCCGCGGCCGGGCTCGACCCCGAACACCTCGCTGTCGTGGTCGGGTACGGTCGCGACGCCGTCACCGCCCACCTGCACGAACTGTCGGCGGCGCTGGGTCGGCCCGTCGAGACGCCGGTGCAGGCCGAGCAGCGGGGCACCGGCCATGCCGTGGCCTGCGGGCTCGACATGCTGCCCGCCGAGCTGACCGGGACCGTGCTGGTCAGCTACGGCGACGTGCCGCTGCTCGACACCGCCACCCTCGCCGGGCTGCTCGACGTGCACCACCGGGCGCGCCACGCCGTCACGGTGCTGTCGGCCACGGTGGACGATCCGAGCGGCTACGGCCGGATCGTGCGTGACCCCGACGGCGAGGTCACCGGCATCGTCGAGCACCGGGACGCGACCGAACCGCAGCGCGCCATCGTCGAGATCAACTCCGGGGTGTACGCATTCGACGTCACCGTGCTGCGCTCGGCGCTGGGACGGCTCGGCACCGCGAACAGCCAGGGCGAGCTCTATCTCACCGATGTGCTCGGACTGGCCCGCGACGACGGCCTGCCGGTCGGCGCGCACCGCTGCCCCGACCCGCAGCTCGTCGAGGGCGTCAATGATCGCGTCCAGCTCGCCGCCCTGGGCTCCGAGTGCAACCGGCGGCTGCTGGAGCACTGGATGCGGGCGGGCGTCACCATCGTCGATCCGGCCTCTGTACGGGTCGATCTCGACGTCGAGCTCGCAGCCGACGTCGTGCTGCACCCCGGGGTGCAGCTGCACGCGGGCACGGTCATCGCCGAGGGGGCGCAGATCGGGCCCGACGCGACGCTGTCGGGGTGCGCGGTCGGCGCGGGCGCCAGGGTGGTGCGTACCCATGCCGTCGACGCCACCATCGGGCCCCAGGTCAGCGTGGGCCCCTTCGCCTACCTGCGGCCCGGGACCGTGCTGGCGGCCGCGGCCAAGGTGGGCGCCTTCGTGGAGACCAAGAACGCCTCCGTCGGCGAGGGCGCGAAGGTGCCGCATCTGAGCTACGTCGGCGATGCCACCATCGGGGCGGGGACGAACATCGGCGCAGCCACCGTGTTCGTCAACTATGACGGCCTGGCAAAGCACCACACCACGATCGGCGCCCACGCGCGTACCGGCGCGGACAACATGTTCGTCGCACCCGTGACCGTCGGCGACGGCGCGTACACCGCGGCCGGATCCGTCATCACCGCCGACGTCCCACCGGGGGCGATGGCGGTGGCCAGGGCGCGGCAGCGCAACGTGGCGGGCTGGGTGAGCCGGCGGCGAGCCGGCACCCGGGCTGCCGAAGCCGCCCGGGCGGCCGAGGCCGCGCAGGCCCCTGAAGACCAGCACGAGCAGCACCCCGAGCAGCAGCAGGAGCGAGCATGAGCCTCTCGACGATGTCGACGACACCCAAGAAGAACCTGATGCTGTTCTCCGGTCGCAGCAACCCCGAGCTGGCCGAGGAGGTCGCCAAGCACCTCGACGTCACGGTGGCGCCGGAGGAGGCCTACTCCTTCGCCAACGGCGAGATCTTCGTCCGCTTCGAGGAGTCGGTACGCGGTTGCGATGTGTTCGTGCTGCAGAGCCACTCCGAACCGATCAACGACTCCATCATGGAGCAGCTGATCATGGTCGACGCGCTCAAGCGGGCCTCGGCGAAGCGCATCACTGTCGTGATGCCGTTCTGGGGCTACGCCCGCCAGGACAAGAAGCACCGCGGCCGCGAGCCCATCTCCGCTCGGCTCGTCGCCGACATGTTCAAGACCGCCGGCGCCGACCGGATCATGACAGTCGACCTGCACACCTCGCAGATCCAGGGCTTCTTCGACGGGCCGGTCGACCACCTGTTCGCGATGCCGGTGCTCGCCCAGCACATCAAGCAGTACTACGCGACCGAGGACCTCGTGGTGGTCTCCCCCGACTCCGGCCGGGTCCGGCTCGCCGAGCGCTGGGCCGAGACGCTCGGTGGCACCCCGCTGGCGTTCATCCACAAGACCCGCGACCCGAAGAAACCCAACCAGGCGATGGTCAACCGGGTGGTCGGCGACGTCGAAGGCCGCGTCGCCGTCGTGATCGACGACATCATCGACACCGGCGGCACCATCGCCGGAGCGGTGAAGGCGATCCTCGAGGACGGCGCGTCGGGCGTCGTGGTCGCGGCGACCCACGGCGTGCTGTCCGGGCCCGCCCCCGAGCGGCTCGGCGGGTGCGGTGCCCGTGAGGTGCTCTTCACCAACACCCTGCCGATCGGCGAGGACAAGCATTTCGACCAGCTCCGGGTGGTCTCCATCGCGCCGTTGCTGGCGCGTGCGATCCACGAGGTGTTCGAGGACGGCTCGGTGACCAGCCTCTTCGACGGCAACGCCTGAGTCACCGGACCCCGCTTCGGGACGCAGCGCATGAGCTCCTATACTCGCCGGGTTGCCTCGGCGAGGGAGGGCCCCGCTCTTCATCGGGCTCTTCGTCATCGACGCGGCGGCGTCGCATTCCGTGCGCCGTGCGCCGTGAGCCGCGATCACGAGCGCCGCCCGCCGCCGCCGCAGGTCCCGCCGACAAGATGCCACATCCGGCGCTGTACGCCCTGGGTCCTCCCCCAGGGCGCAGCCGCCGCAAGCACGCTAAGGAGTCCATCGTGGCCGAGGTCCGTCTCGCTGCCGAGTCGCGTACCGAATTCGGCAAGGGCGCCGCTCGCCGTACCCGCCGTGCCGGGAAGATCCCCGCGGTGCTCTACGGCCACGGCACCGACCCGAAGCATGTCTCGCTGCCGGCGATCGAGTTCGCACGGGTGGTGCGCGACCACGGCAGCAACGCGATCCTGCGGCTGGAGCTGGGTACCGGCCCCAACGAGCTCGCGCTGACCAAGACCGTCACCGTCCACCCGCTGCGGCAGTACATCGAGCACGTCGACCTGTTGCTGGTCCGCCGTGGCGAGAAGGTCGTCGTCGACGTCCCGGTCGTCGTCAACGGTGATGCCGCACCGGGCACGCTGGTCACCCAGGACATGAACTCGCTGCAGGTCGAGGCCGACGCGATGAACATCCCCGACGAGTTCGAGGTGTCGGTCCAGGATGCCGAGATCGGCACCCGGGTGCTGGCGGGTGACGTATCGCTGCCCCCCGGAGTCGAGCTGCAGACCGATGCCGAGTACCTGGTCGTCAACGTGACCGCCGCGCCGACCGAGGAGGACCTCGAAGCGGAGATGGACACCGAGGGCGCCGGCGTGGTCGAGGAAGCCTCCGAGGAGGTGGCGGCGGCGGCCGAGCCGGCAGCCGAAGGCGAGGACGCCCAGCAGTCCTGATCGCCGTGATCGGCGGCCTGCACCCACCGCGATCGGGCGCGGCGGGTGCATCGGAAGGATCATTCATGACGCTGACGCCCGAGCAGGTGCGGCAGGTGCGGTTCGACCCGCCGCAGCCCGGCCACCAGGGATACGACGAGAGCGAGGTCGACGCCTTTCTCGACCTCGTGGAGGCAAGGCTGCGCGGCGAGGGCGGCCTGGCCCCTGCCGACGTCCGTGACATCGGGTTCGCCCGGCCGGCCCTGTTCAGCAGGGGGTATGACAGCGACCAGGTGGACACCTTCCTGCACGAGGTGCAGCGCGAGCTGGCGCGCCGGGCCGACGCCGCACCCGACATGTGGCTGGTCGGCGGCGGTGACCTGCACGCGGTACGGCTGCCCCGCGCCGCCGGTTCGGAACGCAGCTACGCCGCCTCCGATGTCGATGCCCTCCTCGAGCGCGCCGCCACCGCGCTCGACGGTGGCGGCACGCTGTCCGCCGACCAAGTGGCCACGGCGACCCTCGCCCCCGGTTCGGCGGTGCCCGGGTACCGCGCGGACGCCGTCGACGAGCTGCTGGCCGAGGTGGCCCAGGAGTTACGGCGCCGTGACGGCTGACGTCGGCGACGGCATCACCGGGGAGGTCGCCCTGGTCGTCGGCCTCGGTAATCCCGGGCCGGGCTACGCCGGCAACCGGCACAACGTCGGCGCGATGGTGCTCCAGGTGCTGTCGGGACGCGTGGGAGGCAGGTTCAAGGCGCACAAGGCCGGTGCCGACGTGCTGGAGGGGCGGCTGGCCGGGCGCCGGGCGGTGCTCGCCGAGCCGCGCTCCTACATGAACGTCTCGGGAGGCGCCGTCGCCGGCACGGCGCGGTTCTACAAGGTGCCACCGGCCGATATCGTGGTGGTGCACGATGATCTGGACCTCGACTTCGGTGTGGTCAAGCTCAAGCGCGGCGGCGGCGAGGGGGGGCACAACGGCTTGCGCTCGATCTCGACGTCGCTGGGCACCCGCGACTACCTGCGGGTCCGATTCGGGATCGGCAGACCTCCCGGCCGGATGGACCCGGCCGCCTACGTACTGCGCGACTTCCCCGCCGCGCAGCGCCGCGACCTCGACATGCTGGTCGATCACTGCGCCGACGTGGTGGAGGCGCTGCTGGCCGAGGGACTCGTGGCGACGCAGAACAAGTTCCACTGACGCTGGTCGCCCCCGCGCCCGTTCCGCCCGTTCCGCTCGCCGTGAAGGGCACCTTCACGGCACTTGCCCGGCAAACGCCCGCAGTGAAGGGCACCTTCACTGCGGGCGACGCCGTGAGGGTGCCCTTCACGGCGTCCGGGTACCCGCCGAGGGCGCCGGTCAGTGCTGAAGCAGCGGGGTGATGTGGTCCGTCACGGCGGATGGTGCGTTCGGCGCCCTCGTCGCCGGCCACAGTGGATTCCACGGCGACGGCGAACGATTCCCGGCCACCGGCGGCCTTGATCCGCACCGCGGCGACGTTGCCGGCGCGCTCACGAGGCACGCAGCGAGAGCTCCAACCAGCGGGTCTCCAGCTCGTCCTTCTCGGTGAGCACCGTGCGCAGCGTGTCGTCCAGCTCGCGGAACGCATCGGGGTCGGCAGCGTGCTCGGCGATCCGGCCTTGCAGGTCGGCCTCCTGGCCGGCGAGCCGGTCGAGCTGCCGCTCGAGGCGGGTCAGCTCCTTGCGGGCCGCCCGTTGGTCGGCTGCCGGAGACGAGCCCGACGAGCGCGACGGGGCCGCGGACGGAAGGACGGAACGTGCAGTGTCGCGCCGCGCGAGGTACTCCTCGATGCCGCCGGGCAGGTGAGTGATGCCGCCGTCGCCGAGCAGAGCGACGACGTCGTCGCAGACCCGCTCGATGAGGTAGCGGTCGTGCGAGATGACGACGAGGGTGCCGGGCCAGCCGTCGAGCAGGTCCTCGAGCTGCTGCAGCGTGTCGATGTCGAGATCGTTGGTCGGCTCGTCGAGCAGCAGCACGTTCGGCTCGGCCATCAGCAGCCGGGTTAGTTGCAGCCGCCGCCGCTCCCCGCCGGACAGGTCGGCTACCGGCGTCCATTGTCGGGAGGCCGGGAACCCGAGCCGCTCGGCGAGCTGCGAGGCTGTGAGCTCGTGGCGTCCCAGCACCACCCGATGGGCCACCTGCTCGACGGCCTCGAGCACCCGCAGCTGCGCGGCCCCGGCTGAATCGGACAGTTCCTCCAGCTCCTGTGCCAGGTGCGCCAGCCGGACGGTCTGGCCCTGCACCCGGTGCCCGGCGTCGGGCTCGCGCTCCCCCGCCAGCAGCCGCAACACGGTCGTCTTGCCCGACCCGTTGATGCCGACCAGCCCGACACGATCGCCAGGACCGATCCGCCAGGTGGTACCGACGGCGGAGCCGTCAGATCGGATCCCGACGGCGGAGCCGTCAGATCGGATACAGCCGAGCAGCGGCCGCGAGCCGATCGACAGCGTCACGTCCTCGAGCTCGAGCACCTTGCGGCCGAGCCGGCGGCGGGCGAAGGCCACCAGCTCGACGGTGTCCCGAGGTGCCGGCTCGTCGGCGATGAGCGCCTCGGCTGCCTCGATGCGGTAACGCGGCTTGGACGTCCGCGCCGGCGGCCCGCGGCGCAACCAGGCGAGCTCCTTGCGCGCCAGGTTGCGTCGCCGATCCTCGGCAGCGGCCGCGAGCCGGGCCCGCTCCGCGCGCGCGTAGACCCAGTCGGCGTAGCCGCCCTCGTAGCCGTCGACCCGTCCGTCGACAACCTCCCAGGTACGGGTGCACACGGTGTCGAGGAACCAGCGGTCGTGGGTGACCACCACCACCGCGCAGCGGCGCGTCCGCAGGTGATCGGCCAGCCAGCGCACGCCCTCGACGTCGAGGTGGTTGGTGGGCTCATCGAGCACGATCAGGTCGAGCTCGCCGACCAGCGCGGCGGCCAGCTGGACGCGGCGGCGCTCGCCACCCGACATCCGGTCCACGTCCGCTTCGAGGTCGCTGCGCGATCCACTCCAGACGCCGAGCCCGTCGAGAACCGAGCGGATCCGCGGGTCGGCGACCCACTCGTGCTCGGCCTGCACGCCCAGCGGATCGAGCACGACCTGCCGAACGGTCGCGCCGGCCGGCAACTCGGTGCGCTGGGTCACCACGGCCAGCCGCAGGCCGCGCGCCTGGCTGACCCGGCCGGCATCGGGCGGCTCGATCCCGGCGAGCACCTCCAGCAGCGTCGTCTTCCCGCCGCCGTTGAGGCCCACCACACCGATACGGTCCGCCTCGTCGACGCCCAGCGACACGCAGGACAGCAGCGACTGCACGCCGTAGGACTTCGACACCGCCTCGAGATTGACGAGGTTGGCCATCAGGCGTGCGCCCCTTCGATCGGACCCGGCGGCGGCACCGGCCGGTGTTCCTCCACGAGCCGCGCCCCGGGCACGGGCCCGCTGGCGACCCGGACCGTGCGGCAGACCCCCTCGCCGGCGAGCTCGGCCGCGACCCGCACCGCCGAATCGGCGTCGCTGCACAGGAAGGCGCAGGTCGGCCCGGAGCCGGACACCATCCCGGCCAGCGCCCCGGCATCCACTCCGGCGCGCAGCGTGCGGCGCAGCGCCGGCCGCAGCGAGACCGCGGCGGCTTGCAGGTCGTTGCCCAACAGCAATGCGAGCTGGCGCGGGTCACCCGATGCCATCGCCTCGAGCAGCGGCTCGGGCGGGCCGAGCCGCTGCGGCGGGCAGTCCTGGGCGCGCAACCGGTCCAGCTCACCGTAGACGCCCGGGGTGGACAGTCCACGGTGGTCGAGCGCGATGACCCAGTGGAAGGTGTGCCGTGCCAGCACCGGCACCAGCTGCTCACCGCGCCCCGTACCCAGCGCCGTCCCGCCGTGCAGCGCGAACGGCACGTCACTGCCGAGACGCGCGGCGAGCGTGCCCAGCTCGTCGCGGCCGATGTCGAGGCGCCACCACGCGGCGAGACCGACCAGCGTGGCCGCGGCATCCGCGCTGCCGCCGGCCATGCCGCCGGCCACCGGGATGCCCTTGTGCAGCACCACTCGCACGTCGGGTTCCCGCCCGGCGTGGGCGGCAAGCTCCTCCACAGCACGCCAGGCGAGGTTGCGGTGATCGATCGGCAGCACCTCGGCACCTTCACCGTGCACCTCGACACCGGGTGAGTCGGTAGCGGCGACAGTCACCTCATCGGTCAGTGAGAGCGCCTGGAAGACGGTCACCAGGTCATGGAAGCCGTCGGACCGCGCGTCTCCCACAGCCAGATGCAGGTTGACCTTGGCCGGGACACGCACAGTCACCGGAGGTGGTACGACGGCGAGCACCGTTCCAGCCTACTGGCGTTCCGTGAGTGGCGATGCGAGAACCGGCTCGCCGGCGACTGGCAGAGCCACTCACAGGCGCGCAGCGCAGATCTTGGTGAAGTCGGTGATGGTGAGCTGCTCGCCCCGGGCCGAGGGGTCGACGCCGGCAGCACGCAGCACCTGCTCGGCCTGCGCCGCCGAGCCCGCCCAACCGGCCAGTGCGGCACGCAGCGTCTTGCGGCGCTGGGCGAACGCGGCGTCGACGACGGCGAAAACCTCGACGCGGTCGGTCGGCGTCGACATCACCGCGGCAGGCGGGGGGCGGCGGGTCAGCGTGACGAGCCCCGAGTCGACGTTGGGCACCGGCCAGAACACCCCGCGCGGCACGGGCCCTGCCCGTCGCACCTCGGCGAACCACGCCGCCTTGGCGCTGGGCACGCCGTAGTCGCGGGAGCCGGGCGGCGCGGCGAGCCGGTCTGCGACCTCGGCCTGCACCATCACCAGGCCGTGGCGCAGCGAGGGAACCTCGGCCAGCAGGTGCAGCAGCACCGGTACGCCCACGTTGTAGGGCAGGTTGGCCACCAGCGCGGTGGGCGGCTGCCCGCCGGCTGCGTCGACCAGCTCACCCTGCTGGATGCGCAGCGCGTCGGCGGTCAGCACCCGCAACCGGTGCGCCCATCCGGGCGCGCGCTCCGAGACCGTTGCCGGGAGCGCCCCCGCCAGCACCGGGTCGATCTCGACGGCCAGCACGCGCTGCGCGGACCCCAGCAGCGCAAGTGTGAGTGAGCCCAGGCCGGGACCCACCTCGAGCACGACGTCATCGGGGTCGAGCCCGGCGGTGGCCACGATCCGGCGCACCGTGTTCGCGTCGTGCACGAAGTTCTGGCCGAGCCGCTTGGCCGGGCGGATTCCCAGTCGTGCCGCCCGCGAACGCAGCTCCGCCGGCCCCAGCAGCGCGGGGCCGGCGGAGGTGGGGTCATTCGTCAGGAAAGCCCCAGCTGCGACGAGCAGGACGGCCACGCGCCGTACCCGCCGCGGTCGTCTCGGACCTGCTCGGCCACCGCGATCTGCGCCTCGCGGCTGGCTTCGTGCGGGTAGTCGGCGTACTGGTCGCCGCCATAGGCGTCCCAGGTGCTCTTGTCGAACTGCAAGCCGCCGTAGTAGCCGTTGCCGGTGTTGGTCGACCAGTCACCGCCGGACTCGCACTCGGCGAGCTGGTCCCACACCGACCCGTCGGACACCTCGGGGGCCTCCTGGGTGCCGACCCGCACGACGCGCGGCTCCGGCTCGGCGGTGACCTCGCTGTCGAGCTCCTCGCGGTCGGTCTCCTTGCCGTTGGTGGTCGTCACCAGGTATGTCACGATCTCCTCACCCGGCTTGCCCTCCGACTCGACGACCTCCTCACCGCTGGACATCTCGGAGTCCTCGATGGTCTCCTCGGGCGGTTCCACCGGCTGGGTCTCGCGCACCTCCTCGATGGCGATCCGGGTCACCTCGACGTGCATCCCGGGTAGCACGGGCGCGGCCGGTTCCGGGACGACGGTGTCGTCCGGACCCAGCACCACGTCCTGCGCGGCGAGCAGGTCGCCGACGGTGGTCGCGGCGGTCGTGACGATCTGCGGCGGCGCAGCGCCGTCGTAGAGCATCGTGGGCTTGACCGTGCGCACGTCCAGCGCCATGCCCTGCAGCGGGATGCGCTGTGACCGGTCCGCCGACACCGTCACGCCGTCGGCCCGCATTCCGATCTGCCGCAGCGTCTCGTTCACGGTGGCGGCGGTCGTCCACAGCTCACGCTGCTGGCCGTTGACCGTGAGGGTGATCAGCTTGCCGCGGTCGAGCACAATCCGGCTGCCGTCTTCGACGTCGGCGCCGGCGCTCGGCGCGAGGGTGTCCTTGTCGTCGGCTCGTAGGCCCGCCGAGTCCAGCGCACCGCCGACCGTGTCGGCGAAGGTGCTGATGGAGCGCTCCTGGCCATCGACCGCCAGTGTGACGGTCTTGCTTGTGGCGAGGGCGGTGGCGCTACCGGCGGTCAGGGCCAGGATGAGAGCTACGAGGGCAGCCTTCAGAAGAGTCCGAATCACCTGGTGTCCAGTGGTCGAGCGTCCGGGCAGGGGACGGCACGAGAGCACTCAAGCCTTGATCCGCCGATCCCGACCCACGGCGGACCTGCGCACGGTGGATGTCCAGGCTTGCTGGCCACGCACCCACCACGCTCGTACCCGGGACTTCCCCACCCCGGCTTACCGGTCACGGGACGATAACCGCTGGCGCCTCCTGGCAAAGCATCCCGCTACGGTGTATCGACGACCACGCATCTCGCAGCGACGAACGGTATCGGCCGCGGCGAAGTCCCACGGACGGTCAGGGCCCGATTCCGAAGACTCGCCCGGCCGTCGCACGGGTCGCGGACACCAGTTCGGCGAGGTCCTGACCGCGCAGTTCGGCCAGGTCGCGCACCGTGTAGGGCAGGTTCACCGGCTCGTTGGGCCGGCCCCGGTGTGGGTGTGGCGTCAGGTACGGTGCATCGGTCTCGACCAGCAACTGGCCGTCGGGGACCAGCACGGCCGCCTCGCGCAGCGCACGGGCGTTGCGGAAGCTGACCGGGCCCGCGAAGGACAGCACGTAACCGGCGTCGATGCACTGCCGTGCCATCGCCGCGTCCCCGGAGAAGCAGTGGAGGATCACCGTCTCCGGCGGGCCCGCGTCGGCCAGGATCGACAGCACATCGGAGTGGGCGTCCCGATCATGGATCATCAGCGGCTTGCCCACCCGCTTGGCCAGCTCGATGTGCCACCGGAACGCCTCGCGCTGCGCCTCCGGCGGGCTGGTGGTCTCCGGAGCGGCCTGCGTCCAGTAGTAGTCGAGACCCGTCTCCCCCACGGCCACCACCCGCGGCTGCCCGACGAGCCGCTCGATCTCGTCGCGGTCGGCGTCGCGAAACGTCGACGTCCGGGTGGGGTGCAGCCCCACGGCGGCGTACACCCGGTCGTCCCAGCCCGACGCCGCCACCACCCACCGTGCCGCGACCATGTCGTCGGCGACGGTGACCACCCCGGCCACCCCGACGGCCTGCGCGCGGTCGAGCGCGGCGTGCACCCCGGCCGCGTCGGTGGCACCGCAGGCGTCGAGGTGGGTGTGCGCGTCGAGCACCGTGGCGGGCAGCGGCTCCGGTGCCGGCGGCAGCTCCCGACGATCACTCACGAGCGATCGGGGCCCAGTCCGGGCCGGTCTCGCCGAGCGCGGGATCCAGCTTCGCGAACAGCGGGGTGGGCTTGGCCAGCGGGCGGCCCACCTCGATCGGCACGGACTCCCATCGCGCCTGCTCGGCGGCGTACTCGCCCATCAGAACCGGGTAGTCCGGCGAGTCATGTTCGGTGACCTCCCGGATCTCGGGCTGGGCCGACCACGTCCCGGTGCCGCCGAGCAGCTCGTGCACCTGCTGGGCGGCATGCGGCAGGAACGGGGTCAGCAGCGCGTTGGCGTCGGTGACGACCTGCAGCGCGGTGTGCAGGATGCTGTCGCGGCGCTCCGGGTCGTCCTTGCGCTTCCAGGGTTCCTGGTCGGAGATGTACTTGTTGGCCGCCGAGACGACCCGCATCGCCTCGCTGGCCGCCGCCCGGAACCGGCTGCGTCCCAGCAACGCGCCGACGGTGTCGAAGGCCGCACGTGAGGTCGCCAGCAGCTCGGCGTCCTCGGCGGTGGGCGTCGCGGGATGCGGGACCGCGCCGACGGTGCGGTTCGCCATCGAGATCGCGCGGTTGACCAGGTTGCCCCACTCGTTGGCCAGCTCGAAGTTCACCCGCCGGACGAACTCGTCCCAGGTGAAGTCGGCGTCCTGGTTCTCGGGCCCGGCCGCCGAGATGAAGTAGCGCAGCGTGTCCGGGCCGAACTCGCGCAGGAAGTCGCCGACGTAGATCACGGTGCCGCGGGAGGTGGAGAACTTCGAGCCGCTCATCGTGAGGAACTCGCTCGAGACCACCTCGGTCGGCAGGTTCAACGTGCCGAACGCGCCGACGTCCCCGCCGCGGTCGCCCGCGCCGTTGTGCCCCAGCAGGATCGCCGGCCAGATCTGCGAGTGGAATGTGATGTTGTCCTTGCCCATGAAGTAGTACGACCGCGCCTGCGGATCGCACCAGAACGCCAGCCATGCGTCGGGATCCCCGATGCGGCTGGCCCACTCCACCGACGCCGACAGGTAGCCCATCACGGCGTCGAACCAGACGTAGAACCGCTTCATCGGGGCGTCGCGCCAGCCGTCCAGCGGCACCCGCACCCCCCAGTCCAGATCGCGGGTGATGGGGCGGGGGCGCAGGTCGTCGAGCAGGTTCAGCGAGAACTTGAGCACGTTGGGGCGCCACTCGGTGCGGGTGGACAGCCACGAGCCCAGTGCCTCGGTGAACGCCGACAGGTCCAAGAACAGGTGCTCGGTCTCGACGAACTGGGGCTTCTCACCGTTGATCCGTGACCGCGGGTTGATCAAGTCGGCGGCGTCGAGCTGGTGGCCGCAGTTGTCGCACTGGTCACCGCGCGCGCCGTCGTAACCGCAGATCGGGCAGGTGCCCTCGACATAGCGGTCGGGCAGCGTTCGCCCCGTCGACGGGCTGATCGCGCCCATCGCGGTGCGCGGCAGCACGTAGCCGTTGCGGTGCAGCGCCAGGAACAGGTCCTGCACGACCCGGTGATGATTGGCCGTCGTGGTGCGGGTGAACAGGTCGTAGGACAGCCCCAGCCCCTGCAGATCCTCGACGATCATCCGGTTGTACTTGTCCGCGAGCCGGCGCGGGGTCATGCCCTCCGCGTCGGCCTGCACCTGGATCGGGGTGCCGTGCTCGTCGGTGCCCGAGATCATGAGCACCTTGTTGCCCGCCATCCGCTGGTAGCGCGAGAAGATGTCGGAGGGCACACCGAAGCCGGAGACGTGGCCGATGTGCCGGGGCCCGTTGGCGTAGGGCCACGCCACCGCGGTCAGCAGGGTATCGCTCATACCGCCCAGCCTATGGCCGCCGGGATCGGGGCGAAAAACGAGATCACTCCACGGGCATGCCGAGCGCGGCCGCGACGGCCGCTTGCCGATGACCCCGGGTGACCAGCACGACGGGCTCACCGGCCGCGAGGTCGGCGGCGGTGCTCCGGGCCACCGCTAGGTGCAGGGCATCGAGACTGCGCAGCGGGTGCGCCAACAGCAGCGTCGTGGCGAGGCCGAGCACGACGTCGGGCTGCAGCCGCAGCAGCGCGATGGGGCCATCCTCGCCGCAGTCGACGTCGAACACCTCGAGTATCCCGTCCGGGTCGGTCACCCGCCCCGCCCGATGGGCCGAGCGCACTGCGCTGGTCATTTCGAGGCGGGTCAGCTCGCTGGTCACCACCGGCTCCCGACCGTCCAGCAGCGCGGTGCGAAGCTCGTCGTGATCGGTTTCATCGGGGAAGTAGCAGCGGACCAGCGCCGAAGTGTCGGCGTAGCGCAGGTTCAACTGAGGTCGCGATCGGCCGCGAGTGCCTCGCTGACGGCCCGCCCGCTGCCTTGCTGACGCTCGATCATCGCCTCACGCGACCGGGGCGACGGGGGCCGCGGCGGCAGCACCCGCAGCCCGGAGCGGTCGATGCGCCGACGCAGCGACGCCGCGTCGTCCTGGACAGCGGCAGCGAGCACACCGCTGACCAGATCGTTGAGCGAACGGTCCTGCTCCGACGCTCGTTGCTTGAGCCGGCGGTGCAAGTCGTCATCGATCCGCGTGATGAGCTGCTTCATGGACAACATGATAGCGCTGAATCGGAGGTTGCGCTATCAGGTTGGTAGCGGCGCGGTCCAGTCACGCCGAGTAGCGGGATACCGTGGACGTGGGGCCGTCCGCGACCGGGCGGTCGCGCGCACGCACGGAGGACGACACCCATGACGGAGTTACGCCCTCTGCCGACCGCCCCGCTGCCAGAGGACTCGCAGGGCGACGCGCCGCATGTCAGGGTCGCCGTCATCGGCGCCGGGTTCGCGGGCTTGGGCATGGCGATCCGGCTCAAGCAGCAGGGCATCGAGGACTTCGTCGTGCTCGAACGAGCCGGCGAGGTCGGGGGCACGTGGCGCGACAACACCTACCCGGGCTCGTCCTGCGACGTGCCGTCGGCGCTGTACTCCTTCTCCTTCGCCCCCAACCCGGGCTGGAGCAGCTCGTTCTCGCCACAGCCGGAGATCCAGCGCTACCTGCGCGCCTGTACCCGCCGTTTCGGGCTGCGCCGGCACCTGCGATGCCACCACGAGGTGCTCGACGCGCGCTGGGACGGCGACACGATGCGGTGGGTGATCGAGACAACGCAACGGCAGCTCACCGCGACCGTGCTGGTCAGCGGCACCGGTCAGCTGTCCGAACCCGCGGTTCCCGAGCTACCCGGGCTCGACCGCTTCGAGGGCGCAGCCTTCCATTCCGCCCGCTGGGAGCACTCCCGTGATCTTGCCGGAGCCCGCGTCGCCGTCGTCGGTACCGGCGCCTCGGCCGTGCAGTTCGTGCCCGAGATCGCCGAGCAGGCGGCTGCGCTGCACGTCTTCGCACGTAGCGCGCCCTGGGTGTTGCCGCGCAGCAACCGCACCCGGTCGGCAGCCGAGCGCAATGCCTACCGCGCCATCCCCGGTCTGCAGCGGGCGCTGCGCGCCGCGGTCTACTGGGGACGGGAGTGCGCGATGATCGGCTTCGCCTCCCCGCGGGTGATGCGGATGGCGGGGCTGGCAGCCCGGCTGCATTTACGCCGTCAGGTGCCCGAGCCGGGCCTGCGCGCCGCGCTGACCCCCGACTACACGATGGGATGCAAGCGGGTGCTGCGGTCCAGCGACTTCTACCCGGCGCTGCGGCGGCCGAACGTCGACTTGGTCAGCGGACCGATCCGGGAAGTGCGCCCGCGTTCGGTCATCGGCGTCGACGGGGCCGAGCGGGAGGTCGACACGATCATCTTCGGCACCGGGTTCGCCGTGACCGATCCACCGGTCGCCCGCCGGCTGCACGGCCGCGACGGCCGGCTGCTCGCCGACCGGTGGTCCCCCCGCGCGCAGGCCTACCTCGGCACCACGGTGGCGGGCTTCCCCAACCTGTTCCTGCTGCTGGGGCCGAACAGCGCGCTCGGGCACAACTCGGTGGTGCTCGCCATCGAGTCACAGGTCGAGTACGTACTCGACGCGCTGCGCACGATGGACGCCCGCGGGATCCGGTCGGTCGAGGTCCGGCCGGGGGCGCAGTCGGCCTTCGTGGCCGAGGTGGCGGCCCGCACCAGGCACACAGTCTGGGCCACCGGCGGATGCGCCAGCTGGTACCTCGACGAGGCAGGGCACAACACCACCCTGTGGCCCGGCTTCACCAGCCACTTCCGCAGGCTGACCCGGCGCTTCGACCCGGACAGCTACCTGCTGCGGGCGCCCGCCGACGCCGAACTCGTCGGAGCCGGCTCCTGAATCCGGCGCACCCGGCACAGCGGACGCAGCCGGCACTTCGCGTGCTCGCCCGGCGGTTGCCCGGCACCGCCCCACCCTGGCAGGTACTGCGCCGGCTGAACCTGCGAGCGCGGCGGCTCGGGCTGCCCGCACCAGCAGCGCTGGCCGGCGACTGGTTCGGCGGCGGGGCCGTGCTCGCCCCGTCGGTACGGGTCGAACCCGCGTCGGGCCCGCCGCCATCACTGCCGGCGGTGACCGGTGCTCCCGGCGTCGTGGGCGGCGGGTGGATCGGCTACCTGGGATATCCGGGCACTGCTGCGGCGGGTCGTCGGCTGCCACCGGCCGCGTGGGGCTGGGCCGATCATGTGCTGCGCTACGACCGGGACGGCGCCTGGTGGTATGAGGAACTCGTCGACGGTGACCGCACCGGCCGGTGCGAGCAGCTGGCCCGGCTCGTGACCGACCGCGAGGAGCCCTCGCCCCCGCAGTGGTCCACCTCAGACCTGCAGTACCCGGACCCGTCGGCCTATCGCGCCGCAGTCCGCCGGGCGCGCGAGCAGATCGCGGCGGGCGAGATCTATCAGGTCAATGTGTGCACCCGGTTCACCGCCCGCTTCGCCGGTGACCCGCTGGACGTGTTCGCCACCGGAATCGCCCGGCTGGGCCCGGCACGGGCCGCGTTCGTCACCGGCAGCTGGGGATCGGTCGCCTCGTTGTCCCCCGAACTGTTCCTCGCGCGCCACCGTCGTACCGTCACGACCGCCCCGATCAAAGGCACGCTGCCCCGTCGCGGGCATGCCGATGCGGCCAACGCCGAGCGGCTGCGCAGCTCGGCCAAGGACGTCGCGGAGAACGTGATGATCGTCGACATGGCGCGCAACGACCTCGGCAGGGTATGCGAGACGGGCAGCGTGACGGTGCCTCGACTGCTCGAGGTGCAGCCCCACCCCGGTGTGTGGCACCTGGTGTCCACCGTCACCGGACGGCTGGCAAGTGCCGACGACGCGAACTTCGACGACGCCGTGCTGCTCGCCGCGACGTTCCCACCCGCCTCGGTCACCGGGGCACCGAAGGCACGGGCGCTGGAGGTGATCACCGCGCTCGAGACGGCACCGAGGGAGGTCTACTGCGGTGCCGTCGGGCTGGCCTCCCCGGTGGCGGGAACCGAGCTCAACGTCGCCATCCGCAGCTGCGAGTTCCACGGCGGCGACGTCTGGTTCGGGGTGGGCGGCGGCATCACAACCGACTCCGACCCCGACGCCGAGTGGGCCGAGTGCGAGACCAAGGCCGCCCCACTCCTCGCACTCCTCGAGTGTGGTGAGTGATTTTTGGGGTTATAGCACCAAAAATCACTCACCACCCTGGTGGGCGGCGTCGTAGAGCGCGCGCTTGGGCACACCGTGGTGCTCGGCGACCTCGGCCACGGCGTCCTTGAGGCGCCGACCCGTCCCGACCCGGGAGACCACCTCGGGCACCAGGTCGGCGACGTCCGGGGGGGCGGCAGGGGCGGCGCCGGCCAGCACCACGGTCACCTCGCCGCGCACGCCGTCGGCCGCCCAGGACGCCAGCTCGCGGAGACCACCACGGCGGATCTCCTCGTACGGCTTGGTCAGCTCGCGGCACACCGCGGCGGCGCGCTGTCCGCCGAGCACGTCGGCAGCATCGGCGAGGGTCGCGGCCGCCCGATGCGGTGACTCGAAGAACACGCAGGTGCGCGGCTCGGTCAGCAGACCGGCCAGCCACCGACGGCGAGCGCCCGGTTTGCGTGGCGCGAAGCCCTCGAAGCAGAACCGGTCGCAGGGTAGGCCCGACAGGGCGAGTGCGGTGGTCACCGCCGACGGTCCCGGCAGGCACGTCACCGTCAACTCCTCGGCGACCGCGGCCGACACCAGCCGCAGGCCCGGATCGGACACCGCGGGCATGCCCGCATCGGTGATCACCAGTACGGTCCGGCCGTCCCGCACGGCGTCGAGCAGAGCCGGGGCGCGGGCCGCCTCCACCGCGTCGTAGTTCGACACCACCCGGCCGGTCACGGTGACGCCGAGCGCGGTCGCCAGTGAGCGCAGCCGGCGGGTGTCCTCGGCCGCGACGACGTCGGCGGTGGCCAGCGCCTCGAGCAGTCGTGGTGACGCGTCCCGCGAATCACCCAGCGGGGTCGCCGCCAGCACCAGCTTGCCGGGACCGTCGACGACCACGCCGTGCACGCTACGCGCGGTCGTGAGTGGCTCTGCTGATGGATGCGAGCGGGCGCACCATTCGCCACTCACAGGCCGCGGGCACATACGATCGGGCGCGTGACCCTGGCGCCCCAGGCGCGCCGCAAGCGCGCCGACGACCCGCTGGTGGGTGTCGGCGAGCTGCCGCCGCAGCAGGGGCCGCCGCCGGGGCCGCTGAGCCGGCTGCTGCCCCGCACGCTGCACGACCGCGCCAGGGGATGGGCGGTCGCGATCAGCCTCGCGCTGCTCGCCGGGCTGGTGCGGTTCTGGAATCTGGGTCACCCCACCGACGGCGGCACCCCGGTCTTCGACGAGAAGCACTACGTGCCACAGGCCTGGCAGATGCTGCGCAACGGCGGCGTCGAGGACAACCCCGGTTACGAGCTGGTGGTGCACCCGCCGCTGGGCAAGCAGTTCATCGCACTCGGCGAGCTGCTGCTCGGCTACAACGGCTGGGGCTGGCGGTTCTCCGCCGCACTCGCGGGCATCGTCGCCGTCCTGCTCATCGTGCGGATCGTGCGGCGGATGACCCGGTCGACGCTGCTCGGCGCCGTCGCCGGTGTGCTGCTGATCGCGGACGGCGCCAGCCACGTGCAGGCCCGGATGGGGATGCTCGACGTCTTCCTCGCGGTGCTGGTACTCGCCGCTTTCGGTTGCCTGGTCGTCGACCGCGAGCAGGTCCGCGAACGGCTCGCCGACGTGGTGACGCAGGGCCGCATCGGTGATCACGCGCTCGGGCCGAGGCTCGGCGTGCGGTGGTGGCGGTTCGGTGCCGGGGTGCTGCTCGGGTTGGCGTGCGGCACCAAGTGGTCGGGGGTCTATTTTCTCGCCACGTTCGCCGTGCTCAGCGTGGTGTGGGATGTCTGCGCGCGCCGCGCCGCAGGGCTGCACCGACCCTGGCTGGGCACCGCGGTGCGTGACCTGCCACCGGCATCGTGGGCGCTGGCCGCGGTACCGATCGGTGCATACTTGGCGACGTGGTGGGCGTGGTTCGCCAGCGCGACCGGCACCGACCGGTACGCCGTGGGAAGCCAGATCGGCGAGAGCTCGACATTCTGGTTCGTGCCCGACGTGCTGCGCTCGCTGTGGTACTACCACGGCCAGGTGCTCGACTTCCACACGGACCTGGCCACCCCCTCGCAGCCGCACCCTTGGGAGTCCAAGCCGTGGAGCTGGCCGATGGGGCTGCGGCCGATGCTGTATTACTACGAGTCCGGTGCGGCGGCCCCCGGCTGCGGCCGAGGCGACTGCGTGAGCGCGGTGATGCTCATCGGCACCCCGGCGCTGTGGTGGCTCGCGCTGCCGGTGCTCGGCTGGGCGTTGTGGCGGGCGGTGACGGCGGCCGACTGGCGCTACGCCTCGGTGCTGGTGGCGTACGCGGCGGGCTGGCTGCCGTGGCTGGCCAACCTCGACCGACAGATGTACTTCTTCTACATGACCCCGATCGCGGCCTTCTTCGTGATCGGGGTGACGCTCGCGCTCGGCGACATCATGGGGCGCGCGAACGCGGGTTCCGAGCGCAGGGGTACCGGGCTGCTCGTCGTGGCGATCTATGTCGGACTGGTAGTGGCCAACTTCGTGTGGCTGTGGCCGATCCTCGTCGGCGACTCGATCACGCCCGAGCACTGGAACGCCGAGCTGTGGCTGCCGGCCTGGCGCTGATCCGGCGTGCGGCCCACTCCCGTCCGTGAACTCGACACCGTGGGGGTTGCCCAGCCCGGTAACCCCTGTCGCGTCGAGTTCATGGACAACACCAAGATCATTTCAATGCGCGGGATATGCTCCGCTCCAGGAGGGCGGATGCGTACACGGTCAGGGACCAGCCCGATGCGGTCGTTCGACCCGGTCGTCATCGGGCGGCGGGAGTGCGGGGCGTGGGTCGCCTACTACCGGCACCGCTGGGCGCAGGTGCTGGCGTGCGCGGTCGGGATGGTCCGAGCCGGGTTCCGGATGCCGTGGCCGCGCACCCTGCTCGGGGCCTTCTACGTGCTGCGCGCCAACCAGGTCTGGGCGCCCTACCCGCACAACGACCCCCTACGGGCGCAGCGGCTGATGTGCCGGTTCTACGAGCTGGTGGCCCGCACGCACGGCGCCGTCTACGACCCCGCTGAGGCGTCCCGCCTCGAGTTGCGCTGGTGGCGGGCGCACCGGGAGCGCCAGCGCGAACGCCCGTCCGACGGTGACGGGCAGCTCGTCGACGCCCTGGCCGCGCTCTACGGCTACGTCTACGGTCTGCCCGGCGAGTCCGTGCGCGCGGCCGCGCAAGGACGCGCCGACGCGATGCGGATCTCCGATTCCTGGGTCGCCGCGGGTTGTGACCCGGCCAGCCCCCGGTTGGCCGAGCAACGTGCCGCGCTGGTCCGCGGCTACGCGTCACTTCTCGCAGCGGTGCACCACCCTTCCGCCGGAGGCGATGGAGCGCGAAGCTGACGGCATGCGATTCGGGATCTTCTACGAACGCCAGCTGCCCCGACCCTGGCAGGACGGCGCCGAGCAGCGGATGCTCGCCGACGCGCTGGCACAGGTCGAGATCGCCGACCGGGTCGGCATCGACTACCTGTGGGAGGTCGAGCACCACTTCCTGGAGGAGTACTCGCACTCCTCGGCGCCCGAGGTTTTCCTCGCCGCGGCGAGCCAGCGCACCAGCCGCATCCGACTCGGGCACGGCATCGTGCAGGTCCCGCACCCGGTCAACCACCCCGCCCGGGTGGCCGAGCGGATCGCCACGCTCGACCTGATCTCGGGCGGGCGTGTCGAGTTCGGCACCGGGGAGGCCAGCTCCGCCGCCGAGCTCGGCGGTTTCGGGGTGCCGCGGTCGGACAAGCGTGCGATGTGGCACGAGTCGGTCGACACCATCACGCGGATGTTCGTCGAGGAGCCGTTCGCGGGTGCCGACGGCCAGTTCGTCCGGATGCCGCCCCGCAACGTGATCCCCAAACCCGCCCAGCGGCCCCACCCGCCGCTGTGGGTCGCCTGCAGCCGCCGCGAGACCATTCAGCTGGCCGCGCGCACTGGGATGGGCGCGCTGTCGTTCTCGTTCGTCGAACCCGAGGACGCGGGCAAGTGGGTCCGCGAGTACTACGATCTGCTGACCTCCGAGGAGTGCGTGCCCGCCGGTTTCACCGTCAACCCCAACCTCGCCGTCGTGGTCCCGATGATGATCCACCACGACGAGGCGGAGGCGATCGAGCGAGGCATCGACGGCGCGCACTTCTTCGGCTTCTCGCTGGCGCACTACTACGGCGCCGGCAACCACCACCCGGGAATCACCGACGTGTGGCAGGAGTTCGGCGCCGGCCGCGCCGACGCCGGCTTCGCCCGTCACATCGTCACGCCGCGGGCCGCGCCGCTGGGGGTGAGGATGCTGCAACAGGGCATGGGTTCGCTGCGCGGTGCGATCGGCACCCCCACCCAGGTCACCGAGCTGGTGGCGCGGTACGAGGCGGCCGGCGTCGATCAGGTCATCTTCGTGCTGCAGGCGGGCCCCAACCGCCACGAGCACGTCTGCGAGAGCCTGGAGCTGTTCGGCGCGGAGGTGGCGCCCCGGTTTCTCGATGGGCGCGAGGAGCGCGAGCGCGCCAAGGCAGAACGGCTCGCCCCCGCCGTCGACAAGGCCATGGCGCGCCGCGCGCCCGCCCGGTCGTTGCCCGGCCCCTACCGCATCGACGAGGAGGCCGAGCTCGCCCGCGCCCGCAGGGCCGCGCTGCCCGGGCTGCGCGAGCTGGCGGGCAACGCCGTGGCCACGGCGCGCGACTCCACCCTGTCGGGTCTCGCGCGGCTGGTCGCGGGTACCTCCGACGCCCAGTTGGAGCGCTACGTCGGCAACCGGGGGGTGCAGCAAGTGATGTTCAACGCGATGGCCCGCAGCTACAACCCCGCGCTCGCCCCGCAGTTCACGGGCACCGTCTGCTACCAGCTGCGGCCCACGCACGGCGAACCACGCAGCTGGACGATCGAGGTCCGCGACGGGCGCGCCACGGCGCGGGTCGGCGATGCGCCCGACCCCGCGGTGCTGGTACGCCTGTCGGTCGCCGACTTCGCGCGGCTCGCGGCCGGTAGCGTCACGCCGATGAGGCTGCTGCTCGAGGACCGCATCCTCCTCGAGGGCGACCCCGAGCTGGCGTACCGGATCGGCGAGATGTTCGGCGGCCCGTCACCCTTCTAGCCGCTGGAACCAGAACGGGATCAGGGTGAGAGGTCCGGGCAACGATCGAGGCTGGCGGACGGCGGCACCGGGGCGGAGAATGAGGGATGCGATCGCTATAGGAGGTGCCGGTGCTGCCAGTCGTCAACGATCTCGGCTATCACTTCGGCGATGGCCTGGCCGAGGACTCCGACCTCGTCCGGGCAGCGGAGTCCGCCGTGGCACAGGCGGTCGAACCGCTGGAGGGCCGCCGCCCCGATCTGCTGTGCTTCTTCGTCTGCGGCGATGATCCGGACACCGTGGAGGCCGCCGGGCTGCGGGCGATGGAGGTCGCCGGTGCCGCGACGTCCGTGGGCTGCAGCGCTGGAGGGGTCATCGGCGGCGGCCGGGGGGTGGAGGCGACCAGTGCGGTCAGCGCGTGGGCCGCGTGTCTGCCCGGTGTCCGGCGCACCCCGCTGCACCTCGAGCCGGTCCGGGTCGAGGACCGCATCGGCGTCTCGGGGATGCCAGACGGGCGCGACGACGACGAGCGCGGGGATGACGAGGTTGCGATGCTGCTCGCCGATCCCTACACGTTCCCGGTGGACGGCTTCGTGCAGAGCTCCGGCGAGCTACTGCCCGGTCTCCCGCTCGTCGGTGGTATGGCCAGCGGAGCGGGTGGACCGGGATCGGTCCGGCTGTTCATCGACGGCCGGCGCGTCGAGCAGGGAGCGGTCGGTGTGCTGCTCGGTGGCCAGGTGGCAGCCCGTGCCCTCGTCAGCCAGGGGTGCCGTCCTGTCGGCCCCCCGATGACCGTCACCAAGGCAGCGAACAACATGCTGCTCGAGCTGGCCGGGGTGCCCGCGCTGTCCAAGCTCGAGCAGATCATCCAGGAGCTGCCGCCCGAGGACCAGCAGGCCGCCATGCAGGGGCTGCACATCGGTATCGCCATGGACGAGTACGCCGCGGAGCACGAGCGGGGCGACTTCCTCGTCCGCGGTGTCGTCGGCGCCGACCGGGACCGCCAGGCGATCGGGATCGGGGACGTGGTGGAGGTGGGCCGGACGGTGCGCTTCCAGGTCCGCGACGCCGTCGCCGCCGACGAGGACCTCGCGGAGCTGTTCTCCCGCTCCCGCGACGACGCCGACCCCGTCGGCGGGGCATTGCTGTTCTCCTGCAACGGCCGCGGCACGGCCATGTTCCCCAGCGCCGATCACGACGTGCAGGCGGTACGCAGTGGCCTCGGTATCGCGGGTGTGGCCGGGTTCTTCGCGGCAGGCGAGATCGGCCCGGTCGGCGGCCGCAACCATCTGCACGGGTTCACCGCGTCGATCCTCGCCTTCGGAGCGCGCTCGAAGGCGTGAGCACTCAGCGCAGGTTGGAGCGCAGGAAGTCGATCGTGGCGTCCCACGCCTTGGAGGCTTGCTCGGGCGCATAGGTGCCCAGCAGGTTCTCGTCGTTGCAGAACGCGTGCCCGGCCGGGTAGGTGCGGAAGTCGGGCCGTCGCCCGGACTCCTGCTCGATACGGTCGGCCAGCGCACGCACCGCATCGGGCTTGAGCCCCATGTCGTCGTGCTCGCCGAAGTGGCCGAGCGTCGGCGCGGTCAGGTTCGCAAAGCTCGGGTAGTCCTGCCCCAGCACGGCGTAGAACGGTACCGCGGCGCCGATCTTGTCGCCCTGCTGCGCGGCGAGCACCAGCACGAACCCGCCACCCATGCAGAACCCGACGGCGCCGACCTGGGAACTGGTGACGGAGTCGTGCCCGAGCAGGAAGTCGACCGCACCGGCGAGGTCGGTGGCTGCCTGGTCGACCGGCAGCTCGCTCATGAGTCGGCCGGCCTCGTCCGCGTCGTGGGTGGTGGTGCCGCCGAACAGGTCGGGGGCGAGCGCGACGAAACCGGCCGCCGCGAGCCGGTCGGTGACGTCGGCGATGTGGCTGGTCAGTCCCCACCACTCCTGGATCACGACGACACCGGGGCCGCTGCCGGCCTCGGGCGCCCGCAGGTAGCCGTGCGCGGTGGACCCGTTGCTGGGGAAGCTGACGTTCTGCAAGGTGTTCTCGACCATGCTCGAATCAGATCACGACCAGCCGAGTGTCCGCAGCGCGGCGGCCTTGCCGGGGGTCGGTTACCCGTCCGGGTGCCCGGTGGGGTCCGTGCCGCCCTGGAAGACCCGGCTCGCGAGGAAATCCTCGGGGGCCAGCGTCGTCAGGTCGTCCTTGTCGACGGGCCGTCCCAGCTCGATCAGCCGGTTGGCCTGGCGCAACCGGGCACGCTCGATCGCGTTGCGCACGCTGCGGCCGTTGGCGAACCACGGCTGGGTACTGCGGCGCTCCAGGTAGGACCGGAACGTCTCGGCCGTCTCCGGGGTGAAGGCGTACCCCTCCGCCCGGACCATGAGCTGCCCGATCTGGTCGAGCTCGTCGAGACTGAAGTCGGGGAAGTCGAGGTGGTGGGCGATCCGCGAGCTCATCCCGGGATTCGACCCGAAGAACCGGTCCATCCGATCCTTGTAGCCGGCCAGCACCACCACCAGGTCCTCACGCTGGCTCTCCATCACCTGCAGCAGGATCTCGATGGTCTCCTGCCCGTAGTCGCGTTCGTTCTCCTCCCGGTAGAGGTAGTAGGCCTCGTCGATGAACAGCACGCCGCCCATCGCACGCTTGAGGACCTCATGGGTCTTG
>WHTH01000019.1 GCA_009377865.1 Pseudonocardiaceae bacterium | reverse complement strand
TATGGAGGTCGGCTATGCCGAGACCATGGGCGGCGCGGTCTACGTCGAACCACCCGACTCCGAGCGCTTCGTCCGGGTATATCATCGTCTCCTGGACAGCGCGCTCGGGCCGGTGGAGTCCGCCGAGCTCATCCGCGCCATCGGAGAGGACCTGGAATGACCCACACGGGCCAGGTTCTCGGCCCGGGTGATCGGGCCGGGATCGCCTGGCGAATCAGCAGCTACAGCACCAACAACGGCGGGAGTTGCGTCGAGGCAGGCCCGCTGCCCGACGGGACCGGCCGGGTCGCGGTGCGCCACAGCCACCACCCCGATGGCACCGCCTTCATCGTCGGCCGTTGCGAGTGGGCGGCGTTCCTCGGCGCCGTCAGGAACGGCGAGTTCGACGACCGACCGTAACACCAAGGCGTTGCGAGGTGCTGGGTCGATCCGGACGACCGTCGCACCGGGCTGGCCGGTGATCGGGCGGATGCCGCCTTGAGCACCTCTCTCCCGTGATGCGGCAGGTCGCACATCACGTCCCGGCTTCGTGCACACCCGCTTCCACCACTCCGCCGTACAGGGCACACCCTGGTGTGGGAGCCCGACCTGAAGCGCACCCGCGACACGACAGCGCTTGCTGACGACGCCGCGGTTCGGGACTTCCTCGCCGCCGGGAGCGAGCTCGCGAGACAAACAGGGTGCGTCGAATCGGTCGCGTACTGCCACTCACCCCGCCGCCACCTCGGCGCAGCAGCGACCGCAGACGGCATCGGCGGCCTTGCCGTCCAGTACAACCTGGCCGAGCCGTGACCTGCGCTCTACCTACATCGCCTGCATCACGCCGGGCTGACGTTCCTGGGGATGTCGCCGCTGCGACGCGGTCTCTGACACGAGATCGGCGACTGGAGGCCGGGTGTGACGCGCTGCGCTGGGCGCTGGCGGATCCTGGTGTCACGGCCATCGTGGTCACCCTGTCCACAACGGAACACGTGCGCGCGGCTCTCACCGCGGCGACCGACGCTCTCCCGCCGGGCACGCCGCGCGAGACCGCCCTCAGGTGGGTGCATCGCCTCGACCTCGACCCAAACCCGCAGGAATACGCCCCTTCCACGTCGATACACTCGGGCCCTGCCCAGCATCCCCCGGAAGGCCACGGCCTTGATCGACATCGCATTGCTCCGGACCGACCCCGACCTCCTGCGGCGTACAGCGAAGCTGCGCGGCGCCGACGTCGAGGTGGACCGCCTCGTCGAGGTCTATGCCGAGCTGCGCCGATGATCGCGCGATCCGACGAGCTACGAGCGCAGCAGAAGCGCCAGGGCAAGAACCGTGAGCAGGTAGACATGGATGCCGCACGGGCGCTGAAGGACGAGCTGCGCTCGGTCACCGAGGACGTCCGGACCCTGCAGAACACTCGCGATGACCTGTGGGCGCGGCTGCCCAATCTGCTGCCGGATGACACCCCAGCGGGCGACGACGACTCCGGCAACGTCGAGTTACGTCGCGAGGGTGTGCCGGTGGCGGCCGACGAGGCGCGGTACCACGACACCGTCGGCGCCAACCTGGGCGTCCTGGACCTCGCGCGTGGGGCCGAGGTAGCCGGTTCGGGCTTCTACTACTGGCGCGGCGACGGGACCCGCCTCGCGTGGGCGGTGTTCTCCCACGCGCAGAACGTGCTCCATGCCCGTGGGTTCACGATGATGATGACGCCGGTCCTTGCCCGCGAGCAGGTGCTCTTCGGGACGGGCTACCTGCCGTTCTTCGCGGAGGAGGTCTACCAGGTCGAGGGGTCCGACCTGGCGTTGATCGGCACGTCCGAGCAGACGCTCATCGGCTACTACGGCGATCAGATTCTCGATGCCGACGACCTGCCGATCTGCGTGTCGGCGTTCTCCCCGTGCTTCCGCACCGAGGCCGGCGCCGCGGGCAGGGCGCACCGCGGCGCCTACCGAGCACACCAGTTCCACAAGGTGGAGCAGAGCGTGCTTGTGCCGGCCGGAGGACTCCGAGCACTAGTTGGACGAGTGCCAGCGCAACGCCGAGGACATCCTGCGGGACCTCGAACTCCCGTACCGCGTCGTGCGGGTTTGCCTCGGCGATCTCGGCGCCCCCGCGTACAAGAAATACGACACCGAGTCCTGGTTCCCGGCTTCGGGGACTACCGCGAGACCCATTCCAACTCGAACCTCACCGACTACCAGGCGCGACGGTTCAGGATCCGTTACCGGGAGGGCGGCAGGACAGTCCTGCCACACACGCTGTCGGCCACGGCCATCACCGACCGGGCGGTCCTCGCGATCTTGGAGAACCACCTGCAGTCTGATGGCTCCGTGCGAATCCCGGAGGCGTTGCGCCCCTACATGGGCGGGCAGGAACTGATCGAGGCGAAGGCGCCCCGCGCGCGGTGACGACTGGCCCGTGCTCGGCGTCAACTTCGGCACGCATGATGCGGTCGCCGCAGCAGACTCCGGAGAACCGGGGGAACCTCAGACCTGTGGTCCAGAGACCGGAGGGGCTGCGGAGGCGAGCGAATCGCTGCCGATCACAGGCCGGTCTGCGACAATGCGGGTCATGGCCACGACCCGGCCGGCTCGGAACACAGTCGGAGGAAGGCGTCAGAAGCTGAACCTGCTCGACCGGTCGTGGCTGCTGGTGGACAGGGCCCGGACGCCGATGCACGTCGGCTGCCTGGCAGTGTTGTCGGTCCCCACCGACGCATCGGCGGATTTGGTGGCGGGCATGGTCGAGCAGATGCGGCAGGCCACCGACTACGTCAGGCCGTTCAATCTCCGGTTGCGCCCGGGCCGGCTGAAGTCCCTGCTGCCCAGGTGGGAGGAACTGCCTGCCGACTCCATCGACCTCGACTACCACGTGCGGCACTCGATACTCGCCCCACCGGGGGGCGAGCGCGAGTTGGGCGTAGTCGTGTCGCAGCTGCATTCCCGCCCGATGGACATGAGTCGCCCGCTGTGGGAGTGCCACGTCATCGAGGGTCTCGCAGGCGGCAGGTTCGCGGTGTATTTCAGGGTGCACCACGCGACACTGGACGGGGTCGCACTGATGCGCCGGATGCAGCGCATGTTCAGCGCCGATCCGGCCCACGACCTCGCACCGGTGTGGGTGGCACGCTCGCAGCGCCGGCGCCGAGCCCGTGACGGTGCCACCGGCTCGCAGGGCGGCGGGCCCGGTGCGCTGCCGGGTAGGGTCGCGTTCGGGCTGAAGGCAGCCAGGTCTGTCGCGGCGACGGTCGCCGGCCTGGAAATGGAGCGCCAGCGTCGCCGGCATCCGGGCCCGCACGGGGCGACACCGTTCGGCGCGCAGCGGTCCATCCTCAACCGCCGGGTCACCGAGCGCCGGCGGGTCGCCACGGAGAGCATGGACGTCGGCTTCGTCAAGCAGGTCGCCGACGCCGCCGGAGCCACGGTCAACGACGTGTTCCTGACCATCTGCTCGGCGGCGCTGCGCCGCTACCTCGCCGAGCTCGGCACTCTCCCCGACCTCGACCTCACCGCAGGCACACCTGTCGATCTCCGCGACAGCGGCGACGGGAGCGCGGGCAACGCCTTCAGCATGATGCTGGTCAACCTGCACACCCAGCTCGTCGGACCGGTGGCGCGGATGCACGCCGTGCGTGCATCCGCCGAGCACGCGAAGAACAAGCTGTGGGAGTTGCCCAAGGTCGTACGGGACAACTACGGTGCGCTGCTGCTCGCGCCGTACATGGCGCAGCTCGTTCTCGGGCTCGGCGGCCGGGGAAGGCCACCATTCAACGTGATCCTCTCGAACATCCGTGCTCCGGACGAGGCGATGTACCTGGGTGGCGCCCGGCTGGAACTGTGCTACCCCATGTCGCTGGTGACCGACGGCCAAGCACTGAGCATCACGGTGCTGTCGGCGGGCGGACGCTTCGACATCGGGTTCGTCGGCTGCCCCGACACCCTGCCACACCTGCAGCGCATCGCCCTCTACAGCGCGGCCGCGCTTCGCGAACTCGCAGCCGCCCTCGACGTGCCGGCTCCGTGACCGCGATGCGCGCCTGGCACGGCTCCGCGCCCGCAGTGGTCAGACGGAGCGGCGTCCGGACAGCGCGCGGCCCAGGGTCAGCTCGTCGGCGAACTCGAGGTCACCGCCCATCGGCAGGCCCGAGGCGAGCCGGGTAACCGACAGCCCGGGAAAGTCACGCAGCATCCGCACCAGATAGGTCGCGGTCGCCTCCCCCTCGGTGTTCGGATCGGTCGCGATGATCACCTCGGTGATCTCGTCGCTGCCGATCCGGGTCAGCAGCTCGCGGATCCGCAGCTGGTCGGGACCGACCCCCGACAGCGGGTCCAGCGCGCCGCCCAGCACGTGGTAGCGGCCACGGAACTCCCGGGTACGCTCGACGGCCAGCACGTCCTTGGGTTCCTCGACCACGCAGACCACCGCCGGGTCGCGGCGCGGATCGGCGCAGATCCGGCAGGTCTCCTTCTCCGAGACCGTGCCGCAGACCCGGCAGAAGACCACGTCCTCCTTCACCCGCTGCAATGCTTCCTGCAATCTGGCCACGTCCGCGGGATCGGCGGCGAGCAGGTGAAACGCCATTCGCTGGGCGCTCTTGGGCCCGACACCGGGCAGCCGTCCCAGCTCGTCGATCAGGTCCTGGACCGCACCCTCGAACACGGCCGTCACATACCGGGCAGGCTCAGGCCCCCACCCGCGCCACCGGCGGCGCCACCCATTCCGCCGGCGAGCGGACCCATCGTCTCCTGGGTCAGCTCGGAAACGGCCTGCTGAGCGTCGTCGATGGCGCCGAACACCAGGTCCTGCAGGGTGTCGGGGTCCTCCGGGTCGATCACCTTGGGGTCGATCTTCACGTCCTTCACCTGACCACCGCCGGTCAGCGTGATCGACACCATCCCGTTGCCCGCCTGGCCGGTCACCTCGGCCTCGGCCAGCTGGGCCTGCGCGGTCATCAGCTGCTGCTGCATCTTCTGGGCCTGCTGCATGATCTGCTGCATGTCGGGCTGTTGGCCACCGGGCTGCGACATGATGGGTCTGGCTCCTCGTCGCCGGGGGATGCTGACGATCTCCAGCGTAGCGGCAGGCCCCGCACGCCGCCGCAGTGGCCGTACCGGCCTCTCACCTCGAAACGGGGGTGTGCAAGCTGACCGGCCAGTCGTAGCGTTCAACCATGCGGGGATCACCGATGCAGTGGGGACCGCAACGCAGCCACCACGACGCGGTGCGCCGGTTGCAGGACAGCTACCGCGCGATCCCCGCCGGTGCGCCGGTCCGGCTGGCCAAGCCGACCTCGAACCTGTTCCGGGTGCGCGGGCACAGCGACGCGCCGGGACTGGACGTCTCCGGCCTCGGCGGCGTGCTGCACGTCGACCCCGACCGGCGCATCGCCGATGTCGGGGGCATGTGCCGCTACGCCGACCTGGTCGCCGCCACCCTGCCGCACGGGCTGACGCCGCTCGTCGTCCCGCAGCTCAAGACGATCACGCTCGGTGGCGCGGTGGCCGGTCTGGGCATCGAGTCGGCGTCGTTCCGCAACGGTTTGCCGCACGAGTCCGTGCTCGAACTCGACGTCCTGATCGGCACCGGCGAGGTCGTCACCACCGGGCCCGGCGACGGGCTCCACAGCGACCTGTTCAGGGGTTTCCCCAACTCCTACGGCACGCTCGGCTACGCGACCCGGCTGCGCATCGAACTCGAACCGGTACTGCCGAAGGTCGCGCTGCGCCACGTCCGATTCGAGGACATGCGCGACTTGTGCGAAGCGGTCGGGCAGATCATGGCGCAGCGGTCGTTCGACGGCGAGCGCGTCGACTACCTCGACGGCGTGGTGTTCTCGCCCACCGAGTCCTACCTGACGCTCGGCACGTGCACCCGCGACGGCGGGCCTACCAGCGACTACACCGGCTCGCAGATCTACTACCGCTCGATCCGGCAGCGCCGCCACGATCTGCTGACGACACACGACTACCTGTGGCGCTGGGACACCGACTGGTTCTGGTGCTCGCGGGCCTTCGGCGCCCAGCACCCGGTGCTGCGGCGGCTGTGGCCCGCCCGGCTGCGGCGCAGCGACGTCTACCACAAGCTCGTCAGGCTCGACCGGCGGCTGCGGATCAGCGACCGGATCTCGGGCCCGCAGGAGACCGTGGTGCAGGACGTCGAGATCCCGCTCGAGCGCACCCCCGAGTTCCTCGACTGGTTCGGCTCGCACGTCCCGATCGAGCCGCTCTGGCTGTGCCCGGTACGGCTGCGCGGCGAGCACCGGTGGCCGCTCTACCCGCTCGAGCCCGGCCGCGACTACGTCAATGTGGGCTTCTGGGCGGGCGTGCCGATCGCGCCCGGAGCCACCGACGGTGCCGTCAACCGTGAGATCGAGTCGGCGGTGAGCCGGACCGGCGGGCACAAGTCGCTCTACTCGGATTCCTACTACAGCCGATCCGAGTTCGACGCGCGCTACGGCGGTGCTGCTTACGCCGCATTGAAGGACCGCTACGACCCCGACCGGCGGCTCCTGGACCTCTACGAGAAAGCGGTGCGACGGCGATGAACCACACCCGGCGGCACAACCTCGCACAGATCGTGGAGGCGCTGTGCGACGGCGGCATGCCGGTCCGGTTCAGCGCCTACGACGGCAGCCGCGCGGGCCCCGACGACGCCGAGTTCGGGCTGCACCTGGCCACCCCGCGGGGCGCGACCTTCCTCGCGACCGCACCGCACGATCCCGAGCTCGGCCTGGCGCGGGCCTACGTGCTCGGCGACCTGACACTCGCCGGGGCACACCCCGGCGACCCCTACCCGGCGCTGCGGTCGCTCGCGGACCACCTGCGGTTCCACCGGCCCGCGCCGTCGGATCTCGTGACGCTGCTGCGGTCACTGGGCTGGCAGTGGTTGCGCCCGGCGCCACCCCCGCCGCAGGAAGCCCGGCCGCGGTGGCGGCGGCTCGCCGCGGGGATCGGCCACTCCCGGCACCGCGACCAGGAGGCGATCCACCGCCACTACGACGTGTCCAACAGCTTCTACGGTCGCGTGCTGGGCGATTCGATGACCTACACCTGCGCGCTGTTCGAAAAGCCCGACGACACCCTGGGAGTCGCGCAGCAGGCCAAGCACCAGCTCGTCTTCGACAAGCTCGGGTTGGCGCCCGGGATGCGGCTGCTCGACGTCGGCTGCGGGTGGGGCGAGATGGTGCGCCATGCCGCCCGGCGCGGAGTCCGCGCACTCGGTGTGACGCTGTCGGCGCAGCAGGCGAGCTGGGCGCAGGCGGCGATCGACGCGGAGGGGCTCGACGGGCTGGCCGAGGTGCGCCACCTCGACTACCGCGACGCACCGGGCCACGACTACGACGCGATCGCCTCGATCGGCCTCACCGAGCACGTCGGGGTGCACGGCTACCCCGCCTACTTCGCCGCGCTGCGCGACACGCTGCGCCCCGGTGGCCGGCTGCTCAATCACTGCATCACCCGGCGGAGCAACAACGCCAGCGGCCGTCCCAGTTCCTTCATCGACCGCTATGTCTTCCCCGACGGCGAGCTGGCCTCGTCCGGGCGCATCATCACCGAGGCCGAGAACGCCGGGCTCGAGGTGCGCCACGAGGAGAACCTGCGGGAGCACTACGCCCTGACACTGGCCGCCTGGTGCGCCAACCTCGTCGCGAACTGGGACGAGTGCGTGGCCGAGGTCGGGGAGGCCACCGCCCGGGTGTGGGGGCTCTACATGGCCGCTTCCCGGCTCGCCTTCGAGCGCAACGAGCTCCAGCTGCACCAGGTGCTCGCGGTCCGCCCCGACGCCCAAGGACGCTCCGACGTGCCACTGCGCCCCTGGTGGCACACCTGATGGGGCCCTGGGCTCAGCGATCCTCGATACGGCGTGCGCCGAGTTGGTCTGCGAGCAGTTCCAGCGCTGCCTCCTCCGGATCGCGACGGTCCGCTGGGGCCTGGTCCCCGAGGGCCGCCTCGGCCAGCATCGACTCCTCGTCCTGCTCCGGGCCGGCCGCGCCCGAAGGTCTCGCCGGCTCCGGTGGCTCGGGTTCGGCCGGTTCGGCCGGCGGCGCGTCCCGGCCGTTCGCGCCGGGGCGGTCCGGCGGGTCCGGCGGCTGGGGTGAGCGGGAACTTCCGCCACGCGAATCGCCGCCGTCGTGCTCGCACCGGATCCGCCAGTCCACGCCGAGCACGTCGTGCAGCGCCGATCTGATCATATCGACGTGCCTGTCCTCAGCCAGCAACCTGGCGAGCGGGGCGGTGGGAAGCATGAGCAGCAGCACGTCGTCCTCCACCGAACGGGCGGTGGCGTTCGTCATCAGGGCCTGGGTCGCGCGGCTCATGCCGCGGACCGTGTCCAGCAACTCCTGCCACACCCGGCGCACGGCAGCGGCGTCGAGCTCCCCGGCCGGCGGGCTGTCTGCGGGGGTGCGCTCGGCCGGCGGCGTCGCAACGTCGGACCCGGCGCGATGCTCGTCACCGCCCGACCCGGACCCGACCTCGGGTTCCGCACGCCGCACCGGCTGTTGCTGCGGCGGTCGCTGCGGCGCGGCCGGCTCGGGCTCCGCTGCGGGTGGCTGCGCCGTGCCCGGCTCGGGTGCGACCGCGAGCCGGCGCTCGAGACGTTCCAGCCGGTGCAGCACGGCGCCGCCGCCGTCGGCCGGATTCGCCGCCGGCAGTAGCATCCGGGCGCACAGCAACTCGAGCAGCAGCCGCGGTGCCGTCGCCCCGCGCATCTCGGCGAGCCCGCTGTGGACGATCTCGGAGTAACGGGTCAGCGTCGCGACACCCACGTGCTCGGACTGGTCGCTCATCGCCGTCAGCTGGTCCTCCGGCGCGTCGACCAGCCCTTGTCGGGCGGCATCCGGAGCGACTCGCAGCAGCACCAGGTCACGGAAGCGCTGCAGCAGGTCGGATGCGAAGCGGCGCGGATCGTGGCCTGCCTCGACGAGCCGGTCGATGGTGCCGAACGCGGCCGCGCCGTCACCTGCCGCGAGCGCGGAGACCATGTCGTCGAGCAGCGCGGCGTCCGTGACGCCGAGCAGCGCAACCGCGCGGGCGTAACTGACCCCGCCCTCGCCCGCTCCGGCGAGTAGCTGGTCCAGCACCGACAGCGAGTCGCGCGCCGAACCGCCGCCGGCCCGGATCACCAGCGGATACACCGCCGGCTCCACCGCCACGCCCTCCTCGGCGCAGACCTGCTCGAGCAGGGCTCGCATCGTGCTCGGGGGCAGCAGCCGGAACGGGTAGTGGTGGGTGCGGGAGCGGATGGTGGCGAGCACCTTGTCCGGCTCGGTGGTGGCGAAGATGAAGACGAGGTGCTCGGGTGGCTCCTCCACGATCTTGAGCAGGGCGTTGAAGCCCTGCGTGGTGACCATGTGCGCCTCGTCGATCACGAACACCCGGTACCGCGACTCGGCCGGAGTGTAGAAGGCGCGGTCACGCAGCTCGCGGGCATCGTCGACGCCGCCGTGGCTGGCGGCGTCGAGCTCGACGACGTCGATAGAGCCGGGGCCCTCGGGGGCCAGCGCCACGCAGGACGGGCACACTCCGCACGGCTCGGGTGTCGGGCCCTTGTCGCAGTTCAGCGACCGGGCCAGGATCCGGGCCGACGACGTCTTGCCGCAACCGCGCGGCCCGGAGAACAGGTAGGCGTGGTTGATCCGCTGCGCTGCCAGCGCCGCACGCAGTGGTTCGGTGACGTGCTCTTGACCGGCCACCTCGGCCAGACTCGCCGGGCGGTACTTGCGGTAGAGGGCCAGAACCACGGCAGCGAGGCTACCGGCCGCTACTGACAGGCCGTCGCGGCCGTCCCGCTGGTGCCCGGTCCCAGAACCCGCGGACGTAGAGGTCGCGCCGATCGGTGGCACGGCGCTCGAGCAGCCGGGCGCGAATGCTGCGCACGGTGGGAGTGTGTCCTGCTACCCAGATCCTGCCCCGTCCCGCGGGCAGGTCCGCGGCGCACCGTCGCGGCCAGTCGCTGCTCCTCGGCTGCGTCGGTGACCTCGAGATAGATCCGGACGGGGGAGTCCGCCGACAGTGACTCCGCCATCGCCGCGACAGCGGGCAGCGCCGTCTCGTCCCCGGCGAACAGGTGCCAGTCGGCGGTGGGGTCGGGCCAGTGCCGGCCGGCCGGGCCGACGAACTCGACGGACTGGCCTGCCTCGGCCTGCCGCGCCCGGCGGGTCGCAGGCCCGTCGGCGTGCAGTGCGAAGTCGACGTCCATCATCGCCGACTCGGGGTCGTAGTGGCGCACCGTATAGTCGCGCCGGGCCGCGCCACCGTCATCCGGCACGAGGAACTGCACGGTCTGCCCGGGAAACGCGCGAAGGTCGGCAAGCCCCCCGCCGCCGAGCCGCACCCGGAGCATGCGCGGGGTCAGCGCCGTCACCGACGTCACCACTGCGAGGGTGGTCGCCGTCCGTCCCCGTGCCCCGGCATCGGGTCGCATCCGATCCTTCCCACGAGACAGCAGCGGACCCCGCGCACCCGCCAGAGCCCGTTGACCCTTGCTGCCTTCCGGCCCTGGGGGAGTTCACAGGATGGACGCCGCGCGGGGTCCGCAGCCAAGTGTAGGCCTTGCCCGACCCGCCTTCACGGCCGGCACCGGGAGCCCGGCCGACCTGGCTGACCGCATCCGGCGCTCCGGCCCACTCTGGACCGGCCGACGGTGGTCAGTAGACTGTCCGGCGGAGGATTCGCCTAGTGGCCTAGGGCGCACGATTGGAAATCGTGTTGGGTGTAACAGCCCTCGCGGGTTCGAATCCCGCATCCTCCGCCGCCGACGGTCCGGCGACTGCTGCTATCGCTGCCCGCCCCCGGTGAGACCGGAGAACAGGACTGCCAGCACCCCGACGATCAGGTGGAGGAAGCTGACGGGGTCCGGGCCACCGATGCCGAGCAGGTCCAGGTATCCGAGGTAGCCCAGTACGGCGGCGAGCACGAGGAAGCCGCCGATCGCGAAGTTGACGCCCTCCGTCGCGGGACGGGTGAGCACGAAAGCTGCCAGCAACCATATCGCCCCGACGCCGATGAGGACCACGTTGTGGAACGGGTTGATCGCGAAGATCCCGAGGAGCTTTTCGTCGGTGTTCTCGGTGAAGTTGTCGAACCCCGTGAAGAAGAACCCGAGCACTCCGAGGATAACGCAAGCCATGCCCGCGATGAGCGCGAACCCCTGCGAGATCGACGTCTCGCCACCAGGGCTGATCCCGTACACCATGTCTGGTCTGGTTGTCATGTCTGCCTCTTCCGTTCGATCACGAATGATCCGTATCCACAGGCCGCAGAGTACGCCGGACCGCGGTTACGCCGCCGGGGTCCGCCGCCACTGCCGCTGCAAGATCCCGGGGACATCGTGCACGTACGGCGGCAGGCGAAGGTAGTACCCCATCAGGGTGAGAACCGCGTTCAGGGATGACGAGCATAGGCTTGAAACCCGCTGGCCGGACCAACATTCCATCCATCCCCAACCAACCCGGGACTCCCCTTACGTCTGCGGCACTAGTACCATGCCCTGGCTGCGTGCGGCCCGTGGACAGGGTCCCGCACGCGATGGACTGTTCACAGTGAACTTACACTCGATCACAGGCTGAGGGAAGAGGTCCGCATGGCAGGTGGGGTATTGCGAGGTGCCGCGAGTAAGTTGAGCGTCCTGCGCAACAAGCGGGTCCTCCTCGTCATCGCCGCGGTGCTGGTAGCCGGCGTCCTGGCAACGCTCGCAGCGGGATTCGCGCAACGGATGTTCGCCGCGCCACCGCCATCTTCGCCGCCACCACCGGCCGCCGCTGCCGAGCCCTCCTCGCCGAACAGCCCGCCGGGCGAAGTCGTCGAGTTCCGTAGCGAGCAGGCCGGCTTCGCGCTGTCCTATCCGAAGTCGTGGACACGGCTGCAATCCGAGGACCCCCAGGTCGAGCTGGTTGCGGCGAAGAACCAGCAGGACTCCTTTTTGGTGCGCGTGGTGGAACTCGAGACGGCGGTCGGCCCGGAGCAGCTTCCGCAAGCCAAGAAACTGGCCGACGATATCGTCAACTCGAACGAGTCCGTCGAGCTCCTTGCCGAACCGGCGCAGATCGAGCTGGCAGGCTTGCCGGGCTACTTCTACTTCTACTCATTCGAGGACGCCGCCACCAAGCAGACGGGAGCACACACCCACTTCTTCCTGTTCGACGGCAAGAAGATGATCACTATCGTGTTCCAGTCGGTGCCGAAGGAGCAGTTCCCCCAAACGGCTCCGACGTTCGACCAGATCACCAGCAGCTTCCGGCTGCTGTGAGCCGACCTGAGCCGCGTTCCGTGGCGGCAGCGTGGCGCTGAGCGGGCCGCTCGGCGCCGCGTGGTCCCCTGCCGGGGCGGGGTGTTGCTGGGTGTGACTCCTTCGCCCGTGAGCGGGCACCGTCCCGGCCCGCGCGGGGTCGCACCACGCCGCAATCCATCGCAGGTCGGTACCATCCCGTCCCATGGAGGCCACCGACGAGAGCTGCACCATTGGTCAGCGGGCGCGCACCATCCGCCGCCGCCGGGGGCTGAGCGTGGAGGTCGCCGCCGGGCTGGCTGGGATCTCGAAGGGCTACCTGTCGCTGCTCGAACGTGGGCATCGCCGGTTCGAGCGCCGGGGACTGCTGGAGGACCTCGCCGGGGCGCTGGGCTGCGCTGTGGCCGACCTGACCGGCCAGCCCTACCTACCGACCGACCGCGATACCGCCGATGCGCTGGCGGAACTGCCAGAGCTCGTCGTGGCGCTCTACGACACCACACCTGACGACGCGCTGGATATCCCGGTCCGCCTCGTTGACCAGCTCGTCCGGGCGGCGGCACAGGCCAACAGGCATTGCGAGGAAGCGCGGTATGCGCTCGCTTGCCGGGACTTGGGCGTGGTGCTGGCTGAGCTGCACACCCACGCCGCAACGGGGAACACCGACACCCGCCGTGCCGCGCTGAGGGGGCTTGTGGAGGGATGCGTCGCCGCCTTCGGCACCACTCGCAAGCTCGGCCGGACCGAACTCGCCGTGCAGGCCGCGCGGCGCGCGCAAGAGGCCGCCCGGTTGCTCGGCGACCCGGCCGTGACCGGGTTCGCCACACTGATCGGTGCCAGCGGGTTCAGCAGCTTGGGAGCGCGCCGCGCCGCTGCTGACGTGCTCAGCGGCGCGCTGGTCGCGATCGAGCCCGAGGCCGACCCCGCCAGCGATGACACCGGGGCAGCGGAGGCATTCGGGGTGATGCACCTGCTGTCCGCGCAGCTTGCCGCGCGCAAGGGACGTCCCGACGAGGCCGACGCCCGGATCAGTGAGGCTGCCGGGCTGGCGGTCCACACCGGGGAGCGCAACACGTTGCAGTGGCACTTCGGGCCAGCGAACGTGGCTGCGTGGTCCCTGGCGATCGGGGTGGAAACGCAGCGCGGTCCCTCGCGACGGCCGCGCCGAGGACGTCCTCGCCGAACTGCTCGAGCTACCCGACCCGAGGGAAGCCGGGCGGTGAGCGCACTGCACAGCGAGACGCTCGGCCGGTTCCGATGGCTCAAGAACGTCGAGTGCGACGACGACGCGGGAGTGACGATCCACACCGCCCGCGCCCAGCTTCCCACCGGGCTCCTGGTCGAGCGGGTCAGGGACCGGACGGACCTGGCGGTCGTGTTCGTCACCGACCTGCCGGGCTGCGAGATCACACTGTCCACGGCGCAGTCGGCCGAGTGGGGCGCCGCGCTGGTCGAGCTACCCGCCCCCTGAACGCCCGGCTGGTCGTAGACGTCTTCACGTCCTTCCAGTTCGGACGCCCCGGCCCCGTCGGAAGAACGTGGGGAGCGGGGCGCGTTGCGGTGACACTCCAGCGCAGCGCGGTGCGACACCCTGCGACACATTTATGCAGGTGGGCGTACTGGTGGGGGTATCAGTCCAGGTCAGCGCACCCGCGCCCACGATAAGCGCACTTGTCGTGGTTATACCGTGCCCGGAAACTGCCACGAGCCTGCTCATGGGGGGTGGATCGGGGCAGCCAGACGGCCTCGACCACGACAAAGCTCGGGGGCGCCGGAGTGTCTCCGGCGCCCCCGAGCGGTGATCACTCGGCCCTACCCGTTACGGGCCTACCAGACCGCCCAGGATGGAGCCGCTGTCGTTACCGGACGACGACTCCGACTCCCCTGATCCGAGCGGCAGGATCCCGCCCCCGATCTCGGGCACCGGCTGCCGAACCGGCGCCGGCAATCCGGCGAGGTCCGGCACCGGAGCCGGCACGGCCGGCCGCGCCGCAGCATTCCGCTCCTGTGCCAGCAGCGACGCCGCAGCCAACTCGTTCAGCAGAGTCGGGTTCATCGGGTTCAAAAGCAGCGGGCTGTTTTCGATCCCGGATGCATTGGTCATGATCGCCGGGACCTGCACGTCGGTCACGTTCGCGATGTTCGCCGAGGCGCCGCGGATCTGCCCGAGCAGGGTGTCGACGCCCCCGTTGGCCACGACCAATCTGTCGTCGATCGTGACGACTTCGGCGAGCGTGCCGCTGAAGCTGGCGGTGATCCCGTCGACCGAGCCGTTGATCGACTGCGCGTTGCCCTCGACCGAGTCCAGCGTCGACCCGATCGTGTTGACGTTGCCGTTGATCTCCTGGACCGAAACGTTGATCTCCTTCGCTGTCCCGTTGATCTTCCCGGCGGTGGACAGAATCTTCTTCGCGCTGCTGTCGATCCCCTTGACGCTGTCGTTGGTCTGCGTCAACTGCCCGGACAGCGGCGCTGCCGCCTCCCGGATCTGCCCGGAGGTGTCAGCGACCTCCTCGGCGAGCACGACATTGTCGAGCTCCTTGTCGATCGGCGCGACCTCACCGTTGATCACCTCCACCCGGTCGTCGATCGACCCGGCCTTCACCAACGTGTTGGTCAGCATCAAGACCGCGAACAACGCCCAGAGAATGATGATCACGAGCATGACGGCAGGGAGCACACCCGGCCTTCTCAAGCGTGTGAGCACACTCGCCTCCCTAGCAGCGGTTGGGTGGTAGCAAATCGACTGCGGGCGACTCGCAGATGCCCGTCAGGTTCTTGTTGACACCGACGAGCTGCGTGGTGATGTTGCTGGTGTCGGCCTGGGCGGGTGCGAGGATGCCGTTCGCCGTGACGAGCTTCGGGGGCACCGCGTTCGTGCCCTGACTGCCCGCGTTCTGCGCCGCCTCGAGCTCAGCCTCGATGTCGCCGGCCTGGCCCAGCACCGTCGACAGCACATTCGAGGTGTCGGCCAGCGAGCCGTCGATCACGCTGACCGAGTCCGACGCGTTGACCAGCACCCCGGAGGTGTCGGCCAGCGACCCGGAGGTGTCGACCAGCGACGCCGAGGTGTCCTTGAGCGACGCATCGATGTCCTGCAGCGAGGACGTGATCGACGCCAGCCCGGAACTGATGTCGCCGGCCTGGCCGCGGATCGGCTTCAGCGCGGTGTCGATCTCGGTCAGGTTGTTGTTGATCGAGCTGATCGACGCGGGCAGCGTGACGACGTCGCCGCCCGCCCCCTGCACCGCACTGGAGGCCTCGAACAGACCCGCATCGATCGACTCGAGCGAGCGCACGATCCCGATCAGGAACCCGATGACGGTGATCACGACGAGGATCCCGAGCACGATCCAGGTCCACATCCACCGGACGACCGTCCCACCGGAGCCAGGCCCTCCACCGGGTGGATTACTGGTACGGGAGGACGAGGCTCTGGTCATTGGTTGCGTTGCCATCTTCCATCCTCCTTAGCAGTCGTCTGTGTTCTCGGGGGCGAGCAGCTTCTGTCCGATGCAGGACGACGTCTGCCGTGCCTCGACCGCCTCACCGACGATGTTCGTGGTGTCTCGCTCGACGGCACCGACGATGCCGAGGGTGCTGGCGAGGTTCTCGTTGATGGCCGTCGCGTCGTCGTCGATACGGATCGCCACGTCGAGGATCTCGGCCGCCGCGCCATTGATGCCCTGCGCGGTTTCGTTGATCGCGGTCGCATGGCCGTTGATGCTGCTGGCATCGGCATTGATCGACGTCGCGCTCGCATTGATCGTCTTGGCGGTGGCGTTGACGTCGCCAGCCGTGCCGTTGATGGTCCCGGCACTGTTGTTGATCGACACCGCGAGGTCGTCGATGGTCGTCGCGCTGTTGACGATCGTAGTGAGCGAGTCCTCCAGCGGCATCGCGCTCGTCAGGATCGACGAGGCGGTCTCGTTGGTCCGGTTGAGCTGGACGACCGAGTCGGTCGCGGTGTTGATGCCGCGGCCGGTCTCCGCGATGGTCGCAGCCTTCTTGTCGATGCTCTGGGCAGCTGCCATGGTCCGCGCGAGTAGCGCGGCCGCCACGCCCACCGCCAAGACGACGACGACGAGGATCACCGCGCTGACCACGACGAAGCCCCGTCCGGGGCTAGCGCCCGATGCGCCGGCCCGACCCTGCGTGCCAGCCAACTCGACCACCCCTCTCTCCTGTATAGGGGAAGCATGTGATCGCCGGCACGTTCCGGCAAGGACACGAGTTGCCTACCACAACCATGGCCGCTCGCATCCTCGTCTCTCGACACGCATCCCAGTAAACCGCTCCTGTAAGTAGCGCAGCGTGTTCGATCTGCTGTGAGAAAGCAAGGGGGTGAGGGCAACGATTACTAGGTGTGGGTTACACCGACTGGCCCGCAGCCAACCGGAGGACGGGGACCCACCATATTGCCGTGCCGGGTCTAGATCGTCGCCGCACGGCCTCGGAAGATCTTTTATCCACGCAGATCCCTGGTTACCCATTCCGCATCGTCGCAGGTCAGAGCGTTCCACGGCACATCAGCACGAGGCTCGAGCACGTCGGTATGGAGCGCACTGCGGTCCAGTAGTGAACCGCAAACCGCCGGCGCGCGAACAAGTGTCAGACGCAGCCACGCTGGAGTATCACGATTCAGGACCGATTCTGGGCCGGTCAATGAATCGAGCTGATCCAGTTTGTTGAATGCGAGTGATCGAGACGCGTACCCAGTCGGGGGTTCCACGACAACGAACTCGTATTGCGCCAGTCACGAGCAACACATCCCGGCTCCACCGCAAATGGTATGGCGGCCGCAGCACGTACGCCATGTGAGCCGGATCACTGTGACCAGCGACGTTTCCATAGCGGGACCGCTGTGGCGTGCACCCAGCGCCTCGCCCCGGTGACCGGTCACCGCGACGGACACCGGATCGGCCGGACAACCCGTCACGACGTGATCGGCTCGCCGGCGCGGCGCCTCGACCTCAGCCAGCAAGCACACCCTCACAGCTGATTAACCAGAGGAATCAAGTGGTAGCGTGGAGTCTCCTCCAAAGCAACATTGTTTCATACACTACCCAGCCACGGCCCTATGGAGCCATCGTTGTGTTGCCACTGATCGACGTCTCGGAGGGTCACGACCCCTGATCCCGGCCAGCGCGAGCCGGTCGAGCCGAGGCCCTGTCCTTCGCCCGGACCCCTGCTCGGCTAGTCGGCGGTAGCGGTGGGATTCGAACCCACGGAGGGCAGAACCCTCACGCGCTTTCGAGGCGCGCTCCTTAGGCCGCTCGGACACGCTACCGCCGACGAAGGTACCTGACGCGCGGCGCTGCTCCAGGTAGGGGCTGGTAACCAATGAGGGCTAAGAGCGGCCCGCCGACCCGCCTATGAAGCCACCGCGAGGACGGGGCGCGCGGCGGGGCGCGAAGAAGCCGGTGAGCAACGCGGCGCAGTCGGCGACCAGCGCTGCATCGAGCGTGTCCGGGCCGAGCACCTCCGGCCGGTGGTTGAGGCGGCGGTCCCGCACGACGTCCCACAGCGACCCGACGGCACCCGTCCGCGGCTCCCACGTCCCGAAGACCAGCCGATCGACGCGGGCGGCGACCACCGCACCCGCGCACATGGTGCAGGGTTCGACCGTGACGGCGAGGGTGCAACCGGACAGCCGCCAGCTGTCGGCCCGACCCTCGTCGCGCAACCGCGCGGCACCCGCCCGCAACGCCAGCAGCTCGGCGTGCGCGGTGGGGTCACCGGTGGCCTCCCGCGCGTTGGCGGCATGGGCCAGCTCGACGCCATCCGCGCCGACGAGCACCGCGCCGACCGGCACGTCACCGCTGCGCTCGGCCTCCCGGGCCACCTCGATCGCCCGGCGAACCAGCTCGGCGTCGCGCGCCGTCATCAGCGCGAAGGGGCAGGGCGAGACGCACTCACCGGAGCTGTTTGTCCAGCAACGCCGCCAGCTGGGTGCCGAAGCCGCACCGCTGCGCGATCATCTCGAGCTGCTCGTCGGGGTAGAGGTCGACGTCGTCCACGATCACCTGTAGCTCCTCGGCGCGCAGCCCGAGGTCGGCGAGCACGCCGAGATCTCCCTCCGGCCACACATCATCCGCGTCGAGCGCATCATCTTCGGGGACCTCGACACGCAGCAGGTCCAAGACGTCGGCTGCGACGTCGTAGTCCAGCGCGGCCGCTGCGTCGGAGAGCAGCAGCGACACTCCACCGGGCACCGGCCGGACGATGACGAAGAACTCGTCGTCGACGTCGAGCAGGCCGAAGACCGCACCCGTGGAGCGCTGCCCGCGCAGCTCGGTGATGGCCGCGTCGAGGTCGTCCAACGCGGCAGCCTCGAGCGCGGTGCAGTGCCACCGCCCGTCCTCGCGGACCACGGCGACGGCGAACCCGTTGACCGCCATGCGCCTACGGTATGCGCCGATCAGTGCAGTACGGAAGCGCGGCGACCGCACCGGCGGGTCACAATGTCAGTATCGAGGGATGACCACGCCCGCCCCGCGCCATCGACGCCGTTCCGCCCGCCGTTCCGAAGACCGCTCGGCGGGTTCGGTGGAGCTGCTCGACGCAGCCCGTGCGCTGCAGCCGCGCACCGTGGCGCTACGCCGGGCGATCCACCGGCACCCGGAGCTGGGGCTGACGTTGCCCCGCACCCAGCAGGCGGTGGCGCAGGCACTCGCCGATATCCCGGTGACGCTGCACACCGGCAGCTCCAGCAGCTCGATGGTCGGGCTGATCGAAGGTGACAGACCTGGGCCGACGGTGCTGCTGCGGGCCGACATGGACGCGTTGCCGCTGTCCGAGGAGTCGGGCGTGCCGTTCGGATCCGAAGTGGACGGCGCGATGCACGCATGCGGGCACGACACCCACGTCGCGATGCTCGCGTCGGCGGCGCGGCTGCTCGCCGAGCGGCGCGGCGAACTCGCCGGGTCGGTGCTGCTGATGTTCCAGCCCGGCGAGGAGGGCTACCACGGCGCCCACCACATGCTCGAGGACGGGTTGCTGGACGTCGCAGGCACGCCGGAGCGGGCGCTGGGGCTGCACATAACATCCACACTGGACTGCGGTCAGGTGCAGAGCCGTCCCGGACCGATCATGGCGTCGTCCGATGTGCTGCGGGTGACGGTGACCGGCCGCGGCGGCCATGCCTCGGCGCCGCACCACGCGCTGGACCCGGTGCCCGCCGCCGCGGCGATGGTGGGAGCGCTGCAGACGATGGTGACCCGGAGCCTCGACGTCTTCGACCCTGTGGTGGTCACCGTATCGCGAATCAGCGCGGGCACCACGTCGAACGTGATTCCCGAGACCGCCGAACTCGAGGGCACGATACGGGCGCTGTCGGAATCCGCCCGCGTCAAGGTGCGTGAGGAGGCGACGCGGGTGTGCGAGCACGTCGCGGCTGCGCACGGCTGCGCTGCCGTCGTCGACATCGAGTACGGCTACCCCGTGACGATCAATGACGCCACGGTCGCGCCGCAGGTCGTCGAGCTGGCCGGGCGCGTGCTCGGCCAGCGCCACGCCGAGTTGATGCCGCACCCGATGATGGGTTCCGAGGACTTCTCCTACGTGCTGGCCAAGGTGCCGGGCGCGATGGCCTTCCTCGGCGCCTGCCCGCCGGGAATCGACCCGGAGGATGCTCCGGCCAACCACTCCAACCGGGTGGTGTTCGACGAGTCCGCGCTGGTGCACGGGGTCGCGCTCTACGCCGCCTTCGCGCTCGACGCGGCGCAACGGTGACAAGAAACGAGCGGTAACGAGACCGGCGGTAACGACCGCAGGCGAGGAGGATCGGTGCGCCGGGACCGGCTGTGCGTGATCGGACTCGGGCTGATCGGTGGCTCGGTGATGCGAGCCGCGGACAGTGCCGGGTGGACGGTATGGGGCGCCACGATCTCGCCCGACGACCATGCTGCCGCAACGGCCGACGGGTTCGCCGTCGAGTCCACTGTGGATGACGCACTGCGACGAGCGGCCGCGCAGGACGCTCTGGTGCTGCTCGCGGTGCCGCTGTCCGTGGTCGACGACGTGCTCGCGCTCCTCGCCCGCCATGCCCCGTCCTGCCGCCTCACCGACGTGGTGGGTGTGAAGGAGCCGGTGGCCGGCGCTGTGCGGCGGTGTGCCCCCGGCGCCCGTTACGTCGGGGGTCACCCCATGGCTGGGTCGTCGGCGTCGGGGTGGCCCGCCGGCTGCGCCGGGCTGTTCGACGACGCGGCCTGGGTGCTGGCCGCCGACGACGGGATCGACCGTTCGGTGTGGACGGATGTGGCCAAACTTGCACTGGACTGCGGCGCATCGGTCGTGGCCGCCACCGCCGCCGAGCACGATGCCGCGGTGGCGCGGGTGTCGCACCTGCCGCACCTGCTCGCCGGTGTGCTGGCCTCGGTCGGTGCCGGCGGTGGGCCGCTGGCGCTGGCCTTGGGCGCGGGCTCCTTCATCGACGGCACGCGGGTGGCCGGGTCCCGCCCGGAGCTCGTGCGGGCTATGTGCGAGGGCAATCGCGCCGCCCTCATCGATGCGCTCGACGACGCGCTCGGGCGGCTCGGGGCGGCGCGCGCCTCGCTTGCCTCCACCGGTTCGCTGGAGTCGACGACCCGGGCCGGGCATCTCGCGCGACGGGCGTTCGACGCGGCCCACGGCGGCGACGGGGCAACGCTGCAGGTGGACCTGACGGCAGGAACCGCGTTCGAGCGGCTGCGCGAGATCGGCCGCGCCGGTGGCCGCGTCACCGCGCTGCACGGCACGCGGTGTGAGGTGGTGTTGTGAAGCGGTAGCGCGGTGTGGTCCGCGCCAACTGCACGAGGCAGGCGCAGCTCGCCGGTGCTACCGCGCAGCTGCGCCGACGCCTCGAGCGCTCACTGTGCCCGCTGCCTGGCAACGGCGTCGAGTTCGATTCGCACGGCCGTCCGCAGCGTCGTGACACCGAGCGCTTCGCGGGCACGGGCCAGGACCAGGGAGTCGAGCTCGGACCACACCTGCCGCAGATCGGTGCCTTCCCGCAGCGACAGTGTCAGCCGCAGTCCGGGACGTTCCGGATCGCCGACCAACCGGACCCGGACCCGGTGCACCCCGGTGACGGTGTCGGCGTCGGCTCGCACAGGCGCTCCAGCGGCCGTCACGGCTCTCTAGCTGTCCCAGTGTCCGTACACACGCATGACAGTTTGAGCCGTCTCGCACTCGGTTACATGCCAGAACGCGCGCGGAAACCTGGCTCCGGCAGGATGGGCGGGTGACCGACATCGACAGCGTGCTCGCCGCGCTGGCCGATGACCCGTACAACGCCGTGGTGGCACTCGATGCACCCGGCGTGCGCGCCCAGCAGCCCGGTCCGGGGCCGCTGCACCGGATGCCGGTGGCAGTCAAGGACCTCATCGACGTCGCGGGAATGCCGACGAGGTGCGGCAGCGCAGTGCTGGCCGACGCCCCGCCCGCGACGGCAGACGCCGAGGTGGTGGTACGGCTGCGCGCCGCGGGCGCCGTCATCGTCGCCAAGACCCACACCCACGAGTTCGCCTACGGTCCCACCGGCGACGTCGCGGTGCAGGGGCCGTGCCACAACCCGCACGACCCGGACCGGATCACCGGCGGTTCGTCGGCAGGCTCGGCCGCCGCGGTCGCCGCAGGCATGGTGCCGCTCGCGCTGGGCACCGACACCGGTTGCTCGGTGCGCACCCCCGCCGCGCTGTGCGGCGTCGTCGGGCTCAAGCCGGCGTTCGGTGCACTGCCCACGGCAGGCGTGTTCCCGCTGTCGGAGACCTGCGACCACGTCGGGCTGCTCGGCGCGGACGTGACAGTGGTCGCGACGGCCTTCGGCGCGCTGACCGGGCAACTGCTCGATCCCACCGCGCCGCTGACCGGCGTGGTGATCGGCCGCCCCACCGACCCGTACTGGCGGGTGCACGACCCCGAGATCGCGGCCGGCGTCGAGCACGCGGCCGCGACGTTGAGCGTCGCCGGGGCCAGCGTGCGCGAGGTGACGATGCCGGGCATCGACGAACTGGGCGCAACCTACCCGGTGATCGTCGGCGCCGAGGCCTACGCGACCCACCGCGAATGGCTGGCCCAGCGCCCCGATGACTACCAGCCGGCGACCCGTGCACGGCTGCTCGCCACGGCCCGGATGCCCGCCGCCGACTACGTCGGCGCGCAGCGCACCCGGCGCAGCGTCAGCGCCCGGCTGCGCGAGCAGCTCGGCGGCGTCGACCTGCTGCTGACCCCGACCACACCGATACGGGCCACCCCGATCGGTGCCGAGCACGTCGAGGCCCCGGACGGCGCCCGGGTGCAGGTCCGTCCCGCGCTGCTGTCGCTGACCCTGCCGTTCAGCCTGCTCGGGGTCCCCGCCGTCTCGATACCCGCGCCAGGCGTCACAGGGCTACCGGCCGGCGTGCAGCTGGCCGGGTTGCGGGGCGGCGAGCAGGCCGTGCTCGCCGCCGCCGCCCGTGTCAGCTCCGGGTGACGCGGGCGGTCACAGCCGCTGCGCCAACCCCGGGTAGGCGATGACCAGGCCCTCGGAGTCGACGGTGAGCTCGGCGTCGAACCGCTCCGATTCGAAGGCCACCACCGACTGCTCCGCGCCCACCGACACCGTGCGGTAGGTCTGGCGGGTCAGCTCCACCGCGAGGCTCGGGAGGTGCACGAACACCATCGGCAGCTCGTGCTCCGCCGGGGTGCGGTGCAGGCCGAGCCGCCGGACGGGCAGCGCGTTGAACAGCGGGCTGTAAGCCAGGTCGACGTCGGCCGCCCCGTCGAAATCGGTCCGTGCGGCCCCGGCACCGTGGTCGACGAGCCAGATGCCCTCCTCCGACCGGCTCAGTGCCACGTGCCGCTCACCGCTCGCCGTGGTGATACGCACCGTGAGCCGGCCGATCACCCCGCCCTCATCGGTGGACAGCGTGTAGGAGGCGGAGAAGGCAGGCGCATCCTCGGTCGGGGCGGCGACGATCGAACCGGTTGCCCGGATCCCCCTGTCACCCGCGACGACCCGGACCGCTTCCAGCCGCGAGGTACCCACACCGGCCCAGGTGAGCATCGTGGCCCGTGGGGCACGGGACTTGCTCTCGGGCGCCTCGACGTCCACGACCGCCTCCTCGCTGATCTCGCCCTAGGTCAGCTAACCGATGTGTCTCGCGCCACTGCCACGTGACCGACCGATGGTTCCGGATACGCATGGGCAGGAGTAGGGTAGTGGATGGACAAGCGCCCCGATGTCGGCTGCTGGTTCACCGTTTCAAGATCCGCTCCCACCGGTGGTACGGCGCGCACGCGCAGGCCCTCCCGCCCTGCCGGACATCGCGCGACACCGGGTGGGACGCGGCCGCCGCATATGACAGCAGAAGAAGGACGCAATGCGCACGCCCGTCATCCCTCCCGGTTCGCGTGCCGGAATGACCCATGCGCCTCGCCACCGGCAGAGCCGCCCGATGCCGATGAGCGCCGTCGCGGTGCGCCGCGGCCGGTTCGGCGAGTTCGAGCTCCGCCCGGTCCGCGAGCGCACCGTCGAGGCAGTACCGGAGGAACCCGAGGAAGCCGAGCCGTCCGCCCAGTAAGACGCGTGGCCGTCAGATCAGATCTCACGCCTTGGTGCGGGCGATGAGCACGTCGCAGCGGGCGTTCCGCGCGACGCCGGAGGGCACCGAACCCAGTAGGCGTCCAGTCAGCGTGTTCAGCCCGCGGTCGCCGACCACGAGCAGGTCGGCGCGGTGCTCGTCAACGGCATGCACCAGGATCTCGACAGCCTTGCCCTCCAAAGCCACCGTCTTGATGTCGCGCGCGCCCTGGGTGGCCGCTCGGTCGTGCGCGGTGTGCAAGGTCTGCTCGGCGGGCGCGGACCCCACCACCTGGTAGGCGGCATCCCCCATGTCGTCCTGCATCTCCTGCACCTCGGCGCTGCTGTACGGGAAGTAGGCGCAGACCAGCACGAGGGTCGCACCGCTGTCGCGAGCCACCTCGGCGGCGCGATCGACCGCCCGCAGCGATGTCTCGGAGCCGTCGGTTCCGGCCATCACGGTCTGGTAAGCACCCATGTCCACCTCGATCTGACGGGTGAACGCACGCTACCGAACTGACTCGCCCGTCACTGCGCTGGCGCCGTGAACTCGACAGTGTGGGGCTTCGCACACCCGGCAACCCCCACGGTGTCGAGTTCATGGACGGTGGCCCGGGTGCGCCGGGGCAACAACGGCGCGGACGAGCTCGACGGGGTGGTGGGCGTGGCGGGCGGTGCCGTGCTGGATCTGCTGGCGGCACGAGACGCCGGTCGCCGTGACGACGGTGTCGCCGCCGGCGGCGCGCACCGCGGGGAACAGCCGGTCCTCACCGACGGTCATCGACACGTCGTAGTGCTCGGCCTCGAAACCGAACGAGCCGGCCATCCCGCAGCAGCCGGCATCGAGCTCGACGACCTCGACGCCGGGGATGCGGCGCAGCAACGCGACCGTCGCGGCAGTGCCCACCTCGGCCTTCTGGTGGCAGTGCCCGTGGAACAGGATCCGTCGCCCCGCGGGCCAGGTGTCGGAGCGCAGCGGCAGCGCCCCGTCATCGATGGCCTCGACCAGCACCTCCTCGACCAGCCGGGCCCGTTCCCCGACGTCGGCCACCTGCGGGTCGTCGCCCAGCAGCGCGCGGTGCTCGTCGCGCAGCGTCAGCAGGCAGGACGGCTCGCAGCCCACGATCGGGCCGGCCTTCCCGGCCAGCGCATCGACGAGGACGCGGGCCTGGCGCTTCGCGGTGTCGAGCAGTCCCTTGGACAACGCCGCCCGACCACAGCAGCCACGACTTTCCAGCCGCACCCGGTGACCGGCGGCTTCGAGCAGCTCGATGGCAGCAGCGCCGATGCCGGGCTCGGTGTAGCTGGTGAACGAGTCGGCGAGGAACGTGACCGTGCCGCGTTGCACCGTCCCTGCGTGCGGGCGGCGACGGAACCAGCGCATCAGGTTGCGACGGGCGAAGACGGGCAACGGGCGTGTCGGCGCGATACCCAGCATGCCTGCGAGCGCCCGGCGCAGTGCCGGCACCCGGCCGGGGACGTTGGACAGCGGCGCGGTCACCGACCCCAGCCGGTTGAGCAGCCGGATCGCCCCGAAGACCCGTGAGCGCAGCGGGGTCCCGTGCACCTCGTGATGCTGCGCCAGCGCCTCGCTCTTCAGCGTGGCCATGTCGACCCCGAGTGGGCACTCGCTCTTGCACGCCTTGCACATCAGGCACAGGTCGAGCACCTCGTGCAGCCGCTCGTCACCGAGCGCGGCCCGCGGGTCCGGTTCGGACAGTGCTCGCACCAGAGCGTTGGCACGGCCACGGGTCGAGTCCTCCTCGAGGCGCGTGGCCATGTAGGACGGACACATCGCGCCGGCGTCGCTCTTGCGGCACAGCCCGATGTTCATGCACCGGTCGGCCGCGCCACGCATCCCGTCCGAACCACCGCTGACCACCGAGAAGTCGAGCTTCGTCCGAAGTAGACCAGGCGCGGGCAGCGCGGCATCCCGCAGGTGTTCGGTCATCGCCGGCGCGTCGACGATCTTGCCGGGGTTCATCCGGTTGTCCGGGTCGAAGGTGTGCTTGACGCCCCGCATCGCCTCGTAGAGCTCGTCGCCGTAGACCGCCCGGTTGAATTCGCTACGGGCCAGGCCGTCACCGTGCTCGCTGGAGTTCGCGCCGCCGAACTCGGTGACCAGCTCCCGGATCTCCTCGGCGACCACCCGCATCCGCTCGACGTCCTCGGGCCGGGACAGGTCGAGGAACGGCCGGACGTGCAGGCAGCCCACCGAGGCATGTCCGTAGAAGCCGGCTCGCAAGCCGTGCCGGTCGAGCACCTTCGAGAACCGCTCGGCGTATTCGGGCAACCGTGCCGGATCGACGGCGGTGTCCTCGACGAAGGCCGTCGGGCGGTTGCTGCCGGTGCTCGCGGCCATCAGCAGCCCGAGCCCGGCCTTGCGCACCTTGAGCAGCGCGGCCTGCTGCTCGGGCGTCTCGGCACGCAGCGTGTGGTAGCCGTGGCCGTGACGCGCCCACAGCGCGGCGAGCCGGTCGAGCCCGGCGAGCAGCGCCGCCTCGTCGTCGCCGCTGAACGAGACGAACAGCAGCGCATCCGGATCGCCTTCGAGGATCGAACCCAGCTGGGCGTACTCGATCCTGCTGCGCGACAGGTCGAGGATGGTGCGGTCCAGCAGCTCCACCGCGGCCGGGTCGCAGGCCAGCGCGTCCTCGGTGGCCGCGATCGCCGCCGTGGTGGAGTGGAAGTGTCCGACCGCGATGACGGTGCGCGACGGTTTCGGCACCAGCTCCACCGTCGCCTCGGTGGCGATCACGAGGGTGCCCTCGGAGCCGACCACGAACCGCGCGAGGTCGAACGGTGCGCCTGGCTCGGCGAGCCGGTCGAGCCGGTACCCGCCGGCCCGGCGCCAGAACTGCGGGTACCCGGTGGCGATCGCGTCGCGATGACCGTCCACCAGCGCCGGCAGCTCGCGATGGATCCGACCCTCCAGTGTGGATCGCTGTGCGCGCCGGGCTTGCGCTGAGTCGTCCAGCGGTTCGAACCGCGCGGTGCTGGCGTCGGAGAGCACGACGTCGAGCGCGCGCACGTGGTCGATGGTCATGCCGTAGCGCACCGACCCGCTGCCCGCGGAGTTGTTGCCGATCATCCCGCCGATCGTGGCGCGGTTGGACGTGGAGGTGTCCGGGCCGAACATCAGCCCGTGCGCGGCTGTCACCTGGTTGAGCTCGTCGGCCACCACGCCGGGCTGCACCCGGGCGGTGCGACCGTCCGGGTCGATGTCGCGGATCGCGGTCATGTGGCGCGACAGGTCGAGCACGATGCCCTCGCCCACGCACTGCCCGGCGAGGCTGGTTCCGCCGCCCCGGGGCAGCACCGGTACGCCGTACTCGGCGGCGACCGACACCGCAGCGGCGATGTCGCCTGCGTGGCGGGGGTAGACCACGCCGCGCGGTGTGATCGAGTAGATGCTCGAGTCGCGGGAGAACAGGTGGCGGGTGTAGCGGTCGAACGCGACCTCGCCGTCGAGCTCGCGTACCAGTCGCTCGTGCAGCGGTACGGCGAGGTCCGCGGCGGTCACACCGACTCCCGCAACTGCTTCAGCGCATCGTCCACTCCCCCATTGTCGACGGACCTTCCGACAGGCTGCAGCCCGGCTTCGCTGCGGGCACCATCGTTGTCGTGATGATCGCGCTACCCGGCGGGTGTCTACTGTGCGCATGGTTGGCGAACCGAGGAAGCGCCCTGGCTCGGACACCGGCCGCTCGCGAGCAGCCTTCCTGGCGGCTGCCCTGCGATCCCCGCTCGAGGTCGGGACGCTGCTGCCCAGCGGCCGGGCACTGGCGCGGCGGCTGGCGGCCGTCGTGCCGCGCGAGGCGGCCGGGCAACGTCGGCAGGTAGTCGTAGAGCTCGGCGCCGGAACGGGAGCCGTCACGGTGGAGATCGCCCGGCGAGCAGGGCCGGGGAGCACCCTGATCGCCATCGAGAAGGACGCCGCGATGGCCGAGCAGCTGCGGTCACGAGGGCTCGGCGCGGAGATCGTCACCGCCGATGCCCTCACGCTGCCGGAGATCCTCGCCGATCACGGGCTCGACCGCGCTGACGCCATCGTCTCGGTGCTGCCCTTCACGCTGCTGCCGCCGGCGCGGCAGCGTGAGCTGGTCGAGGTGATCCGGGAGGCGCTGCACCCCGACGGCGTGTTCACCGCAGCCGCCTACAGCGCCGGGTACTGGACGCCGACCGCGCGCCGGTTCCGCGACGAGCTGCAGCGCAGCTTCCACGAAGTCGTACCGACCCGTTCCATATGGGACAACGTGCCGCCCGCGATGAGCTACATCTGCCGTCAGCCCGCGTTGTAGGCCTTACGGCAGCGGTGCGTCGAGCATCGACACGGCCGGCTCGCTCACCTTCTCGACCGGCTCGGTCACCTTCTGGACTGACTCGGTGACCTTCTCGACCGCCTCGGTCACGTTCTTGACGAGGGACGACTGCTCCTCACCGGACTCATCGGGTGGTGGCGCGGGGCTGGTTGTGCGCACCTCCGGCTCGGACGCACCCGGGGTGAACCCCGACGGCCAGGCTGCCGCGGCAGCATCGTCGGCCCCGCTCGGACCACCGCTGCCGGCCTCCGCACCAGCGGGTGGGGCAGGCTGCGGCGCACGGGACCCCGCAGTCGCCGCCGGCCGGGGCCGGGCCGGCGCTGCGGTGGCCGCGACTGTGCTCACCGGGCTACTCGCTGCCGTCTCCGCGCGTGTCGGCGCACCCGGCATCGCCGACGGCCCCCCCGGCCCGGGGTCGGGAACAGCCGGACGCGGCCCCAGTGTGCCGTCCATGGCGCTCACGCCGGCGGCGAGGACGGAGCCGCAGACCAGCACCATCCCCGCCGCCGCATGGCGCGCGCGAGGTGCGTGAATCAGCGCGGCAAGACCGCCAACGACGGCGAATGTTGCGCTGCGGTTCATAGCGTGGCGGCCGGAACCCGACCGCGGCGTGACAGACCCAGTCAGCGCTGCCGCCGAGAACGCCGGCGTGGCGGCCTGATCCGCAGCACGTTCACCGGACAGGACCCGGTCAGCGCGGGTCCACGCGATCAATGCCGGAACAGACGGGCCAGCTGCCGATACTCTGTGACGCCGTGTAGTCATCGGTTGCAAATCGTCGCTCTTTCAAAGTACCCCGACCGGAACACGGCTACGGCAGGCTACTTCTTCAGGTCGAGCTTAGGTAACGGCCATTCGGAGTAGTGCGCTCGAACTCGCTGACGACTCCGCCGCGCTGCGGACGGGCAACTCGACCAAGAGCGACGTCGCGAAGGTGCCCTTTGCCTCATGCGGTGCTGCAAAGGGCACCTTCGCGACACCGGAGACGGTGCGACGGCTAGCGGGGGATCACTCGGGTGATCTGGCCTGCAGGCCGGTGAGCATGTTGCGGATCAACTCGGCGCAGTCGTCCCTGGTCTGGCGCTTGCTCGCATCATCGGCCTCGTCGCCGCCCAATCGCCGCAAAGGGCACCTTCACTGCGTCCGACGCCGTGTAGGTGCCCTTCACGGCGCGGGCCGGACGGGGTGGGCGCGGGCCGGACGGGGTGGGCGCGGGCCGGACGGGGTGGGCGCGGGCCGGACGGGGTGGGCGCGGGCCGGCCCCCGGCGTGGGCGCGCGGCGGGGCTGCGGGCACGATCGGTGTCGATATGACGCTCACCGATCGGTTGCCGGGAAGCTGCGACCCCGATGCCCTCTTCGACGCCTTCAACGACTGGGCCTCCGACCAGGGCCTGGACCTCTACCCCGCGCAGCAGGAGGCGCTGATCGAGGTGGTGTCGGGGTGCAACGTCATTCTCAGCACGCCCACCGGGTCGGGCAAGAGCCTGGTGGCGACCGGCGCGCACTTCACGGCCCTCGCACAACAACAGCGCAGCTTCTACACCGCACCGATCAAGGCGCTGGTGTCGGAGAAGTTCTTCGCGCTGTGCGACACGTTCGGCGCGGCGAACGTGGGGATGATGACCGGCGACTCGACCGGCAACGCCGGCGCGCCGATCATCTGTGCCACCGCGGAAGTGCTGGCCAACATCGCGTTACGGGAGGGCGCCGGAGCCGATGTCGGTCAGGTGATCTCCGATGAGTTCCACTTCTATGCCGATCCCGAGCGTGGCTGGGCCTGGCAGGTGCCGCTGCTGGAGCTGCCTCACGCGCAGTTCGTTCTCATGTCGGCCACGTTGGGCGACGTCAGCCGCTTCGAGGAGGACCTGACCCGCCGCACCGGCCGCGCCACCACGGTGGTGCGTTCCGCGCAGCGTCCGGTACCGCTGCACCACCGCTACGTCACCACACCGTTGCACGAGACGCTCGAGGAGCTGCTGGCCACGCAGCAGGCACCCGTGTACGTCGTGCACTTCACCCAGGCATCGGCTGCCGACCGCGCCCAGGCGCTGACCAGCATCAACGTCTGTAGCCGCGACGAGAAGGACGCCATCGCCGAGCTGATCGGCAAGTTCCGGTTCACCGCCGGGTTCGGCCGGACACTGTCGCGGCTGGTGCGCCACGGCATCGGCGTGCACCACGCCGGGATGCTGCCCCGCTACCGGCGGCTGGTGGAGCGGCTCGCGCAGGCGGGACTGCTGAAGATCATCTGCGGCACGGACACGCTCGGCGTGGGGATCAACGTGCCGATCCGGACGGTGTTGTTCACCGGGCTGTCGAAGTACGACGGGCAGCGCACCCGTCAGCTCAAGGTGCGGGAGTTCCACCAGATCGCCGGTCGCGCCGGCCGCGCCGGGTACGACACCGCCGGCAGCGTCGTCGTGCAGGCCCCGGAGCACGTGGTGGACAACGAGAAGGCTTTGGCCAAGGCCGGCGAGGACGTCAAGCTGCGCCGCAAGGTGGTGCGCAAGAAGCCGCCCGAGGGGTTCGTGTCCTGGAGTGACAAGACGTTCGAGCGTCTGGTCGAGGCCGACCCGGAGCCGCTGACGTCGAGCTTCGCGGTGAGCCATGCCATGCTGCTCAACGTCATCAGCCGCCCCGGCGACGCCTACCTCGCGATGCGCCGGCTGCTCACCGACAACCACGAGGAGCGGCCCGCCCAGCTGCGTCACATCCTCCGGGCCATCGCCGTCTACCGGGCGCTGCTGGCCGCCGGTGTGGTCGAGCGCCTCGAGGTCCCCGACGGGCAGGGCCGGACCGCGCGGGTCACCGTCGACCTGCAGCTCGACTTCGCGCTCAACCAGCCGCTGTCACCGTTCGCGCTCGCCGCGATCGAGCTGCTCGACCCGGAGTCGGTGAGCTACGCGCTCGACGTCGTCTCGATCATCGAGGCCACCCTGGACGACCCGCGGCAGGTGCTGTCGGCGCAGCGCTTCAAGGCCCGCGGTGAGGCCGTGGCGGCGATGAAGGCCGAGGGCATCGAGTACGAGGAGCGCATGGAGCTGCTCGACGACATCACGTACCCGATGCCGCTGGCCGAGTTCCTCGACGCCGCCTACGAGACCTACCGGCGGGGTCATCCCTGGGTCGCCGACCATGCGCTGTCCCCGAAGTCGGTGGTGCGAGACCTCTACGAGCGGGCGATGACCTTCGTGGAGTACGTCGGTTGCTACGGCCTGGCCCGCTCCGAGGGGCAGGTGCTGCGCTACCTCGCCGACGCCTACAAGGCGCTGCGCCAGACCGTGCCCGAGGAGACCAAGACCGACGAGCTGCACGACCTCGTCGAGTGGCTCGGCGAGCTGGTCCGCCAGGTCGACTCGAGCCTGCTCGACGAGTGGGAGAAGCTGCGCAACCCCACCGACGATCCCGCGCCGGCCGGGGCCGACGAGAAGCCGCCGGTGGTGACCAGCAATCCCAGGGCGTTCCGGGTGCTGGTCCGCAACGCGCTGTTCCGCCGGGTCGAACTCGCCGCCCGGCAGCGGTTCGACGAGCTCGGCGAGCTCGACGGTGACAGTGGCTGGGATGCGATGCGCTGGGAAGAGGCCCTGGAGCCCTACTTCGAGCGCTTCGATGAGATCGGCACCGGTGCCGACGCCCGCGGCCCCGGGCTGCTCATGATCGACGAGCAGCCGCGGCACTGGAACGTCCGGCAGATCCTCGACGACCCGGCAGGCGACCACGACTGGGGCATCACCGCCGAGGTCGACCTGCCCGCATCCGACGAGAACGGCACCGCAGTCATCCGGGTCACCGCCGTCGAAGCGCTCTGACCTGTCCTCGCCGCTTGCCCCCACCGCCGCCGACGGCGCGCTCCAGCTCCACGAGCGAGTCCTCCAAGTGCAGCAGCATCCGCTGCAGGTGCGGCACGCTGCGCCGGCACCCCGTCAGCCCGAACTCGAGGTTGTCGACGTAAGTGGTGACGGTGATGTTGAGCGCCTGCCCGTCGAGGGGCACCGACACCGGGTAGATCCCGCGCAGCCGCGCGCCTTCCCAGTACAGCGGCCGGGGCGGGCCGGGAATGTTGGAGATGATCAGGTTGAACCCCGGCGGCGCCAGCGCCGTCCCGCCGGGAAGCATCGGGGCCAGCAGCGGGGACGCGATCGCCGCCGTCAGCGCCGTGATCTGTAGCCGGGTGAGGCCGTCGAAGGTCTGCTTGCCGTGGCGCATTGACGCGCGGATACGGTCGAGCCGCACCGCAGGGTCCTGCGCGTCGGTGGCCAGGTCGCACAGGATCGCCCCGATCGCGTTGCCCCCCTCGTCCGATGCCGCGCGCAGCGAGATCGGGACCGCCGCGGTCAGTGGACGGTCCGGCAGCGCGTCGAACTCGAGCAGGTAGCGCCGCAGCGCGCCGGAACTCATCGCCAGCACGACGTCGTTGAGGGTCGCGCCCGTCGCGGCGCGGACCGCGTTGATCCGTTGCAGCGACCAGGACTGTGCGGCGAACCGGCGTGCCCCGGTGATCGGGACGTTGAACATGGTGCGAGGCGCCTGCAGCGGCAGCGTCTGGGCCTGCTCGGACAGGGCCTGGCGCACCGCGCCGAGCGCGGCGGACCCGATGCCCAGCGCGTCACCGACCATGCGGGTGACGGTGCCGCTGGTGCGGAGAGGGTCGCCGACCGACTGGCGGATCAGGGCGTTGATGCCGGGTACGCGATGCTCGACTCGATCTGAGTCCAGCGCCCAGATCGGGGGCTGGTCACGTGCATCGGGGTCCTCCGACAGCGCCCTCCGCGACCGTGCCAGCGCCGACACCCCGTCGTAGACCGAGTGGTGCACCTTGGAGTAGACGGCGAACCGTCCGCCCTCGACCCCTTCGATGAGGTGGCACTCCCACAGCGGCCGGTGCCGGTCGAGCAGCGAGCCGTGCAGCCGGGAGACAAGTGCCAGCAGCTCACGGACCCGGCTCGGCCGCGGCAGCGCCGACAGCCGCACGTGGTACTCGAGGTCGAACTCCTCGTCGGGCGTCCACGCCCACTGGCCGAGGCTGCTGATCCCGCGCTGGGCGCGGTTGCGGAAGCGGTGGTCGACCTCGTCGCGAGCGATCAACTTTCGGTACATGTCGCCGAGGTAGTCCGGACCGGCGCCCTCGGGCAGGTCGAACAGCTGCAACCCGCCCACGTGGACCGGATGCTCCCGCGACTCAGCCAGCAGGAAGATCGAGTCCGTGATCGGCATCGGCAGCATGTCGTGAATCGTCCCACGCGGCGTCAGTGCGGTAGCGGTTCAGGCGGCGCGCTGCCGGCTCTCCACGGCCGCGAGCGTGTCCGGCGCAGTGCGCAACGACGTCTCCAGCACCTGCTGCCGGCGCGACGGGTCCATCGGGTTGACGCCGAGCGCGGCCAGGTCCTCGGGGCCCGGGGTGAGCACGCTGACCCTCGCACCCGTGGCAGCCTTGACCTTGCGGGCCTCGTTGGTCAGCCCGACGGTTATCAGCCGCCGGATCCGCCGCTCGATGGAGGCGATCGCACCGCCCGCGCTGCCGGGGGCATAGCTGGCCATCGGCGCCAGCACGTAAACCTCGTCGAGATCGACCTTGCTCAGCAGCGCCAGCGAGGTCACGGAGCGCACCCCGCCGTCGATGTAGTACCGCCCGCCGATGAGCTTCGGGGCATACCAGCCGGGGATCGAGCACGACGCGACCACCGCCTCGGGCATCGTCGCCGCGGCTGCGCCGGGGCGCCCGAATGCGGTCCGCCGCCCGGACCAGTAATCCACGGCCATGACCCACGTCTCACGCTCGGGCCAGTCGTAGTCCTGCCGCGCGAGCAGGCCGTCCACCAGCCGCGCCAACGAAAGGTGCTGGGCACGGCCCTGAGGTAGCAGGGCGCTCGCTGCCACCAGCGGGTGAATCCGGCGTGGCGACCACGCGGTGCTGGCCAGCAGCCGCAGCGATCCCAGGCGCAGCCTCGGCAGCGGGGGCAGCGGACCACCCGAGTCGCGGTCCAGTTCGTGCAGCTGTGGCAGTTGCACATGCGCCGCGCCGCGCTGATGCGCCACGATCTCGTCGACGTCGACACCGCAGCGCAGCGCGGTCGCCAGCACGCTACCGACGCTGGTTCCCACGATGAGATCGGCCTCGCCGATCGGGCGGTCCAGCCGGTGCTGCAGCGCCACCAGTGCGCCCGCGGTCCACGCGGCACCCAGCACGCCACCAGCGCCGAGCACGACGCCGATGCGCGGGCGCCGCGACGCCGCGAGCGTCAATCGCCGTCTCGCCCCCATGGCAACCTCCGACCTGTCGGGGCGCCACGGACGGGCCGGTCTGCATCCCCGGACGCCGTAACCAGGATGACATAGCGTGGCTACTTGTCGGTAACACCACGGTCATGTGTGTCGGCGATCCGGCAGATCTCATCGATCATCGCGGGCCACAACTCGCTCGGCAGGTCGTGTCCCATCCCGGGGTAGCTCACCAGCCGCGAGCCCGGCACCGCAGCGGCGGTGGCACGCGCGCCTGCGAGACGGATCAGCGGATCAGCCTCACCGTGCAGCACGAGTGTGGGGACCCGGACGCCGGCCAGCGCGGGGCGCCGATCACCGGAGGCGGTGATCGCGGCGAGCTGCCGCAGCACTCCGCCCGCGTCGTGGCCGCGGTCGTAGGACCGCCGGGCGATCTCGCGCACCCACTCCTCGTCCAGCGGATAGCCCGTTGACCCGATGATCCGGAACACCTTCACCATCCGGTTCGCCAGCTGGTCGCGGCTGTGCAGCGGGCGGGGAACCAGCGCGAACATCGCCCGGATCCTGGCGCGTCCGATCCGGGGCGAGGGTGTCGACATCATGGACGTCAGCGAGCGGACCCGCCCCGGATGCCGGATCGCGATCGTCTGCGCGATCATCCCGCCCAGCGAGATGCCGACCACGTGCGCGCTGCGCCAGTCCAGCGCGTCGAGCACCGCGACGGCATCATCGGCCATGTCCGCGAGCCGGTAGGACGCCACCGCGCCGGGCCGAGCCAGGATCATCGGCAGACTCGGCGTGCCGGCCCGGCGGAAGTGGGTCGACAGCCCGACGTCACGGTTGTCGTACCGGACGACGGCGAAGCCGCGCCCGACCAGCTCGGTGCAGAACTCCTCGGGCCAGGCAAGCATCTGCATCCCCAGCCCCATGACGAGCAGCATCGGCTCGCGGTTGTGCTGGCCCAAGGTCTCGTAGGCGATGCTCACACCGTCATGGCTTGCTCTGGCGATGGTCATCCGAGCACCTTTACCTACCCGGTTCGCGGAGCTCAAGCGCAGCCAGCGCTCCTTCCCGGCCACCCCGGTCACTGCCCGGCTCGCGGGCCAAGGCACCAGGGCGGGCTGAGCAAACGCGGCTCATGAGAGGGGGCCGTCGTCTTGTTCGTCCGGCTCTGGCTCGCGCTCGGGCTCGGGCTCGGTGGGGCTCGAGGTGGTCTGCTCGGCCTCAGGCGACGTCGGTTCGGTGGTGGTCTCCGGCGGCTGCTCGGATGTGAGCGGCGGCGGCGCCACGCCCGGGAGCGGGCCGGGCGGCGGCTGCCCGCCCTCGGGTGATCGTGGCGGCTCCTCCGCCACGGTGTTCGTGGGTTCAGTCGGTACCTCGTCCCGCTGCTCGGTCAGGGTTGGCTCGACGGGTGAGACAGGTGCCGGCGCCTGCTGCGCCGGGGGATCGGACGGTGCCTGGTCCGGACCGCCCAGCGCCAGTACCGCCAGCACGACGGCGGCCACCGCAGTGCACGCCCCGCCAGCCGTGAGGACCGCGAGGCGACGCCGCCGCCGCACCTGCGCTGCCCCCGCGGCCGCGGTCGGCGGCCCGGGCGGCGGCGTTGACCGGGGCCAGGGCGCCGGCAGCGGGCCCTCGTCCGAATCGGTTGCATGACCGGCGGCCAGCGGCGCGATGGCTTCCGTGGGCGTGGCGGCGCCTGCTGTCACGACCGCCGTCCCGTGCTCGCCGTCGGCCAGCGCGCCGGCGATCGAGACTGCTGACGGGCGCTGCGCCGGGTCATCGGCCGTCATCCGGCGCAGCAGCGTCGCCAGTGGCTCCGGCAGCTCGTCGGGGATCAGCGGGGGCCGGTGCAGCCTGGCCACAGCGGCTTCGAGGGCGCCCCCGGGGTACTCCCGGCGGCCCGTGATGCACTCCAGCAGCACCAGACCGAGCGCGTAGACGTCGGTCGCCGAACTGATGTGCTGCCCACGGACCTGCTCGGGCGCCAGGTAGGCCGCCGTCCCGACCATGAAACCGGTGGTGGTCACCCGCGTCGTATCGACCAGGCGCGCGATTCCGAAGTCCGTGATCATCGGGTGGCCCTCGGTGTCGAGCAGCACGTTGGCAGGCTTCAGATCGCGGTGCACCACGCCCCGGCCGTGCACGTAGCCGAGGCTGGCCGCGAGCACCGCGCCGAGTGCGGTGGTCGTCTCCGCAGACAGCCTGTCCTCGGGGTCGATGGCATCGGCCAGCGTGTGCCCCTCGACCAGCTGCATGACGAGGTAGGCACGGCCCTCGTGCGACCCGGCGTCGTAGAGCGCGACCAGGCCGGGGTGGTTCAGGTGGGCGAGGGTCCGGATCTCGTAGTCGTGCCTGCGCTGGTCGGGGCCCACGGCACCGGGCGCGAACAGCTTGACGGCCACGGTGCGCTCGAGGGTGCGATCGTGCGCGCGGTATACCGTCGCCGTCCCGCCGTGTCCCACCGCCGGCCCCAGCTCGTAGCGGTCGTCGAGGACCACCGGGGCGTCGGATACCGGCGCCGGCGCATCGTGGTCGATTCGGGTTTCGTCGGAAGGACGCATACTCATCTCAGGGGGCACCATGGTCCGCGTACTGGGGGAAGGACTCCCTGCCACGGTACGTTCAGCAACGACGGTGCCGGTCGGCGCACGGAATGCGCAGTGTGGAGGCATCGTTGACTGCGCCGTGACCGATCGCGCCGCCCGCTCGTCCCTGCCTGACCAGCAGTCCGCCGAAAGGCGTATCGAAGCCCAACGATCAAGTGCCGCGCTGCGGCCAGCGGATCGGGGAGCAGCGAATGGCCGCACTTCCGGCGACCAGGGTCTGCATCACGTGCGCTACGGCCACCCGGCGCTGACCTTGTCCCAGCGCTCTCGGGAAAAAGATCATGTTGCAGGCGGAGCAGAGCGCCGAGTAGTGCTCCTGCACAATTTTGATCACTCCTCTTTTGCACTCTCACACGGTCGTCGAGAATGCACCCTGCGGCGCTGACACGGTGTGATTCCGCATCTGTACCGGCGGCCGGAACGTTGCTATTCTTCGCGTGCTCTCGCCACGCAGCAGGTCGTGGCGTTCAGGTGCGGGAGGACCTAGGAATGAGGATCTCGTTGCGTCGCGTTCTACTCGTCGCCGTAGCCAGTGGCGGTCTGCTCCTCGGGGCGGCGGCACCGGCGCTCGCAGCGCCAGATGTGGATCTGGACGACGTCACCGACCAGGTGTCGGAGCTGACCGACACGCAGCTGCAGGAAGAGGACGATCTGCTGCAGCCGGTGAACGATCTGCTCTGCTCGTTGCTGGAGCTCGAGCTGCTCGGCGAGTGCCCGGGAGACCCGGTGGCCGCGCCCCAGCCGGTTCCCGAGAAGCCAAAGCCCGTCGGTGACAAGAAGCACGACGCCGGTAAGGGTGTCTCCGACGACGCCGGGGCGGCGCCCGTCGGTGGCGTCGAGACCGGAGCCGGTGGGACCGCGGACGACGGCCCCGGGCTCGTGCTACCGCTCAGCGTGCTCGGTGGCGCCACCGCGCTCACCGGTGGTGCGATTGCGGGCGCACGGTACCTGCGAGGCAACCAGGACAGCTGACGCCTACGATCACATCTGTATGAGTGGTCGCCACCTCGCCAACGGTCGCCGCGCGATGTCTTTGCGCGGCGGCTATCGGCGCAGCGAGGACCGCGGGTCTGCTGGTGGGCGTGCTGCTGTCAGTGGCTCACGTCTCCGGGTTGTTTCGGGAGGGTGACGGGGACGACGGTCAGTCCCTCGATGCCGGCGCAGTCGCTCGGCTTGCTGGTGTGCACCGGCAGGTCGCGCGCGAGCGCAACAGCCGCGATCATCGCGTCGTACGCCCGTGCCGCCGCAGCATCGAACGGCAACGGATCGAAGTCCGCCTCCGCCTATGAAACGCCGGGAACTGCTTGCCGCTGGGTCGCTGGCCGCGTTCGGCGCGGCCGTGCTGGGCGAGTAGGTGACCCTGCCCGACCCCACGCGGGAGATCGACCGGGTTGGGGCGGTCGACGTCGCCGACATTGCCCACACGACCTCGGTACTGCGTGCACGAGCGCGGGCGCGAGGCGGGTACGGGCGCATCGTGTTTACGTTCGCCACCGAGCACACGCGGATGCTGTCGGCGTCCATGACCGACACCGTGAGGCGGGCTCTCGGCTCGGCGATAGCGGAAGTTGCATACCGTCGCCGGGTACTGCTGCTACGACTCGGGGCTCGCCGGTTCCGGGCTCTGCTGCGAGTTCGCTCAGCATGCTGAGGGTGTGCTCAGCCCAGCGGAGCACCCGCCGACGGGGTTCAACGAGCCAGAGCCCCCACAGGGCCCCGGCCACCGACGATGTCGTGGCCTGAGCAATGCGCCGGGGCTACCCGACTGATCATCGGCAAACGCAACGCCACCGCGATCGGCACCCTGGTCGAGCGCACCAGCGGCTACTCCAGGTCTTCCGGAACGGATACAGGATGCCCGGGCGAAGGCACGGGTACCCGTGTGTGGTCAGGGGCAGGAGCCGATACCAGCTGCAGCCAACCCTTCACGAGTTGGTCCGTGTGCACCTTGGCAGCACTCGGCCAGGCGGCCATCCACCACCACGGCGGGGATGCGGGTGATCCCGTAGTCGACCGCCTTGGTGGCGGCATCACCGTCGCTGCGTAGGTCGCGCACGATGACCATGCAGCCGGGCCCGGCCATCTCGTTCACCAGATTCACCGTCGGCTCACAGCCTGTGCATCCGGTCGTGAATACCTCGATGTGGCGCTGTGCCATCGTTATCACCTCCAGGTCCGCACGCTAGGCCTTCCAGCCGGGTGCAACGTCAAGTCGACGCTTTGGTTCTGGCGACGGACGTGGTCGATCAACGGACACGTCGTAGATCCCGCATCAGGCTCGGAGGCCAGCTGGTCGGCGCGCACGTCCAGGTCCAGCAGTTGACCGCGAAGGTGCCGCAGCTCGGCGATGCGCTCGTCGATGTCGGCGACGTGCTCGTGCAGCACACCACGGACGTAGTCACAGGGGCGCTGGTCGGCCTCGCGCAGTGCGAGCACCTCGGCGATCTCGTCCAGTCGCATGCCCAAGCGCTGCGCGGCCTTGATGAATCCCAGTCGCTCGAGGTCGCCGTCGCCGTAGATCCGGTAGCCGGCGCTGGTTCGCTCGGCCGCAGGCAGCAGCCCGATGCCCTCGTAGTAGCGCACGGTTTTGGGGTTCACCCCGACTTGCTGGGCCAGTTCTCCTATGCGCATCGCAGCTCCCGCGCTGGTCAGCATGTGTCTTTCGAGTCTTCTCCCTTACTGTAAGAGTGCACCTTCCACCCGGATGGAAGGTCCAACCAGCACGCCGACATCGCGGCCGGACCGATGACCGCAGCGCACGCAGCCGGGCGGGCGCGGGCCGGCCGTGTCGCCAGGCACGGCGCTGGAGGTGCTCGGCGCAGCGGGAGACATAATCGACCACCTCAGAGGCGGGGAAAGCCCCGACAGCGGCGCCGTTAGAGAGCCCGCCGTGGTCAGGCTTCGATGATCCGCAGGCCGATGACGCCTGCGAGGATGGCGGCGATGCACGTGAGCCGGAGGGAGAGCGGTTCGCCGTAGATCACGATGCCGGCGATGGTGACGCCGGCGGCGCCGATGCCGACCCAGACCGCGTAGGCGGTGCCGACGGGTAGGTTCCGCAGGGCGAGGCCGAGCAAGGCGAAACTTGACCAGCGAGAGGCTGATGCCGGCGATGCTGGGCCAGAGCCGGGTGAACCCGGCCGAGTGTTTCAGGGCGGTGGCCCACACGAGCTCCAGAAGACCCGCGAGCACGAGCAACGTCCAGGCGATCGTCATCGGCCCTGTCCGTGAGTCCAAGGGCGACGGGGGGCTGGTGTCGTCGGGTCCGCTGGCCGGCGCGGGACGCTGTCCATCAGCGTGGTCAAGCGGCATAGCCGCCGTCGACGGCGATCGAGGTGCCGGTGATGTAGCGGCCGCCCTCGCCGACCAGGTGGGCGACCGTGGCGGCGAGCTCGGCGCCGGTGCCGTAGCGCCCGAGGGCGATGAACGGGAGCTCGGCCTCGGCGTCGGGTCCGTCGGCTGGGTTCATGTCGGTGTCGGTGCAGCCGGGGTGCACCACGGTGGCGGTGATGCCGCGAGGCCCGAGGTCGCGGGCCAGGCCCTTGCATCAAGACCATCGAGGCGCGGCTGGACTTGCGACCGCGGCGGCCTACGCGCACCGCGGTCTACTCCGGCCGGTTCGACGAGATCACCGTCGACGCCGTCGACGCTGCTCGAGTACCAGCGTGTCGTGGTGCACGATGCGCACCCGCCGCCGTCCCCGCCCGCAATCGTGGATCGCGGCGCGGCGCAACTGCTACGGCCGGACCGGGCAATCGATAATCGTTCGCCAGCGACGGTCGAGGTCACTCGTTGCTGCGAGAAACGTCAGGCGGCAATGCTGTCTGCTCAAGACCCGGCCGGGACGGGGTGGGACAGCGAGGCCGGGTTGCCGTCGCCGTACCGGGCCACGAGCGCCGAGGCGATCCAGATCAGGGTCGGCAGGAGATCGTCAGCGAGGGCGTCGCCGTACAGTTGAACCGTCTCGGCGGCGCTGTTCGGGTCGAGCATGCCGATCACGTACTTGGCCCGCGCCCGGTACCGCGCGCCCAGGTTGTCCCCGATCCAATCGAGCACCTCATCGGCGTCGGCGCGGTGGCCTGCCATCGGCGTGCTCAGCCAGCTCGTCAGGATGATGAGGGCGAATGTCTGCCCTGGCGGTGGACCGGACTCGAAGGAGTCCACTTCGTCGTCGATCTCGATCACTCGGGCGATCCGATCGCGAGCCGGAGCGGGCAAGCCCGAATCGAGGGTCTCCCCGACGGCGTCTAGTAGCAGCCCTTCCATGGCCTCGACCATCTTGTCCAGCTCGCGGTTTCCCGTTCTCGACGCGCGCTTTCGCTTACCCATGCTCGCTCCCCGCTTCCGTGGAGCAGCCGAAGCTACCGGATGGCGACCACATCGCCGCTGGGGCATTCCAGTAGAGTGCGACCGCTCACATCACCGGCTCCACCAGCTCGAAGCTGCGGATGCGGCCGGGTGCGACCGCCGCGCAGGTCAGCGGACGGCCCACCTCGCGCACCCGCTCGCGGAGCTGAACCACCACGTCGGGCCCGCCCAGCCGCACCTGCCACTGCTGCGACCCAGCGGACTCGACACCGCGCGGGACGAACGCATCGACGCCTCGTTCGCCGGTGGCGAGCCGGGCGTGATGCTGCGCGGCCTGCACCGCAGGCGGGATCGACGACCGGCCACGCAACCAGCGCGGCTCGACGAAGCCGTCGTCGTATGCCCTGGCCAGTGCCACCGCTTCCGACGCCGGGACGTGGCCGTAGTAGAAGCCGTGCGGCAGCACCACGAGGTTGGCCGCGAACCGGTCCCCGCCGATGTGGCTGCACTCCCAGGTGCGGCCTGGATACTCGGTTGCCAGCGCCGCCGCGACCGGACGCCCGCGCACCGCGCAGCAGGCGTCGTGCCTGCCGTGGGCGCAGACCAGGTAGAGCGGGTCGTCGACCGGCTCGCCCGGCGCTGCGCCATCGAGCACGTCCAGCAGCTCGCGCTCGTCAGCGAAGCAACCGCCGCGCAGCGTCTCGTGCCCCGGCCGCGAGTCCGCGAGATACCAGCGGCGCCGGTGCCCGCTGTGATGCGAGCTGGCGGGCCTGCGGATCAGGGTGACCCGGCCGGCGGACGAGTCGGCCCAGCTGCCCAGCGCAACGGCGACCTGGGGATCCAGCCCGGATCCGCTCAGCGCGCGCCGCCCCCATGGGCCGGAGTGCTCGACGAGCACCCACCGGATGGCGGGCGGCGCCGTGCCGTGGCGCGGTTCGTCCTCCGAGTCGGCCAACTCGGCGCAGCGTTGGCTCGGTGCGCTCACCGGCGCCCCGGGGCGGCTGCCACTAGCACACCTTCGCGCAGCAACCGGCGGACGAGCACGAGCTGATCGGCCTCGTCGAGACCCGGCAGCTCCCCGATCGCGACCGCGCGCCCGGCAAGGAGTACTTCCAGCGCCGCCGCGGTGCCGCCCGGCAACGTCACCGTCCGGTCCGCCAGCTCGAGCTCCACCTGCTGGCCATCGGGGTGCAACCGGTGTCGCAGCCCGTTGCGACGCCGCACCTCGTCGCCGGCACTCACCTCGTCGCGGAAGGCCAGCTGTGCCAGCGGCGCCAGTGGTTCCGGCCGACCGCCGGCCCACACCCGCTCGCGGACCTTGCGGGCGACGTCGGCAGCGGGCACCCGGTGCAGCGCGTCACCGAGCACCTCGAGCACGGTCTGCAGCTGCGGAGCGAGCTGCTCGGGATCGGCGACGTCGATGCCGGGCGGCAGCGAGCGGCGCAGCTCGGGTTCCTCGGCGACCAGCGCGGCGAGCGCCTCGACGAGTGCGTGCCGGGTGACGGTGTGAACTCCCACCGTCAGGTGTGCCGACACGTCGCCGAGAGCAGTGGCCGCGTGCAGGTAGCCGCGCGGCAGGTAAAGCGAGTCACCCGGTTCGAGCACGGTGTCGATCACCGGGGGATCGTGCTCGGCGGCGGCCGCGACCTGGTCCTGGTAGTGGCTGGACGGCTGGTCGCGCAGCGGGTCCAGGTGGACCGGCTCCTGCACCGTCCAGTGCTTGCGTCCGGTGAGCTGCAGCACGAATACGTCGTGCACGTCGTAGTGCGCTGCGAAGCCGTGCGATGACGACGGCGTCACGTACGCGTTGGCCTGCGCCGGATGGCCGAGCTCCTCGCTGAGCCGGGTGACGAAGTCGATCACCGGCGGCCAGATCCGGTGCAGCCCCTGCAGCACGACCGTCCCGCCGTCGTCGAACAGCACCGCAACCTGGTCGTCGCGGACCTGGTCGGCGATCTCCGCACCGGCCCCACCGGGTCCGGTGAACTGCCGGCTGTCGACCACCTCACCGCTGCGGGCGATGCGCAGGAACGGTGTGCGCAGCCCGCGGCGAGACAGCAACTCGTCGACCGCGTCGAGGTCGAGCAGGTCGTCGAACCGTCCGGCCAACTCGTGACGTCGCGACAGCAGCGGCCGACGGCCCCAGTGGCGCTCGGCGAAGGTGTCCGGGTCGGCGACGCATCGCGACAGCGCAGGCCGTGCCGGTGCCGGGCGGTCCTGGGTGAATCGCCCGGCGTCGGCTTCGGTCGTCGTCACCTCAGCGAGCGCCGCCGTCCTCGCCGCCGTCCGCGCCACCATCGGCACCGCCGTCGGCACCACCGTCCGCAGCGCCGTCCGCGCCACCGTCGGCACCGCCGTCGGCACCACCGTCCGCGCCGCCGTCGGCACCGCCGTCCGCATCGCCATCGGCACCGCCGTCGGCCGGGCCGTGCGGGCCGCCCGTGGTCGTCATGTCGTCGTCGAGTGCCATCGTGTTCCTCCTTCTGACAGCTGGGGTTGTGCAGCGCGAGAACACGCTAGGACCAGCCGGAGCACGCCGCGACGGCGGGATGCCTCCGGGCACCAGCTCCCGGCGGCCAGCAGGCATGCTGGCTCCCTCGTGCTCCCTCCTGCTCGTCGGCTGCGAGCCGAGGATGCCCGATCGGCCCGGGTCTAAATCGAGTCGCGCCGCGGTACCCATCCGTTGCACAGTCACAGGGTGCTCGTCGACCAGACCGTGACATCACTGGAGATGACGTCACCCGAGCAACTCCGTCCGGCCCGTCCACCACCCGTCCCCGTCGAGCTGGAAGCTGCGGGCGCCGCGAAACTACCGCTGATCCGCGCCACGCACGACCGCATCGCGGCACCGCACCACTGGTCGAGCCTGGGGTGGACCGACGACAGCTGGCGGGAACTCCTGTGCCGCCTGACACGGCGGTGTCGTCGTCGTTGCGTTGCGGAACCGTGCGCCCGTGCTTCGGGACGTGGGCGAAGTCACCGAGGACCGCCGGTGCGCGCCGGCCGACCCACCACGCCGTGAAGGGCACCTCCGCTGCGCCGGGCGCCGCCAAGGCGCCCTTGACGACGATGGAACCGGCCATCGCCGCCAGATTGCCTCGGCCACCGGGCCCGGCGTGACCCTGGCGTGCAACTGGGCGTGAGCCGGGTTGCGGGCGCACCATGGAGCGCATGGAACGGCCACTGTTCACGCTCGGCCATAGCACGGCCGATCGGGAGCAGCTCGTCGCGCTGCTGCATGGCGCGGGAATCGAGTCGGTGGTCGACGTGCGCACGGCACCCGGCAGCCGGCATAACCCGGACGTGGCGCGTGGCGAGATGTCGCGATGGCTACCCGAGCACGGCATCGGCTACCGCTGGGAGCGCCGGCTCGGCGGGTGGCGCCGCGACCCGACGGACTCGCCGGACACCGGGCTGCGCAACCGTTCCTTCGCCGGCTATGCCGCCCACATGCGCACCCCGGACTTCCTGGCCGCGGTCGACGGGCTGCTCGACGCGTCCGCAAGGCAGCGTACGGCCGTGCTGTGCTCGGAGAGCGTCTGGTGGCGGTGCCACCGGCGGCTGATCGCCGACTTCGTCGTCCTCGCACGCGACGTGCCGGTCTGCCACGTCATGCCGGACGGGAACATCACCGAGCACCGCGCGACCGACACCGCCCGCCGACGCGATGACGGCCTGCTGGTATACGACGGAGACCAGCCGATACTGGCGGTGTGAGCGAACCGGTAACCTCGGACGTTTCGGGCAGACGGCCATCGCCCGTTAAACTGTTGTTCGCACGCACCGATGTCCACGTGCTCGACCTCCACCGTACGAGCTACGACGGGCACAGCAACAGCAATGACGGATCGCCACTGTGGGCAACAAGACATGTCCTCCCGGCGAACCCGTCGAGTACCGTGCCGTCGGCGCGGCTACGCATGCGTGCGCAGGTGTAACCGAGACGACGGGAGGCCCGGGTGGCTGCTACCCAGCGGCCGACAGCCGGCCTGTATGACGGGCAGTTCGAGCATGACGCCTGCGGTGTGGCCTTCGTGGCCGACCTCGCCGGGGATCGCAATCATGCCACCGTGCAGCAGGCGCTGACCGCGCTGCGCAACCTCAACCACCGCGGCGCCCGCGGCAGCGAGCCCGACACCGGCGACGGCTGCGGCATCCTGTTCCAGCTCCCGGACGGCTATTTCCGCGACGTCGTGGACTTCGAGCTGCCCGAGCCCGGCGGCTACGTGGCGGGCACGGCCTTCCTTCCGGTCGACGAACCGACGCGGTCCGACTCGGTCGCAGCCGTCGAGCGGATCGCGGCCGAGGAGGGCATGCAGGTGCTCGGCTGGCGCGACATGCCGGTCGCCACCGAGCACGTCGGGCCGAGCGCCCGCGAGGTCATGCCTGGCTTCGGACAGCTGTTCCTGGCACCCGGCGACGGGAAGGCCCGAGGGCTGGACCTGGAGCGGCGCGCGTTCTGCGTGCGCAAACGCGCCGAGCGCGACACCGATGTCTACTTCCCGAGCCTGTCGGCGCGCACCTTCGTCTACAAGGGCATGCTCACCGAGGAGCAGCTCACCCGGTTCTACCCGGACCTGAACGACGAGCGGATCACCAGCAGGCTGGCGCTGGTGCACTCCCGGTTCTCCACCAACACCTTCCCGTCCTGGCCGCTGGCCCACCCCTACCGCTACCTCGCACACAACGGCGAGATCAACACGCTGCGCGGCAACAAGAACTGGATGGACGCGCGCGAAAGCCGGATGTCCACCGACCTCATCCCCGGTGACCTGGAACGGATCTACCCGATCGTCACCCCGGGGGCCAGCGACTCCGCGACGTTCGACGAAGTACTCGAGCTGCTGCACATGGGCGGCCGCTCGTTGCCGCACTCGGTGCTTATGATGATCCCGGAGGCCTGGGAGAACCACGAGGAGATGGACCCGGCCCGCCGGGCCTTCTACGAGTTCCACAACACGCTGATGGAGCCCTGGGACGGTCCCGCGCTGGTGTCGTTCACCGACGGCGCAGTGATCGGCGCGGTGCTGGACCGCAACGGGCTGCGCCCCGCCCGCTACTGGGTCACCGAGGACGGCCTCGTGGTGCTGGCCAGCGAGGTCGGCGTGCTCGACATCGACCCGTCGACCGTGGTGCGCAAGGGTCGCCTCGAGCCCGGCCGGATGTTCCTGGTGGACACCGAGGCGGGTCGGATCGTCGACGACGAGGAGATCAAGGGCGAACTCGCCGCCGAGCGTCCGTACCAGGAGTGGCTCGACGCAGGGCTGATCCAGCTCGACGAGCTGCCCGAGCGCGAGCGGGAGGTGCCGACGCACCACTCGCTGGTGGGCCGTCAGCAAGTCTTCGGCTACACCCAGGAAGAGCTGGGCCAGCTGCTGATTCCGATGGCGACCAAGGGCGCCGAGCCGGTCGGCTCAATGGGCAACGACGCGCCGCTGGCGCCGTTGTCCGGACTCCCGAGGCAGCTGTTCGACTACTTCACCCAGCTGTTCGCGCAGGTCACCAACCCGCCGCTGGACGCCATCCGCGAGGAACTGGTCACCGCGCTGGGATCGGCGCTGGGATCCGAGGGCAACCTGCTCGCCGCCGACGCCGAGTCGTGCCACCAGATCGTGCTGCCGTTTCCGGTGCTCGACAACGACGAGCTCGCCAAGATCGTGCACATCGACGACGACGGCGACGTGCCCGACTTCCAGGCCGTCACCGTGCTCGGCCGTTACGAGGTGGACGGCGGGGGCGAGGCGCTGGTCCGTCGGCTCGACGAGATCCGTTCCGAGGTCTCCGAGGCCATCGAGGACGGCGCCCGGCTGATCGTGCTGTCCGACCGCGGCGCCGACCAGCGGCACGCGCCGATCCCGTCGCTGCTGCTCACCGGCGCGGTGCACCACCACCTGGTGCGGGAGAAAACCCGGACCCAGGTCGGGCTGGTCGTCGAGTCCGGCGATGCCCGCGAGGTGCACCACGTCGCGCTGCTGATCGGCTACGGCGCGGCCGCGGTCAACCCGTACATGGCGATGGCCACCGTCGAGGACCTCGCCGAGCGGGGCGTGATGGACGGCGTCGACGCCAAGACGGCCACCCGCAACCTGATCAAGGCGCTGGGCAAGGGCGTGCGCAAGACGATGTCGAAGATGGGCGTCTCGACGGTCGCGTCCTACACCGGCGCGCAGATCTTCGAGGCGATCGGCGTCGGCGCCGAGGTCATCGACAGCTGCTTCTCCGGCACCACCTCCCGGCTCGGCGGCGTGGGCTTCGACGTGCTGGCCGAGGAGGTCGCCAAGCGTCACCGCAAGGCCTTCCCGGCCGACGGGGTGCACGCACATCACCGCGCGCTCGACGTCGGCGGCGAGTACGCCTGGCGCCGCGAGGGCGACCCGCATGTATTCAGCCCGCAGACGGTGTTCAAGCTGCAGCACTCGACACGCACCGCCCGCTACGAGACCTTCCGGGAGTACACCGACCTGGTCGACGAGCAGTCCGAGGCGCTGCTGACACTGCGCGGGCTGTTCTCCTTCCGGGAGGGCGCCCGCAAGCCGGTGCCGATCGAGGAGGTCGAGCCGGTCGCCGAGATCGTCAAGCGGTTCGCCACCGGCGGGATCTCCTACGGCTCGATCTCCAAGGAGATGCACGAGGTCCTCGCCATCGCGATGAACCGCCTCGGTGGCAAGTCCAACACCGGCGAGGGCGGCGAGGACGCCGACCGCTACACCGTCGACCCCAACGGCGACTGGCGCCGTTCGGCGATCAAGCAGGTGGCGGCCGGCCGGTTCGGCGTCACCAGCGAGTACCTGGTCAACGCCGACGACCTGCAGATCAAGATGGCGCAGGGGGCCAAGCCCGGCGAGGGTGGTCAGCTGCCCGGACCGAAGGTGTACCCGTGGATCGCCAAGACGCGGTACTCCACGCCGGGCGTCGGGCTGATCTCACCGCCGCCACACCACGACATCTACTCGATCGAGGACATCAAGCAGCTCATCCACGACCTCAAGAACGCCAACCCGCGGGCACGGGTTCACGTCAAGCTGGTCTCCGAGGTCGGCGTCGGCACGGTCGCCGCGGGCGTCTGCAAGGCGCACGCCGACGTGGTACTCATCTCCGGGCATGACGGCGGTACCGGCGCCTCACCGCTGTCGTCGATCAAGCACGCTGGCGGACCCTGGGAGCTTGGGCTGGCTGAGACGCAGCAGACGCTGCTCGCCAACGGGCTGCGGGACCGGATCGTGGTGCAGACCGACGGCCAGCTCAAGACCGGCCGTGACGTGATCATCGCGGCGCTGCTCGGCGCCGAGGAGTTCGGCTTCGCCACCGCTGCGCTGGTGGTGTCGGGCTGCATCATGATGCGGGTCTGCCACCTCGACACCTGCCCGGTGGGTGTCGCGACGCAGAATCCCGACCTGCGCGCGAAGTTCGCCGGCCAGGCCGACCACGTCGTCAACTTCTTCGAGTTCATCGCCGAGCAGGTCCGCGAGTACCTCGCCGCGCTGGGCTTCCGCACGCTGGCCGAGGCGGTCGGCCACACCGAGATGCTCGACACCCGACCGGCGGTCGACCACTGGAAGGCCGGCGGGCTGGACCTGTCGCCGATCCTGCACGTGCCCGAGCCGGAGCCGGGCGCGCCGCGGCACTGCGTCAGAAAGCAGGACCACGGCCTGGACGCGGCGCTGGACAACACGCTGATCCAGCTCAGCGAGGGTGCGCTGAACGCTGCCAACTCAGGGCAGGCGAATCCGGTCCGGCTCGACCTTCCGGTGCGCAACGTCAACCGTACGGTCGGCACCATGCTCGGCTCCGAGCTCACCCGTGGTTGGGGCGCTGAGGGGCTGCCGGACGACACCATCGACATCACGCTGACCGGGTCGGCCGGCCAGTCGTTCGGCGCGTTCGTGCCGCGCGGTATCACGCTGCGGCTGGTCGGCGACGCCAACGACTACGTCGGCAAGGGCCTGTCCGGTGGGCGTATCACGCTTCGGCCGCACCCGGACGCGCACTTCACCGCGGAGCACAACATCATCGCCGGCAACGTGCTCCTCTACGGCGCGACGTCCGGTGAGATGTTCATCCGCGGCATCGTGGGCGAGCGGTTCTGCGTCCGCAACTCGGGCGCGCTGGCCGTCGTCGAGGGCGTCGGCGACCACGGCTGCGAGTACATGACCGGCGGCCGGACCGTCGTGCTCGGGACCGTCGGGCGCAACTTCGCCGCTGGCATGTCGGGCGGCATCGCCTACGTGCTCGACCTTGCCCGAAGTTCAACATCGCAGCGGCGGGTCAACCAGGAGATGGTCGACCTCGACCCGCTCGACGACGACGATCGGGCGTTCCTGCACGAGACGGTCCAGCGCCACTACGCCGAGACCGGGTCGACGGTGGCCCACGAGCTGCTCGCCGACTGGGACGTGGCCGTCGAGCGGTTCGGCAAGGTCATGCCCAAGGACTTCAAGCGGGTGCTCACCGCCCAGGCCGAGGCCGAGCGGGACGGGCGCGACGTGAACCAAGCGATCATGGAGGCCGCGCATGGCTGACCCGAGGGGCTTCATGACCACCCCACGGGAGAACCCGCGCAGGCGTCCCGTCGACATCCGGATCCAGGACTGGCGGGAGGTCTACCAGGGTTTCGGCCGTGACCGGCTGGAGAACCAGGCCGGCCGCTGCATGGACTGCGGCATCCCGTTCTGCCACCAGGGCTGCCCGCTGGGCAATCTCATCCCGGAGTGGAACGACCTCGTCTGGCGGCAGAATTGGTACGACGCCATCGAGCGGCTGCACGCCACGAACAACTTCCCCGAGTTCACCGGGACGCTGTGCCCGGCACCGTGCGAGACCGCGTGCGTGCTGGCGATCAACGACGACGCCGTGACGATCAAGCAGGTCGAGCTGCAGATCATCGACCGTGCCTGGGAGGAGGGCTGGGTGACTCCCCAGCCACCGGTGACCAGGACCGGCAAGAAGGTCGCGGTGGTGGGATCGGGGCCGGCCGGGCTGGCCGCGGCGCAGCAGCTGACGCGGGTCGGGCACGACGTCGTGGTCTACGAGCGGGCCGACCGCGTCGGCGGCCTGCTGCGCTACGGGATCCCCGCGTTCAAGATGGAGAAGCACCGGCTGGACCGCCGGCTCGACCAGATGCGTGCGGAGGGAACGGAGTTCCGCGCCGGCGTCGATGTCGGGACCGACGTCACCGCCGAGCAGCTACGTGACGCCTACGACGCCGTCGTGCTGGCAGGCGGTGCCACCGTGTCGCGCGACCTGCAGATCCCGGGCCGCGAGCTCGAGGGCGTCCACCAGGCGATGGAGTACCTGCCCCCGTCCAACCGGGTGCAGGAGGGTGACCTGGAGCGCTCGCCGATCCACGCGGAGGGCCATAACGTCGTCATCATCGGTGGCGGTGACACCGGCGCCGACTGCCTGGGCACGGCCCACCGGCAGGGCGCGAAGTCGGTGACCCAGCTCGAGATCATGCCGACCCCGCCCGAACACCGTCCCGCCCACCAGCCGTGGCCCACCTACCCGATGGTCTACCGGGTGTCCGCGGCGCACGAGGAAGGTGGCGAGCGGCTGTACGCCGTGAGCACCACACGGTTCCTCGGCGACTCCGACGGCAAGCTGCGCGCCCTCGAGGTGGTCCAGGTGCGCTCCGAGCAGGGCCGGTTCGAACCCGTCGAGGGCACCGAGCAGGAGCTGCCCTGCGAACTGGTGCTGCTGTCGATGGGTTTCGTCGGGCCGGAGAAGGGCCCGCTGCTCGACGGACTCGGGGTGGAGCTCGACGAGCGCAGCAACGTCGCGCGGGACGCCTCCTACATGACCAATGTGGACGGGGTGTTCTCCACCGGCGACATGGGCCGAGGGCAGTCGTTGATCGTATGGGCGATCTCGGAAGGCCGCGCCGCGGCCGCCGGCGTCGACCGCTACCTCACCGGCCGCGACGTGCTTCCCTACCCGATCGCTCCTACCGACCGCCCGATCGCGTAACCCCCGCCCGATCAATCGCCGTGGAGGGCACCTTTGCTGCGCCGGGCGCGCTGACGGTGCCCTTCACGGCGTCAGACGTCAGCCCACTGCGGCGGCTGCGGCGCGGCCTGCGACCCGCCCGGAGAACAGGCACCCGCCGAGGAAGGTGCCCTCCAGCGAGCGATAGCCGTGCATCCCGCCGCCACCGAACCCGGACACCTCACCCGCGGCGTAGACCCCGTCGAGCGGCTCCCCGGACGCCCGGAGCACCCGCCCCGACAGGTCGGTCTCCAGCCCGCCCAACGTCTTGCGGGTCAGGATCGATAGCCGCACCGCGATCAGTGGCCCGGCCGCTGGGTCGAGCAGCCGGTGTGGCTTGGCGACCCGGACCAGCCGGTCGGTGAGGAAGTTGCGTGCCGCCGCCGTCGCGATGACCTGGGCGTCCTTGCCCAGCCCCGAGGCGACCTGGCCGTCGCGGGCTGCGATCACGCGCTGCAGCTCCGCGGCATCGACCAGCGGCTGCCCGACCAGCTCGTTCATCCCCGCGACCAGCTGCGGCACGCTGTGGGCGGAGACGAACTCAGGACTGCGGCGGGCGAACTCCTCCACCGGCGCCACCGCTCCCGGCAGCGCGCGGCGCAGCACGGCGCGGACGTCGCGGCCGGTGAGGTCGGGGTTGCACTCCGAGCCCGACAATGCGAACTCCCGGCCGAGGATGCGCTGGTTGAGCAGGAACCAGGAGTGCGGCTGCCCGGAGGCGGTGATGTGCTCGAGCGCGCCGAGCGAGTCGAAGCCGGGGAACAACGGGGGTGGCAACCGGCAACCGTGGGCATCGAGCCACAGCGGCGAGGGCCCCGACAGGATCCTGATGCCGTGGCGGCTCCACACCGGGGAGTGGTTGGCGATGCCCTCCGGGTAGTTCCACATCCGGTCCGCGTTGACGATGCGGCCACCCGCGTCGTCGACCACCTGCAGCATCCGGCCGTCGACGTGATCGGGCACGCCGGAGAGCAGCTGCGCCGGTGGGGAGCCGGAGCGCGGTGGCCAGTTGCGGCGCACCAGCTCGTGATCGGCGCCGAGCCCGCCGGAGGTGACGACGACGGCCTGCGCGCGCAGCTCGAACTCGCCGGTCACCTCCCGGTTGCTGGGTACGCCGCGCGCGACCGGGCTGGCCGCCAGCACGTCGCCGGACACCCCGTCCACGGTGCCGCCACTGGTCGTCAGCCCGGTCACCCGGTGCCGGAAGCGCAGCGAGACCAGGCCCCGCTCGGCCGCGTCACGCACCCGCCGCGCGAACGGCTCGACGATCCCGGGGCCGGTGCCCCAGGTGATGTGGAACCGGGGTACCGAGTTGCCGTGCCCGGTGGCGAGGTAGCCACCGCGCTCGGCCCACTGCACCAGCGGGAAGGCGCGCACGCCCTGGCCGTGCAACCAGGACCGCATGGGTCCTGCCGCGAAGTCCACGTAGGCCCGCGCCCACTGCCGCGGCCAGTGATCGCAGTCCCGGTCGAATCCCGCCGAGCCCAGCCAGTCCCGCCACGCAAGCTCGGCCGAGTCACGCACCCGTAGCCGCCGCTGCTCGGGGGTATCGACCAGGAACAGTCCCCCGAACGACCAGAACGCCTGACCGCCCAGCGAGGCCTCCGGCTCCTGCTCGACGAGGATCACCCGCCTGCCGGCGGCGGCGAGTTCCGCGGTGGCGACCAGGCCTGTGAGGCCCGCGCCCACGACGATCACGTCCGCGTTCGTGGTCATGAGCGCCGACGATAGCCTGCTCAGCTGGTGAGCATCCCGCCCTCTACGGGCAGCGTCGTGCCGGTGATATAGGCGGCGGCGTCACCGGCGAGGAAGACGACGGCGGCAGCGAGCTCCTCCGGGTCACCGACCCGGCCGACCAGCACCCTGCCGAGCTGCTCGTCGAGGTAGCCCTCCGGGTACTGCTCGGTCATCTCGGAATGAAAGAAGCCCGGTGCCAGCGCGTTGACCCGGATGCCCTTGCGGCCGGTCCACTGCGCGGCGAGGTCGCGGGTCAGGCCGAGCAGCCCGGCCTTGCTCGCCGCGTACGCCGCCTGCGGCAGCCCGGCAGTGGTCAGCCCGAGCACGCTGCTGACGTTGATGATCGAACTGCCTGGCTGCATCACCCGCCCACACGCCTGGGCCATCCAGTAACAGCCGTTGAGGTTGACGTCGATGACCTGGCGGAACTGCTCGGGCGTCTCCCGCGTGGCGGGGTGGGCCGTGCCGATACCGGCATTGTTGACCAGCACGTCGACCCGGCCGAACTCCGCCATCGCTGCATCGACGAGAGCCTGGCAGTCCTCCGGACGGCTGACGTCGGTCTGCACGCCCAACGCCCGCCGGCCTGCATTCTCGACCACCTCGCGGGTGCCGGCGAGCCGGTCCTCGCGCCGGGCGGCCAGCGTGACGTCGGCTCCGGCCTCGGCCAGTGCCTTCGCGAAGTCCACGCCGATGCCGGACGACGCGCCGGTCACGATCGCCACGCGGTCGTCGAGTCGGAACCTGTCCAGCACGGTCATCGCAGCGCGTCTCCGTCATCCGGCTGTCCCTCGCCGCCTGACGTTAACCCGTGAGGGGCTGCTCCGGATCGAGCAGGTCGTCGAGGCCGGTCAGGGTGAGTACCTGGTGTGCCGGCCGGTCGGCGGGCACGACCAGCCGCAACGTCTGACCGTCGTTGCCCAGTTCATGCAGCAGGCGCACGCCCGCACTGGCCAGGTGGGTGACATCGGTGAGATCGACGGTGAGCGGGAGGGGCCCGCCCCCGCCCGCCCGGATCCGGCGGAGGTGGCCGCCACCGGCCACGGTCGGCGATCACGACATGCGCGGTTCCCTGCTCGTCGAGCGAACCGTGCAGCCGCACCGTGCCGGCAAGTGGGCCTGCCTCGCCGCCCGGGTAGGCGTGCTCGACGACGTTCGTGACGGCCTCGCCGACGGCATGCGCGAGCGCCACCCGGTCGTCGGCCCCCACCTCCAGGTCGTGCATCCACCCGAGCAGTTCCCGGCCGGCGTCCCGGAACCCGGCGGCGTCGGCCTGCACCTCCAGGTCAAACTCCGGCGGCGCCGCGAACGGCCGTTGCGCCGCGAGCAGCGTCACGTCGTCGCGGTACGCCTCGGCCGCCCAGCCGAGCCGCTCGACCACCAGGTCGCAGACCCGCTCGACGGTGGCATCGGGAACGGTGCTCTCCGCGGGGAGCGGGCCCAGCAGCGCAGCCGACGCGACGGTGGCGAGTTCGTCCAAACCGTGCTGCAGCGAGCGGCTGGGTCTCTCGACAAGGCCGTCGGAGTACAGCAGCAGCAGCTCGCCGGGCGCGATCACGTCTTCGCGCAACGCCGGCGAGCGCGTTCCGGTACCCAGCGGGCCTGCGGGCGTGACCGGCAGGAAGCGGGTCGCGCCGTCGGCTCCGAGCAGCAGCGGCGGCGTGTGCCCGTGACCCGCGTACAGCACCCCACCGGTAGCCGGATCGAGCACGGCCAGCATCGCGGTGGCTGCGCGGGCGCCCGGCACCCGCGCCGCGAAGGCGTCGAGCCGGGCCAGCGTATCGCCAGGACCGGCCCCGGACAGCAGCGCCTGCAGCGCGACGGCGCGCAGCTGGCCCATCGCGGCCGAGGCGGCGGCACCGTGGCCGACGACATCGCCCACCATCAGGGCCACGCGGCCGTCGGGAAACGGAATTGCGTCGAACCAGTCGCCACCGGCGGCGAGCTCGTCGCCTGCCACCCGGTAGTGCGCGGCGAGCCGCAGCCCGGGCAGCAGTGGCAGGCTGTCGGGTAGCAGGCTGCGCTGCAACGTGAGCACCACGTCCTGCGCCGCCTGGTAACGCTGCTCCGACTCGGTCGCACGCTCCTCAGCATGACGGCGCCGTGCCACCTGCTCGCTGGTCTCGGTGACGTGGATCAGCAACCCACGAGTCGTGCCATCGCCACGGTGCGTGGGCACGAAGCTGTAGTTGAAGAAGGCCCCCTCGACATGGCCGTCCCCGTCCCGGTCGACGAGGACCCGCATCTCCATACCCGACACCGTTGTGTCGTGGGCATAGACCCAGTCGACCAGCTCGAAGATCTGCTGACCCGCCAGCTCGGGCACGGCCTCGCGAACCGGCCGGCCGATCACGTTCGGACGATTTCCGACGCTGGACCGGGCGGCGCGGTTCGCGGCGAGGATCCGGTGCTCGGGGCCCTCGAAGGCCCAGATGATCGCCGGCACGTCCTCGAAGGATGCGGAAACGTCTGCGGGCTCGCCCGCCGGCCAGTCCGCAGAACTCAGGTTCGACCCGGTCACGCCTCGACCCGGAGCCACCACCGCATGCAGCAAACGATGTCAGCGAGGCGGGGAGGCGGCAAACGCAGCGCAACCAAGCTGTCATCCGGACCGCTGCTCGACGGCGGGACGCGTATGGCAGCTCACTGCCCCGGTCGGTATGCTCGTATGCATGAGGACGACCATCAACCTGCCCGACGGGCTGGTTGAGCACGCGAAGGTGCACGCCGCCGCCAGCGGCCGCACGTTCACCAGCCTGGTCGAGGAGGGTCTGCGTGTCCTGCTCGACCAGCAGCGCCACGAGGCAGACGCCCAACCAGATCCGCTGCCGGCCTACGGTGAGCCGTCGGGACATGTGCTGATCGACCTCGCTGACCGCGACGCGGTGTGGGCGGCCCTCGACGACGGTCCAGCCCGGTGATCCTGCCCGACGTCAACATCCTGGTGTATGCCTTCCGTCGCGAGGCCGAGCACCATGAGCGGTACGCGAAGTGGCTGGCCGGCGTCATCGCCGGCGCTGACGAACTCGCATTGCATGACGTGGTGCTCGCCGGTATGGCCCGCATCGTCACCAACCCGAGGATCTTCGCGGATCCGGCTCCGATGTCAGCGACCCTGGAATTCCTCGGCCGGTTCCGGGGCGCGCAGCGAGTGCGGTGGCTTCCGTCGGGCAACGCAGCCTGGGAGAAACTGGGGCAGCTGACGCGGCAGGATCGGGGCACTCGAGGCAACCTCGTCCCTGACACGCACCTGGCGGCGCTCGCACTCGCACACGGATGCCGCATCGCGACGGCAGACCGTGGGTTCGCCCGGTTCCCAGGCCTGACCTGCTTCGACCCGGCAGACTGAGATCCGGAGGCTACCGCGGGGCGATCCACTTCGTCGGCAGCGTATGCGCAAGCGGGTATACCGCGCATCACTGTGACGACGCGGGCTGTCCCAGCGTGGCATCCAGGGTGCGCGCCCAGCGGTGCAGCACACCGGCGCGGCGGGCGCTGTCGTCGGTGAGCACGGCGGCCAGACCGAGGCCGCGCGCCAGGTCGAGGGTGGCCTGCACCGCCTCGCGCACGCCGGGGAGGCTCTCGTCGGCGCCGAGCAGTTCGACGGCCAACCGGTGCGCCTCACGACCGAGCCGGGCCTCCAGCGGCACCACCTGGGCGCGCAGCTGCTCATCGACCGATGCAGCAACCCAGACGTGGAGGAACGCCCGGAACAGCCGCCCGGAGTAGAGCCCGGCGAGGTGATCGAGCACCGCTTCGGTGTCCGGTCGGGCGGTCGTTTCGGCGATCCGTCGCATCTCGGCAAGCCGCACGTCGATGATCTCGTCGACCACCGCTGACAGCAGGTCCATCCGGGTCCGGAAGTGGTGCTGCGCCGCACCCCGCGACATCCCGGCCCGCTCGGCGACCACGGCAACCGTGGTGCCGGTCCAGCCCAGCTCGGCGAGGCAGTCCACGGTGGCATCGAGCAGCCGCTGCCGGGTCACCCGGCTGCGCTCCTGCTGCGGGGCGCTGGTCACACCGGCTCCGCCGCGCCGGCACAGCCGACCACGGCCAGCACCGCGCCCACCTCGACCTGCTGCCCTGGCGCCACGGGCAGCTCGGTGACCACCCCGTCCGACGGTGCCGCGATCCGGTGCTCCATCTTCATCGCCTCGAGCCACAACAGCGGCTGGCCCTCGGCCACCGTCTCGCCGGGCGCCACGGCGACCCGCAGCACGGTTCCCGGCATCGGCGCGAGCAGCGAGCCCGGCGGCAGGTGCGCCGCCGGGCCGGCGAACCGCGGCACCGGCGCCAGGGTCACGGGCCCGAGCGGTGAGTCGACGCCGACCAGGCCCGGATGGGCCGCGACGTCGAAGCTGCGCCGCACCCCTGCCACGTCGAGCACGACCCGCTCCGGGATGGCATCGACCAGCGCCACGTCGGGGTGGTCCTCGGCGCGCAGCCCTTCGCGGGAGATCCGGTAGCGCACCTCGAGATCCCGCTCCCCCACCCGGTAGTACTTGACCTGGGGTCGCGACGCCACGTTGCGCCACCCGCTCGGCAGGCCGCCACCGGTCCGGGCAGCGGCGCGGTTGGCCGCGGCGTCCGCCAGCGCGGCGGCCAGCGCCGACAAGTCCTCGGCGTCCTTGCCCGCCAGCGGTTCGGCGAGCGCGGCGAGCCCGTGGCGGTCGAAGAACGCGGTGTCGGTCTCGCCCGCGAGGAACGCCGGATGGCGCAGCACCCGCACCAGCAGGTCGCGGTTGGTGACCAGGCCGTGGATGTGGGTGGTTGTCAGCGCGGTCGCCAGCCGCCGGGCGGCCTCGTCACGGGTGGGTGCCCAGCCGATGAGCTTGGCCAGCATCGGGTCGTAGTGCACCCCCACGACCGAGCCGTCCACCACCCCCCCGTCGAGCCGGAGGCTCGCCCTGTCACCCTCGAGCCGGCGGCCGTAGGCAGGTGGCACGGCGAACTCGGCGTCGACGCCGGGGACCGCGAACCGGTGCAGCGTCCCGCTCTGTGGCCGCCAGTCGGCGGCGGGATCCTCGGCGTAGAGCCGCACCTCGATGGCGTGTCCACGCGGCTGCGGCGGTTCGGCGGGCAGCGCAGCCCGCTGCGCGATCCGCAGTTGCAGCGCCACGAGATCCAGGCCGGTCACACACTCCGTGACCGGGTGCTCGACCTGCAGCCGGGTGTTGGTCTCGAGGAAGAAGAACCGGCCGTCCTCGTCGGCGAGGAACTCCACCGTTCCGGCGCCGATGTAGCCGATGGCCGTGACGGCGGCGCGGGCGGCCTCGAAAAGCTTGCCGCGCAGCAGCTCGTCGACCAACGGCGAGGGGGTCTCCTCGACGACCTTCTGATGCCGGCGCTGGATCGAACATTCCCGTTCCCCCACGGTCCAGGCCGTGCCGAGCGCATCGGCGAGCAGCTGCACCTCGATATGACGGCCGCGCTCGAGGTAGGGCTCGCAGCACACCGTCGGGTCGCCGAACGCCGCCCGCGCCTCGGCGCTCGCGGCCGACACCTCACCGGGCAGCTCGGGCAGCGAGCGCACCACCCTCATCCCACGTCCGCCGCCGCCTGCGGAGGCCTTGACCAGCACCGGCAGGTCGGCCTCGGTCACCGCGGCCGGGTCCAGTTCGGTCAGCACCGGCACTCCGGCCTGCGCCATCAGCCGCTTCGCCCCGATCTTGGAGCCCATCTGCTCGATCGCGGTCGGCGGCGGCCCGACCCACGTCAGCCCGGCTGCCTCGACGGCGCGGGCGAAGTCCGCGCGCTCGGACAGGAACCCGTAACCGGGGTGGACGGCGTCGGCTCCCGATGCCGCAGCCGCCCCGAGCAGCAGGTCGGACCGCAGGTAGGTCTGCGCCGGTGTGACGCCGGGCAGCCGCACCGCCACATCGGCGTCGTGGACGTGTGGTGCATCGGCGTCGTGGTCGGAGAACACCGCGACCGTGCCGATCCCGGCGTCGCGGCAACTCCGGAACACCCGCCTCGCGATCTCGCCGCGGTTGGCGACGAGCAGCCTGCTGATCATGTCCCGTCACATCCGGAAGACGCCGAAGCCCCCGGCGCCCGAGATCGGTCCATTGTGGATGACGGAAAGGCACATGCCGAGTACGGTGCGGGTGTCGCGCGGATCGATGATCCCGTCGTCGTAGAGCCGCCCGGACAGGAACATCGGCATCGACTCGGCCTCGATCTGGTTCTCCACCGCCTCCCGCATCGCGGCATCGCCCGCCTCGTCGTAGTCCCGGCCCGCGGCCGCGGCGGACTGCCGGGCCACGATCGACAGCACCCCGGCGAGCTGCTGCGGGCCCATCACGGCCGACTTCGCCGACGGCCAGGCGAACAGGAACCTCGGGTCATAGGCGCGGCCGCACATGCCGTAGTGCCCGGCACCGTAGGAGGCCCCCATCAGGATCGACAGGTGCGGTACCCGGCTGTTGGACACCGCGTTGATCATCATCGCGCCGTGCTTGATGATGCCGCCCTGCTCGTAGTCGCGGCCGACCATGTAGCCGGTGGTGTTGTGCAGGAAGACCAGCGGGGTGTCGGCCTGGTTGGCGAGCTGGATGAACTGCGCGGCCTTCTGCGACTCCTCGCTGAACAGCACGCCCTGCGCGTTGGCCAAGAAGCCGACCGGGTAGCCGTGCAGCGTGGCCCAGCCGGTGACCAGACTCGGGCCGTAGCGCGGCTTGAACTCGTCGAAGTCCGAGCCGTCGACCACCCGGGCGAGCACGTCCCGCGGGTCGAACGGGTTGCGCAGGTCCTCCGGAACGATCCCGAGCAGCTCCTCCGGGTCGTACCGCGGCTCGGCCGGCACGATGCCGAGCAGGTCCTCGGCGTCGTAACGGGGCTCGTCATAGCAGTCGACGGGCGCCGGGCCCTGCTTGCGCCAGTTGAGCCTCCGGATGATCGAACGGCCGATCCGCAGTGCGTCCGGCTCATCGAGGGCGAGGTAGTCGGCCAGCCCGGAGGTGCGGGAGTGCATCTCGGCACCGCCCAGCGACTCGTCGTCGGACTCCTCCCCGGTGGCCATCTTCACCAGCGGCGGACCGCCGAGGAACACCTTGGCGCGCTCCTTGACCATCACCACATAGTCGGACATCCCGGGCAGGTAGGCCCCCCCGGCGGTGGAGTTGCCGAACACCAGCGCGACGGTGGGCACCCGAGCGGCCGATGACCGGGTGAGGTCGCGGAAGATCCGGCCGCCGGGGATGAAGATCTCCTTCTGGGTCGGCAGGTCCGCCCCACCCGACTCCACCAGGTTGATCACCGGTAGCCGGTTCTGCGCGGCGATGTCGGCCGCCCGATAGGTCTTGCGTGCCGTCCACGGGTTACTCGACCCGCCGCGCACCGTCGGATCGCTCGCACTGATCAGGCACTCGACGCCCTCGATGACTCCGATCCCGGTGACCAGGCTGGCACCGACCGCGTAGTCGCTGCCCCACGCTGCCAGTGGCGAGAGCTCCAGGAAGGGCGAGTCGGGATCGAGCAGCAGCTCGATGCGCTCGCGCGGCAGCAGCTTGCCGCGATCGTGGTGCCGGGCCACGTACTTCTCGCCACCGCCCGCGACCGCTTTGGCGTGCTCGGCGTCGACCTCGGCGAGCTTGCCGAGCATGGCGTCGCGGTTGGCGACGCACTCGGGACCCGCCAGATCCACTGTGGACGCAAGCACGGTCATCGGGTATACCCCAGACGCTTGGCGGCCAGCCCGGTCAGGATCTCCGAGCTGCCTCCGCCGATCGGCAGGATCCGCATGTCGCGGTAGTGTCGCTCGATCTCCGCCTCCCGCATGTAACCCAGACCGCCGTGCAGCTGCACCGCCTGGTCGACCACCCACTGGCCCGCCTCGACCGCGGTGTTCTTGGCGAAACAGACCTCCGCGATCGCGTCGTACCCGTCGAGGTGGCTCAGCGCGACGCTTCGGGTGTACCGGCGTGCGACGTCGATCTTGCGGGCCATCTCGACCAGCGTGTGCTGCACGAGTTGGCGGCGGATCAGCGGCTCGCCGAACGTCTCCCGCATCCGGCACCACTCCAGCGAGAGGTCGAGCGCACGCTGGGCGGTGGCGTAGGCCTGCACGGCCAGCGTCAGTCGCTCGCTGACGAAGTGGCGGGCGAGCTGGGCGAAGCCGGTGCCCGCTGCCCCGACCAGGTTGGACACGGGTACCCGACAGCCGTCGAAGGTCAGCTCGGCGGTGTCCGAGCACAGCCAGCCCATCTTCTCCAGCTTGCGGGACACCGTGAAACCGGGAGTGTTGCGCTCCACCACGAGCAGCGAGATCCCGCCCGCCCCGGCGTCACCGGTGCGCACTGCTGTGGTGACGAAGTCGGCGCGGCATCCGGAGGTGATGTAGGTCTTCGCGCCGTCGACGACGTAGCAATCACCGTCACGACGGGCCGTGGTGCGGATCGAGGCGACGTCGGACCCACCGCCGGGTTCGGTGATCGCCAGCGACCCGATCATCTCGCCGCCCAGCGTGGGCCGTACCCAGCGGTCGATCTGCGCCGCATCCCCGCCGTCGACGATATGGGGCAGCGCGATCCCGCAGGTGAGCAACGAGGCGACCAGACCGCCGCTGCCACCGGCCTCGTGGATCGCCTCGACGACGGTGATCGCATCGGCGAGATCGCCGCCACCGCCGCCGACGTCCTCCGGGAAGGCGACCCCGAGCAGGCCGAGCTCCCCGGCGCGCCGGTGCAGCTCACGCGGCAGTTCGCCGGACCGCTCCCACTCCTCGAGACCCGGCAGTGCGTCGGCCTCGACGAACTCGCGCACCGTGCCGCGCAACGCCTGCCGCTCTGCGGTCTCGAACGGATCGGTCACTCGCAACTCCTGCGGGCGCTCGGCCCGGGTCTCGGCCAGCGAGGGAACGGTTGCAGGCCGCTTCGAAAAAAGCAAGCGTGATTGCTTGCTTTCTTCCGGTAGCCGCCAAGGGGGCCTTCGTGGCACGCCCCCTGTCGCGAAGGAGTCCTTTGCCTCATTGGACGAGGCGTAGGTCCCCTTCGCGGCGGAGCAGTGATGTCGCGCGAGATCGGGGTGCGCGGGCAGCTAGCCCGTGACGACGCTGGACAAGGCGCCGTGCGCCATGCCGTGCAGCATCCGGCCCATCGCGTCCCGATCGACCGCGCGGGCGCTGTGCGGGGTGGAGTTGAGCAGCCCGAAGGTGGCGTGGGTGGCCGAACGCAGTGTCGCGGCCGGAAGCTCGGGGGACAGCTGCGCGAGCACTCCCACCCACTGCTCGACGTAGCTGCGCTGCAGCCGCCGGACCTTGCGGCGGTCGGTCTCTGGCACGTTGCCCAGTTCCCGGTCGTGCACGGTGATCAGCGCCGGCTCGGACAGCGCGAACTCGATGTGGCCGCGGATCAGCGCATCGAGCGCGGCATCGGGGGCGGCAGCGGCGTCGACCCGCTCGCGGCCACCGGTCACCAGCCGCTCGCTGACCCCGAGCAGCATCCGGGCCAGCACCGACTCCTTGCCGGGGAAATGCCGGTAGAGCCCCGGCCCGGAGATGCCCACCGCTCGTCCGATGTCCTCGATGGAGACACCGTGGAAACCGCGGTCGGCGAACAGCACGGCAGCGGCGTCGAGGATCTCCGCAGGCCGTGACGACGAGCGCTGCGGCCGCACCGGTGTCGCCATGTCGGGCATGCTAGACGACTTAGTTAATGAGCGCTAACATCGGCGTATCGGGGTTGGTGGTCGTTGACGCAGAGATCGGCAGGGATGGACGCACCAGCGTTGGGCAGCAGCTGCGATCCGGGCAGCGAGTCCTACCGGCGCAACGTCGACGGGCACGCGGCGCTGGTCGAGCAGCTCGACAAGCACCTCGCCGCGGCCCGGATCGGTGGGCCCGAGAAGGCGCGGACCCGGCACATCGAGCGTGGCAAGCTGCTGCCCCGCGACCGGGTCGACTCGCTGCTCGATCCCGCGTCGCCGTTCCTCGAACTCTCCCCGCTGGCAGCGCACGAGCTCTACGACGGCGAAGCGCCCGGTGCGGGGATCATCACCGGCATCGGCCGGATCTCCGGGCGGGAGTGCGTCGTCGTCGCCAACGACGCCACGGTCAAGGGCGGCACCTACTACCCGATGACTGTCAAGAAACACCTGCGGGCACAGGAGGTGGCGCTGCACAACCAGCTGCCGTGCGTATACCTGGTCGACTCCGGCGGGGCGAACCTGGCACGGCAGGACGAGGTGTTCCCCGATCGCGAGCACTTCGGTCGGATCTTCTACAACCAGGCCACCATGTCCGCCCGCGGCATCGGCCAGATCGCCGCGGTGCTCGGCTCCTGCACGGCAGGTGGGGCGTACGTACCTGCGATGAGCGACGAGGCCGTCATCGTGCGCAACCAGGGCACGATCTTTCTGGGCGGCCCGCCGCTGGTGAAGGCCGCCACCGGCGAGGAGGTCAGCGCCGAAGTGCTCGGCGGCGGGGCGCTGCACTCGGGCACCTCCGGGGTCACCGACCACCTGGCCGACGACGACGCGCATGCGCTGCAACTCGTCCGCTCCATCGTCGCCACGCTCGGTCCCCGCGCGCCACGGCCGTGGGACGTCGCACCCACCGTCGAGCCGGTGGTGGGCCCTGGCGAGCTCTACGGCGTGGTTCCCACCGACTCCCGCACGCAGTACGACGTCCGCGAGGTCGTCGCGCGGATCGTCGACGGCAGCGGTTTCGCCGAGTTCAAACGCGAGTACGGGACGACGCTGGTCACGGGCTTCGCGCGGATCCACGGCCACCCGGTCGGCGTCGTCGCAAACAACGGGATCCTGTTCTCCGAGTCGGCCATGAAGGGCGCGCACTTCATCGAGCTGTGCGACCAGCGGTCGATCCCGCTGGTGTACCTGCAGAACATCTCCGGGTTCATGGTGGGCCGCGAGTACGAAGCGGGCGGGATCGCCAAGCACGGCGCGAAGATGGTCACAGCGACGGCTTGCGCCCGGGTGCCCAAGTTCACGGTCGTGATCGGAGGCTCGTTCGGTGCCGGCAACTACTCGATGTGCGGTCGTGCCTACTCCCCCCGCTTGCTGTGGACGTGGCCCAACGCCCGCATCTCGGTGATGGGCGGTGAGCAGGCCGCGTCGGTGCTCGCCACGGTGCGCCGCGACCAGCTCGAGGCGCGCGGCCAGGAATGGTCCGCCGACGACGAAGCCGAGTACACCCGGCCGATCCGCGAGCAGTACGAGGAGCAGGGCAACCCCTACTACGCCACCGCGCGGCTGTGGGACGACGGCGTGATCGACCCCGCCGACACCCGCACGGTTCTCGGGCTCGGTCTGTCCGCCGCCGCGAACGCGCCGCTGGACCCAGTCCGCTACGGCGTCTTCCGGATGTGAGGGCGGCTCCCACCCGATGTTCGACACCGTCCTGATCGCCAACCGCGGCGAGATCGCCGTCCGGGTGATCCGCACGCTGCGGTCACTGGGCGTCCGATCGGTCGCCGTCTACAGCGACGCCGACGCCGGTGCGCGGCACGTGCGCGAGGCCGACGTCTCGGTCCGCATCGGACCCACGGCTGCGGCGGAGAGCTACCTGTCGATCGAGCGGATCATCGACGCGGCACGCCGCG